>NZ_JBVKCA010000002.1:0-357765 GCF_055656965.1 Streptomyces sp. NPDC111656
CGATGGTGTACCGGGGCGGCCGCAGACGGATCGGCGAGCGACCAGCGGGCCCCGTTCTGGCACACGGCACCGTGCTGCGAGCGAACTTACAAGGCAGATGTCTCCGCAATGCACGAGCGCCCTCCCGGACCGTCCTGGGGCCGTGGAGGAGCACTCAACGATGGCCGACGTCGACAACTGCCAACAGCTCAGCAGCAGGTCAGAGCATAGACATGCCAAGCGCCCCGCCCTGGCGAGCTTCCTTCGAGTGCGACGTCCAGTTTGCATAGATCCGGCGCAGGTTCACCGCATGCAGTGATTTCACCCTGCGCGTACAGGGGACTGCTGCTTGTCGTGTGAAAAGGCTCAGACTGGGAGAACTTCGCGCGGCGACTTGCTGACGCCCACCACGACCTCACTTTTGCCGTCAGGACGAGCGTCCGCGACAGCGAGGCCGGTTGCACCCAAGGAAAGAACAGTGGCGGCGACAGCAGCGAATACGCTCCTGTTTAATCGATGCACTGATACCCCTCCACGCCTCTGTGGCAAGTCGCGACTTGCGACTTATCGTGACGTCATCATTTCCGCAGCGAGATAGAGCTATGCGGGAACCGAGCATGACTGTGATCACGATCCGTTGATGGAATCTTTACTGAGCGTGATACATCTGAGTAGAGATGATGGCCGTGTCTGGCATCGGGTAGAGCCCGCTTCCGCACTTGTTTGTTAACCCCCACCCGCGCCAGCCCCATGGCCTGCAACAACAGGATGGAAAGTTTGGGGTCGGTTTTCGCGCCAGTGGTCCGGAGTTGCATCACGAACCGAAGGGCGAGCCTCGCAGGGCCCCGACATGCCTCCGACACACTCCATGTCGCTCGCGCCCCTTGACGGGCTCCGCGGGCGTGCCGTGGGTGTCCGAGCCCAGGGCAGTGAAGCTCAGGGCAGTGGAGTGGTCCAGAACATCAGGCAGCTTTGGCTCAGCCCTTGCACCCGCTGTCGTCCCGACAGCCGATCCCGGGATCGTCGGCTTGGCGTCTCTTGCTTCGGCAGGCCCTGCTCGTGCCCGGAACTGTGGCTTCCATCATGGCGGATGTGATCTTGTCCTGGTGAGATCGGCGGATGCTCGGTTTCCTCCTCCGTCTCCTGCCGTTCTGGGTCCGCGAGCCCCTGCTCATCGCGGTGGGGTCTGTTCTCGGCGTACGCATCATGTATCTCGCCGTCCGCGATCACGATCGGGTCGCGGCCGGTCTCGGCGTGGTGTTCCTCGTGTTCACCGCAATACGCGTCTACGCGGTGATCCGGGCCCTGCGCGCACGCCGGAACCCGAGTGCGGCAGCCTCCGCAGACGGGGCGGCGGTCGATGCTGCCGCCCAGCTCCAGCCTCAGCCACAGGCCCAGGCCCAAGCCCAGCCTCAGCCACAGGCCCAAGCCCAGGCCCAGGCCGGAACCGGGCCGCGTCCCGGCCCGGGCACTCCGGAGAAGGATCACAACGCATGGGGCCAGGCCTTCGCGGCCGTGGCCGTGTTCGGGGCGCTCGCGGCCGCGCTGTGGCTGGCCCCACGCTTCACGCCGTCCGACGACAACACCGCCCGGCCCGCCTCGTGTTCGGGCGGGGCACACGAGGAGCTTCCGAAGGCCTACAAGGACACGCCCCGGCCTGTGACCGGTGAAGAGCTGTGCAAGGCGCTCAACCGGCCAGAGCTGGCCAAGCTCCTTGGAACGCCCGAAGAGACCGCGACCACTGCTTCCAGCAGCAACAACACCGCTCCTCTGACTGATGGGAAGGTCGCCGAACCGGAGGCCGAGGTCAAGTTCGACACGTACACCGTGAATTTCTCGGCCACTTACAACAAGCTGTCGATCGACCAGTACGTGAAGCTGATGAAGTTCGGGGATGAGAGGGACATCAAGGCGCTTACGGTTCTCGGTCGGCGCGCGGTCCTCGCCTCGGATCACACCATGAAACTCGAGATCAATCTCGGGAGTGGCGGATCCGGCGGACCGGTCGAAGAAGGCCCCCTCGCCAGAACGCTGTCCGTGGCCCTGGACCGTAATGACCGAGGCGGCTACTGCGAAATCACCGTGTGGAGCACGTCCGGAGCCCTCCCGAACGACAGTGCTCTCCTCGACATCGCCGAGAAGGTTCTTCCGAGGATCCCCGAACGACCTGTCCGATGAGACGCCGAAAGCATCTCGGCGAAAAGATCGGTCCAGTCGCGCCGCCGGCGACGGCATCAGTCCAGTTCAGCTGCGCGGCCTCGAGATCGAAAGGAATCGGGGGCTTACCTCTTGGTGATGCAGGTATGCCGCAGGTCGTACGGCCGCCGGCCGAGCGGGGAAGCCGCCTTGTCCGGGGGGAGAACGATCGGCCGGGCCTTCTGCCAGACGCGCCAGTAGCTGGAAATTCCGAGCACGTCTCCGCGCTCGTTCTGGAAGATCCTGCCGTCCTTGGCCTTGCCGAACTCCTTGATATGCGCGCGAAGGATTGCCACCAGCAGGGGCCGTGCGGGGGCCGGTCTATCTGAGTTGACCTCGCGGGCTTTCAAGCCCCGCTTGTCGTGGCGCTTCCCCAAGTCGGTCCACCTCTTGGCGGACAGTCCCACCAGCGGTGCGGAGTTGGGCACCTTGCGCCTGATTGACCAGGACTCTGGGGTCCACCCCATCATTGCCCTTTGCGCCGCTGCGTTTCTCTCCCGCCAGTGGATTCGCGTCCAGGTAGCCCGCCTCGATCACTGTGTTGAAACCCCGGCGGCGACGCTTGTACGTCTCTGACGCTGCTGGCGTGTCGTCCAGCTTGAAGGAGAGCCGGTGTTGAACGTCTCGCGCCACTTTCGGGTCCGTCAGGGACGACAGCGTCCATGAGCGGGCCGAAAGCCATGTGCAGGCGGCTTGCAGTTCGGGCGGCGGCTCTTCACCCTGTTGACCTTCCACACGCGTACATCGGTGGAGAGGACGCAGCTTGGCTTCCCGGCCGCGGACGGACGTCCACGGCCGTGGGCGCCTGGGACCTCGCTGAGCTTGCGGCTCACACGGCATCCTTCAGAGACGAAATCCATCGCTCTGGTTCCGAGCGGCGGAGGTCAGTTCCTTCCATGCTGGTCAACAGTGAGCGAGGGGCCGGGCAGCTCGGACACCTCCGGGGTGCCCTGTGTCTGGGTTCGGGTGTCCGGGTAGTAGCGGCCGCCGGCGTCTTCGATGAGCCGGCCTGCCTCGGTGTGGTCGGTCACGGGGCCGTCCAGCAAGTGCCGGGCGCCGGAGGCGGTTGGCATCTGAGGGCGTATTCAGCTTCGTCGCCGTCGCGGCCGGTGACGTGCAGGATGCCGTCCGCCTGCCCGCGCAGCCCGGCGGGCGCCTGCTGGCTTCCCAGGAGCTTGCGCCAGGACTTGCCGACCTTGGGCGGTCCGGCGAGCAGGCTGACGTCTTCGGCGAGGATGCCGGACACGGGCCATTTCGGCTCAGGGAAGTCCGCGGCCATGAGCTGATCAGCCGTCCACGCGAACGAGCCCTCGCCTACCTGACAACCGGCACGGCCTACCAACTCACCCTGCACGACGAGAACACGCGCTACGTCCTCGTGGCCTACCCGCCGGGAGCGACCCCCTGAACGGATACACCCGCGGCTCCTGGTGCGAATGCTGGACCGAAGACCTCACCAAGACAGAGCGGCCGCTGGATGGCGATCGCACTGCGCACCATCACACCAGCACTGGACTGCAGGGCTTCCGACGAGTCCTGGGAGTGGCTGTACGAGGGCCGCATCGAGACGAGAAGAGTTCTCCTGTACTCGGATGCTCGCAGCCCTGCACGGTCACGATCAACCAGGGCATCACGCACATCACTTGGACGACCCGACGCGTGCTCCTCCTACCCATAGCGCACCCGCGAAGTCTTGAACTTCCCTCCTGCGCATACGACTTCACGCCCCGGCTGCGCTCCGCTCCGGCTGCTCCCCTCCCGAACGCCATCGACCCCGGCATGGTCAGTAACGCGTACGGTTCCACTTGACGCCGAACTGCTCCCCCGAGATGCACCAGAGTTGCCGAAGTGAGATTCTGATGGCACGGGGCCGTCAAATGCCCTCGCCAGCGATGCGAAGCCCACCGAGTGGCTTCAAGATCCGCGAGGTGTCGACATGAAAAATGGACACGTCATAGCGGCCGCAGTTCTATTGGCTCCCATCCCGTTCGTGGGTATGACGGAGCCTGCTGCGGCAAATGCGATTCACACTGTCGTCGTCAAAGGAACTGTTCGCGCATACGACGGCGGGCCAGTCTTCGGCGGCTCCCACAACGTTACTAAAACCATCAGCAGAACAGTCGACCTTAAACATGGGGGACAAGACCGACACTTGCGGTTCACGGCGTGCGCAGGCGGTGAGACCAGGGCTGATCTGATCGTCGACTTGCGGCTCAACAGCGCGGAACAGATCGTTGCCGACTCGACGCTGTACCTCTTCGAAGGGTCGTCGTGCAACTCCGACGATCAGGACGGGTCTCAGAGCGTCAGAAATCCCAAACCGATTTCCATAGATCAATCTCGACACCGGTTCCTCAAAGTTTTCAACAACGAGTTCCAGTCGTTCGACTTCGTTACGGCAGACTTCACCGTGACCCATAACGTCCAACCACCGAAGGAGCCCTCGGGTCTGGTCGCCACTCATGTCCAGGGGGACATGCACACCATTCACCTGGCGTGGGAGGACAACGCTACCGATGAAACCGGGTATGAAGTCCGCAATACCACCACCGGCGCAACCGCTCGCATAGCGCCAAATAGAACAACAATTGCATGGCCTAGCCCCCTGAGGTTCAAGCAGTGCTTCCAAGTCCGGGCGCTCGGCAACCCGGCGCCATCGAACTGGTCACCCGCAAACCCCCAAGCAGCGTGTGGAATTTGATCAACAGCACGCTCAGGGTGCCGCGGCGGCCCTTCTCTCCGGCGGTGGCTTCGCCAGTCCGATCCTGCTGAACCTCGTTGGAAACGGCCGAGGGCCGCGTATCAGGGACGCGGCCCTCGGGCTCCTGTCCGAGGCACTGGACTGCTTCCCGGCCGCCGGCCACAACCGCGTGGACACCCCCTATGGTTCACCGACGCCCCGCTCTGCTGCGCCATAGACACGTGCGTTCACGACCGCCGCACGCAACGTCAGGGGGCGTACTGGCGCACCGTGATCGAACCGGTGGGAACCCATCGCCCCGTGGTGCAGGCTGCCGCCCGCGGTGGATGCCGGGTCGTCGGCCCAGGCCTGGGCCGCCTTGGCGAGCGAGCCGTCCCAGGTCAATGGCGACTGGCCGGCCTGCCGGCGCACGCTGTTGGTCCGGGAGACGACGGCGTGTTGATCGGAGGGGCCGGCCTCGGAGACGGTCGCGGAAGCGCCCGTCGTCAGTATCGTGCCACCGGTCGACAGCGCCGCCGCGACGATGGTCGCGGCGCGACGGTGCAGCAGAGTGGGGTTCTCCATTGCGACTCCCTGGTCGCACGGAAAACAGCAGTGGCGAGAAAGCCTGCTGGGGAGTTTCGGCGTGGAGCACGGCTGCCACGGAAGCGAGCCGGACCGCCGACTCATGCCGTGGCCAGACGGCCATCGGCGACAAAGTGGTCTCGTCGGCGGCCGCGAGGCCGCATGCCCGCATGCCCGCATGCCCGCATGCCCGCATTCGGTACGACCCACCTATGCCCGGGGTGCCTGTGCAGCGACCGGAGACTCAGCCGCACGGGGCCGGGGATCGTCGGTTCACATGCCGCCGTGGCGAGGGGGCAGGGGTCACCGCCGTAGGGGAGGTAGGGAGGCAGGGAGGTGTGGCGAAGTGGCCGCGGTGGTAACTCCGGTGTGGTTGCCGTTAGTTCAGCGGTCACAGAGTTCAGTCGGGCTGTCGCGTCACGCAATCGTCTCGTCCCGTACCCCAGTTGGCATCGAGTGATCGCAGTCTCCCGACCCTGATCTGGAACTCGGTCGAAGGTCAGCCGTGCCAGATGGCTCGGACCTCTTCGGCGTACTCGACCGCTTGGCGCAGGCCTGCCTGGGCCGCGCCCGGAATGCGGGACGCGTCCAGCGCGTTGCGGCCGAACGCGCGGCGGGCCGCTCGGTCCGGGACCAGCAGGGCGGCCCGGGTACCGCCCGCCTCGAGGGAGGCCACCTGATCGAAGGCGCTCGGGGTCGCGCCCGGCACGTCGGGGATCGGGGCCAGGACCACAACCCGTCGGCAGTCGTCCGCCAAGTCGGCGTTGGTCGTGGAGCGTACGCCCCCGTCCATCCAGCGGCCCGCCCCGATCGTGATCGGCGGGAACAGCGGTGGCAGTGCGCACGTGGCCGACATCGCCGTCACCAGGTCGACGCCGCTGTCGGCGCTGAAGCCGGTCGGTTCGCCGGTGAGCGCATCCACCGCGAACAGCCGCACGGGCCGCTCCGGCCACTCCTGAACCGGCAGTTGGGGGCGGATCGCGTCGAGCACGTCGGCCTCCCTCACGTCGCGCACGTTCAGGGAGAGCCGCCCCAGCCGCTTGACCACGGTCGCCGGATCGCGCGAACCGAGCGCGGCCCACAGGTACTTGACCGTCATGAAGAAGGTGAAGTCCACCTCCATCATGGCTCGCTTCCGGGCGACCTGTACCTCGTACAAGTCGGCGGGCGCCGCTCCTGCGGCCAGTTCCACGGCGAGCAGCGAGCCGGCCGACGTGCCGGCGAGCACGTCGGCGTCGCCGAGGTGCAGCCCCGCGTCGGCCAGCCCCGCCAGCATCCCGACCTGCCATGCGTACGCGGTCAGGCCGCCCCCGCCCAACACCAGCGCCGTGTCGGCCACGTCCACCCTCCCCACCAACGGGGACCCATCCCCGTTTCTCGCCCTGACGCTAGCATGCAACCGGGGAGCAATCCCCGTTTCTGCGCAGGACCCAATCGCAGCACCCAATCGCAGTAACCAGTCGCCGTACCCGCACGAGGTGGCCGAGCGTGAAGCGACCGACACGGATGCGCCCCGAAATAACCGGTTATGGGCTGATCCTGCTGACATAGTGCGGCCATGGAGATCCACGACCCCCGGCAGCCGAGTCAGTTCCGTGGCCTGTGCGGCCTCCGCCGCCTCCGTGGTCTCCGTGGTCTCCGTGGTTTCCTGGGCCTCCGTGGTCTCCCGCGCCCCCGTACCCGCCGTACCGCCCTCCTCCTCACCCTCACCGGCGTCGTCGGGATCGGCGGTGCCGTCGTCCTCGTCGGCGCCCTCCCCCACGGAGACCACCCCTCCCCCGCCCGCCCAGGCACCCTCGCCACCACCGCCCCCTCCAGCACCACCGCCCCCGCCGGATCACCCGGCGCGGCCCCCTCCCCCGGTGCCCCGGGTATCGGCGACCCGCTTCTGCCGCTCGACGGCAACGGGGGGTACACGGTCAGCCGCTACACGCTCGCCTTCGACTGGCGGGCGCCCAGGACGCGCTTCGACGCCAGTACGACCATCAGCGCGAGCGCCACGCAGGCCCTGTCCCGCTTCGACCTCGACTTCGCGGGCAACACGCTGCACTCGGTCACCGTGGACGACGTACCGGCGAGGACCACGCGCGACGGTGACGAGCTCGTCGTCACGCCCGCGAAACCGATCTCCCAGGGCAGCGCGTTCACCGTGCGGGTCGCCTACACCGCCGACCCGACACAGCAAAGGCACCGCGGCGACGCGATCGGAGACTACGGCTGGGTGCCCACGCCCGACGGCACCGTGCTCTATCCGCAGCCCGACGGCGCCAAGATGATCTTCCCGGCGAACGACCATCCGAGCCTGCGGGCGCCGGTCACCTTCCTCATCACCACTCCACCGGGTGTCAGCGCGGTGGCCAACGGGCGGCTCGTCGAGCGCGCCCCGCGGCCCGACGGACGGGTCCTGTGGACGTACGACTCCGAGCAGCCGGTCGCGGCGCAGTTGGTGCAGATGGCGATCGGGAAGTTCACGTTCGTCGAGAGCACCGGTCCGCACGGGCTGCCCGTCCGGGACGCGGTCCCCGGTGACCTGGTCAACGGGACCAAGGCCTATCGCTCACTCACGCCCGAACACCTGGCCTGGCTGGAACAACGGCTCGGCCCGTACCCCTTTCGCCGTTACGGCGTGCTGGTGGGGGACACCGACCTGCCGGTGGCGCTGGAGTCGCAGTCGCTGTCCCTTGTGCCGAAGGGCGACCTGCAGGGTGACCGGGTCGACGCCGAGCGCGACCTCGTACACGAGCTGACCCATCAGTGGACCGGCGACAGCGTGGCCATCCGGCGGTGGTCCGACCTGTGGCTGAGTGAGGGGCACGCCCGTTTCTACGAGCGTCTCTACTCCGAGGCGCACGGCGGCGACAGCATCGAGTCCGCGATGCGGGCGGCGTACGAGCAGCACGACCAGTGGCGTCACGACGAAGGGGCGCCCGCCGAACCCCGCACCGAGGCAGCCCTGTTCAAGCAGGTGCGGTACGACGGCTCGGCGCTCGTGCTCTACGCCCTCCGGGAGAAGCTCGGCGAGGGGGCCTTCGAGAGGATCGAGCGGTCCTGGGTGACGAAGTACCAGGGGCGGGCGGCCGGTACCCAGGACTTCGTCGCGCTCGCGTCCGAGGTCGCGGGCGAGGACCTGAAGCCGTTCCTGACGCCGTGGCTGTACGGGGACCGCACCCCGCCCATGCCGGGACACCCCGACTGGTAGGTGGACCCGGTCCAGGACTGAGCCGTCGTCACCTCCGTCGTACGACGGGACTCCCGCGCACCCCGTACGACGGCACTCCCGCGCGTCCGCACGACGGCACTCCCGCGCGCCGCGGCGGGCTCGCGCCGACTCCCCGCCGTGGCGGACGTTCTGCCGCCGACCGGGTGGCCTCTGCCGGGTGGCTGGGCCACACCAGTGACGCTTGGCGCGACGGGGCGTGTCGAGCACGGAAACGTACGGGGGGTGATGCAGAGGGCAACTCCTTTGTCCTGATTGCGACGAGCATGATTGGAGACCCTTGCGATGAGAAGACGTGTCGCCCCCCGTGTCCCCAACTCCCCCCGTGAGCACCGCCGTACAGTCCGCATGACCGCCTCCGCGGCGCTCCTGATGCCGCTGCTGGCCGGCCCGGCGGCGTGCGCCGGAGGGACATCGGCCGACCGCCACCTTCAGAACGTCTTCACGGACGCCGCGAACGAATACCACGTGCCGCGCAGTGTGCTTCTGGGCGTGTCCTATCTGCAGTCACGATGGGACGCCCGGCCGGGCACCCCGAGCGTCGTCGGCGGCTACGGGCCGATGCACCTGGTCGACGCCCGCCAGGCCAAGGGCAAGTCTCCGACACCGCCTCCGTCGCCGTCGCACCGCGAAGGTGCCCAGCCGCCCGCGGCCGCGGCGGGGCCCTCGGCCTCGCCCGAGGCGGGCTCCCCGGGCGGACACTCCGCGCAGCCCGCGGACCTGCGCCGGGCCGCCGGTCTGATCGGAGCCCCGGTGGCGCGACTGCGCACCGATGCCGCCGCCAACGTACGCGGAGGTGCGGCGCTTCTCGCGGAGACACAACGACAGCTCGGCAAGCCGCTCAGCGCCAACCCGGCGGACTGGTGGGAGGCCGTGGCGCGCTTCCCGGGGACGGGCGACACCGCGTCGGCGGCCGAGTACGCGAACAACGTCTTCGCGGTGATCCGCAAGGGCGCGCACCGCACTACCGACTCCGGACAGCAGGTCACCCTCCCCGCCAGCCCGGGCGTACACCCCCGCACCTCTCACTCCGAGGCGGCACGGCGGCCCAAGGAGGTCGAGTGTCCCGCGGGGCTGACCTGCGACTGGCTCGCCGCGCCGTACGTCGAGTACAACGACAACGGCGACTACGGCAATCACGACCTGGCCGACCGGCCCAGGGACCAGAAGATCGAGTACATCGTCATCCACGACACGGAGGCGGACCTGCCGTCCATGCGTCAGACCGTGCAGGATCCGACGGAGGCGTCCTGGCACTACTCGATCCGCTCCAAGGACGGCCATGTCACCCAGCACATCAGGACCAAGGACGTGGCCTGGCACTCCGGGAACCAGTTCGTGAATGCCCGTTCGATCGGCATCGAGCACGAGGGGTTCCTCAGAAAGCCCGACGCCTGGTACACGGAGCAGATGTACCAGGCCTCGGCCAAACTGGTGCGTTACCTGGCGAAGAAGTACGACATCCCGCTCGATCGTCAGCACATCTTCGGGCATGACAACGTCGCGTCGCCGACCGCCTCGAGCATCCCCGACATGCACGACGACCCCGGCCCCTTCTGGGACTGGCGGCACTACTTCGACCTCCTCGGCGCGCCCCTGCGTGCGACGGCCGGGCCCGACAGCGACCTGGTGACCGTGCTGCCGGACTTCGGCACCCACAAGCCGGTGTTCACGGGGTGCACCAAGAGCGGTGTGAAGTGCGCGCCGCACGGCTCCAGCGCCGTCCGCCTGCACACCGAGCCGGACGAGCACGCGCCACTGATCCAGGACCCGGGCCGGCGCCCCGACGGCGAGGACTCCACGGAGGACGTCAACGACCTGGGGTCGCGGGTCTCCGCCGGCCAGACCTACGCGGTCGCCGGACGCAGTGGCGACTGGACGGCGATCTGGTATCTGGGTCACAAGGCGTGGTTCAAGAACCCGAAGAACCATCCGACGGCCGTCGGCGCGAGCGGCCGGTTCGTGACTCCGAAGGAAGGCTTGAGCGAGATCCCGGTGTTCGGGCGTGCCCTGCCGGAGGAGGAGGCCTACCCGGAGGGGGTGGAACAGCAGTCCGAGTCCCCGCTCCCGTACAGCCTTCTCGCGGGCCAGCGGTACGTGGCACAGTCCCGGCCCGTCGGTTCCTACATCGACAGGTCGACCTTCAGCGACACACCGAGCCTTGTGGTGACGGGGCGCGAGGAGTACTACGAGATCCAGTTCGGCCACCGGATCGCCTACGTCCGCGCGAGCGACGTCGACCTGGTGCGTGTATCCGGCACGGAGAAGTCGCCGTCAGGACACGCGGCGCCCCCTGCCGGGCGGTAACGGGGTCCCGGTCCGAGTCGAGCCGAGCCGGAGGCGTCCACGCGACCGCGTGGACGCCTCCGGCTCAGGCATGCATGGGGTGCCGGACGGCTCGGGCGTGATGGGGTGCCCGGCGGCAGTTCTCTTCGTGGACGCCCCCGCGCCCTCTCCTCGCGCCCGTGTGCGGCCGGAGGCCCGGCCGCGCGCCGCGCCTCTCCTCAAGGTCTCCACAGATCTCCGGGTCTCCAGGTCTCCACGTCTCCACAGATCTCCGCGTCCCCACAGATCTCCACGGCCCCACAGATCTCCACGTCCCCGCAGATCTCCGCCTGCCCAGAGTCCTCCACGTCCGCGTCCGCGACCCCGTCGGTGGCGTCCGCCCGCCCGTCCGAAATCAGGTACGCGCCACTCGTACGCAGTAAGGCGAATCCCGTGCGCAACCCCTCGCCGGCCCGTCGAACGGGATCGTGGACGAGGAGTGAAAACGGGTGGCGACCGCTCTGTGCCGCGGGCATCGGGCGTCAGCAGCGAGAACCCCCTGACGCCGTCGAAGGACAGTGCCATACCGACACGATCCGGTTCGAGTGGCAGCCCCACGGATGGGCGGATAAGACTGAGGCAACGGTCTTGTGACCGGGCCGGTTTCGTAACCGGAGAACAGATCCCGACCTCATGGCTTCCGGATTACTCGCTCCGGCCATCGAAAGGCGCGCGTGCAGGGCGTCGACCGTATTGGCAGGCGGCGTTCGAAAGTTCCTCAAGGAGCTCGTATGGAGGAGAAGTCCGTCGAAGTCCTGACGCCTGGTCCGAGTGAACCCACACTCGACAAGCGTGGGTACACCGGACCGAACAGCGGCATCGAGAAGGAGCTCGCCGACGTGTTGGCCGTCGTCATCGACGTCGAACGAGTGTCGGTCGAGAGTCACTTCTTCAACGACCTCGGCGCCAACTCATTGGTGATGGCCCAATTCTGCGCACGAATCAGGAAGCGGCCGGATCTCCCCTCGGCGTCGATGAAGGACATCTACCGGCACCCGACGATCCGAAGCCTGGCGACGGGCCTCGCGGACGCCGAACCGCTTCTGACCGAGTCGCCGATTCCGGCGCCGGCCGCGGTGGTGACACGGGCCGGTACGGCGCGGTACGTCCTCTGTGGAGCCCTTCAGTTCCTGTTCTTCATGGGATATTCATTCCTCGCCGGAATTGCCGCCGACCGAGGATATGGATGGGTTTCCGCAGGCTCGAACGTGATCGAAATCTACCTGCGATCGCTCGCCTTCGGCTCCATCGGTTTCGTCGCTCTGTGCACTTTCCCGATCGCGGCCAAATGGATTCTCGTCGGCCGGTGGAAACCGCGTGAATTCCCGATCTGGGGACTGACATATCTGCGCTTCTGGACGGTCAAGGCGCTGATCCACGCAAACCCGATGATCTTCTTCGTCGGCAATCCCCTGTACGTGCTGTACCTGCGCGCCCTGGGCGCCCGGATCGGCAAGGGGGTCACGATCCTCTCCCGCCAGACTCCGGCCTGCCCCGACCTGCTCACGATCGGCGCCGGAACGGTGATCCGCAAGGACTCGTCCTTCCACTGCTACCGGGCGCACGCAGGACGTATCCAGACCGGCCGGGTCACCCTGGGCCGGGACGTGTTCATCGGCGAGAAGACCGTGCTCGACATCGACACGTCGATGGGCGACGGGGCGCAGCTTGGCCACACGTCCACGCTGTACAGCGGCCAGACGGTCCCGGACGGCCAGCAGTGGCACGGATCGCCGGCACAGCCCACCGAGCACGACTACGTGCGGATCGAGTCGGCAGCGTGCGGCACACTGCGCCGGGTCGGCTTCGGATTCGTCACCCTGCTTCAGGTGTTCTTCGTCTACGTGCCGCTGATGGTCGGGGGCGCGTACATGCTGATCGACCTGGTGCCGGCGCTGCACAACCGGTTGGGCCCGGGTTCGGTGGGGTTCACCTCACCGGGTCTCTACGCCGACGCGCTGGCCCTGTCCTTCGTGCTGTTCTTCGGCTTCGTCGTCTTCGGCGTGGTCGTGCTGTTCACCGTTCCGCGCCTGCTGAACCTGGTCATCCAGCCGGACAAGGTCTATCCGCTGTACGGCTTCCACTACTCGACGTTCCGCGCGATCGGGCGCATGACCAACATCAAGTTCTTCAAATGGCTGCTCGGTGACAGCTCCTACATCGTCTACTATCTGCGCGGCCTCGGATACGACTTGTCCCGGATCGAACAGACCGGGTCGAACTTCGGCACGGAAGTGCAGCACGAGAGCCCGTATCTGTGCTCGGTGGGCAGCGGCACGATGGTCGCCGACGGTCTCTCCATCGTCAACGCGGACTATTCGAGCTCCTCTTTCCGGGTGTCCAAGGCCTCGATCGGACCGCGCAACTTCATCGGGAACAACATCGCCTATCCGTCGGGAGCCAGGACGGGCGAGAACTGCCTCCTCGCGACGAAGGTGATGATTCCGCTCGAAGGCGAAGTGCGCGAGGGGGTGGGCCTGTTGGGCTCACCGTGTTTCGAGATTCCCCGGACGGTCGAGCGCGACTCACGGTTCGACCATCTCCGCAGCGGCGAGGAGTTCCGCCGCAGTCTCGCCGCGAAGAATCGTTACAACATCCGCTCGATGGTCCTGTTCCTGACGGTGCGGTGGATCTACTTCTTCGTCCTCACGGTGGTCGCTCTCGCTGATGTCGATCTGTACGACTCCTACGGGCATGTACTGATCGCCGCGTTCCTGGTGTTCAGCCTTGCTTTCACGCCGTTCTACTTCGTGCTGGTGGAGCGCTGCATCGCCGCATTCCGCGGGCTGCAACCGCAGTTGTGTTCCATCTACGATCCGTACTTCTGGTGGCACGAGCGCCTCTGGAAGGTGCCCGAGAACTACCTCAACATCTTCAACGGGACCCCTTTCAAGAGCCTGATCTGGCGGATGCTGGGCGTTCAGATCGGCAGCAGGGTCTTCGACGACGGCTGCCACCTGACGGAGCGGATGCTCACCACCATCGGGAGCGACTGCACGCTCAATGCGGGAAGCAAGATCCAGTGCCATTCGCAGGAGGACGGCACCTTCAAGTCCGACCGCAGCACGATCGGCGCCGGCTCCACGCTCGGTGTCGGCGCCCACGTCCACTACGGCGTGACGATGGGCGACGGCGCGGAACTCGCTCCCGACTCCTTCCTCATGAAGGGCGAGGAGGTCCCGGAGCGCGCCCGGTGGGGCGGAAATCCGGCGGCCGAAACGCGCGAGGCCCCCTATCAGCCTGTCGCACTGGCGTACGAGGCACAGCGTGACCGCTCCGGCCTGCAGGCCCAGTCAAACGGGAAGATGCGATGAGAGTGCAAGTGGAAGCCGATCGGGAGTTCTGGCGCGGTCAGCTCGTGGCCGGTGGGTTCACCGCGGTGCCGCGGTGGACGCCCCAGCCGGTGGCGGGCGTCGCCGTCTACGAGACGACGGTCCCGGAGGACGTCGCGGGACCGCTGCGCGGGCTGGCGCAGGACCTGGCCGTACCGCTCGACTCGGTGCTGCTGGCCGCGCACGCCAAGGTGCTCGCCGCGCTGTCCGGTGAGCGCGAGATCGTGTCCGGCTACGTCCCCGCCGACGGCGGCCGGCCGTTGCCCTGCCGCCTGACGACCGAACCCCCGACGTGGCGGACGCTGCTGCTGAACGCCCATCAGGCCGCGTCGGAGCTGTTGTCGCACAAGGACTTCCCGGTCGACGACCTCAGGCGCGAACTGGGCCTGACCGAGCCGCCGTTCGAGGCCGTCTTCGATCCGGGCGGTGTGGGCGGCGACCTGCCCGAGGACACCGTGGTGTGGATCGGGTTCTCGTGGCGGGACGGCCGGCTCGTGCTGCGGCTGCGGTACCGGACCGACGTACTCGACGCGGACTGCGCCGCCCGGATCTCCGGTTACCACGTCACCGCGCTCGCCCTGATCGCCGTCGGCCCGGATGCCGAGCACGGACGGCAGGGCCTGCTCTCCGCCGAGGAACTCCGCTTCCAGTTCGAAGGGCTCGCCGGACCCCGCCGGGAGCTGCCCGATCGCCGGATGCACGAGTTGTTCGAACAGCGGGTGCGGGAACACCCGGACGCCGTCGCGGCCGTACACGGTGAACGGCGGTGGACCTACCGCGAGCTCAACGCCCGGGCCAACCGGCTGGCACGCGCGCTGCTGGCACGCGGGCTGCGCCGGGAGGGCGTGGTCGCGGTGGTGACCGAACGCAACCTGGACTGGCCGGCCGCCGTGCTGGCGGTCTTCAAGGCCGGGGGCGTGTACCTGCCCATCGAGCCGCACTTCCCGGCCGGCCGCATCGCCACCACCCTCACTCGCGCCGGGTGCGCCCTCGTGCTGACCGAGCACGGCAGCACCACCACCCTCGACCAGGCCCTGGAGTCCCTGTCCGGGATCGGGAAGGTCCTCATCGACGCGGCCTACGCGGAGGACCACGCCGACGACGATCCGGGCGTGCCCGTCGCACCGGACCAACTCGCCTACATCTACTTCACTTCCGGCTCCACGGGTGAGCCGAAGGGCGCGATGTGCGAGCACGCGGGGATGCTCAATCACCTCTACGCCAAGATCGACGACCTGGGGCTCGGCAAGGGACAGGTGGTCGCGCAGACCGCGCCCCAGTGCTTCGACATCTCGCTGTGGCAACTGGTGTCCGGGCTCCTGGTCGGCGGGCAGACCCTGTTGGTGGAGCAGGAGGTGATCCTGGACGTCCAGCGGTTCGTCGACAAGATCGTCGAGGGCCGGGTCGCCGTGCTCCAGGTCGTGCCCTCGTACCTGGACGTCGTCGTGTCCTGTCTGCGGCAGCACCCCCGCGAGCTGCCGGACCTGCGATGTGTGTCGGTCACCGGCGAGGCGTTGAAGAAGGAGCTCACGGAGCGCTGGTTCGCCGTCCAGCCCGGGATCAAGCTGGTCAACGCCTACGGGCTGACCGAGACCTCGGACGACACCAACCACGAGGTCATGGACCGGGCGCCGGACCGCATCCTGCTCGGCCGCGCGGTCAACAACGTGCGCGTCTACGTCGTCGACGAACACCTCGCCCTGGTGCCGCTCGGTGCCCCCGGTCTGATCGTGTTCTCCGGCGTCTGCGTCGGCCGCGGCTACATCAACGACCCCGAGCGCACCCGGCAGGCCTATCTGGCCGATCCACACCGTGAGGGCGCCCGGCTCTACCGGGGTGGCGACTACGGCCGCTGGCAGCCCGGGGGCAAGCTGGAGTTCCTCGGCCGCCGGGACACCCAGGTCAAGATCCGTGGCTTCCGGATCGAGATCGGCGAGATCGAGAACACCCTGCTGCGGGTGCCGGGGGTGCGCGACGGCGCGGTGGTCGTCGCCGAGCGGGCCGATCAGAGCAAGCACCTGGTCGCGTTCTACTCGGGCCCGCGGGCCCTCGACGGCGACGTCCTGCCGGCCCGGCTCGCCGAGTCGCTGCCCGAGTACATGGTCCCGTCGGCCTTCCACTGGCGCGAAAGCCTGCCGCTGACCGCCAACAGCAAGATCGACAGGAAGACCCTGCAGGCACTCGCCGGAGAACTCGACGACGTCCAGGACGACTACGACGCGCCGAGCACACAGACCGAACACCGGCTGGCGGCCGCCTGGGCGAAGGTCCTCGGCGTCCCGCAGGACCGGATCGGACGCCGCGACCACTTCTTCGACCGCGGCGGCACCTCCCTCTCGGCGGTGAAGCTCGCCATCACCCTGGACCGTGCGGTGTCCCTCAAGGACGTCACCCGTCACCCGGTCCTCGCCGACCTGGCCGCGCTGATCGACGGCAGGTCCGAGCGGCGCCCCGGGCTGCTGCACCCGCTGTCGGAATCGGACGATGCGCGGGCCGGGGCCCTGGTGTGCTTCCCGTACGCCGGCGGCAACGCGGTGAACTTCCAGCCGCTGGCCAGGGCGCTGCCGCCCGGGGGGCCCGCCGTCTACGCCGTCGAGCTGCCCGGTCACGACATGGCCGCCGACAGCGAACCGTTCGCACCGATGACACAGGTGGTCGAACAGGTCGTCGACGAGATCGTCCGCCGCGGACTGACCAGGATCCTGCTGTGGGGCCACTCCTCGGGCGCCGCGCCGGCCGTGGAGACGGCCAGAAGGCTCCAGGAGCGCGGGGTGGACGTCCAGCGGGTGTTCCTCGGCGCGCAACTGCTCGGCGACGCCGCCCGCCGACGTGCCGCCATCGACGAGCTGACGGAACTGAGCGACGCCGAGATCGCCGCGCAGCTGAGCGCGGCCGGCGGGTACACCGAACTCGGCGAGCTGGACGCCCGGCACGCCGAGCACGTGGGTGCCGCCTACCGGCACGACTGCGTGTCCGCACACCGCTGTTTCGCCGACCTCCTGGACAACCCGCCGACACCGAAGCTGTCCGCTCCGGTCACCGTGGTCGTCGCCGCCGACGACCCGAGCACGGCGGACCACCCGTACCGCTGTCGCGACTGGGAGCTCCTGGCCGAACAGGTCGATCTGCACGAGCTCGCCGACGGCGGCCACTACTTCCCGCGCACCCGTCCGGCCGAAGCGGCACAGGCCGTTCTGCGCGCCGCCGAACTGTTCGCTCCTTCCTGAGCGACAACTGACCAGTGACAACCGACGACTGACAACTGACGGATGACAACCAACGAATGACACCGACGAGTGACTGACCCGAGTGACAACCGACTGAGTGGCTACGGAAAGGAAACCGAGATGTCGTCCACTTCCACGGCGTCGATCGTCGACGTGGAACTGCAGCCCGGCAGACCTCCGCTCCTGCGGGCAGAGGTCACCGGTGGCGCGGCGGGCTGGGCAGCCGCGCACCGGGACGCGCTGCGCGCCGCCGTCGCCGAGCACGGCTGCGTCCTGATCCGCGGTCTCGGGCTGCGCGACGCGGCCGAGACCGGTGCCGTCTTCTCGAAGCTCGCCACCGGTCTGATGACCGAGAAAGAGGTCTTCGCACCCCGACGGACCTACTCCGACGGCGTGTACTCCTCGACGAAGTGGCCGCCGAACCAGCCGATGTGCATGCACCACGAACTGAGCTACACGCTCGAGTTCCCCGGCCTGATGATGTTCGCCTGTCTGAGCGCGCCCACCGACGGCGGGGCGACCGCGGTGGCCGACGCGCCGACCGTGCTCGACGCGCTGCCCGCCGAGTTGACCGGGCGGTTCGAGCGCGAGGGCTGGCTGCTCACCCGCAGCTACAACGACGAGATCGGGGCGACCGTGGCCGAGGCGTTCGGCACCGAGGACCGTGCCGCCGTCGAGAGCTACTGCCGCGCCAACGCGATCGCGTTCGAGTGGCAGCCGGACGGTGGGCTGCGCACCCGACAGCGCCGCAGCGCCGTGGTGCGTCACCCGGTCACCGGCCGCCGCTGCTGGTTCAACCAGATCGCGTTCCTCAACGAGTGGACGATGGCCCCCGAGGTGCGCGAGTACCTGATGGACGTCTACGGGGCCGACGGGCTGCCGTTCAACACCCGCTTCGGCAACGGCGACCCGATCGGCGAGGACGTCGTGGAGCTGCTCAACAGCGTCTACGAGGCCCACACCGCACGCGAGCCGTGGCAGGCCGGCGACCTCATGCTCGTCGACAACATCCGCACCGCGCACAGCAGGGAGCCCTTCGAGGGACCACGCGAAGTGCTCGTCGCCCTGGCCGACCCGGTGCGCCTGACCGACTGCTCCCCGACCGTCGAGGTGACCGCGTCATGACCACCACCCGTTCCACCACGTCGCAATCCGCGCCGAAGTCCGCTCCGGCCGCGCCGGTCACCGTGCCGCCGTTCGCGGTGATCCCCGGCGCCCAGGTCCAGCGCGCGCTGCGCGGACGCGAGAAGCAGATCGTGGAGCTGGTCGAGGCCACCTACCGGGTGCACGGCGCCGGTGACTCGGTGAACCCGCCGTCGTACTTCCTGCGGTTCCCCGACCGTCCGTCCTCCCGGATCATCGCGCTGCCCGCCTCGATCGGCGGGGAGGTGCGGGTGGACGGCCTGAAGTGGATCTCCAGCTTTCCGGAGAACGTGGCGGCCGGTGTCCCCCGGGCCTCGGCCGTACTGATCCTCAACGACCATGACACCGGCTACCCGTTCGCCTGTCTGGAGAGCTCGATCATCAGCGCCACCAGGACGGCCGCGTCAGCCGCGGCGGCCGCCGACCGGCTCAGCCGTGACCGGCCGCGACCGGCGCGGGTCGGCTTCTTCGGGGTGGGCCTGATCGCCCGGTACATCCACACGTTCCTGAACGGCACCGGCTGGTCGTTCGACGAGATCGGTGTGCACGACCTGTCCCCCGACAGCGCGGCGGGGTTCCGGTGCTACCTGGAGCAGTCGGGCGCCACCGGCCGGATCACCGTGCACGACAACGCCGAGCAGCTGATCCGCAACAGCGACCTGGTGGTCTTCGCGACTGTCGCCGGGAAGCCGCACGTCAGCGATTTGTCCTGGTTCGAACACAACCCTGTGGTGCTGCATGTGTCGCTGCGCGACCTCGCGCCGGAGATCCTGCTCGCCTCGACCAACATCGTCGACGACATCGAGCACTGTCTGAAGGCCGACACCTCGCCGCATCTGGTCGAGCAGCTCACGGGCAACCGGGACTTCGTGCACGGCACGTTGGACGACGTGATGGCCGGGCGGGTGACCGTGCCGGCGGACCGGCCGGTGGTGTTCTCACCCTTCGGCCTCGGGGTGCTCGACCTCGCGGTCGGCAAGTACGTCTACGACGAAGTGGCCCGCGGCGGTGAACTGCACGTCGTCGACGACTTCTTCCACGAACTGAGCCGGTACGGATGAGCCGGCCTCGAACCCGGGCCGCAGCAGACAGCGGCCCCTGACGCAGGGCCCTGTCCGACCCGGATGGACACGGCCTCCCGCCCGAAGAAGCGAAGAAGCCCGCCCACGGTCGGACGGACATTCCGAAAGTGCTCTGCTCCAGATTGAGGAGACCGTCGTGCCCGTCATTTCCGTTCCCCAGGCCTACAACGAAGAGGATCTCTATGTCGACCTCCGGGCGATCATCGGGCACTCGCTCTTCCTGAAGTGCGAGGGCTTCAACTTCGCCGGCTCGATCAAGCTGAAGGCCGCCATCGAGATGGTGGAGGCCGCCGAGCGGGACGGAGTTCTGAAGTCGAATTCGATCCTGGTCGAATCCTCGTCCGGGAACCTCGGCGTGGCGCTGAGCATGATCGCGGCGAGCAAGGGATACCGATTCCTGTGCGTGACGGACTCCCGCGGCAACCTGTCGACCAGGATGATGATGGAGGCCCTGGGCAGTCAGGTACACATGATCGCCGGTCAGCAGGAGAGCAACGGCGGCTATCTCGGCGCGCGGATCGAATACGTGCGTGCGCTGTGCGCCTCCGACGACCGGTATGTGTGGCTCAGTCAGTACACCAACCCGAGCAACTGGAAGGCGCACTACCGCAGGACGGCGCCGGAGATCGCCCGTCAGTTCCCGCAGCTGGACGTGCTGTTCGTCGGGGCCGGCACCACCGGCACCCTGATGGGCTGCGCGCGCTACTTCCGGGAGTGGCACCGTCCGGTGCGGGTCGTCGCGGTGGACAGCGTGGGCTCGGTGTCCTTCGGTGGTCCGCCCGGCCGCCGAATGATTCCGGGCCTCGGAATGAGCATGCGCCCGCCCCTGCTCGACGAGTCCTACGTGGACGAAGTGATACGAGTCGAGGAGAGGGACACCGTCCGTACCTGCCACCGGCTGGCCAGGAGAGGGTTCGTGTTCGGCGGCTCCACCGGCACGGTGGTCAGCGGCGCGACGGACTGGTTGAGCCGGCACGACGCACGCGAACTCACCGCCGTGGCCATCGGTCCGGACCTCGGCGAGCGCTACCTCGACACCATCTACCAGGCCAGCTGGCTGCGGGATCTCTACGGCGACAACGTGCTCAACTCCGAAGAGATCACCGCCGATTCCTGGGCGCCCTCCCCCACGCCATCGACACGGTGGAGCCGGGCGGTCGACCTCCAGAACGGCGAGCTCCAGAACGGCGAGCGCAACAACAACCAACGCCCTCAACTCCAGGACCGTAAGAGCTAGGGCCTGTCTTCACAGGTGGGCGGGGTCCGGTACGTGCCGGGCCCCGCGGCCCGGCCGCCCACACCGGGACGATAATGCGACGAACTCGGCGGCCACGGGATTCGGTTGTCCGACCAGGGGCGGTATTGGAGGTACGGGAGCGAAATACTGATCACTGTTTTCGGTGACGTTGCCCACTATGTGGTGGGGACATCTAGGCAATTCGTACTTTGTCACCGAAAGTTGGGGACGGAAATCCCCACAGAAAGCAATCGCTCCCCATGCGCAGTTCGCCCGACGTTCCCGTACAGCCCCACGCCGTCACCGTCGCCGAAGTGATCCCTGGTGATCTGGTCTCCCTGTCCGAACAGGATGTGGTGGAGAACACCTGGTACGTGGTGATGCACACCCTGCCCGAGACCCCCCACACCATTCGCCTGACATTGCGGCCGCCACTCGGCGGAATTGATCACGACGAGGTATTCGAACGCGGTCACCAAGTGACCACGGCCTGCCGTCGAATGGATGTCGGGGCAATTCCCGAGATCACCTCCACCGACCTCGGTCCGGTGGAATTCCGGGACGGCGACCGCATCACCTCACTGCGCGCCGTGGACCCCCGGGCCGTCGAGGAGTCGTACACCCGCAGGTGGGGTCACTGGTACCGGGACCTGGACCGCCGGGGCGAGGATCCCGTCCCGGACGAGGAACTGCGGAACGTGGCCGAACAAGTCACCCGAACAGGACATGTCGTACGACATCACCCGCGTCCGAAACGGGTCGCCGAGGTGTACGCACCCCGCCGGGTCGTCGTCACCGGGCTCGGTGCCGTGACGCCGCTCGGTGTCGGGGTCGAGGAGCTGTGGCGGGGGCTGGTCGAGGGCCGGTGCGGGATAAGCGAGTTGGAGGGCGAGGAGTTCGCCGAACTGCCCGTGCGGGTCGCGGGCAGCGTGCCCGTGGACCCCGTCGGTCTGCTGCCCCGGCCGCAGGCGCGGCGGATGAACCGGTCCGCCCAGTTCGCGGTGCTCGCCGCCCGGGAGGCCTGGCAGGACGCCGGGCTGGACCCGGCCGGCACGACGGAGAGCGGGCTGGCGCCCGAGCGGGTCGGCGTCTCGGTCGGGGCCATCCTCGGTGACGCCTCCGTGCTCGTCGGCGGCGACCGCAAGCTGCGGGACAAGGGCCCGCGCGCGGTGTCCCCGCTCACCACTCCGATGACCGTGCCCTCGCAGGCCGCCTCCCAGGTGTCGCTCGCGCTGCACATCACCGGCGAGGCCCGCACCGTGACCAGCGCGTGCGCCTCCGGCACCGAAGCCATCGGACAGGCCATCGACCGCATCCGGTACGGCCGGGTGGACGTCGCCCTCGCCGGGGGCGCCGAAGCCGTCGTCACCCCCGCGATCATGGCCTCGTTCGCCGCCATGCGCGCGCTCTCCACCCACGAGCTCGGATCCACCAGCCCCTCCCGGCCGTTCGCCAGCGACCGCGACGGCTTCGTGAACGGCGAGGGCGCGGGCTTCCTGCTCCTGGAGGCCGAGGAGCACGCCCGGGCACGCGGCGCGCGCATCTACTGCGAGGCCGCGGGCTGGGGACTGTCCGCCGACGCCCACCACATGGCCGCGCCCGACCCGTCCGGCAGCGGCGTGGCGCTGGCACTGCGCCGGGCCGTCCACGACGCCGGTGCCCATGTCGTGGACGTCGTCCACGTCAACGCCCATGCCACCGCCACCGTCGACGGCGACCTCGCCGAGGCGAGCGCGCTGCACGCCGTGCTCGGCGGGAGCGTGCCCGTGACCGCACTGAAGGGCCACCTCGGCCATCTCCAGGGAGCCGCGGGCGGTGTGGAGGCCGTCGCCACGGTGCTCACCCTCCACCACGGCCTCATCCCACCCACCATCGGCTGCGACGACCAGGACGAAGCGATCGACCTGGACGTGGTGACCAAGAGGCCCCGCCGGCTGCCCGCGCTCGGCGACCTCGCCCTGAGCAACTCGTTCGGGTTCGGCGGGCACAATGCGGTGCTGGCCCTGCGGCGTACGGGGTGAGCCGGACGAGGTGAGCCGTACGAGGTGACGGGGCTCCGGCGCTCGCGGGTGCCCCGGAGCGGTCAGGCCGAGGCTCGGCCCCGCGGGGTGGCCTTCTTCGCGGCCGTCTTCTTCCCCGTCGCCTTCTTGGCGGTCGTCTTCTTGGCCGCCGTCTTCTTCGCGGTGGACTTGGTGGCCGCCGCCTTGCCGGCCGCCTGGTCCTTCGACTTCGCCGTGGACTTCGCGACCGTCTTCTTCGCCGCCGTCTTCCTCGCGGTCGACGTGGACTTCTTCCCGCCGACCTCCTTGGGCGCCGTACGGGCCGACCTGCGGGAGGGCAGCGGGGTGACCTCGGCGGATTCGCCGGTCCGCGCCCCGGCTTCCTCGCCCGTCTCCTCGCCCCGGGACACCTTGGCCGCGCGCACGCTCTTCTCCAGGGCGGCCATCAGGTCGAGCACCTTGCCGCCGGCCCGCTCCCCGGCGGGGGGCGCGGCCGGGAGTTCGCCGGAGGCCTTGGCGGCGATGAGTTCCTCGACGGCCTCGCGGTAGTCGTCGTGCAGTTCGGTGAGCTCGACCTCGCCGAGGGTGTCCATGAGGGCGTCGGCCAGGTCGAGTTCCTTGTCCCGTACGGTCACGCTCGCGTCCGGGGCGACCTCCTGCGTGGACCGGATCTCGTCCGGCCACAGCAGCCCGTGCATGGCGATCACGTCGTCCACCACGCGCAGCATGCCGAGTCGCTCCCGCCCGCGCAGTGCGAACTTCGCGACGGCGACCTTCTGGCTGCGCTTGAGCGCCTCGCGCAGCAGGACGTACGGCTTTGTGGCGGGGACGCCGTTCGCGGCCAGGTAGTACGCCGTGTCCATCTGGAGCGGGTCGATCCGCTCGGCCGGCACGAACGCCACGATCTCGATCGTCCTCGCGGTGGGGATCGGCAGCGCGGCCAGCTCCTCGTCCGTGATCGGGATCAGCGTGCCGTCCGCGTCCTCGTACGCCTTGCCGATCTCACCGGTGGTGACCTCGCGGTCCTCCAGTTCGCAGAACTTGCGGTACCGGATGCGGCCGCCGTCGTCCAGGTGGACCTGGCGGAAGGAGATCGAGTGGCTCTCCGTCGCGTTCACGACCTTGATCGGGATGCTGACCAGACCGAAGGAGATGGCGCCGTTCCAGATGGATCGCACGTGCGGCACCTTCCTGGTGGTTCCTGCTGACGCGGGTTCTTGGTGACGCGGGTTCTCGCTGACGCGGGTTCTTGGTGACGCGGGTTCTCGCTGACACGGGCTCGCGGGGTGCGGTTGAAAGCCAGGCTAGACGGGTGGGCGCGACCTCACATCCGCAAGGGAGCGGCGGGGCGATCTCGGCGCCTTGATGGCGATTTCATGCGACTCTCGTCGTATGACGCCGATCACGGAAGTGGCGGGACGGCGGCTCGCGCTCACGAATCTGGACAAGGTGCTGTACCCCGCGACCGGCTTCACCAAGGGTGAGGTCCTGCACTACTACGCGACGGTCGCGGAACCCCTGCTGGCGCACCTCCACGACCGGCCGGTCTCCTTCCTCCGCTACCCCGACGGGCCGGACGGGCAGGTCTTCTTCACCAAGAACGTGCCGCCCGGCGCCCCCGCCTGGGTCCGCACCGCCGAGGTCCCCCGGACGGAGGGCCCCGCCCGGATGGTGCTGGTCCAGGACCTGCCCTCGCTGATGTGGGCGGCGAACCTCGTCACCGAGTTCCACACGCCGCAGTGGCGGGTGGACGCGCCCGGTCTGGCCGACCGGATCGTGTTCGACCTCGACCCGGGGGCGCCGGCGACGGTCGTCGAGTGCTGCGAGGTCGCGTTGTGGCTGCGGGAGCGGTTGGCTGTGGACGGGATCGAGGCGTACGCGAAGACGTCCGGATCGAAGGGGCTGCATCTGCTGGCGACGGTGGTGCGGGTGCCGTCCTCGGACGTCAGCGCGTATGCGAGGGAGCTGGCTGTGGAGGCGGAGCGGGCGTTGCCGGCGCTCGTCACGCACCGGATGACCAAGAGTCTGCGGCCGGGGAAGGTGTTCGTCGACCACAGTCAGAACGCGGCGCGGAAGACGACGGCTACGCCGTACACGTTGCGTGCGCGGGCCGCGCCCACCGTGTCCGCCCCCGTCACCTGGGACGAGGTCGCGTCCTGCGGGGACCCGTCCCGGCTCGTGTTCCACGCCGACGACATCGCTGCGCGCCTGCAGCGACACGGCGACCTCCTCTCCCCCCTCCTCACCCCGTCCTCCTGACCAAGCGGGCCGGGGTGGGTGGGGCATCGGCCTCCGACCTCGTCCTCTAGCGCTGGACGGGCTGAAGACACGCGCCGGGGTGGGTGGGTCGCGGCCTCACACGCCGGACGGGCCGGAGACTGCGGGCCCGGGTTGGTTTGGCAGAACCTCACCCTCGAACGCCGACCGAGCCAAGGCTTTCAGGGACGCGAGGAACTGCGCGACCAGCCCCCACCGGCCCGCAGCCAAAGCACTTCCAGCGGACGGGGGATCCGGGGCGCAGCCCCGACCCCAGGGGCGCGGGGAACTGCGCGACCAGCCCCCACCCGCCCGCAGCCACACAGATACCGGCACGCAGCGATCCAGGGCTACGAAGTCACGTTCGTAGCCATGTGTGGCGGTCGCGGGCCATCGCGTGCAGTGCCTCCACGTCCGCCGGCTTCAGGACACCCCCGAGGCGGGCCAGCGAGGACAGGTCGGTGTCCCGCAGGACACGGACCTCGCGGAGGGGGGCGAGGACATCGAGGTCGGCGGGGCCGGCCACGGCCAGGACGGCGTGGACCTCGGCGGTCAGTGCGTACGAGGCCCGGTCGGCGTCGGCACGGACCCGGCGCAGCAGCGGATACGGCTCCCGGCGGCCGACGGTCACCATGGGGTCGGCGACGAGAACCCGCTGCTTGCGGGCGTACAGGGAGCGCAGGGCGAAGATGCCGCCGGGGCCGATCAGCAAGTGGTGGACGCGATCGCCGCCAGGGAGCGGGATGGAGTGGAGGCTGTGCCAGCCCGCGCCCTCCAGATGGTCCAGTGCCTCCCCGACCGCCTGCTCGGCGGCGAGCGCACGGCGCCGCGGGTCGGGCCGCAGGCGGCGCGCCGGGCCCGGGTCGCGGTCGAGGTCGATCGCCAGCGCCTCGCCGGGCCGGTTCGGCGCGAGGTCGTCGTCCGGGTGGAGGGTCAGTCGGGCCAGTTCCGCGGGGGTCGGGACGGGTGGAGGCCCCACCGTCACGGGGCCGGTCAGGAACGGGCCGAGCGCGTCGAGCACGTCCTCCCGGCGCTCCTCACTGAGCAGATTGACGCGGGCTGCGTCACGGTCGTACCAGGCGACGTTCCTCCCGTCGGTCAGGCACACGTACAGGCGCTCCTGCCCGTGGCGCCAGGTCGGTATCACGCGCAGTCCGTTCATGCACCATCACCCCATGACCATGGGAACAGGCGGGGTGCTCCAGGGGCAAGAACCCGGTTACCTTTGTGAGCAGTTGGGGGAGTTGTGGGAGGCGCTGTTGCGGACTCGCAGAAAGCAACCCGATGTGCCCGCTCCGGACAGCCCGTGGAGCGAGATCGTGCCTGGCCTGTGGATGGGCGGACACGCGTTCGCCGGGCGTGCCGGCGAGCCGGAATTCGCGGTCGTGAGGGATGAGTTCGACCTCGTCCTGACGCTGCTGCGGCTGCCGGGGCACGGCCCCGACCCGGGCGTCGAGCACCATGTGTGGCCGATTCCGGACGGTCCCCTGGACGGGACACAGCTCGCCGGGGTGATCCGGCTCGCGCGGGCCGCGGACGACGCGCTGGAGGACGGGCGCCGGGTCCTGGTGCGCTGCTACCACGGCTACAACCGCTCGGGGCTCGTGGTCGCGCACGCGCTGGTCCTCGCGGGACACAGCTCCGACGAGGCGATCCGCCTGATCCGCAGCCGCCGCTCGCCCTGGGCCCTGCACAACGACCTGTTCGTGGAGTACCTGCGCGCCGGTCTGCCCACGGCCCGCCTCCTGGAGGAACTGGCGGAATAGCCCCCCGGCCCCGCGGCCCTACGCCCTCACCAGCCCCACCGAACCCACCCGCGAACAAAAAGGACTTCCCTACGAATATGGTGTACGGCGTCGGTTACGTCGATTTCACGCCGACCTCGCGCACCGAGCCGTCCCCCTGGCCCCGGATCGAGGCCGGCCCGGACGCAGGAGCGCAGTGACCCCCACCCGGCCCAGCCGTCTCGTGCTCGCAGCCCTCGTCGCCCTGCTGGCGGCGGCCGTGGCGGGCTGTGGCGACTCCGGTGCCCTGCGGGGCGCGGGGGCGACGCCCACCGCCGTCGGCCCGGCCCGGCTCTGGCCCGAGCTGCCGCCCGCGTCGACGGCCGCCCTCGACTACGGCGAGGCGGACACCGAGACAGTGACGGGCATCACGGCGCCGGGCGACGACATCCACAAGGTGGACCCGATCGCCGTGTTCCGTGCCGAGGTCGGCCGCCACCCGGACGAGTACAGCGCCGTCCACGCCCCGTACCGTGAGACGGCCCAGCAGCTCAAGTACTGCACCGGCAAGGACACGCTCGGCGGGAAGTGCCCGATCCTCCAGGCGTACTACCGTGATCTCACGGGTGACCGGAAGGACGACCTGGTGCTCGGCATCCGCTTTCCGCAGAAGCAGCTGGCGGTGCGTGTGTACACCTTCGAGCACCACAAGCTGGTCCAGATCATGGGCACCGTGGACAGCACAATCAGCGTCGAGGTCGCGGGCCGTGACGTGATCATCCGCTCGCCCTCGACCCTGCCGGGCTACGAGTACCGCACGGTGTGGACCTGGGACCCGCACCAGCACGCGATGCTGGCGACCCGGGACGAGATCCTCCGGGTGGGCACGCCCAGCCCCACCAGGCGCGGCACCACCGCGCCCGTCCCCTCGGCACCCCCCGCCCCACCGGTCTGGCCCTCAGCCTCTCCCGCGGCCTCTCCGTCGGCCTCGCACTTCGTCTCCCCCTCCGCCTCCCCCGCGCCGTCGACCGCCGCGAGCACCCCATGAGGCTGCCCTCGCGCCGCTTCCGGCCGCCCCGCCGTCTCCCCCACTGGGCCGCCACCCTCACCTGGAAGGCCGCCGCCTTCATCACGGTGATGTGCTGCGGTCTCGCCGCCCTGCTCGGCGTCCTCGTACATGTCTCGGTGACCAATCAGACCGTCGGCGAGGCCCGCGGCCGGGCGCTCGACCGGCTGGCGGAGGTGACGGCGGCCTACGAGGCGGGCGACCGGCTGCCGCCGGGCGCGGGGATGGATCTCCCGGGTCTGCCGGCGCCGCTGCGCGAGCTGGCGACGGACGGGCACCGCGGCACGATGGTCGGGGACAACGACCCGCACCCCACCATGTGGGCGGCCGGACCCGCGGGCGGCGGGCGGGCGCTCGCCGTGCAGTTCGACTACTCGCAGGGCGCGCACGCCATCGACGCCCTGGACCGGTCGATCGTGTGGTCCTCGGCGCTGGCGATCGGCGCGACGCTGCTGGTGGGAGCGTTCGCGGTGACGCGGGTGACCCGTCGGCTGCACGCGACGGCGCAGGTGGCCCGGCGGATCAGCGCGGGCGACCTGGACGCGCGCGTCAACGATCCCCGTACGGCCGTGGACCCCCGTACGCGGTACCCGGCCGGCCCCCAGGACGAGGTGGCCGCGGTCGCCGGGGCCCTCGACACGATGGCGTCCTCGCTGCAGAGCAAGCTGATGAGCGAGCAGCGCTTCACCGCGGACGTGGCGCACGAGCTGCGCACCCCGCTGACCGGGCTGCACGCGGCGGCGGAGCTGCTGCCGCCGGGCCGGCCGACGGAGCTGGTCCGCGACCGGGTGGCCACGCTGCGGACGCTCACCGAGGACCTGCTGGAGATCTCCCGGCTGGACGCCGGGTGGGAGTTGCTGGAGCTGGACTCGGAGCCGCTGGCCCCGTTGGCCGAGCGGGTGGTGCGGGCGTCGGGCACCGAGACCGAGGTGCGGGTCGTGGGTGACGTCCGGGTGGAGACCGACCGACGCCGTCTGGAGCGGGTGCTCGGCAATCTGGTGGCCAACGCGCACAAGCACGGGGCGGGCCCGGTGGTGCTGACCGTCGACGGCCCGGTGGTGACGGTGCGGGACCACGGCGGCGGCTATCCGGAGTACCTGCTGGAGCACGGGCCGCAGCGGTTCCGAACGGAGGGCGGCTCGAAGGGCCATGGGCTGGGGTTGACGATCGCGCTCGGCCAGGCGGAGGTGCTGGGCGCGCGCTTGGTCTTCGCCAACGCTCCCGAGGGCGGTGCGATCGCGACGCTGACGCTTCCTCAGGACGAGCGGGGCGCGCCCGGCCCGACCGGTGGGGAAGGGCCGACCGGGGCACGCTGAGCGTCCTCGCGTCCCCGATGGCTCAGTGCGGCCTGCGCGCGTCCGAGCTCGCTCCTAATGTGGCGATTAGTCAGATTTACCACCTTTCCGGAGGAGCCCCCATGTCCCTGCGCCACACCCTTGCCCGCACCGGGATGGTGCTCGCCGTCGGCACCCTCATCTCGGCCGCGGGCGCCGGACCCGCCCTCGCCGCCGGCAAGCCCACCGCGACCACGGGCACCGGGCCCGGCTTCACCGACGACGCCGGGGCCTTTGCCCGCGACTGGGACAGCCGCGACTTGGACAGCGGCGCCTGGGACAGCGGCGACGACCCCTACTTCGACGAAGACGGGCTGGGCGAAGGCGGCTTCGGCGACCCGTACTACGACGGATGGGTCGACGACCACCGCCGCTCCGAGGGCCGGGTCGCCTCCCGCAACGGCCTCGCGCTGCACAACCGACCCGACCGTCGCAGCCGGATCCTCCGTATCGCGCCATACGGCGAGCGGGTCCACATCTACTGCAAGACCACGGGCGAGCCCGTCGGCGGCAACCCGATCTGGTACCTGGTCACCGACGGCACCTGGTCCTGGGGCCCGGCGCAGCACATCGACAACATCGGTTCGTCCCCGCGCTGGTGCTGACGCCGGATCGCGCCCGACGGATCCGCTCGTTCGCCCTCACCTAACGGGACATCAGGTTCGGCGCTTGCTACGTTCCGGACATGATTCAGCCCGGAATGCCCGGAATTCCCGGTACGCGGGGAACGACCGTGGCAGCGGACCCGCCCACCCCCGCTGTCCGCCTGCCCCGGCGCCGTGGCATCGAGTTCACCCTGATCGTCATGGCCGTACTGCTGTCCGTGTTCGGCTACTGCGCGGTCGGATACGCACGGCACGGCACCCTCCCGCCCGGCGCCGCGGTCTACGGCGCCGGGCTCGGCATGCTCGCCCTCCTCGCGCATGTCGCGGTGCGGCTGCGGGCGCCGTACGCCGATCCGCTGCTGCTGCCCATCGCCGTCCTGCTCAACGGCCTGGGCCTGGTGCTGATCTACCGCCTGGACCTGGAGACCCCGCGCGACCGGGCCGCCCCCGTCCAGCTCATCTGGTCGACGCTCGGCGTCGCGCTCTTCATCGCGGCCGTCCTCTTCCTGCGCGACCACCGCGTCCTGCAGCGCTACACCTACGTCTCGGTCGTCACGGCGCTGGGCCTGCTGGTCCTGCCCATCCTCTTCCCCGCCGTGAACGGCGCCCGGATCTGGATCCGGATCGCCGGGTTCTCCATCCAGCCGGGCGAGTTCGCGAAGGTGCTGCTCGCGGTCTTCTTCGCCGGCTACCTCGCGGCCAACCGCAACGCGCTCGCCTACGCGGGCCGCCCCGTCTGGCGGTTCAAGCGGCTCCAGCTCCCCACCGGCCGGGTCCTCGGCCCGATCGTCGCGATCTGGCTGCTGAGCGTGCTCGTCCTGGTCCTGGAGCGGGACCTCGGCACCTCGTTGCTGTTCTTCGGCCTCTTCGTGATCATGCTGTACGTCGCCACCGGCCGCACCGGCTGGATCGCCGTGGGCCTGCTGCTCGCCTGTGTGGGCGCGGTCGCCGTCGGCTGGCTGGAACCGCACGTCCACAACCGGGTGCAGGACTGGCTGCACCCCTTCGCGACGATCGAGGCGGGCCAGGGGCCGAACCAGCTCGCCCAGTCCCTGTTCGCGTTCGCAGCGGGCGGGATGCTGGGCACCGGCCTCGGGCTCGGCCACTCCATCCTCATCGGATTCGCCGCCAAGTCGGACTTCATCCTGGCCACCGCGGGCGAGGAACTGGGCCTCTTCGGACTCTGCGCGGTCTTCCTCCTCTACGGCCTCCTCGTGGAACGCGGCTACCGCGCCGGCCTGGCCCTGCGCGACCCCTTCGGACGGCTCCTCGCCATCGGCCTCGCCTCGATCGTGGCGCTCCAGGTCTTCGTGATCGCGGGCGGCGTGACCGGTCTGATCCCGCTGACCGGGATGGCGATGCCGTTCCTCGCCCAGGGCGGCTCCTCGGTCGTCACCAACTGGATCATCGTGGCGCTGCTGATCCGCGTCAGTGACTCGGCACGCAGCCAGTACGACGGGACGGCGGCGCCATGACCAAGTACATCCGCCGGGCCGCCGCGCTCTGCGCCGTGCTGCTGCTGGCGCTCCTCGTCAACGCCACCCGCGTCCAGGTCTTCCAGGCCGGGGCGTACGACGGCAACCCGGCCAACCGCCGCCAGACGATCGCCCGTTACGGCCAGCCGCGCGGTGACGTCCTGGTCGGGGGCCGATCGGTCACCGGCTCCAGGGACAGCGGCCAGCAGCTCCGTTACGAACGGACCTACACGGACGGCCCGTTGTACGCGCCCGTGACCGGCTTCGCCTCGCAGGTGTACGGGACGACGTTCCTGGAGAACTCCGAGGACGGCATCCTCTCCGGCAGCGACCCGCTGCTCTCGCCGTTCCCCCTGTGGAACGACGCCACCCACGCCCAGAACCCCGCCGGCAAGGTGGTCACGACGATCGACCCCGCCGCACAGCGCGCCGCGTACCGCGGTCTCGGTACCCGGCGCGGGGCCGTGGCCGCCATCGAGCCGTCCACCGGCAGGATCCTCGCGCTGGTCTCCACCCCGTCGTACGACCCCGGGGAGCTGTCCGGGACGGGCAGGGCGGTCACGCACGCCTGGGAGCGGCTGAACGGGGCGGCGGACAAGCCGATGCTCAACCGGGCGATCCGGCAGACCTATCCGCCCGGGTCGACGTTCAAGGTGGTGACGGCGGCGGCGGCCCTCGACGCGGGGGTGGTGACGAACCTCGACACGTCGACCACCTCCCCGGACCCGTACCGGCTGCCCGGCACCACGACCCGGCTGACGAACGAGCTCGATGGCTGCGAGGACGCCTCGCTGCGGTACGCCTTCGAGTGGTCCTGCAACACGGTCTTCGCCAAGCTGGGCGTGGACGTGGGACTGAGCGACATGACCCGCACGGCGGCGGACTTCGGTTTCAACGACCGTCTGCGGATTCCCTTCTCCGTCGCCCCCAGCAACTTCGACACGACACTCGACAAGGCGCAGCTCGCGCTCTCCTCCATCGGTCAGTTCAACACCCGGGCCACTCCCCTCCAGATGGCGATGATCTCGGCGGCCGTCGCGGGCGGCGGGTCCGTCAAGACGCCCTATCTGGTGGAGAAGGCGACCACCCGGAGCGGCAGCACGGTGTCGACGACCGGTCCCCGCACGCTCCACCAGGCGATGAACCCGGCGACCGCCCTGCGGATGCGCGAGCTGATGACGGACGTGGTGACGGAGGGCACCGGCACCAACGCCGCGATTCCCGGAGCGACGGTCGGCGGCAAGACCGGGACCGCCCAGCACGGCATCGACAACCTGGGGACGCCGTACGCCTGGTTCATCTCCTGGGCCCAGGCGGACGGCACGATGGAGCCCGCGGTGGCGGTCGCGGTCGTCGTCGAGGACGCGGCGGCCGACCGCGGGGACATCAGCGGGGGCGGCGACGCGGCGCCGATCGCGAAGGCGGTGATGGAGGCGGTCCTCGGGTTCTGAGACGGGAGTTGGCGGCGTCCCGCGGGAATGAACGCCCCCGCCTGAACGGACGTACCGATACGGGCGTATTTATGGGGAGGGGAACCCACCCACGAGATTCCAGCCCGTGCCCTGCCGGAGGTACCTCGCCCGTGAGCATCACCAAAGCGGCCCCGCCCGGGGCCGACCACCGCGACGCGGACGCACCGGACGGTCCACGGGAACAGACGGACGCACCGGACGGTCCAGGAGAGCAGGCGGCGGCATCCCAGGGCTGGCAGTTCAATTCGCCGCTCGTCCTGGTCATGGTGCTGCTCGTCCTGGTGGTGGCGCAGGGGCCGATCCGCCGGGCGCTGTCGGCGCCGGTGATGCAGAGCTGGATGACCGTGTTCGTCGCGGTGGTCTGCCAGGCGCTGCCCTTCCTCGTCCTCGGTGTGCTGCTGTCGGCGGTCATCGCGGTGTTCGTGCCGCCGACGTTCTTCGCCCGGGCGCTGCCGAAGCGGCCCGCGCTGGCCGTGCCGGTCGCCGGGATGGCCGGGGCGGTGCTGCCCGGTTGCGAGTGCGCGTCGGTGCCGGTGGCGGGGGCGCTGGTACGGCGGGGGGTCACGCCCGCGGCGGCGCTGGCGTTCCTGCTGTCGGCGCCCGCGATCAACCCGATCGTGCTGACGGCCACCGCCGTCGCGTTCCCCCGCAACCCCGAGATGGTCCTCGCCCGGTTCGTGGCGAGCCTGCTCGTGGCCTGCGTGATGGGGTGGCTGTGGCAGCGGCTGGGGCGGGCGGACTGGATGCGGCCGCCGGCCCGGCCCTCGCACGAGGGGCTCGGCAAGGGCGCCGCGTTCTGGGATTCCGTACGGCACGACGTGATGCACGCCGGCGGGTTCCTCGTCATCGGGGCGATGGCGGCGGCCACGCTGAAGGCTGTCGTCCCGGCGACCTGGTTGCACGCCGCGGCCGCCAACCCGGTGGTGGCGATCCTCGCCCTCGCGGTCCTCGCCGTGCTGCTGTCCATCTGCTCCGAGGCCGACGCGTTCGTCGTCTCCTCGCTGACCCAGTTCTCGCTGACCGCGCGGCTGGCCTTCCTCGTGGTGGGACCGATGATCGACCTGAAACTCTTCGCCATGCAGGCGGGCACGTTCGGCCGCGGGTTCGCCCTGCGGTTCGCGCCCGCCACCTTCGCCCTGGCCATCCTCGGCTCGGTCCTCGTCGGGACGGTGCTGCTGTGAACCGGCAGGCACAGGCGGCGGTCCTGTTCCTCGTCGGCGCGGCGGTCCTGCACGCCGGGCTCACCGACCTCTATCTGCGCTACGTCAAGGCGGGGTTGCGGCCGTTGCTGCTGGCCGCCGGGGTCGTGCTGATCATGGCGGCGGTGGCGACGGTCTGGTACGAGCGACGGGGCCGGGGTGAAGCCGACGACGGCGACGGGCACGGGCACGTCCACCGCGAACCCCGTGTCGCCTGGCTCCTCGTCCTCCCCCTCCTCGCCCTGATCCTGGTCTCCCCGCCCGCGCTGGGCTCCTACAGCGCCATGCACGCCGGTACGGCCCTGCAGGCGCCCCTCGCCTACCCGTCCCTGCCGGCCACCGACCCGCTCCCGCTCGGCGTCGTCGACTACGCGGGCCGCGCCGCCTACGACCACGGCCGCACCCTGGCCCACCGGCGGGTCGAAGTCACCGGCTTCGTCGCCCTCGCCAAGGACGGCACCCCGTACCTGGTCCGGATGGCCCTCAACTGCTGTGCCGCCGACGCCCAACCGGTCAAGATCGGACTGACCGGCAACATCCCGCCGGTCCTTCAGCCCGACACCTGGCTCCAGGTCACCGGCACCTACACCGCCAAGCAGACCAAGGACCCCGTCAACGACGGCCGCATCCCGTTCCTCGACGTCACCGCGGCCAAACCGGTCCCGACCCCGCACGACCCGTACGACGAGAGCTGGAACAACTGAGGCAGTACCCGGCGCGGCCTAGGCGGCGCCCGGCACCGCCTCGCGGCGGCTCAGCCATTCCTGGGGTACGTGCCCCACTCCTGTCCGGGCGCCCACGATGCCGCCCGTGATGGCGCAGGTCGTGTCGACGTCGCCGAAGCCCTCCGCCGTGCTCCACAGGGCCGAGGTCAGGTCGTCGGGGTGACGGGCGGCGCACCAGACGGCGAAGGGAACGGTGTCGTCGGCGCGGACACGTTGGCCGTTGCCGAGGATGTCCGCGGCCTTCCAGGGTTCGGTGGTGAAGGGGAGGCTCCCGGCACGCCGCAGCCCCTCGCGTACGGCGCTGTCGGGCGTGGCCTCCACCACCGTGTGGATATTCAGGTCCCGACGGGTGGACAGCGCCGCCGCGACGGCCACCGCCACCGCGCCCGCGATGCCCTCCGCGTGGGCGTGGGTCACCTCCGCCGACAGCGTCGCCTGTGCGATCACCAGCCGCAGGTCGCGCCGGAACCAGGCGCCCAACGGAGCCACCCGCATCGCCGCGCCGTTACCGAGGCTGCCCTCGCCGTCGAAGAGTCCGCGCGCCAGTTCCGCCCAGCGGTCCGGCTCCTGGAGGAGGCGCGGGAGCAGTTGGTGCATGCCGTAGCCGTAGCCCCGGGCCGGGTCGGCGTCGTAGCCGAGGGCGAAGGCCTGGGCCAGTTCCGGTTGCCGGATCTCACCGTGTTCGTCGAGGACACGGAGGATGCCTAGTGCCATCGCCGTGTCATCCGTCCAGTGCCAGTCGGGTTCCTCGGGGGTGCGCCGGGCGCGGATCTCCTCGTACGCCTGAGGGCGGTCCCGGAAGAGGGGGAACCAGCGTTCGCCGAAGGCGTCGCCCAGGGCCAGGCCCTCCAGGCTCCGGCGGGCCAGGACGTGCGGGGAGAAACCGGGGTTCGGGGTGGCTGTCATGGTGTGAGCATGACGGTCGGGGTGGGCCCGCGCACGCGTGTTTGAGCGGGCCGTTTCCGGCGGTCCGCCTTACGAGCCCTCGCCCTTCTCGATCATCTCCTCCACCTCCGCCACCCGTTCCTTCTCCTCCGCCGCGAACCGCTCCGCGTCCAACCGCTCGGCCACCTCCTCGTCCTGGGCCATCAGCAGGTCGAGGTTGGAGTCGCCCATCTCGAAGACGCCCATGTCGACGTAGGCCCGCTGGAGGCGTTCGCCCCACAGGCCGATGTCCTTGACGCACGGGACGATGCGACTGAACAGCAACTGGCGGAAGAGGCGCAGGAATTCGGACTGCTCGCTGTATTCCTCGGCCTCGACCTTCGGGATGCCGAAATTCTCCAGGACCTCGACGCCGCGCAGCCGGTCCCGCATCAAGTAGCAGCCCTCGATGACGAATTCCTCGCGCTCGCGGAGTTCGGCGTCGGAGAGTTGCGTGTAGTAGTCGCGCAGCGCCATCCGGCCGAAGGCGACATGGCGGGCCTCGTCCTGCATCACGTACGCGAGGATCTGCTTGGGGAGGGGCTTGTCGGTGGTGTCCCTGATCATGCCGAAGGCCGCCAGGGCCAGACCCTCTATGAGGACCTGCATCCCGAGGTACGGCATGTCCCAGCGGGAGTCCCGGAGGGTGTCGCCGAGGAGGGACTGCAGGTTGTCGTTGATCGGGTAGAGCATCCCGATCTTCTCCTGCAGGAAGCGGGCGTAGATCTCGGCGTGGCGGGCCTCGTCCATGGTCTGGGTGGCCGAGTAGAACTTCGCGTCGAGGTCGGGGACCGACTCGACGATGCGCGCGGCGCAGACCATGGCCCCCTGCTCACCGTGCAGGAACTGGCTGAACTGCCAGGACGCGTAGTGCTTGCGCAGCTCACCCTTGTCCCGGTCGGTCATCTTCGCCCAGTGCGGGGTCCCGTAGAGGGTCATCGACTCGTCGGGGGTACCGAGGGGGTCGTAGGGGTCGACCTCCAGGTCCCAGTCGATTCTCTTCTGGCCGTCCCACTGTTTGTCCTTGCCCTTCTGGTACAGGGCGAGGAGTCGGTCGCGACCGTCGTCGTACTCCCAGCTGAAGCGTGCCGCCCCTGAGGCCGGTACCTGCCAGAGGGGGTCTCCCGGGTCCTTGGCGTACAGCTCGTGCGTCGGCATACATCGCAGGCTCACACGAGGTAGACGCGTCGTCAACAAGTCGCGCGCAAGGGATTGACGAGCTTGCTGACAAGCAGTCTCATAAGTCGTGACCGTCGGTAACCCGGATGGATGCCGTACTGGATCCCGTACGACGAGGTGGGAACAGCCATGACGACCGTGACGGAAGTGGATGCGCTGCGCGATGCGCTCGGTCTGCTCAAGGACCGGGAGCAGGTCGCCGAGCGGCTGCTCGACTCCTCCGCCAAGCACTCCTTCGACCCGGACAAGGAGCTGGACTGGGACGCGCCGTTCGAGGAGGGCAAGTGGTTCTGGCCGCCGGAGCTGGTGTCGCTGTACGACACCCCGCTGTGGAAGCGGATGGGCGAGGAGCAGCGGATTCTGCTCTCGCACCACGAGTCCGCCGCGCTGGCTTCGCTGGGGATCTGGTTCGAGATCATCCTGATGCAGTTGCTGGTGCGGCACATTTACGACAAGGCGGCGACGAGTGCGCATGTGCGCTATGCGCTGACCGAGATCGAGGACGAGTGCCGGCACTCGAAGATGTTCGCCCGGCTGATCTCGCGCGGTGGAACGCCGTACTACCCGGTGAGCCGGACGCATCTGAATCTGGGGCGGGTCTTCAAGACCATCTCGACCACGCCCGGGTCCTTCACGGCGACTCTGCTCGGCGAGGAGATCCTCGACTGGATGCAGCGGCTGACCTTTCCGGACGAGCGGGTGCAGAGCCTGGTCCGGGGGGTCACGCGCATCCACGTGGTGGAGGAGGCGCGGCACGTGCGGTACGCGCGGGAGGAGCTGCGGCGGCAGATGGTGACGGCGCCGCGGTGGTCGCAGGAGTTCACTCGGGTGACGTCGGGGGAGTTCGCCCGGATCTTCTCCGTCGCCTTCGTCAATCCCGAGGTCTACACGAACGTCGGCCTCGACCAGCGGGAGGCCGTGGCGCAGGTGCGGGCGAGCGGGCACCGGCGGGAGGTCATGCAGACCGGCGCCAAGCGACTGACGGACTTCCTGGACGACATCGGGGTGCTGCGGGGGGTCGGGCGGCGGCTGTGGAAGGCGTCGGGGCTGCTGGCCTGAGGGCGGGACGCCTGCGGGATCGGGGGTGGGTCGGGGCCGTGGCGGTACGTCGAGCCCGTCGCCGCCGGATCAGACGTGGGCCGGGCAAGGGAGCCGCTGCTCGATCCGAACGTAAGCGACGGGCTTGCGACGTACCGCCACGGCCCCTTGCGCAGTCCGGCGGCTGCGGGTGAGCGGGGGCTCGTGTCCTGGCCGTTACGCTGCCGATATGACCTCGCAGGCTCCCACCCCCGCATACCGCCGGCTGAGTGTCGAGGAGCGACGCTCGCAGCTCCTCGAAGCGGCACTGTCCCTCTTCGCGCACCGGGCACCCGAGGAGGTCTCGCTCGACGACGTGGCGGAGGCGGCGGGCGTCTCACGGCCTCTTGTGTACCGGTACTTCCCGGGCGGCAAGCAGCAGCTGTACGAGGCTGCCCTGCGGTCCGCCGCGGAGGATCTGGAGCACTGCTTCGCGGAGCCCCCCGAGGGGCCGTTGAGCGAGCGGCTGGCCCGGGCTCTGGATCGGTACCTGGCGTTCGTGGACCAGCACGACGCCGGGTTCACCGCCCTGCTTCAGGGAGGCAGTGTCGTCGAGACCTCCAGGACGACGGCCATAGTGGACGGCGTGCGGCGGGCGGCGGCGGAGCACATTCTGGATCATCTGGGCGTGAAGGATCCGGGGCGACGGCTGCGGATGACCGTGCGGATGTGGATCACGGCGGTGGAGGGCGCCTCGCTGAGCTGGCTGGACGGGGGCAAGGAGCCGCCGTTGGACGAGCTGCGGGACTGGCTCGTGGAGCAGTTCGTGGCGATGCTCGTGGCCAGTGCCGGACGTGATCCGCAGACCGCCGGCGTGGTGCGGGCCGCGCTCGTCCTGGAGGGGCGGGAAGGGGCCCTGGGGAAGCTGGCCCGGGCGGTTCTTCCGGTGATCGGTGACGCCGCGCGGCTGCTGTGACACGTGCGTTTGTGACACTGGTGCCGTGAAGAGCGAAGACACCCCCTTCGAGGGCGGCCCGCTGGACGGGCGTGTGCTGCCCGTCCTGCTCGGTCTGACCGGACACCCGCCGAAGGTGTACCGGATTCCGGTTCCGGATGCCGACGGCGGCCCGCCGACCGTGCTCGTCTACCGGCGGGTCCAGGCGCGGGTGAGCAGACGACTGGGGCTGCATCAGGCGTGGAAGTACGCGTACGACCCCTCGGGTGACGCGGGGAGCGGGCGCAGGTGGCCCTGGTCCAAGCCCGGCGACAGGAGTACGGGAGCCACGCCGGAGTCCCACGCCGACGAGTGAGATTCTTGGGCCGAACCGGTCAGTGGGCGCGCACTCGGGATGCGCCTCCCTGATCCTGCCGGTGCGAGGTGGAGGTACCACCTCGGCACCGGAGGTGATGACGTGTCAGGAAGGCTTGTGCGTCTGGCTTGTACGGCCGCGATGGCGTCGGGGGTACTGCTGGCCGCCGCGCCGGCGGTGGTTGCCGTGCCGGATCCCGGGGCCGAAAAGCGGTCCGTGACCCGGTTGCTGACGGATCTTCAGCAGCTTTACCAGGACGCCGAGCGCGCCACCGAGACGTACAACGCCACGGCGGAGAAGCTGAAGAAACAGAAGGCCGAGGTCGCCCGGCTCGACGGAAACCTCGCCAAGTCCCGCATCTCGCTGCACGACAGCCGCGCGGCGGCGGGGCGGCTCGCCCGGCAGCAGTATCAGAACAGCGGCGAGATCTCGTCGTACGTACGGCTGCTGCTCGCCCGTGATCCGCAGCACGCCCTGGACGAGGGACACGTGATCGGGCAGCTGGCGCAGGAGCGGGTCGAGACCGTCGACCGGCTGCAGGGGACGGAGCGCAGGACCGACGCTCTCGCACGGAAGGCGCGCAAGGCGCTCGACGATCAACTCGCCCTCGCCGAACGGCAGAAGAAGGAGCGCGACGAGGTGCGGGGGCGGCTCAAGGACGTCGAGGTGCTGCTCGCCTCGCTCAGCACCGGCCAGATCGCCGAGCTCGCCCAACTGGAGAAGTCGGGAGTCACCGAGGCGCAGCAGAAGTTCGTGGCGTCAGGGGCGCTCAGCAGTGCGCGGCCGCCCACGCGGGAGGGCGAGAAGGCGGCGCGCTACGCCGTGGAGCAGATCGGGAAGCCGTACGTGTGGGGGGCCGCGGGTCCCGGGGCGTACGACTGCTCGGGGCTCACTTCGCAGGCCTGGGAGCACGCCGGGCGGACCATCCCCCGGACCAGCCAGGAGCAATGGGCCCAGTTGCCCCACATTCCGCTGAGCGAGCTTCGCCCCGGGGATCTGGTGATCTACTTCCCCGAGGCCACCCATGTCGCCCTGTATCTGGGGGACGGCCTGGTCGTGCAGGCCCCGAGACCGGGAACCGACGTCAAGGTCTCCCCCATCGCCGCCAACCCGTTGCTCGGAGCCGTCCGCCCGGACCCGGACGGAAAGACCCTGCGGCACTACACACCGCCGAAGCTCGCGTCCCGATAGGGGCGCCCCCTGAGGGGCGCGGGGAACCGCGCGACCAGCCACGGACCCCCCGCACCCGGAAGGAGAGGCTCAGGCCCCCGTCACGGAAGCCAGGTACGCCTGCGTCTTCTCCGGCTCATAGAAGAAGTTCTCGAAGTCCGCCGGGTCGTTGAACCCATTGGCGAAACGATGCGCCACCGCCGGAATCTGCCCCCCGGCCCCGATCAGATTGAGGACGTGCTCCGGCGGCACGCCCAGCATGGCGTTCGTCCACTTCGTCACGTGCTGGGCCGTGTCCCAGTACCGGTCGAACGCGGACCGCATCCACGCCTCGTCGAACTCCTTGTCCTCGTGCTCGAGGATCGCGCCGAGGTACGCCGCCGCGCACTTGGAGGCGGAGTTGGAGCCCTGGCCGGTGATCGGGTCGTTGGCGACGACCACGTCGGCGACGCCCAGGACCAGGCCGCCGCCGGGGAGGCGGCCGATCGGGTTGCGGACGGTGGGGGCGTACCGTCCGGACAGTGTTCCGTTGGCGTCGGTGAGTTCGACCTTGGTGGCCCGGGCGTACTCCCACGGCACGAACTTCTCCATGAGTTCCAGGGTCAGGGAGAGGTGTTCGGCAGGGTCCTTGATGCCGTTGAAGGCGTCGACCGGGCCGCCGGGTATGCCCTCCCAGAAGAGGATGTCCGCACGGCCGGTGGTGGTGAGGGTCGGCATGACGAAGAGCTCGCCGACGCCGGGGACCAGGTTGCAGCGGACCGCGTCGTAGTCGGGGTGCTCGGGGCGCGGGCCCAGACCGTGGACGTAGGCGACGGCGAGGGCGCGCTGCGGCTGCGCGTACGGGGAACGGGCGGCGTCCCGGCCGAACATGGAGACCAGCTCGCCCTTGCCCGCCGACACCAGGACCAGGTCGTACGTACGGGCGAAGTAGTCCAGGTCGGAGACCGCCGCGCCATGGATGACCAGTTGGCCGCCGCGCTGCGCGAACGTCTCCATCCAGCCGGCCATCTTCACCCGCTGGTCGACCGACTGCGCGTAGCCGTCGAGCCGGCCCACCCAGTCGATGGCCCGCTGGGTCGGACCGGGGTCGTGCGAGCCGGGGGCGGCGACCGAGACGCCGAGTCCTTCGATCTTCGGGGCCTGGGACTCCCAGAAGTTCAGCTGGAGATCGCGCTCGTGCTGGAGTGCCGTGTGGAACATGCACTGCGTCGACATGACGCGGCCGGTGCGGATCTCGTCCGCCGTCCGGTTCGACATCAGGGTGACCTCGTACCCGTGCGACTGGAGGCCGAGGGCAAGCTGGAGTCCGGACTGACCGGCTCCGACGACGAGTATCTTCCGCATGCGCGTCCTCACTCCGTGTACGTCTTATTCGGGGCTCGCGTCGAGCGCGTGCCCCACCAGCGCGAGCAGGGTCTCGACGACCGAGATCCGGCGCCTGGCGTCCATGATCATGACAGGTATGTGTGGGGGCACCGTGAGGGCGTCGCGCACATCGTCGGCGTCGAACCGCTCGCTGCCGTCGAAGTGGTTGACCGCGACGACGTACGGCAGTCCGCAGCTCTCGAAGTAGTCGAGCGCCGGGAAGCAGTCCTTGAGGCGGCGGGTGTCGGCGAGGACCACGGCGCCGATCGCGCCGCGCACCAGGTCGTCCCACATGAACCAGAACCGCTGCTGGCCCGGCGTCCCGAAGAGGTACAGGACCAGGTCGTCGTCGAGTGTGATGCGGCCGAAGTCCATGGCCACGGTCGTGGTCACCTTGTCCGGGGTGCCGGTGAGGTCGTCCGTCTCCTCGCTGGCCTGGGTCATCAGCGCCTCCGTCTGGAGGGGCGTGATCTCGGAGACCGCGGTCACCAGCGTGGTCTTGCCCACGCCGAAGCCGCCCGCCACCACGATCTTCGTCGCGATCGGGGCGCGGGTGCGGTCGGTCTGCCAGGCCTGGAGGTTCTCGTCGGACTCGGGCAGCGGCACCGGGGCCAGAGGCATCGGAGCCGAGGCGGGGGAGGCCGTTCTCGGCGCACCCTCAGAGACGACGGAGTCCATTCAGCACCCTTTCCAGCAGAGCGCGGTCCGGCTGTCCCGGGCCGTGACCTGTTCCGTACACACGGATCTTTCCCTGGTCCGCCAGGTCGCTCAGGAGGACGCGGACCACGCCCAGCGGCATCCTGAGGAGGGCGGCGATCTCGGCCACCGTACGCATCCGGCGGCAGAGTTCGACGATGGCCTGCATCTCGGGCATCACCCGGGTCGCGAGGGAGCCGTTGGTCAGCTCCTTGCGCTCCTCGGGGGCCTCGATCGCCGCCACGAACGTCTCGACCAGCAGCACGTGCCCGAAACGGGTACGGCCGCCGGTGAGCGAGTACGGGCGCACTCGGGCCGGTTTGCGGTCCCCGCCGCGTATGGGGAGCTTGGGCGCGGAGGAAGAACTCACTGGGCACTCCCCGTCGGCTTGGCTTCGAGTGACTGGCGTAGCTCGCTGCGGAGTTCGGGCGTCAGGACGTGCCCGGCGCGGCCGACGAACAGCGCCATGTGGTACGCCACCACGCTCATGTCGCAGTCCGGGGCGCCGTGCACCCCGAGCAGCGAGCCGTCGCTGATCGACATGACGAAGAGGCTGCCCTCGTCCATCGCGACCATCGTCTGTTTCACCCCGCCCGCGTCCATCAGCTTGGCGGCGCCGATGGTGAGGCTGCCGATGCCGGAGACGATGGTGGCGAGGTCCGCGGAGGATCCCTTGGGGCCGGTGGGGCGCGCCTCCGCCCCGGTGCGGGCCTCCGCGTTCCTCCCGGGGTCGGAGGAGAGCAGCAGCAGACCGTCGGAGGAGACGACCGCGACCGACTGGAGGCCCGGCACCTCCTCGACGAGGTTCGTCAGCAGCCAGTGCAGATTGCGGGCTTCACTGCTCAGGCCGAAGGTACTGGGCGCGGTCAACTGCTTGCCTCCTCGACTGTGCCCCCCGATGCGTCTACTGCGTCCTGCTGTCGCACCGCGTCCTGCGCTTGGTCCTGCGCGGTGTTCCGTGCGGTGTGGTGCGGGGTGGGCGTCTGGGCCGTCTGTTCGGCGATCTCGGCCTCCACGTCGCGGCGGCCCTCCGTCGCGCCCCGGTGGAAGCCGCCGAGCCTGCGCCGCAGCGCCTCGGCGTCCACACCACCGACGCGCGGCCGGGGAACCGGTGCGGGCGCCGAGATCTTCGGCGTCCGCTTGGGCAGTCCCTTGTCGGTGACCCGCTCCGTCTCCTCGTCCGACACCCGTTCGTGGGAGTCGGGGCCTATGGCGTAGGGGTCGGGAGTGGCGGAGGGCACCGCGGGCTGGTGGGCCGGGGCCACCGGCTCGTCCGGCGGGACCAGCGGTGCCAGCAGCTCCATGGTGGTCTCGGAGGGCGTCGGCTCGGGGACGTAGGCCACCTCCTCCGCGGCGGCGTCCGCTCGTACGGCCTCCTCCGCGGCGGCGATCAGCGGGTCCTCGTCACCGACGGGAGCGGTGGGAACGGCCGGGCTCGCCTGGCCCCGTGCCGTGAGGGCCGAACGGCCGCGCAGCACGTTCGAGTTGGCCTCCGCGTCGGCGCCCGGGAGGACGACCGAGGGGGCGGCTCCGGCGACCGGGGAGGCCGAGGGGACCGTGCCGGCGGGGGCGGTCGCGAACAGCGTCTTGGGGAGGACGACCACGGCCGCGGTGCCGCCCTGCTTCTGCTCCCGCAGCTGTACGCGGACGCCGTGCCGGTGGGCGAGCCGGGCCACCACGTACAGGCCGAGTCCGAGTCCCTCGCCGCTCTCCTGGTCGTAGGCGTCCTCCGGGTCGAACTCGGAGAGGCGGGCGTTGAGCTGGGCCATCCGGTCGGCGGCCATGCCGATGCCCTCGTCCTGCACGGAGAGCATCACCTCGCCGTTCTCCAGCAGCCAGCCGGAGACCTCGACGGGCAGGTCGGGTGGCGAGAACGAGGAGGCGTTCTCCAGGAGTTCGGCCACCAGGTGCGAGAGGTCGTCCGCGGCGAACCCGGCGAGGTGCGCATGCGGCGGCAGCACGGCGATACGGACGCGCTCGTACCGCTCGATCTCGCTGACCGCGGCCCGTACGACGTCGACCAGCGGGACGGGGCCCGCGTGGTGCTGGACGTGCTCGTGGCCGGCGAGGACGAGCAGGTTCTCGCTGTGGCGCCGCATGACGGTCGCGAAGTGGTCCAGCTTGAAGAGCGTGCCCAGGCGGTCCGGGTCCTGCTCGCGCTCCTCCAGTCCCTCGATGACCCCGAGCTGCCGCTCGACCAGGCCGAGGGTGCGCAGCGCGAGGTTGACGAAGGTGCCGTGGATGGTGCCGCGCACCTGCTCCAGGTGGGCCGCGGCGTCGGCGAGTTCCGCGCGCAGCCTGTCGCGCTCGTCGGCCATCAGCTGGCGCTGCCCGATGAGGTGCTTGCGGTCCGCTTCGAGGGTGGTCAGCCGTTCGTGGAGCGCGGCGGCGTGCGCGTGCAGCGCGTTGACGGACCGGACCACCTGGGCGAACTCGTCGTTGCGGCCGGTGAACTTCACCGGCTCCTGCGCTCCCGGGTCGGCGGCGAGGCGGGCCGAGCCCCGGCGCAGTACGGACAGCGGGCGGGTGAGCGTACGGGCCATGGCCATCGAGACGCCTACCGCGACCAGCAGCAGGGTGCCGATGAGGGCGATCCGGATCTCCAGCGCGGTGACGTCGTCGTCCCGCAGCCGCTCCAGGTCCTTGGTGCGGTGGTCGTAGAACGAGGCCTCGGCGCCGCGCATCAGCTCGACGCGGGCGGAGAGCGCCGCGTCCACCTTGTTCGTGCTGGAGTCCAGCTCGGAGTCGGAGAGCGTCGGCTGGTCGGTGAGCTCGGTGAGGTACTTGTCCGCGGTCGTGACGTCGGGTCCGGTGACCGTGGAGTCGTACGAGGCCTTGGCGTCCTTGGGGGCCGTCTCGCGGAAGTCCGCGAGGGCCGCGTCCGAGCGGAGCCGGGCCTGCTGGGCGGCGGCGCTGAGCGCGTCGCGCTGCTTGGTGTCGGCGGGGGACGAGCCGCTGATGGTGGACGCCAGGCCGGTGACGGGGTTGACGACCGTCTGGGTGGTGCGCGGGATGTCGAGGGCCGCGAGGAGCAGTCCGCGGGCGGCGGCGGACTGCTGGACCGCGGAGTCCAGCTCGGCGAGGGCGTGGGCGCCGGAGCCCGCGCGGGTCGGCAGCTGCTCGGCCAGGTCCTCGGCGAGGGCGTGGAGTTCGGTGATGACGTCGGAGTACGCCTCGTGCGCTTCGAGAGCGGTGCTCTTGCCGGTGAGCGCCGCTCTGCGGGCGGTGCCGATGCCGTCCAGGTCCTTCAGGAGGACGGCGGGCGCGTCCTCGTCCGCCCGCACCTCGTCGACCTGCCGGTCGACCCGGGCGCTGCGCTGCTCGGAGGGCGCCTTGGACTTCGACCGGCCCGCGGCGATGTACGAGGTGACCTCGTCGCGCTCGTCGGCCAGCGCGTGGGCGAGCGTCAGCGCCTGCTGGGTCCGCCCGGCGAGCGTCACCAGGTTCTGGGAGTCGTTCAGCTGCTCGGAGGCCGCGAGGACCGTGGGGGCTCCGGCGCCGGCGATGGCGGCCGCGACGACCGCGACGGCGACGATCAGCCGATTGCGCACGTGAGCGGAGCGGCCCTTGCCCGCAGGGGTCTGCCCCGCGGCACCCGGCGTGCGCTCCGCGCCCCCTTCGGAGGCCGACTGCCCGGCTCCGGAAGCCGCCTGCTTACCTGTGCGCCGAGACCGCATCTTCTGCACCGGTGCTCGCATTCCTGACTCGTGTACCCCAAGGGCCCGGGTGACGTTCCGTCAACTGGGCGTCCGCCCTCCCCAAGCTCTCGACTTCGCTCGAGCAGGGGGTGTCCCATCGGCTCCCGACCCTCCCAGTGCCGGTGGGCAGTGGTCCCGCATCGTCCGGCCCGCCACCCGAAGGAGTGAACCCCGGACGGGAGTTGGCGGGCAAGTTCCTCTGGCGCGTGCGGCCCCCTTGCGCGGCGGGCCGGTTGGACGTCCGCGGCGCGCTTTGGCAGTATTCGCCGCCACGCCTTGCCGGAGTCGATCATTCCATGCCAAACCCGGCGGCTGAGCTGCTGGTCCGCACCGGTCATGCGACCGTTGCCAGCCTTTCGTGTCCCTTGTGAAGGGCTCGTGCAGACTGGCTGGATGCGTACCGAACTCGTATCCGAGCCGGGTGACCCGACCCGCCCCAATGAGGACTTCGCGTCGGTCGGCCTTCCGGCGTCAGGACAAGGAGGATCACTGGTCGTCCTCGACGGCGTGACTCCCCCGCCGGGCGACGACGGCTGTCTGCATTCCGTCCACTGGTTCTCCGCACGCCTCGGCGGGGCCCTGACCGAACTGTCCGTTTCCCGCCGGGATCTGACCTTGCCGGAGATCCTTTCCCGGTCCATCCGGCGCACGTCCGAGGCCCACTCCGGCACCTGTGACCTTTCTCACCCGCGCACGCCCCAGGCAACCGTGGTCCTCGCCCGCTGGTCGGCCGACCTCGTCGAGTACCTGGTCCTCTCGGACTCGGCCCTTTTGCTGGAGTCCCCCGCGGGCGAGGTGACACCGGTCCTGGACGACCGCCTCGCCCGTGTCCCCCGCGCCTCTCTCGCCTCGGACGCGATCGCCGACGCGACCGTCCGCAACAAGGAGGGGGGCTTCTTCACGGCCGCCGCCGATCCGTCGGTCGCGGCCCGGGCGGTGACGGGGACCGTGTCCCGGGCCGAGGTCCGTGCCCTGGCCGCCCTGACGGACGGCGCGACCCGATGGGTGGAGAAGTTCGGGGAGGGCGACTGGGGCGGTCTGTTCACCGTCGTCCGCAAGGAGGGCGCCCAGTCCCTCGTGGACCGCGTACGGACGCTGGAACGGGCCGACGCCGAGGCACGGGTACGGCTGAGGCGGAGCAAGACGCACGACGACGCGACGGTGGTCTTCGTGGAGTGGTGAGTCCTCGTGGAGTGGTGAGTGGGGCGGATCGGAGTGTTACTTCTCCATGACCCGGTTCAGCTGGTGGAGCAACCGGGCCAGTTCGGCGACCTCGTGCGGGTCCCAGCCCGCGAGTTCACGGACGTACCGTGCCCGGCGCGCCTCCCGCACCGTACGGAACCGGTGCCGGCCCTCGTCCGTGAGACGGACGAGCCAGGCACGCCCGTCGACGGGGTCGGGCTCACGGGCGACCAGACCGAGCTCCTCCAGGGCATGGAGCTGACGGGACATCGTGGCCTTGCCCACGCCGATGTACGCGGCCAGCTCGGTGGCGCGCTGGCGGCCGCACTCGTCGAGGCGGAAGAGGAGCCCGTACGCGGAGGACTCCAGGTCGGGGTGGACCTCGCGGGCCATCTCGCCGGAACTGGCCCGGGCGCGCCGCAGCAGCAGGGTCAGCTCCCGCTCCAGCGCGGGGAATTCCTGGTCCACGCCCGCCTCCTCCTACTTCTCCATGCCGAGGTTCAGCTGGTGCAGCAGCCGCGCCAGCTCCGCGACCTCGCGAGGATCCCAGTGGGCGAGCTCGTTCACGTACCGGGCGCGCCGCGCCTCACGCACCTGGCCGACCCGGCCGCGGCCCCCCTCGGTGAGGTGGACGAGCCAGGCACGGCCGTCGGCGGGGTCGGGCTCACGGGCGACGAGGCCGAGCTCCTCCAGGGCGCGCAGCTGGCGGGACATGGTGGCCTTGCCCACGCCGATGTAGGCGGCGAGCTCCGTCGCACGCTGGCGACCGCACTCGTCGAGGCGTACGAGGAGTCCGTACGCGGCGGACTCCAGGTCCGGATGGACCTCGCGGGCCATCTCGCCCTGGTTGGCGCGGGCACGGCGCAGGAACACGGTCAACTCGCGCTCCAGGGAGAGGAACTCCGGGTCCGGGCCGCCGTGCGCGGCGGGCTGGTCCACACCCCGGCCCGACCCGTCGAGGCCGGCCGGACGCCGGCCTCCGTTCCTGTCCTCGCGCACGTCTGCCCCTCACCCGGTTTCCCGACTCTGAAAGTTTCCGCCAAAGGTGGCCATAGCCACAGCTCCGTCAGTATTTCTCAGGCGTAGACCAACGGCAGCCCACGGCCCCTCTTCCCAGCGCGTTCTCCCCGTGCGTAGCTTCGTGAACAGGCACCCAGTGGCATGCCCACGCCGCCAGGTCGACGAGGACCTGACCCCCACTCACGGCGCGCATGCCCGCACCACACACGGCACGCATGTCCGCACCATTCCCCCCACCTGGCTCCATCGAGCCCTTCGGAGGCACGTCATGCCCGTGCACAGATCCGGAACGCCCCACCGCCTGCGCCTGCTCGCGCTGGGAACCCTGCTCGCCGCCTTCTCCCTCTTCTCCGCCTTCTCCGCCCCACCCTCCTCCGCCGCCGACACACCCTCCCGGGGCTCCGCCCGCATGGGCATCGGCGTCCTCGCGCACGACGGCCAGGCCGGCACACCCAACACCGGTGACGCCACCCAGACAGAAGGCGTCGACGTCAGCGGCCACCAGGGCAACGTCGCCTGGTCGACCCTGTGGAGCAGCGGGGTCAAGTGGGCCTACACCAAGGCCACCGAGGGGACGTACTACACGAACCCCTACTTCGCCCAGCAGTACAACGGCTCGTACAACGTCGGCATGATCCGCGGCGCGTACCACTTCGCGACCCCCGACACGACGAGCGGCGCCACCCAGGCCAACTACTTCGTGGACCACGGCGGCGGCTGGTCCGGCGACGGCAGGACACTGCCGGGCACGCTCGACATCGAGTGGAACCCGTATGGGGCCGCCTGCTACGGCAAGACGCAGAGCGCGATGGTCAGCTGGATCAGCAGCTTCCTGGCCCAGTACAAGGCGCGCACCGGCCGGGACGCCGTGATCTACACGGCCACCAGCTGGTGGAGCGACTGCACCGGCAACTACGGCGGCTTCGCCTCCGCCAACCCGCTGTGGATCGCGCGGTATGCGTCCGATCCGGGGACGCTGCCTTCCGGGTGGTCGTATTACACCATTTGGCAGTACACGTCGTCCGGGCCGACGGTCGGTGACCACGACAAGTTCAACGGCGGGCTGGACCGGGTGCGGGCACTGGCCAACGGATGACGGGTGACGGGTGACGGATGGCGGCTGGCATCTGACGGCTGACAGATTTCAGATTTCAGACTTGAGATTTCAGACGACCAATGTCGGCCGACAGCCGACACAAACGGCTGACACAAACAGCTGACGGCACGGCGAAGGCCCGGGCCTCCCTCACGGGACCCGGGCCTTCCCTTCCGGCAGCGTCCGTCACGCCGCTACCGGAACCTCCGGCGTCGCGCCGTTCGTCGCCGGCGACAGCGCCAGTTCCAGGACCTGGCGGACGTCCGTGACGGCGTGGACGTCCAGCTTCTCCAGCACCTCGGCCGGGACGTCGTCCAGGTCGGCCTCGTTGCGCTTCGGGATGATGACCGTGGTGACACCCGCCCGGTGCGCGGCGAGCAGCTTCTGCTTCACCCCGCCGATGGGCAGGACACGGCCGGTCAGGGAGACCTCACCCGTCATCGCCACGTCCGTGCGGACCAGTCGGCCGGACAGGAGCGAGGCCAGCGCCGTCGTCATGGTGACGCCCGCGCTCGGACCGTCCTTGGGGACCGCGCCCGCCGGGAAGTGGATGTGCACGCCCCGGTCCTTCAGGTCGCCGACCGGCAGTTCCAGCTCGGCACCGTGCGAGCGGAGGAACGAGAGCGCGATCTGCGCCGACTCCTTCATCACGTCACCCAGCTGACCGGTCAGGGTCAGACCGGCCGCGCCCGTCTCCGGGTCGGCCAGCGACGCCTCCACGAAGAGAACGTCACCGCCCGCGCCCGTCACGGCCAGACCGGTGGCGACACCGGGCACCGCGGTACGGCGCTCGGCCGGGTCCTGGGCGGACTCGGGCACGTGGTGCGGCCGTCCGATGAGCCCGCGCAGATCGGCGTCGGTCACCGTGAAGGGCAGCTCCCGCTCGCCGAGTTCGTGCTGCGCCGCGACCTTGCGGAGCAGGCGTGCGACGGCCCGCTCCAGGTTGCGTACGCCCGCTTCCCGGGTGTACTCCCCGGCGAGCTTGCGCAGCGCGCTCTCGTCGAGCGCGACCTCCTCCTTCTCCAGACCGGCCCGCTCCAGCTGACGCGGCAGCAGGTGGTCACGGGCGATGACGACCTTCTCGTCCTCGGTGTACCCGTCGAGCCTGACCAGCTCCATACGGTCGAGCAGCGCCTCCGGGATGGCCTCGAGCACGTTGGCCGTCGCCAGGAACACCACGTCGCTGAGGTCGAGCTCGACCTCCAGGTAGTGGTCCCGGAAGGTGTGGTTCTGCGCGGGGTCGAGGACTTCGAGCAGCGCCGCGGCGGGGTCGCCGCGGAAGTCGGAGCCGACCTTGTCGATCTCGTCCAGCAGGACCACCGGGTTCATGGACCCGGCCTCCTTGATGGCGCGGACGATACGGCCGGGCAGCGCGCCGACGTACGTACGCCGGTGGCCGCGGATCTCGGCCTCGTCCCGTACGCCACCGAGCGCGACCCGGACGAACTTGCGGCCCATGGCGTGCGCGACGGACTCGCCGAGCGAGGTCTTGCCGACACCGGGCGGACCGACGAGCGCGAGCACGGCACCGCCGCGCCGCCCGCCGACGACGCCGAGACCACGCTCGGAACGCCGCTTGCGCACGGCCAGGTACTCGGTGATGCGCTCCTTCACGTCCTCCAGACCGGCGTGCTCGGCGTCCAGGATGCCCTTGGCGCCCTGGATGTCGTACTCGTCCTGGGTGCGCTCGTTCCACGGCAGTTCCAGGACGGTGTCGAGCCAGGTCCGGATCCAGCCGCCCTCGGGCGACTGGTCGCTGGACCGCTCCAGCTTGTCGACTTCCTTGAGCGCGGCCTCGCGGACGTTCTCGGGGAGGTCCGCGGCCTCGACGCGGGTCCGGTAGTCGTCGGACTCCTCGCCCTCCTTGGCGTCGCCGTTCAGCTCGCGCAGCTCCTTGCGGACGGCTTCGAGCTGGCGCCGCAGCAGGAACTCGCGCTGCTGCTTGTCGACGCCTTCCTGGACGTCCTTCGCGATGGACTCGGCGACATCCTGCTCGGCGAGGTGCTCACGCAGCTGCTCGGTGGCGAGCTTCAGCCGGGCGACCGGGTCGGCGGTCTCCAGCAGCGTGACCTTCTGCTCGGTGCTCAGGAACGGGGAGTAGCCAGAATTGTCGGCAAGGGTGGACACATCGTCGATGGCCTGTACGCGGTCCACGACCTGCCAGGCGCCGCGCTTGCGCAGCCAGCTGGTGGCGAGGGCCTTGTACTCCTTGACCAGTTCGGCGACGTGGCCGGGCAGCGGGTCGGGCACGGTCTCGTCGACCCGGGTGCCCTCGACCCACAGGGCGGCACCAGGACCGGTCGTCCCGGCGCCGATCTTCACGCGCCCACGGCCGCGGATCAGCGCGCCCGGGTCGCCGTCGGCCAGTCGGCCGACCTGCTCGACGGTGCCGAGCACGCCCGTGCTCGGGTACGCCCCGTCGATGCGTGGCACCAGCAGCACCTTCGGCTTGCCGGGCTCCGACCGCGCGGCTGCCTGGGCGGCCTCCACCGCGGCGCGTACATCGGCGTCGTTCAGGTCCAGCGGAACCACCATCCCGGGCAGCACGACCTCATCATCGAGCGGCAACACGGGCAGGGTGAGCGGTGTGGACGTCGAAGCCATTATCTCTCCCTAGGCAGTCAAGTTGAGCTATGCCGACTCAATGCACGTGAGCCCCGGATTGTTCCCCGGGGCCTGTTCGCTGTGAGCGATCGCTCTCCACGGAGACGTCAGTGCAGGTCAGCGGGGTATCCGCCACGCTTCTCTCTTGGCCGGCGCCGCTCCGCCGTACCTCCGCGGCGAACGCCTGTGGTGCGGTCAACGCCGTCGGCCCGCCGTCCCTTCCCGTGTCACACCGCAGGCTCATCCACAGGCTGTGGAACCACGCACGGGGAAACGGGGCACGACGTGGACGAGGGGCAGCAACAGGGGCGGGGTCGACTCGCCGCCGGGTGGTCGCGGGTGCCGCGGCGGCGGCCGTGGCGGCGCTCGGGGCGGTGGCGGTGCGGGCGGCCCGACATCCTAGGTCGTCGTCACCGACGCCCGGCCCAAGGAGACGGAGTGGGCGACGCCCGAGACCGTGACCGGCTCGGCGGGCACGGTGTGACCTTCGAGCGGGCGCACGTCAACGCGCCCTCAGGCTCCACGGGACGAGTGCGGAACAGAAGCGCCGCCCAGGCGTCCCGGAGCCGGCCCGACGGCTGACGGCGGCCCGGACCACCTGACCTGACCCGACCGAACTGGATTGGACCGAACTGGACTGGACTGGTCCGGCCCGGCCCGGACCCGCCCCTACCGCCCGGGATGCCAGGCGGCGACGGTGCCGGGCGTCTGAGCGGTGTGTACGGCGGCGGGGGCGGCAGGGCCGGAGACCGCCTGCGTACGGGCGCGGCGCCAGCCCCGGACCAGCGGCCAGGTCGACACCCCGATCGCCAGGGACATCACATGCCCCCAGTCCGTCATCGGGTCGGCGAATTCGAGCAGGTCCCCGACGACCATCGAGCCGAAGACGACCAGCAGCGGCCAGCGCAGCCAGGGCCGCAGCAGCCCGGCGAGCGCGCCGATGCTCGTGGCGACGCCGAAGCTGATGCCGTAGTCGAGGCGGTGCAGGGAGCTGTCGGGAAGGTCTCCCACCAGCACGGAAAGGCCGACAGGCACCTCGGTGGCCAGGGTGGCCAGGACGTGCCCGAGCAGGAAGACTCCGGCGGCCCGCAGGCCGCCTATCCGCCGCTCCAGCGCGGTCAGCACCAGCACGAACCCGATGGCGTACGGCGAAGTGATCCCGCCCGCCATCCACAGCGCGCTGGCCAGCAGCACCAGCACCGGTTCGCGTACGAGGTGCGCGACATCGGTGCTGGACCCCTGCTGCAAGGCGTGGACGAGGGAGGGGTCCGCGTGGTCGGTGACCATCGCGGTGACGGCGAGCACGGCCGCGTAGCCGAGGGTGAACGGCGTTCCGGTGGGGGTGGGCAGCAGCCGCCAGGCGCGGAGCGACCGGAGCCGGGCGAGGGCCCGGGAGACGGGTGGAGCGGGAGGAGCAAGTGCAGGAGATGTCGTCGCCGGGCGGGGGGCGGGCGGCACGGCCGTGGCGCCGCGTTGCCGCGGCACTCCGTCCAGGAGAAGCGTGCCCGTCTGTGGGTCCTTGAGCGCGGCATCGGCCGAGGAGGCCGTCGGGGCCGTGGTCGTCGCCACTGCCGTCTCCGTCGCGGTCGTGCTCCGGTCCAAGGTGAGGGGCTCCTTCCGTCCCGCTCCACCCTTGGGGGCTCGCGCCGCCGCTGTCTATGACCGACGCCACGTGGGAGGCGATTCATAGCAACCTGATAAGCGCATTCGGCGTCCGCGGTCGCCGTGTCCGCACACGCGTCGGCTCCTCGCTCGTCATGGCCCTCAGCCTGGCGCTGCTCGCCGCCGCGCAGTCCTTCGGGATGTACGTCGTCGCCGTGATCGTCTTCGGCCTCGGCGAGGGCCTCTACCTCTCCGTCGACCTGGCGCTCGCCGCCGCGGTGCTGCCCGATCCCGACGAGTCGGCCAAGGACATGGGCGTCCTCAACATCGGCAACGCCCTGCCCCAGTCCCTCGTCCCGATCGCCGCCCCCGCGCTCCTGGCGATCGGCGGGGGCGGCAACTACGCGGCGCTGTTCCTCTTCGGCGCGATCGCCGCCGTACTGGGCGCACTCGCCGTCCAGTTCGTCCGCTCCGTCAAGTAGCCCCCTCCAAACGGCCCCCTTCTTCAAGAAGCCCGTCACACAGCCGCCTCGAGCAAGAAGGAAACAAGGAAACCGGGATGCCCCCAGGGAAGACCACCGCCACGTGCCGCGATCCGCACCGCCCCGTCGACGAGCGCGTCGAGGACCTGCTCTCCCGCATGACGTGAGAGGAGAAGGCGGGTCAGCTGTTCCACTCCATGCTCTCCATGAACATGCTCTCCATGAACGCGGACGGCACCTTCGCCACCGACGGGCCCTTCGTGCACGCCCCCACCCCCGAGCTGATCGAGGGCAGGGCACTGACCCACTTCAACCTCATCGGCCAGTACGGCGTGCGCGAGACGGCCCAGCGGGTCAACCGGGTCCAGGAGCTGGCCGCGAGCACCCGTCTGGGCATCCCGGTCACCCTCTCCACCGACCCGCGCCACGCGTTCACCGACAACCCGGGCGCCTCCTTCAACTCCGGCGCCTTCTCGGCCTGGCCCGAGCCCCTGGGCCTGGCCGCGATCGGCGACCCGGCGCTGGTGGTGCGCTTCGGGGACACGGTCCGCCGCGAGTACCTGGCGGTGGGCTTCCGGGGCGCGCTGCACCCACAGATCGACCTGGCCACCGAACCGCGCTGGTCGCGCCAGAGCGGCACGTTCGGATCCAGCGCGGAGCTGACGAGCGAGCTGGTACGGGCGTACGTACGCGGTCTCCAGGGGGCGCGGCTCGGACCGGACTCCGTCGCCGCCATGGTCAAGCACTTCCCCGGCGGCGGACCGCAGAAGGACGGCGAGGACCCGCACTTCGCGCACGGCAAGGAGAGAGAGATCTATCCGGGCGGCATGCGTGAGTACCACCTCCAGCCCTTCAAGGCGGCCGTCGAGGCGGGCTGTTCCCAGGTGATGCCGTACTACGGGCAGCCGATCGGCACCGACTGGGAGGAGGTCGGCTTCGGCTTCAACCGCGATGTCCTCACCGGCCTCCTGCGCGAACGCCTCGGCTTCGACGGCATCGTCTGCACCGACTGGGGCCTGCTCACCGACGCGCCCGTGCTCGGCGAGCTGTTCCCCGCGCGGGCCTGGGGCGCCGAGTACCTGACCGTCGCCGAACGCGCGGCGAAGGCGCTGGACGCGGGCAGCGACCAGTTCGGCGGCGAGCAGTGCCCCGAGGTGATCGTGGAACTGGTCCGTTCGGGCCGCGTCACGGAGGAACGCGTCGACGAATCCGTACGTCGACTCCTGCGCGAGAAATTCACACCCGGCCTCTTCGAGAACCGCTACGTGGACCCCGACCGGGCGGAGGAGACCGTCGGGGCGGGCGAGTTCACCGCGCTCGGCGACGCCGCCCAGCGCCGCTCGCTGACCGTCCTGACCAACCACGGACTGCTGCCCCTCGAGGGCCGCCCGAACCTGTACGTGCGGGGAATCTCCGAGCAAGTGGCCGCCGCGTACGGCAATGTCGTCCCCGATCCCGTCGACGCGGACCTCGCGGTACTGCGCCTGCGCACGCCCCACGAGGAGCGCCCCGGGCTCTTCGAGTCCTTCTTCCACTCGAGGTCGCTGGCCTTCCCGGCGGACGAGCTCAAGGAGATCCTGCGGCTGCTGGACGCGGTGCCCACGCTGGTGTGCGTCAACCTCGAACGGCCCGCCGTCCTCCCCGAGATCGCCGCGAAGGCGGCCGCGCTGGTCGCCGACTACGGCGCGAGCGACACGGCACTCCTGGACGTAGCCTTCGGACGGGCGCGGGCCCAGGGACGACTGCCGTTCGAACTGCCGCGCTCCATGGCGGCGGTCGAGGCGTCACGGCCGGACGTCCCCGACGACACCGAAGACCCCGTGTTCCCTTACGGGCACGGACTGAACCTCTGACCCCCTGAGGATTAATTCGGCTGCCCATCCTGGTGAAAGTGCCAGGATGGGAGCCATGACTGCCTCGTACGACAACCCTGTGGTCATCGATCGCCGGGAAGGCACCCACGGCGAGGTCGTGTTGCGGCGCCACGGCGCGCTGCTGCAGATCATCGCCAACGGGTGCTTCCTGATGGACACCTCCGACGGCCGCTCGGAACGGCTGCTCGTCGACGCCGCGCTGGACGCCCTGGACGGGCGGGCGGAGCCCGAGGTGCTGATCGGGGGGCTCGGTGTCGGGTTCTCGCTGGCACACGCCGCCGCCGACCCGCGCTGGGGGCACATCACCGTCGTCGAACGCGAAGGGGCCATCATCGACTGGCACCGTGACGGACCGCTGGCGGAACTCTCCGCGGCGGCGCTCGCCGACCCCCGGACCGAGATCGTGAGATCCGATCTGCTCGCTCACGTCAATGAGACTTCCGACACGTACGACGCGCTGTGCCTCGACATCGACAACGGGCCCGACTGGACCGTCACCGAGGACAACACCGGGCTGTACGGACCGGCCGGACTGGCAAGCTGCGCAAGGGTGTTGAAGCCGGGCGGGGTGCTCGCCGTTTGGTCGGCGAAGCCCTCTCCGGAATTTGAAGGATCGCTGCGGAATGCCGGATTCCACCAGGTGCGTACCGAAGAGATCCCCGTTGCCCGGGGCGTTCCGGACGTCGTCCATCTCGCGGTCGGGCCTGGATAGCCGAGCGAAGGTGACTGCCCGTACCCTGCTTCCCTGGCGCAGATCATTCAAGCGTCAAGCGCAGTCATGGGATCACCCCACGGATTCCGGAAAGCACACCTCAGGGGCGGGCGATGGAGCAGACACACACCTCGCACAACGGCACGGCGGCCACGCCAGGCGCTCAGCGCCGGGTGCTGGTGGTCGAGGACGACCCGACGATCGTCGACGCCATCGCGGCCCGCCTGCGAGCCGAGGGATTCCTCGTGCAAACCGCGGGCGACGGACCGGCCGCCGTCGACACAGCAGAGGCCTGGCAGCCCGACCTGCTGATCCTCGACATCATGCTGCCCGGCTTCGACGGCCTGGAGGTCTGCCGGCGCGTGCAGGCCCAGCGCCCGGTGCCGGTGCTGATGCTCACCGCGCGCGACGACGAGACCGACATGCTGGTCGGGCTCGGCGTCGGCGCCGACGACTACATGACCAAGCCGTTCTCGATGCGCGAGCTGGCCGCGCGCGTGCACGTCCTGCTGCGCCGGGTCGAGCGGGCCGTGGTGGCCGCCTCGACGCCGCGCAGCGGGATCCTGCGCCTCGGCGAGCTGGAGATCGACCACGCGCAGCGCCGGGTACGGGTGCGCTCGGAGGACGTGCACCTCACGCCCACCGAATTCGACCTCCTGGTATGCCTCGCCAACACTCCGCGCGCGGTACTCTCCCGCGAGCAGTTGCTGGCCGAGGTCTGGGACTGGGCGGACGCCTCGGGCACTCGGACCGTGGACAGCCACATCAAGGCGCTGCGCCGGAAGATCGGTGCCGAGCGGATCCGCACCGTCCACGGCGTGGGCTACGCCTTGGAGACCCCGACTCCCTGAGCCGGGTCTCCGCAGGGACCAGGAACCTCATGTAGGGGGCTGATGTCATGAGCGGGCTCGGTGAATCGGGCAGAACCACGGGCGTCGTGAGCGGTCCCGGTGAGCCGGGCCGCGACGAGGGGTTCTGGGGCTCCGTACGCCCGTTCTCGATCAAGACCAAGCTGGGCGCTCTCGTCGTCATCTCCGTGCTCATCACCACGGGTCTGTCGATGATCGCGGTGCACACCAAGACGGAGCTCCGCTTCATCACGGTCTTCTCGATGATCGCCACACTGCTGATAACGCAGTTCGTGGCCCATTCGCTCACCGCGCCGCTGGACGAGATGAACACGGTCGCCCGCTCCATCTCGCACGGCGACTACACCCGCCGGGTGCGTGACGACCGGCGGGACGAGCTGGGCGACCTGGCCCAGACGATCAACCTCATGGCCGACGAACTGGAGGCCCAGGACCGCCAGCGCAAGGAACTCGTGGCGAATGTCTCGCACGAGCTGCGCACCCCCATCGCGGGCCTGCGCGCGGTCCTGGAGAACGTCGTGGACGGTGTCTCCGCCGCCGACCCCGAGACGATGCGTACGGCCCTGAAGCAGACGGAGCGGCTGGGCCGGCTGGTCGAGACGCTGTTGGACCTTTCCAGGCTGGACAACGGGGTCGTACCCCTGCGCAGGCGCCGTTTCGAGGTGTGGCCGTACCTGTCCGGCGTGCTCAAGGAGGCCAACATGGTCGCCTCCGCGCGCGCGGGCATCGCCTCGGGCTCCGGCAGTCACACCCGCACCGACGTCCATCTGCACCTCGACGTGTCCCCGCCGGAGCTGACCGCCCACGCGGACCCGGAGCGGATCCACCAGGTCGTGGCGAACCTCATCGACAACGCGGTCAAGCACAGCCCGCCGCACGGCCGGGTGACGGTCAAGGCGCGGCGCGGCGACTACCCGGAGTCACTTGCCCTGGAGGTCCTGGACGAGGGCCCCGGCATTCCGCAGTCGGAGTGGCACCGGGTCTTCGAACGCTTCAACCGCGGCGGGGTGCCCTCGCCGCACGGCCCGGGCAGCGACGGCGGTACGGGCCTCGGGCTCGCCATCGCCCGTTGGGCGGTCGATCTGCACGGCGGCCGGATCGGCGTGGCCGAATCCCAGCGGGGTTGCCGGATTCAGGTCATCCTTCCAGGGCATCCTTCTCTGCCAAGTTGACGTAAAGTTCGAACCGGAGCCACAAGATCCATCATCGTCCCGTGCTCGTGGACACGTGTGATCAGGCACAGGGCCGTGTGAGTCGTACCGCGACCCTGGATCGGCGTACCCATTCCGGACCGAAACCCCGCTTGTTTCCCGCCATTTCCTTCCCCGAAACACGCTTTCCGATGTGACTTACACGACGTTGGACCGGCCCGGCCTGACCTTCTCGGCCATGGGGGCGTAGCCTTAATTCCCGCTGTCCATCACCTTGTGAAGCGGAAGAGGGCGGTTGCCGCCGTGTCGCCACAGTCCCCCAGTAACTCGAGCATCTCGACCGATGACCAAGCCGCCGGGAAGAACCCCGCGGCCGCGTTCGGTGCGAACGAATGGCTCGTCGACGAGATCTATCAGCAGTACCTCCAGGACCCGAATTCGGTAGACCGAGCCTGGTGGGACTTCTTCGCCGACTACAAGCCGGGGGCTCCTGCCGCCTCGGCTTCGGCGGGTACTGCGGCCGCGGGGGCCGCAGGTACCACCACCCCGTCAGCGACGCCTCAGGCCGCGCCTGCCGCTCCGGCAGCCCCGGCCGCGCCCGCGGCACCCGCAGCCCCGGCTCAGGCCGCTCCTGCGCCCGTCCAGGCCGCCGCTCCCGTGGCCGCTCCGGCGCCGCCGAAGCCCGCTGCCGCCGCCCCGGCCCCCGTGAAGGCCGCTCCGGCCGCCGCGAAGCCGAAGGCCGAGCCCGCGACCGAGGGCCCCGAGGGTCCCGAGTACGTGACGCTGCGTGGTCCCGCCGGTGCCGTCGCGAAGAACATGAACGCCTCCCTGGAGCTGCCCACGGCCACGTCCGTGCGCGCGGTCCCGGTGAAGCTGCTCTTCGACAACCGCATCGTCATCAACAACCACCTGAAGCGCGCCCGGGGCGGGAAGATCTCCTTCACCCACCTCATCGGCTACGCGATGGTGCAGGCCATCAAGGCCATGCCGTCGATGAACTGGCACTACGCGGAGAAGGACGGGAAGCCCACCCTCGTCAAGCCCGCGCATGTCAACTTCGGCCTCGCCATCGACCTGGTGAAGCCGAACGGCGACCGCCAGCTCGTCGTCGCCGGCATCAAGAAGGCCGAGACGCTGAACTTCTTCGAGTTCTGGCAGGCCTACGAGGACATCGTCCGCCGCGCCCGCGACGGCAAGCTGACGATGGACGACTTCACCGGTGTCACGGTCTCCCTGACCAACCCCGGCGGCCTCGGCACCGTCCACTCCGTCCCGCGTCTGATGCCCGGCCAGTCGGTCATCATGGGCGTCGGCTCCATGGACTACCCGGCGGAGTTCCAGGGCACCTCCCAGGACACCCTGAACAAGCTCGGCATCTCGAAGGTCATGACGCTCACGTCGACCTACGACCACCGGGTGATCCAGGGCGCCGCCTCCGGCGAGTTCCTCAGGGTCGTCGCGAACCTCCTCCTCGGCGAGAACGGCTTCTTCGACGAGATCTTCGAGGCCCTGCGCATCCCCTACGAGCCGGTCCGCTGGCTCAAGGACATCGACGCGAGCCACGACGACGACGTCACGAAGGCCGCCCGCGTCTTCGAGCTGATCCACTCCTACCGGGTCCGCGGTCACGTCATGGCCGACACCGACCCGCTGGAGTACCGCCAGCGCAAGCACCCCGACCTCGACATCACCGAGCACGGCCTCACCCTGTGGGACCTGGAGCGCGAGTTCGCGGTCGGCGGCTTCTCCGGCAAGTCGATGATGAAGCTGCGCGACATCCTCGGCGTGCTGCGCGACTCGTACTGCCGCACCACCGGCATCGAGTTCATGCACATCCAGGACCCGAAGCAGCGCAAGTGGATCCAGGACCGCGTCGAGCGCCCGCACTCCAAGCCGGAGCGCGAGGAGCAGCTGCGCATCCTGCGCCGCCTGAACGCGGCGGAGGCCTTCGAGACCTTCCTGCAGACGAAGTACGTCGGCCAGAAGCGCTTCTCCCTGGAGGGCGGCGAGTCCGTCATCCCGCTCCTCGACGCCGTCATCGACAGCGCCGCGGAGTCCCGCCTGGACGAGGTCGTCATCGGCATGGCCCACCGCGGCCGCCTGAACGTCCTCGCCAACATCGTCGGCAAGTCGTACGCGCAGATCTTCCGCGAGTTCGAGGGCAACCTCGACCCGAAGTCGATGCACGGCTCCGGCGACGTGAAGTACCACCTGGGCGCCCAGGGCACCTTCACCGGCCTCGACGGCGAGCAGATCAAGGTCTCGCTGGCCGCGAACCCCTCCCACCTGGAGACGGTCGACCCGGTCATCGAGGGCATCGCCCGCGCCAAGCAGGACATCATCAACAAGGGCGGCACGGACTTCACCGTCCTGCCGGTCGCCCTGCACGGTGACGCGGCCTTCGCCGGCCAGGGTGTGGTCGCCGAGACGCTGAACATGTCGCAGCTGCGTGGCTACCGCACCGGCGGCACGGTCCACATCGTCATCAACAACCAGGTCGGCTTCACCGCCGCCCCGGAGTCCTCGCGCTCCTCCATGTACGCCACCGACGTGGCCCGCATGATCGAGGCGCCGATCTTCCACGTGAACGGCGACGACCCCGAGGCCGTCGTCCGCGTCGCTCGCCTGGCCTTCGAGTTCCGCCAGGCGTTCAACAAGGACGTCGTGATCGACCTCATCTGCTACCGCCGTCGCGGGCACAACGAGTCGGACAACCCGGCGTTCACGCAGCCGCTGATGTACGACCTGATCGACAAGAAGCGCTCGGTGCGCAAGCTCTACACCGAGTCCCTGATCGGCCGCGGCGACATCACCCTCGAAGAGGCCGAGCAGGCGCTGCAGGACTTCCAGGGCCAGCTGGAGAAGGTCTTCACCGAGGTCCGCGAGGCCGTCTCGCAGGGGGCCGAGGTGCAGATCTCGGACCCGCAGGCGCAGTTCCCGGTGGCCGTGCAGACCGCGGTCTCCCAGGAGGTCGTCAAGCGGATCGCCGAGTCCCAGGTCAACATTCCCGACAACGTCACCGTCCACCCGCGTCTGCTGCCGCAGCTGCAGCGCCGGGCGGCGATGATCGAGGACGGCACGATCGACTGGGGCATGGGCGAGACCCTCGCCATCGGCTCGCTCCTCCTGGAGGGCACCCCGGTCCGGCTGTCGGGCCAGGACTCCCGCCGTGGCACCTTCGGCCAGCGCCACGCGGTCCTGATCGACCGGGTCACGGGCGAGGACTTCACCCCGCTCCAGTACCTCTCCGACGACCAGGCCCGCTACAACGTCTACGACTCCCTGCTCTCCGAGTACGCGGTCATGGGCTTCGAGTACGGCTACTCGCTGGCCCGCCCGGACGCCCTCGTGATGTGGGAGGCGCAGTTCGGCGACTTCGTCAACGGCGCGCAGACGGTCGTCGACGAGTACATCTCGGCCGCGGAGCAGAAGTGGGGCCAGACGTCCGGCGTCACCCTCCTCCTCCCCCACGGCCACGAGGGCCAGGGCCCGGACCACTCCTCGGCCCGCATCGAGCGCTTCCTCCAGCTGTGCGCGCAGAACAACATGACGGTCGCCCAGCCGACGCTCCCGTCGAACTACTTCCACCTCCTGCGGTGGCAGGTGCACAACCCGCACCACAAGCCGCTGGTCGTCTTCACCCCGAAGTCGATGCTGCGCCTCAAGGCCGCCGCGTCGAAGACGGAGGAGTTCACCACGGGCGCCTTCCGCCCCGTCATCGGCGACGACTCGGTCGACGCCGCAGCGGTCCGCAAGGTCGTCTTCTGCGCCGGCAAGCTGTACTACGACCTCGAGGCCGAGCGGCAGAAGCGCGGCGTCACGGACACGGCGATCATCCGCATCGAGCGCCTGTACCCGCTCGCGGGTGCCGAGCTCCAGGCGGAGATCGCCAAGTACCCGAACGCCGAGAAGTACCTGTGGGCCCAGGAGGAGCCGGCGAACCAGGGCGCGTGGCCCTTCATCGCCCTCAACCTGATCGACCACCTGGACCTGGCCGTCGGCGCCGACATCCCGGGCGCCGAGCGGCTGCGCCGCATCTCCCGCCCGGCCGGCTCTTCTCCGGCCGTGGGCTCGGCGAAGCGGCACCAGGCCGAGCAGGAGCAGCTGGTGCGTGAGGTGTTCGAGGCGTAACCCTCGACCCGCTCAAGTCCGGTGAAGGGCCCGGCCTCCGAGAACACCGGAGGCCGGGCCCTTCCCTGTACCACCGGTCCGGCGGTGATACGGGGTCCGAGGCCCTCCGGCCGCCCCCTGCGCCCACTTATCCTTTTCTCAGCGTTCCCCTTCACTTTCACCGACGGAGCACCATCCATGTACTTCACCGACCGTGGCATCGAGGAACTGGAGAAGCGGCGCGGCGAGGAGGAGGTCACCTTCGAGTGGCTCGCCGAGCAGCTGCGTACGTTCGTCGACCTCAATCCGGACTTCGAGGTGCCGGTGGAGCGGCTGGCGACGTGGCTGGCGCGGCTGGACGACGAGGACGACGAGGAGTAGGCCCCCGACGTCGGGAGCGGGTGGGCGTCAGTCGAAGGCGCGCAGCCGGTCGTACGCGAGGCCGAGCGCCCCGTGGAGCATCAGGAGCGTCCCCGCGACGATCCAGCCTGCGCTGTGGCGCCGCAGGCCCCACACGGTGAGCGGCAGCCCGGCGGCCAGCTGCCCGGTCGCGAGGACACGGGCCCGGCGCCCGCGCAGCCAGGAACCCCCACCGGCGCCCTCCACCGCCTCCAGCTCCGCCCGGACCGCCGCACGCCACCCGTTCCACTCGATCTGCTCGGCACCGGGCTGGGTCCGGGCCACCTCGAGAAGCCGGTCGGCCGGCTCCCCGGGGCCGAGCCCGGCCGGCAGCAGCACCCCCGCGCGCGTGAGGACGGCGAGCAGTCCGCGCAGGCGCGCGCGGGCGTCCGCCCCGGACACCGGCCGGGTCAGCGGGTCGAGCGCCGGCATGTCGAGGACCGGGTCGAGGCCGAGCCGCGCGGCGAAGGTGCGCATCGCCTCGTCCTCACCGACCGGGGTGCCGTTCGCCAGCCATTCGTAGCCCACGCTGCGCCGGAAGCCCGCCGCGAGCGTGACCCCGCTGCGGTCCGCGTCCCACCACAGGGCCAGTACGGGCCAGGGGGCGCTGACGGCCAGCGCGGTGGCCCACCCCGAGACCACGCGGTCGACGGGCTCGGTGCCGTGCAGCCAGGGCTCCCCCTCGGGAACGAGCACGCTCCACTCGGAGCCCGCCCCGGTGAGCAGCATCCGCTGCCGCAACAGCTGGGCGGCCAGACCGACGGACTCGTGCCCTGCCCGGCAGAGCAGCAGGGCGCCGGCGGCCTTGGCCTGGGACGAGTCGGGCGTCGTGGACATGGGCACACCGTAGATCGGCTACGACCCGAATGACCTGTTTTGCCCGTCAAGTCCCCGCCACTCACTCGCAAGCCCCGACCGCGAAGGCACCACTTCCCCCAAACGAGTGCCTTGACTTTCCGCATCCGCGATATATCGTGAATGACGGAAGACGCGATATGGCGCGTCGAGTCCAGATTACGTCGAGTCCAGACGCGCGCCCGGTCTGGTCGGGTCGTTGGGAGGTCTGCACCATGTCCGAGTGGTCCGTCGCAGAGCCGAGGAAGCTCACCTTCGACGACCCCGTGACGGCACTTCATGTGCGCGTCGTCAACGGAACAGTGAACGTCGTGGGGACCGACGAGGGTTCCGCCCGCCTGGAAGTCTCCGAGCTGGAGGGCCCGCCACTGCTCGTGACCCAGCAGGACGGCACGCTCACCGTGGCGTACGAGGACCTGCCCTGGAAGGGCTTCCTCAAGTGGCTCGACCGCAAGGGCTGGCGCCGCAGCGCCGTCGTCACGTTGGCCGTCCCGGCCGGCACCCCCGTCGAGGTGGGCGTCGTCGGCGCCGCCGCCGTGGTCTCCGGGATGGAGAACCGGGTGGCAGTCAAGGGCGTCACGGGCGACACGACCCTCGTACGGATCGCCGGCCCCGTCCGCGTGGAGACCGTCTCCGGGAGCCTGGAGGCCCAGGCCGTCACCGGCGACCTCCGCTTCAACTCCGTCTCCGGCGACCTGACCGTGGTCGAGGCCTCGGGCTGCTCCGTGCGCGCCGAATCGGTGAGCGGCTCGATGATCGTGGACCTCGACCCCCGGGGCACCCCCACCGACGTCCAGCTGTCGAACGTCTCGGGGGAGATCGCCATCCGCCTCCCCCACCCCGCGGACGCCGAGGTGGAGGCCAACACCGCCAGCGGCACGGTCTCCAGTGCCTTCGAGGATCTCCGGGTCAGCGGCCAGTGGGGCGCCAAGAAGATCACCGGCCGACTGGGCGCGGGCAATGGCAAGTTGAAGGCGATGACCGTCTCCGGCTCCATCGCCATGCTCCGCAGGCCGACGGCGGAGGACGAGCCCCAGGAGGACGGGTCGCCCGCTTCTCCGGAGACCCCGACCGACAAGAAGGTGCTCTGACATGCCTCCCGTCTTCGCCCACGGCCGCCTGCGCCTCTACCTGCTGAAGCTGCTGGACGAGGCCCCCCGCCACGGGTACGAGGTGATCCGGCTCCTGGAGGAGCGCTTCCAGGGGCTGTACGCACCCTCGGCAGGCACCGTCTACCCCCGGCTGGCGAAGCTGGAGGCGGAAGGGCTGGTCACCCACACCACCGAGGGCGGCCGCAAGGTGTACGCGATCACGGACGCGGGCCGCGCCGAACTGGCCGACCGCAGTGGCGAACTGGCCGACCTGGAGCTCGAGATCCGCGAGTCGGTCGCGGAGCTCGCCGCGGAGATCCGCGCCGATGTGCGGGGCGCGGCGGGCGATCTGCGCCGGGAGATGCGGGCCGCGGCCACCGAGGCGAGGCGCGGCGGCAAGAGCGGCACCGGCACCGGCACCGGAGAACACGAAGGGCCCGCGGGTGAGTTCGGGGACTTCGGCGACTTCCGCGACAAGGACTCGTGGCGGGTCGCCAAGGAGGAGATGCGGCGGGTCAAGCAGGAGTGGAAGGAACAGAACCGGCGCGCGAAGGACGAGAGCCGCCGGGCCCGCGACGAGGCGCAGCGCGCGCGGCGCCAGGCCAAGGAGGCGCAGGAGGAGATGCAGCGCATGGCCAAGCAGGTCCAGGAGCAGGTCCAGGACCGCTTCGCGCGCGGCGACTGGCCGAACGGGGTCCGTGAGGGCCTGAGCGAACTGGCCAAGGAATTCGGCGACTTCGGGAAGACCTTCGGCAAGGACTTCGGTAAGGACTTCGGCTTCGGCCGCGCGGGTACGGCGGCCACCGGGTCGGCGCAGCCCGAGTACGCCGAGTACACGGACACTCCGGAGGACTTCCCCGCCGACTACGCACCCTCCTGGGCCCACGAGGACTCCACCGGCGACCCCGCCCGTGACCTCGAACGCCTCCTGGACCGCTTCCGCGACGACATCCGCGACGCCGCCCGCGACCACGGGGTGACGGAGGACCAACTTCACGCGGCCCGACGTCACTTGTCGACGGCTGCGTCGCACATCGGGGCCGCGTTGCGCACGCCGAAGAGCTGACGCCCATTGCCGCCCGGGGCTTTCCGAGGTCCGAGGGGACTCCCCGGGGCTCCGGCAGGGGACCTCGGAGAAGCCCCCGGCCGGAGCCCCGGTTGCGACCGCTCACTCACCCCGCCTTGGCCTCCCCGCCGCCGTACAGCACGCGCGTGACCGCCTCATAGGTGACCCCGTGGTCGGCGAGCACCTCCGCCGACACACCGGGCCGAGCGGTCAGGGCCATCAGCAGATGCTCGTCGCCGATGTGCCGGTGCTGACGGGCGAACGCAACACGAAGGGACCGCGTCAGCACGTCCTTGGCCCCCGGGGCGAACGGCCGACGCCTGGAGCGTCGTCCGCCGCCACCCCCGTTCCCCGATCCCAACGCCCCGACCCCATGGGCCTCCTCCACCCGGGAGACGATCTCCGAGAGGTCGATCCCGAGCCCGGAGAGCGCCTCCGTGTCGGCACGGGAGAGCCCGCCCCGCCGGCGCGCCTCGGCAAGCGACCGTTCCATCGAGTCCCGACGACCGGCCGCCCCGAGCGAGGCCAGCACGAACGAGCCACGGCTGCCCTCCCGATCGAGGAGGGCGAGAAGCATGTGCTCCTCGTCCACCGCCTCGGCACCCGTGCGCTCGGCGTGCCCGACCGCTCCCACGACCACGGCCCGGGCGTCCTTCGTGAACCGCTCGAACATCACTGCCTCCCGTACTTCTTGTGCACGGCCTGCCTGCTCACTCCGAGTTCCGCGGCGATCTCCTGCCACGACCAGCCCTGATTGCGCGCGCTGCGCACCTGTACCGCTTCCAACTGCTCCAGCAGCCTCCGCAGCGCGGAGACCGCCCGCAGTCCGATCCGCGGATCGCGATCACCCGCACGCTCGGCGAGATCCGTTGCTTCGGTCATGCTGTCAATCTAAGTTGACAGCAGGGTGGACGTCAACCCCAGTTGACAGGCGGTACGCGAAACGGCGGGCTCGAATGCTTCCCGAGCCCGCCGTGACCGCTCCGCACTGCACTGCACCTCGGCCCGAGCGGCCGAGGATCCCTCAATCCCTCACCCTCATCCCGCAGTAAGAACGATCTTCCCGAACTGGTCGCCCGACGCCAGCCGCTCGAACCCTTCCCGGGCCCGGTCCAGCGGAAGCACCTCATCGATGACGGGTCGCACACCCGCGGCGGCGCAGAAGGAGAGCAGATCCTCCAGCTCGTCCTTGGTGCCCATCGTGGAGCCGACGACCTTGAGTTCCAGGAAGAAGATGCGGGTGAGCTCGGCGTGCGAGGGGCGGTCGCCGCTCGTCGCGCCCGAGATGACCAGTGTGCCGCCGGGCCGCAGCGACTTGACGCTGTGCGACCAGGTGGCCGCGCCGACCGTCTCGATGACCGCGTCCACGCGCTGCGGCAGCCGTGCGCCGGACTCCAGGGCCTCCACGGCGCCCAGCTCGACCGCCCGCTTGCGCTTGGCCTCGTCGCGACTGGTGGCGAAGACCCGAAGACCGGCGGCCTTGCCGAGCACGATCGCGGCGGTCGCCACGCCGCCGCCGGCGCCCTGGACGAGGACGGAGTCGCCGGGCCGTACTCCGGCGTTGGTGAAGAGCATGCGGTACGCCGTCAGCCATGCGGTCGGCAGACAGGCGGCCTCCTCGAAGGAGAGTTCCTTGGGCTTGGGGATGACGTTCCACGTCGGGACGGAGACCTGTTCGGCGAACGTGCCCTGGTAGCGCTCGGTGAGGATGGAGCGGGGCTCCTTCGGGCCGACCCCGTGCCCCGTCTGTCCGATGACCGAGTGCAGCACGACTTCGTTGCCGTCCTCGTCGACGCCGGCCGCGTCGCATCCGAGGATCATGGGCAGCTTGTCCTCGGCGAGACCGACGCCGCGCAGGGACCAGAGGTCATGGTGGTTCAGGGACGCGGCCCTGACGTTCACGGTGGTCCAGCCCGGCCTCTGCTCGGGGGCCGGACGCTCCCCCAACTCCAGGCCGGTGAGCGGCTGGTCACGGTCAATGCGGGCGGCGTAGGCAGCGAACATGACCTTGACGATAGGCTCCGCCCCCGCCCGGCGGAACCACGTCCCCCTGTGACACACGTCCCGCCACCCTCACGCTCCACGTCACACCGGTCCGCTCCGACCACGAGCCAAAGCAACCGCCGACCTCCCGCCCGGGACTCCGCCCCGAATCCCCACTCGTCCGCATGCATTCGGCTGCGGGTGAGTGGGGGCCGGTCGCGCAGTTCCCCACGCCCCTCGGGCGGGGCTCCGCCCCGAATCCTCGCCTGTCCGGACGCGTTCGACTGCCGGTCGGTGGGGGCTGGTCGCGCAGTTCCCCGCGCCCGTGAAGACTCCGCCCGCCGGGGTGCAGGGGGCAGCCCCATCCACCCGTAGGACGGCGAGGGCGCGTCCTTGGCGGAGGTCCGGGGCGGAGTCCCTGGGGATGATGGGGCCCCCGTACGGACCAATCCGGGAAAGAAAGCAGGGCCCCGCCGGGAGCACCCGGCGAGGCCCTGACATCACGCGGCCTCGTCAGCGGCGGGCAACGCCCTCGGCCCGAGCAGCCGCGGCCACCGCCGCGGTCACCGCAGGAGCCACCCGCTCATCGAACGGCGACGGAATCACGTAGTCCGCGGCAAGGTCGTCCCCGACGACCGCAGCGAGCGCCTCGGCCGCCGCGATCTTCATCCCCTCGGTGATCCGAGACGCCCGCACCTGCAACGCCCCCGCGAAGATCCCGGGAAACGCCAGCACGTTGTTGATCTGGTTCGGGAAGTCCGACCGCCCGGTGGCGACCACGGCGGCGTACTTGTGGGCGATCTCGGGGTGCACCTCGGGATTCGGGTTGGCCATGGCGAAGACGAAGGCCCCCTCGGCCATCGACGCCACCGCCGGCTCCGGCACCGTACCCCCGGACACGCCGATGAAGACGTCCGCGCCCGCGAGCGCCGACTCCAGCGACCCCGTGAGCCCCGCCTTGTTGGTGATCCCGGCGAGCTCCCGTTTGACGTCGGTCAGGTCGTCCCGGTCCGCGGAGACGATGCCCTTACGGTCCGCGACCGCGACGTCACCGATCCCCGCCTCCAGCAGGAACTTGGCGATGGCGACCCCGGCCGCCCCCGCCCCCGAGATCACCGCACGCAGATCACCCAGCGTCCGCCCGGTCAGCTTCGCGGCATTCCGCAGCGCCGCCAGCGTCACGATCGCGGTTCCGTGCTGGTCGTCGTGGAAGACGGGAATGTCCAGCCGCTCCTGGAGCTTGCGCTCGATCTCGAAGCACCGCGGCGCCGAGATGTCCTCCAGGTTCACGCCCCCGAACGAGGGAGCGAGCCGGACCACGGTCTCCACGATCTCGTCGACGCCCGTGCAGTCCAGCGCGATCGGCACGGCATCCACCCCGCCGAACTGCTTGAACAGGATGGCCTTGCCCTCCATCACGGGAAGGGAGGCCTCCGGGCCGATGTCACCGAGTCCCAGCACCGCCGTACCGTCCGTCACCACAGCGACGACGGACGACTTCCACGTGTAGTCGTGGACGAGCTCGGGCTGCTCGGCGATGGCGCTGCACACCTTCGCCACGCCGGGCGTGTACGCCAGGGACAGGTCGTCCTTGTCACGGACGGGCACGGTGGCCTGCACGGCCATCTTGCCGCCACGGTGCAGCGCAAACGCAGGGTCGAAGTCGAGGGAGTCGACGGAACCGGCGGTGTCGACGGAGCCGGCGGAATTGACCGGCTCCACGTCGCCTTCAAGACCCGTACTGCTGTCGCTGCGAGGATTGACGATCTCCGCTGCCACTTTGTTTTACCCCTTAAGTCTTCATTGATTTGAGGGTGACCACTCCTGGTTGAGGGGTGGGCGGGCACCGCGTAACCCTGCCGCCGTGGTGGTGCGTACGGGCGGATACGCGACGGGCGCGCCGCACACGCGCCCTGAGCCCCGGATGAGGGGTGTAGAGAACCTTCTTACCGGACGGACCAGGTCGGCGACGAGTCCATACCGCGAAGCTCACACGCCGGTGACATGACTCATACCTGGATATGTGGACAAGTCCAAGACATGACCTCAACACACTACAAGTGCGGAGTAGTGACGGCCCGCATCGTGAGATGCGCCGAAGATCTTCCGGCCGGAAGGAGGGATTCCCGCACAAGGTCCGGCCCTGATGGAGTCGTCCGTGGCGGTTCGGGGGTCACCCGTTATCCGATTTTGACATAGCGAGTCCCCTGAAGCGCGCAGTCCGAATGGCAAGATGCCGTCATCACACGAGGTCGCGACACCCAAAGGTGTGTGTTCTCGTCGACCCATCGGCAACTCCCTCATCCGCCGGAGGAACCCACCATGACCGCAAGCTCCACCCGTCGTACGACCGCCGCGCAGTCCCGTATAGCAGCGGTCGGTGCGATCGCGGTCGCCGGGGCCCTGATCCTCACCGGCTGCGGTGACCAGACCAAGAAGGACTCCAACAGCTCCTCCTCGAGCGCCGCCTCAGCTCCGCTGGCCTCCAAGCTGCCCGCGTCGATCCGTGACGCGGGTGTCATCAAGGTCGGCTCGGACATCGCGTACGCGCCCGTCGAATTCAAGGACAGCTCCGGCAAGACCGTGGGTATCGACCCCGACCTGGCGGACGCGATGGGCAAGCAGCTCGGAGTGAAGTTCGAGTTCCAGAACGGCACCTTCGACACCCTGATCACGGGTCTGCGCTCCAAGCGGTACGACATGGCGATGTCCGCGATGACGGACACCGCGGACCGCCAGAACGGTGTCGACGCCGACACCGGCAAGAAGGTCGGCGAGGGCGTCGACTTCGTCGACTACTTCACCGCGGGTGTCTCGATCTACACCCCCAAGGGCAAGACCCAGAACATCAAGACCTGGGCCGACCTCTGCGGCAAGAAGATCGCGGTGCAGCGCGGCACGGTCTCGGAGGACCTCGCCAAGTCCGAGTCGAAGAAGTGCACGGGCGGCAAGAAGATCGCCATCGAGTCCTACGACAACGACCAGCAGGCCCAGACCCGGGTGCGCGCCGGTGGCGCCGACGCCGGTTCCTCGGACTTCCCGGTCGCGGCGTACGCGGTGAAGACCTCGGGCGGCGGCAAGGACTTCGAGCTCGTCGGCGAGCAGGTCGAGGCGGCGCCGTACGGCATCGCGGTCGCCAAGTCCAACACGCAGCTTCGCGACGCACTGCAGGCCGCGCTCGACGCGATCATCAAGAACGGCGAGTACGACAAGGTGATAGCGAAGTGGGGCGTCGAGGCCGGCGCCGTCAAGACGGCCGCGGTCAACGGCGGCAAGTGACCGCGGAACCGAGCGGGCACTGAAAGGCAACAACACCCGTGACTGTTGACATCGACAAGACGGCAGGGCCGGAGGACACTCCTCCGGCCGGGCCGGAGGCCATCAAGGCCATCCCCGTCCGGCACTACGGACGGTACCTCTCGGCCGTCATCGCGATCGCCGTGCTCGTCGCGATCATCTACGCGTTCGGCCAGGGCAAGATCAACTGGAATGCCGTACCGGACTACTTCTTCGACCACCGCATCATCAAGGGCGTCGGCCAGACGCTGCTGCTGACGGTGCTCTCGATGGTGATCGGCATCGTGGGCGGCATCCTGCTCGCGGTGATGCGCCTGTCGAAGAACCCTGTGACCTCGTCCATCGCGTGGTTCTACATCTGGTTCTTCCGCGGCACCCCGGTCCTCGTCCAGCTGTTCGTCTGGTTCAACCTGGGTCTGGTCTTCGAGTACATCAACCTCGGGCCGATCTACAAGGACTACTGGTCCAGCTTCATGACGCCGTTCCTGACGGCGCTGCTGGGCCTGGGCCTGAACGAGGCCGCGTACATGGCCGAGATCTGCCGTGCCGGTCTGCTCTCGGTCGACGAGGGCCAGACCGAGGCCTCGCACGCGCTGGGCATGAGCCACGGCAAGACGCTGCGGCGGATCATCATCCCGCAGGCGATGCGCGTGATCGTGCCGCCCACGGGCAACGAGGTCATCAACATGCTCAAGACGACCTCCCTCGTGTCGGCAGTGCAGTATTACGAGCTCCTGCGGTACGCCCAGGACATCGGACAGACCTCCGGCGCCCCGGTGGAGATGCTCTTCCTGGCCGCCGCCTGGTACCTGATCATGACCTCGGTCCTGAGCGTGGGCCAGTACTACGTCGAGCGGTACTACGCCCGCGGTTCGAGCCGTCAGCTGCCGCCCACCCCGTGGCAGAAGATCAAGGCCAATCTGACGTCCCTGTCCAACCGTCAGGGAGCGGCGGCATGACCGAGAACGAAACCACCAAAGACATTTCCGGTACGCCGATGGTGAAGTCCGAAGGCGTCCACAAGTCCTTCGGCGCGGTCGAGGTCCTCAAGGGCATCGACCTGGAGGTCAAGCCCGGCGAGGTCTTCTGCCTCATCGGCCCCTCCGGCTCCGGCAAGTCGACCTTCCTGAGGTGCATCAACCACCTGGAGAAGATCAATGCCGGCCGGCTGTCCGTCGACGGTGAGCTGGTCGGCTACCGCCAGAAGGGCGACAAGCTGTACGAGCTCAAGGACAGCGAGGTCGCGCTGAAGCGCCGGGACATCGGCATGGTCTTCCAGCGCTTCAACCTGTTCCCGCACATGACGGCGCTCGAGAACGTCATGGAGGCCCCGGTCCAGGTCAAGGGCATCAGCAAGACCCAGGCCCGGGCGCGTGCCGAGCAGCTCCTGGAGCGCGTCGGCCTGGCCGACAAGGCGAAGAACTACCCCTCGCAGCTGTCCGGCGGTCAGCAGCAGCGTGTGGCCATCGCCCGCGCGCTGGCGATGGACCCGAAGCTGATGCTCTTCGACGAGCCGACCTCGGCGCTCGACCCGGAGCTGGTCGGCGACGTCCTCGACGTCATGCGCGACCTCGCCGAGTCCGGCATGACGATGATCGTCGTCACCCACGAGATGGGCTTCGCCCGCGAGGTGGGCGACTCGCTGGTCTTCATGGACGGCGGTGTGGTGGTCGAGTCCGGCCACCCGCGTGACGTACTGACGAACCCGCAGCACGAACGGACGCAGTCGTTCCTGTCCAAGGTGCTCTGAGGGTTTCGACAGCCGGATGCCGCCCGCCCGTGAAGGGGTGGGCGGCATCCGACGTTCCGGATCCCTACAGGTTCAACCAGGGGCTGCGCGGCGAGAGGTTGCCCTCGGTGGTGAGCCCCTGCAGCTGCACGAAGGTCGTGAACTGCCCCCTACCGTGGAAGTCCTTGCCGGCGTAGTGCTTGTTGACCACCTTGCCCGTGGGGCAGGGGTACGACTTCTTGGACACGATCCTCTCGCCCGTCGTGAGGACCCTGATCAAGATCGTGCACTTCGCGTGCTTCTTCCCCATGGAGACGATCGCGCTCGGGTGCCCCACGCCCTTGGACTTCTTGCTGAGGCAGGACTTCCAGATGACCGCGTGGTCGTTGTCGGGGAAGGTGTCCACGTTCGAGTAGGTGGAGCAACCTCCCTTGCCGGACTCCGCGTACGCCGTGGGCGCCGTGGCCAGTCCGGCGAACGTCACGACCGCGCACATGGCCGCCGCGACGGCGGTCCCCCTGAACTGCATTGCACAACCTTCCCTCGTTTGACGGGCGGCATGGAGGCCGCCCCATGCGAGGAAAGATCATCCAGTATGTTCGCACATCTGCGCAACTGTGAATTCGGAGTCAACTCGTCCAGTTGCGGCGGCACTTACCCGCGCAGCGGCGGGAGGCCGCGCGGGACGCGGAAAAGGCGGTACGAGTCCCGTACCGCCTCAACCGAACCGCCCCGCGGATTACTTGACCGCGAGCACCAGCGCGTCGGACGGCGACCGCCACACCGCCCGCGCCTCCCCGAAGCCCTTTTCGCGCAGCACACGCGCGTGCCGGTCGACGGACGGCATGTCGCCGTCGGCGTGCTCCCCGTAGATCTCGAAGCGGCGGGCGGTCGGCACGGCGAGGACAGGGTCCTGGGCCGCCAGCTCCCACCAGGCGGCCCAGTCGAGCGCCCCGCGCGCCCTGGCCTGGTCCATCCGGGCGTGCCGCTGGGCGCGCTCGGCCTCGTTGATCCGGGGCGTGGACTCGTCGATCATGTGGTCGGCGTTCATGAAGACGCCGCCGTCGCGGACGAGCTCCGCGACCTGGCCGTAGAGGACCGCGAGGGGTTCGCTGTGCAGCCAGTGGAGGGCGGTGGCGGTCAGGACGGCGTCGTACGAGTCGTACGGCAGCCGGGTCGCCCAGTGCGGGTCCTTGAGGTCGGCCGTGACGAGGGAGACCCTCTCGTCACCCGCGAAGGTGCCCTCGGCGATGGTGAGCAGCGCCGGGTCGAGGTCGACGCCGGTACTGGTGGCCTTCGGGAAGCGGTCGAGGAGCCGGGCCGTGATGGTGCCGGTGCCGCAGGCCAGGTCGAGGACGCGCGGCTCCGGGCCACACAGGGCCTCGACCATGTCGAGCATCACCCGGAAGCGCTCCTCGCGGTCCGGCATGTACCACTCCTGTTGCCGGTCCCAGCTCTCCTGCCAGGCGTGCCAGTCGGTGCCGTTGCCATGGATCTCGTCGCTGTCGATTCCGGTGCCGACGGTCATGGAAACCCCTTCTCCGTTCGTCTTCACTCGCCCGCGTAATACCCTGGAAGCGCAATCAGCCGTTACCTGGCCGCACGCACGACGATAGAGCGCCTCCGTAAGGACTACAAGTGGAACTGGCCTATTACTCGGATTACGCGGTACGCCTCGTCAACACCGAGGAGCCGACCCGGGGCAAGGACTCGCTCACCTCGGTCGAGGCGGTCCGGGACCTCTTCGAGGGGAACTCCTCCGCGGCCCGCCGCGCCACGGACGCGGACGTCACCCGCTTCCGGTCGGTCCGCGCCCGGCTGCGCGCCGTCTTCGAGGCGGCCGACGGCGGCGACGAGACCCTGTCCGTGGACCTGCTGAACTCACTTCTCCTGGAGTTCCCCGTCAGCCCGCAGATCTCCGGGCACGACCACCGGGACGACGACGGGCGCCCGCTGTGGCACATGCACCTGGCGGACCACCCGTCGAACGCGACCGCTGGCTACGCGGCGATCGCCGCCATGGGACTCGCCTTCCACCTCACCTCGTACGGCGTGGACCGCCTGGGTCTCTGCGAGGCGGCCCCCTGCCGCAACGCGTACCTGGACACGTCGACGAACCGCTCCCGGCGCTACTGCTCGGACCGCTGCGCGACGCGCGCCAACGTGGCGGCCTACCGGGCCCGCAAACGCCTGGAGGCCGACCGGTCGGAAAGCACCGGCCTTGCGGCGCCGAGCGCCCAGCGGACGACTGCGAACGGCGAGCGCTGACCCGGCAGGTGGGGCCGATAGCGCAAGCGCACCTTCCCGAGGACGAGGTCTTCGGGCACGGTCCCGTAGTCGGTGCTGTCCCCACCCGCGTAGGCGTTGTCCCCGAGCACCCACCAGCCCCCATCGCGCCGCTCCGCGATCCGTTTCACGACCAGCAGGTCCTGCTGGAACGGATGGCGCAGAACGACCACGTCACCGGGCCTGACCCGGGCCCCGTACTGCACGACGAGCCGATCTCCGTGCTGGAGCGTGGGCACCATGGAGGGCCCCGTCACCTCGGCCGCCCCGAACGGCAACACGGCCCTCCCACGCTCGGTCTCCTGCGACAGCTCCGGCATCACCGGCACCTCCCCGGTCCATCCTCCACCAGTCCCAGTCTCACCCTGGACTTTTGTCCTAAGCCCATGGGGGCACTCGAGAAAAGACGTCTCCTACGGAGTAATGTCCCACCTGAGAAGACGATCACGAGGAAGGACAGCTCAATGCTCTCCCGCCTGTTTGCCCCCAAGGTCAAGGTCAGCGCGCACTGCGACCTGCCCTGCGGCGTGTACGACCCGGCCCAGGCCCGCATCGAGGCGGAGTCGGTGAAGGCCGTCCAGGAAAAGATGGCCGGCAACGACGACCCGCACTTCCAGGCTCGCGCCACCGTCATCAAGGAGCAGCGCGCCGAGCTCGCCAAGCACCACGTGTCGGTGCTCTGGAGCGACTACTTCAAGCCCCCGCACTTCGAGAAGTACCCGGAGCTGCACCAGCTGGTCAACGACACCCTGAAGGCCCTCTCGGCCGCCAAGGCGTCCACGGACCCGGCCACGGGCCAGAAGGCGCTGGACTACATCGCCCAGATCGACAAGATCTTCTGGGAGACCAAGAAGGCCTGACCTTTGGTCATACGGCTCGACCCGCGACCTGTTCGGTTTCTCCGGTCACGCGGTCCCTCTGCCCGCACCCGGCCCGCGGGACGCCTAACACGGCGTCCATGACGGTCCGGGTGCGGTCTTCTTTCACCGGGCTTCATTCGGATACGGCGACCACGTGCTTGCCGACCACGCCGCCCCGTTCGAAAGCCTGGTGCGCAGCGGCGATGTCCGCGAGTGGGTACACGCTGTTCACCACCGGGCGCAGCGCTCCCGAGGTGACATGGTCGGCCAGGGCGCGCAGCACGGTGGCGTCGGGGTTGGCGCTGAAGGTGCGGATGCGGCGGGCGCCGTACACGCTCGATGCCGCGATCGCGGCCAGGGCGGGGGCTGACAGTCCGACGGTGACCATCCGGCCGCCCTTGGCCAACCGGCTGCGGTAGCAGTTCAGTTCCGTGCCGACCGTGTCGACGATGACGTCGAAGGGGCCGATCCGGTCCGAGGTGGTGGAACCGTGGTCGAGGACCTCGTCGGCGCCGAGGTCGGTGAGGGCGGGGGCGTGACGGGCGCGGGCCAGTGCGGTCACGTGGCCGCCCAGGGCGTGGGCGAGTTGGACGGCGGCCGTGCCGACACCGCCCGCCGCGCCGCGGACCAGGACCTTCTCTCCGGGCGCGAGGCGCACGGTGTCCCGCACCGCGATCAGCGCCGTCGCACCGGCGACGACCAGGGAGGCCGCGTCGACCGCGGAGAGTCCCGCCGGGGCGGGCGCGAGCCGGTCCGCCGGGACGACGACGTACTCGGCCGCCCCGGCGATGGTGTGTCGCTGCCGGGGGTGCACCGTGCCCCACACCCGGTTCCCGACCCGCAGGCCCTCGACGCCGGTGCCGGATTCGGTGACGACGCCGGCGAAGTCCAGTCCTGTGCCCAGCGGGAACCGGCGCCCAGAGACGATCTTCATCTCCCCGGAACGGAAGATCACGTCGTGGCCGTTCACGCTGGACGCCTCGACGCGGACCAGTACTTCACCCGCGCCGGGGGCGGGCCGGTCGACGTCATTGATCCGCAGCACGTCCGCCGCGTCGCCGTAACTCGTGATCTGAGCGGCCTTCATGGCGCTGTTCCTCTCCGCGGTCGGCTGTTGCGGTTCAGATCCTGGTACCGGGCCGCGGTATCACGGTCGTTCGCCTTTTCCCGGGTTCGGCTTTCCTGGGTCCGGTGGACCCACCCTCGCGGGCCTCGCCACGGGCATACTGAAGCCGTGACCGACAAGCCCGTCGCGGTGAGCGACGATCCCCGACGCGAACTCGGGGAGTTCCTCCGGACGCGCCGCACCCGGCTGCGGCCGCAGGACGTCGGCCTGGAACCCGGTCCGCGGCGGCGCGTCGCCGGGCTGCGGCGCGAGGAACTGGCCCTGCTGGCCGGGGTCAGCTCGGACTACTACCAGCGCATGGAGCAGGGCCGCGACGTACGCCCCTCCGAGCAGGTCCTCGACGCCCTCGCGCGCGCCCTCGACTTCTCCGCCGAGGAGACCCGGCATCTGCACAGCCTCGCCGCCGCCGCGCGCACGCCCGCGAGGCGCCCGCGCCACCACGCGCCCGAGGAGGTGCCGCCCACCACCCTGCGGCTGCTGCGCACGATGACCTCGCCCTCCGTGGTCGTCGGCCGCTTCCTGGACGTACTGGCGTGGAACCCGCTCGCCGGTGCCCTGCTCGGCGAGTTCACCCAGCGCCCGCGGAGCGAACGCAACCTGCTGTCGCTGCTGCTGCACCCGGAGGCCGACCGGACGTGCCCGGATCGGGCCGCCACCGTCGCCGAGCTGGTCGCGATGCTGCGTACGCAGGTCGCGGCCGAGCCGGGACATCCGCGCGCCGTCGAGCTGGTCGGTGAACTCGCCGTCCGCAGCGACGAGTTCGCGGGCCTGTGGGCGCGTCATGACGTGGCGGAGACCACCCGTGGCCGGATGCGCGTCCGTCACCCGCTGATCGGGGAGCTGAACCTGGACTGGGACGCGTACCCGATGCCGGACGCCACCGGCCCCGTACTCATCGCCTTCACCGCCGAGGAGGGCGGGCCCGACGCCGAGCGTCTCCAGCTGCTCGCCGGCCTGCTCGACACCCCCGGCCCGACGGCTGCGTCCCGTCCGCGGCCTTGACCCACCGGTCTCTGTCAGTGGCGCGTGCCATCCTGAAGAAATGACTCTGGAGGATCTGGTCCGGCTGCGCCGGGCACGCGACCGGATGGACCGCGAGTACGCGGAGCCGCTGGACGTCGCCGCGCTCGCGCGCACCGCGCTGATGTCACCCGGGCACTTCCAGCGGAGCTTCCGGGCGGCGTACGGGGAGACGCCGTACAGCTATCTCATGACCCGCCGAATAGAGCGGGCCAAGGCCCTGCTGCGGCGGGGCGACCTGACGGTCACGGAGGTCTGCCTCGCCGTGGGCTGTACGTCGCTCGGTTCGTTCAGCTCCCGCTTCACGGAGCTGGTCGGCGAGACCCCGAGCGCGTACCGGGCCCGGCCGCACGACCACGGCGCCCCGATCCCGCCGTGCGTGGCCCAGCGCCTGACCCGCCCGGCCCGCCACCGCAACCCGGAAGCGGAACCGGGTACACGCCTCTAGCGTGGGGCCATGGATCTCAAACTCTCACAGTGCTTCATCGCCGTGGACGACCATGACAAAGCACTCGCCTTCTACCGGGACGTCCTCGGCCTGGAGGTCCGGGGTGACGTCGCCTTCGAGGGGATGCGCTGGGTGACGGTCGGCTCCCCGCTCCAGCCGGACGTCCAGATCGTGCTGGAGCCCCCCGCCGCGAGCCCGGACATCTCCCCCGCCGACAAACAGGCCATGGCCGAGCTCCTCGCCAAGGGCGTCCTGCGCGGTGTCATCTTCTCCACCGCCGACTGCGACGCCCTCTACGAACGCGTCCGCGCCTCGGGCGCCGATGTCCTCCAGGAGCCGATGGACCAGCCGTACGGCGTCCGCGACTGCGCCTTCCGCGACCCGGCGGGCAACCTCCTCCGTTTCACCGAACGCCCCGATGCCTGAACCCCGGCCACCCACGCATCGGCCGGCGCGAGGCACACTACGTCCGTGTGTTCCGTGGGAGCGGGTCGCCCATGGAAGGGAACGTCTGAAGTCCCTTAGTCCGAGGAGTCATCGATGCCGTCCGCGCGCCCCCGCGTCCTCTACGTCAGTGACCTGGCCTACCCGGCCAAGGGGCGGCGGTACTGCGACGAGGACATCCTCCTCACCTCCCGGCTGCGCGAGGAGTTCGACCTCGCCGTGTGCCACCCCCTGGACGCGGCCGCGCTGATGACCGGCTTCGACGCCGTGGTCGTGCGCAACAGCGGGCCCGTGCTGCACTACCAGGCGCAGTACGACGCGTTCCGGAAGCAGGCGGTCACGGAAGGTGTCCGCGTGTACAACCAGCTGTCCGGCAAGGGGGACATGGCGGGCAAGGGGTACCTGCTGGACCTCACCGCGGCGGGGTTCCCGGTCATCCCGACCATCGACCGCGCGGAGGACCTCGACCGGCTCCCGGACGTCGACACCTACGTCGTGAAGCCCAAGCTGGGAGCGGATTCCATCGGCCTGGAGTTCGTACCGCGCGACCGGCTGCCCGAACTGTCGTACGGCAACATCCTCGTCCAGCCACGCATCGACTTCCGCTACGAGGTGTCCTTCTATTTCGTCGACCACACCTTCCAGTACGCCCTGTACGCCCCCCGCCCGGACGAGCGCTGGGCCCTGGAACCGTACGAGCCGACCGAGCGGGACCGGGAGTTCGCGCAGCGGTTCGTCGACTGGAACGACATCGCGTACGGCATCCAGCGCGTCGACGCCTGCCGGACCCCCGACGGCGAACTGCTCCTCGTGGAGCTGGAGGACCTGAACCCGTATCTGTCCCTGGACGTCCTCTCCCCCGACGCGCGGGACGCCTTCGTCTCACGGGTGAAAACATCGTTGCGCGGGCTGATCGGACAGGAGACGGTACGAGCCGCACACGGCGTCTGAGAGGGAGCGGTAACGACCCATGGCTGACCCCATTCGATGGACCTACGCCTTCGTCGACCGGCCCATGAAGGACTTCGATCGCGCCTGCGGCTTCTGGACCGCGGTCACGGCGACGAAGCTGTCCGAACCGCGCGGTGAGCAGGGCGAGTTCGTGACGCTGCTGCCCGACGGCACCGACGCCTGCGTCAAGGCGCAGGGCGTCGACGCGGGCGACGGCGGCGCCCATCTCGACCTCGCCGTCGAGGACGTACCGGCGTTGGCGGAGTCGGCCCGGCGGCTCGGCGCCGAGCTCGTCACCACCGAAGAGGACCTGGTCGTCCTGCGCTCCCCCGGTGGTCAGCCGTTCTGCGTGGTCCGTTGGCACGGCGAGTCGGCGCGGCCTGCGGTCGTTCCGGGCCCCACCGGCGCCACCAGCCGCCTCGACCAGGTGTGCCTGGACGTCGCGCCCACCCGATTCGAGGCCGAAGTCGCCTTCTGGAGCGCCCTGACCGGATGGGAGTCGCACCCCGGCGCGCTCCCGGAGTTCCACCTGCTCAGGCCGCCCGCCGGGCTCCCCTTCCGCATCCTCCTGCAACGCCTCGACACCGCCCGCCCCGCCGCCGCCCACCTCGACATCGCCTGCTCGGACATCGAGGCGGTACGCGCCGACCACGAGCGGCTCGGAGCCGTGCTCGTCGGTCACGGCGCCCGCTGGGCCGTCATGCGGGACCCGGTCGGCGGCACGTACTGCCTGACCGGCCGGGACCCGGCGACGGGCAGCCTCCCGGCCCCGGCCTGATCCGAAGAACAACCCGAAGCGGACAGCCCTACGCGGACTCCCACACCTCCACGTCCACCACGGCCGCCACCGGAATCGGCCCGTAGACGTGCGGGAACTCCTCGCCCCCGGGCTTGACCGCCTCGTAGCGCAGCGGCACGTCCAGCCGTTCGGGATCGATGACCAGGAGCACCAGCTCGTCGGGGCCGTCGTACCCGCCGTACAGGAAGGAGGCGACCCCGGGGACCTGGTGCCGCAGCGAGCAGTGGATGAAGCCCTCCTCCTGGAGGGTGCGGCCACGGGTGGACATCTCGTACGCGCCGGACGCGCGCGCCGCGTCCCACAGGGAGCGCTCGGTGAGGTGCAACAGGGGTTCGGACATGCCGACACGCTACGGCCTCGGCCTGGCCGCCCGCGTCTCTCAGTGGCGCCGCTCGGGGAGACCGCGGGTCCCGCGGGCGCATCCCGCTCAGATGTCTCCGGCGCCGTCCAGGATGGGGCGGATGACCACCGGGTAGTTCGTGGCGCCCTCGGGGCCGGGGCAGCGGGTGACGCGCTCGGCGATCTCGGTGACCCGCTCCAGGCTCTCGCACTCCACTACCCAGTAGCCGGCGATCAGCTCCCTGGTCTCGCTGTACGGCCCGTCGGTGACGACGGCCGTCCCGTCCTGGCCGGCCGTGACCAGGCGGGTCTGTGCCGGTTCGGCCAGCCCCTGCCCGTCGACGAGCTCACCGGACTTCGAGAGGTCGTCGCTGATCGCGCCCATGTACGCGTACATCGCCTGCAGCTCCTGCTCGCTCCAGGCCGGGGCGTGCGCGGAGCCCTTGCCCCGCATGCCCTCGTAGTCCGCCTGCGTGCCCTGCACCATCACCAGGTACTTCATGAGTCGGCTCCCTCGGCTTCCTCATTTCTCCGCGACGGACTCCCCGGGATGCTCCCGGGGCTCCCCGGTGTCCCTGCCGGGTTCGGCTCCGGTCCCGGGTACGGACCGGGACCCCGCGCCGCCTGCGGCCCCGACCCCGGCTCCGGACCTTGCTCCGACTCCGGCGCCGGGCTCGCCGACGTACATCTCGCACTCCGGGTTGTGGCAGGGACCGGGACCCCATACGGGAACGAACGCGCCCAGCGTCTTGTGGCGCCGCACGACGGTGGTGGTGACCGGCTGCCGGCAGGCGGGGCAGACATGCTCATCGGTGCCCATGCATTCAGGGTAGGGCGGGAGACGCTTCAGCGCTTCCCGCTGTACGTCCGCACGAAGACGCCGTTCTTGAACGCGCGCACCTCGTCGAGCAGCGCCCCCGCGAGCCGTACACCGCCGCACGGACAGATGCGGAACCCGCTGTCCTCCGACTTGCCCGATCAGGCCCCCCGCCCGGGCTGCGGCTCGCGCCACATCGGCCACATCCGCGGACCGTCCGGCAGGTCGAGAGGGTGTCCCGTGAGGTCGAAGCCGAGACGCTCGTAGAGCCGACGGCTGTCGGCGTTGCTGGCCTCCAGATAGGCGGGCAGGCCCTCGTGGTCGCAGCGGTCGAGGACCGACCGGGCGAGCGCGGTGCCGAGGCCCTCGCCCTGGCGCCCCGGCGCCACGCCGATCATCCACAGGTACTCGTGGGCGCGGCCCGCGGGGTGGATCCCGGCCGTCAGGCGGCCTATCAGCTCGACCCGCTCGTTGTCCGGGTCGACGGCCTCACGCAGCCGTACGGGGCCGTCGTCCTCGTCGTCGGCGTGGCCGGCGTCGGCGGGCACGGACAGCCACAGCGCGCACGCCGTGCCGTCCTCCGTGACGTCGATGCGGCCCTCGGCGAGCACGACCTCGGTGAACATCCCCATCAGGCCGGGGTGCTTGGCACGTCGGTGCGCCGCGTCCGGAAAGACCCAGACACTCACCGGGTCGTCCTGGAACGCCTCGTCGAGCAGCCGGGTGACCAGCTCCCGATCGCCCTCGTCCGCCGTCCGGATCACCACGCCCATGTCCCACCCTCTCGCCTCAACCGCCGCTGGTCGTACGGCTGTTGCAGCCTAGGGCCTGTGGGGTCCGTCGGGACTGTCGGGGCCTGAGAGGGGCGGGCCCCGCGCACCGTGGGGATGCGCGGGACCCGCCCTGGCCGGAGCCCCGTGACGTACGGAGGTCAGGTGCCGTACGGTCCCGGAGGCCCCGGGGTCTTCAACCGCCCTTCTGAAGGGTCGAACGGATCATCCGAAGGTTCGAACGGATCAGTTGCTGCGCCGCGTCACGAACTCCGCGAGCGCGAGGAGGCCGCCCGCCGCCTCCGGGTCGGGGATCGCCCGGGACAGCTCGTGCATCGCCCGGGACATCCGGTCGGCCGCCTGGAGCTGCGCCCAGTCACGGCCGCCCGCACGCTCGACGGCCAGCACCGTGCGCTCCAGCTCCCCTTCCTCGTAGGGAACTCCGTACAGCTCGGCGAGCTCCGTCGCCGCCGGGGTGCCGGAGGCGAGCGCGGCGACCACGGGCAGGGACTTCTTGCGGGCGATGAGGTCCGCCCCGGCCGGCTTGCCGGTGCGGCTCGGGTCCCCCCAGATCCCGATCACGTCGTCGATCAGCTGGAAGGCGAGCCCGGCCTCCCGGCCGAACGCGTCCAGCGCGTCGACGTCCTCCTCGTCCGCCCCCGCGTACAGCCCGCCGAGCGCGCACGCGCAGCCGAGCAGCGCGCCGGTCTTGGCCTCGGCCATGGCGAGCACTTCGTCGAGGGTGACCTCGGCGGGTCCGCGCTTCTCCATGGCCGTGTCCGCGTGCTGCCCCTCGCACAGCTCGACGACGCAGGACGCGAGCCGGGCGGCGGCGGCCCCGGACGCCGGGTGCGAGTCCTCGGCGAGCAGCCGCTGGGCGAGCGCCTGCATGGCGTCCCCGGCGAGGATCGCGTCGGCGTCGCCGAACACGGTCCACGCGGTGGGGCGGTGTCTTCGGGTGGTGTCCCGGTCCATGACGTCGTCGTGCAACAGCGTGAAGTTGTGGATCAACTCCACGGCGGCCGCCGCCTGTACGGCGGCCGCGTGCTGACCGCCGAGCGCTCCTGTGGCGGTCAGCACCAGGGCCGGGCGGATCGCCTTGCCCGCGTTGCCCGCCGCCGGGGTGCCGTCCGCGTGCTCCCAGCCGAAGTGGTAGAGCGCGATCCGGCGCATGGATCCCGGCAGCGAGTCGACGGCCCTGCGCAGCTCGGGGTCGACGGACGCCCGGGCGTACTCCAGGATGCCCGCCGCCTCCTGTCCGTCCAGCGAGCCGGGCGCGACCTGCCGGTCCATGGGCCTCCCGTCCGCGGAACCGCCGTCCGTCCCGTCCGCGGCACCGCCGTCCAAGGGCCCGCCCTCCATGGGCTTGCCGATGAGGACCCGCCTGTCCAGGGTCTCGGCCGGACTCCGCCTCGCCCCCGGTGTTCCCGCCTGATCGGGCGGGAACACGGCGGCCGGCGTCGGGAAGGTCACCGCCAGCGGCCGATCTCGACGTTCTCCAGGATGCCGAGGGCGTCCGGCACGAGAACCGCCGCCGAGTAGTACGCCGTCACCAGGTAGGAGATGATCGCCTGTTCGTTGATGCCCATGAAGCGCACCGACAGGCTCGGCTCGATCTCGTCCGGGATGCCCGCCTGCTGGAGGCCGATGACACCCTGCTCGGCCTCGCCGGTACGCATGGCGATGATCGAGGTCGTACGGGTGTCGCTGACGGGGATCTTGTTGCACGGGAACAGCGGCACACCGCGCCAGGTCGGGACGCGATTGCCCGCGATCTCGACGCTCTCGGGGACCAGTCCGCGCTTGTTGCACTCGCGGCCGAACGCGGAGATCGCGCGCGGGTGGGCGAGGAACAGCTTGGTGCCACGCCGGCGGCTGAGCAGCTCGTCCAGGTCGTCGGGGCTGGGCACGCCGTCGTGCGGCTGGAGCCGCTGGTCGTACTCGCAGTTGTTGAGCAGTCCGAACTCCCGGTTGTTGATGAGCTCGTGCTCCTGGCGCTCCTTCAGCGCCTCGATGGTGAGGCGGAGCTGCTGCTCCGTCTGGTTCATCGGCTGGTTGTAGAGATCGGCCACACGCGTGTGCAGGCGCAGCACGGTCTGGGCGATGCTCAGTTCGTACTCGCGCGGCGCGGCCTCGTAGTCCACGAAGGTACCGGGGATGTCCTGCTCCCCGGTGTGGCCGGCCGCGAGGTCGATCTCCTTCTCGCCGTACTTGTTGGTGCGCTGCTCCGGAATCGCGCGCAGCGACGTGAGGTGCTCGCGCAGGGATTCGGAGCGCTCGGCGACCTGCTCGAGGTCCTGGCGGGGCAGCGTGAGCACGGTGACCGCGGTGACGGCGCGGGCCGTGTACTCCCAGATGGCGTCCGGGTCGATGAGCGCCTGCTCGCCGAAGTACGCGCCGTCGGCGAGGACGCCGAGGACCGCGTCGTCGCCGTACGGGCCGGTGCCGATCTTCTCCACCTTGCCGTGCGCGAGCAGGAACACCTCGTCGGACGGGCTGCCGAACGAGGCGAGCACTTCGCCCGGTACGAACTCCCGCTGCTGGCACCGCTGGGCGAGCTCGCCGAGCACCTCCTGATCCTCGAACGAGCGGAGCACGGACAGCTCGCCGAGCTCCGCGGGGATGACCTGCACACGGTCACCGGTCTTCACGAACGTCACGCGGCCGTCGCCCACGGAGTAGCTGAGCCGCCGGTTCACGCGGTACGTGCCACCCTGCACGTTCACCCACGGAAGCATGCGCAGCAGCCACCGTGAGCTGATCTCCTGCATCTGGGGCGCGGACTTGGTGGTGGTGGCCAGGTTCCGCGCGGCCGATGTGCCGAGACTCTGCTGCGGCTTGCCCTGACCCGCACGGACCTCTTCGCCTACCGACATGAAAATTGCCCTCCCGGTCGTGCACTGATCTGCGCCGACCAGCCTTCCATCACGGAGCGTGCCAGTGCTATTACACGAATGAGGGGGAATGGATCACGGCGGATTGGGCAGAGGGTCCGCTTTTGTCGATCGATCGAAACAGCCGGAGCCGTCGTCCTCGAACAGCCGGAGCCCTCGCCTTCGAACAGCGCGGAGCCGTTGCGGGCGGGAACTCCGAGATCAGGCCAACCGTTTGACGCGGTGACGGACGACGAAGGAGACGGCAATGGCAGGCTTCCTGGACCGCGCCAAGGAACAGGCGCAGCGAGGGCTCACGCAGGGCAAGCAGAAGCTCGACGAGGTGCAGGCGCAGCGTGCGGGTGGCGACCTCCTGAAGAAACTGGGCGCGGCGTACTACGCGGAGCGGCGCGGCAGCGGCTCCCCCGAGGCGACCCAGCAGGCCCTGCAGGCGCTGGAGAGCCACATCGCGGTGAACGGGGACGCGTTCCTGCACTCCTGACGGACCTCGCGGGCGCACCGCGAACGCGCCGTGAACGCGCTGGTCAGACGCGCCCGCGTCGCTGACCGGATCGACTCGCACGCCGTACGAACGGCTGGGCCGGAGCCCCGGGTTCCGGGTACAAGCTGCGGTACGAGACGGCCGCGACCGGTGGCCGCCGCGCAGTGCGAAGGAGGCGGTCATGGCCCCACCCATGTCCGCGGGCGGTTTCCTGAACCGGCTCAGGGAGGAGGGCGTCACCGTCGTCGAGGTCGGCGACTGGGAGCATCACAACCGCAATCACAAGGGGCCCTGGGGTCCGGTGTACGGCGTGATGATCCACCACTCGGTGACGTCGGGCAGCGAGCACACCGTCGGGATCTGCCGTGCGGGCCGCCCGGACCTGCCCGGTCCGCTGTGCCACGGCGTCATCACCAAGGACGGTGTCCTGCATCTCGTGGGCTACGGCCGGGCCAACCACGCGGGTCTGGGTGACGACGACGTGCTGCGCGCCGTGATCGCGGAGAAGGCGCTCCCGCCGGACAACGAGGCGGACACCGACGGCAACCGCCACTTCTACGGCTTCGAGTGCGAGAACCTCGGCGACGGAAAGGATCCGTGGCCCGAGGTGCAGCTGGAGGCCATCGAGAAGGTCGCGGCCGCGATCTGCCGCCACCACGGCTGGACGGAGCGCTCGGTCATCGGCCACCTGGAGTGGCAGCCGGGCAAGGTCGACCCGCGCGGCTTCACGATGGCCTCGATGAGAGAGCGGGTCCGCGACCGCCTCAAGTGACGGACGGGCACGGGGGGCCGCCCGCATACCGGACAGGTGTCCGACAATGGTGGGGTGCCCAGCCCCGCAACCCCGGACGGCCCGACCAACCCGGCCACTCCGGACGTCCCCGAAGCGCTCGACCCGACCGTTCTGCGGCCGAGGCTGCCCTCGCCGCTGTGTCAGGTCGCGGACGAGCGCTTCACGCGCCATGGCGTGCGGCTGCTGCTCAAGCGGGACGATCTGATCCACCCGGAGCTGATCGGCAACAAGTGGCGCAAGCTCGCCCCGAACCTCCGCGCGGCGGCGGGCCGCACGGTGGTCACGTTCGGCGGTGCGTACTCCAACCATCTGCGCGCCACCGCCGCCGCGGGCCGCCTCCTCGGGCTGACGACCGTGGGGGTGGTCCGCGGCCAGGAGCTGGCCGACCGCCCTCTCAACCCCTCCCTGACCCGCTGCGCCGCCGACGGCATGCGACTGCGCTTCGTCGACAGATCGACGTATCGCCGCAAGAGCGAACCGGAGACGCTGACCGCCCTGCTGCGCTCGGTGGACGCCGAGGACGCGTACGTCGTCCCGGAGGGCGGCAGCAACTCTCTTGCCGTACGCGGCTGCCGAGATCTCGGCGCGGAGCTGCGGGGCCATGATGGTGTCGACGTGGTCGCCCTGGCCTGCGGCACCGGTGGCACTCTCGCCGGCCTGGCCGCCGGCCTCGCCCCCGACCAGCGGGCCCTGGGGATCCCCGTCCTCAAGGGCGGCTTCCTGAGGAGTGACATAAGCGCCCTCCAGGAAGCCGCCTTCGGCGGCCTGCGCGGCACCTGGTCACTGGACGACCGCTTCCACTTCGGCGGCTACGCCCGCACCTCGCCCGAACTCGACACCTTCGCCGCGGACTTCGAGCAGCGCCACGGCCTGCCCGTGGAACGTCTCTATGTCGCCAAGATGCTCTACGGACTTGTCACCCTGGTGGAGGAGGGGACGTTCACACGGGGGACGACGGTGGCGGCGGTGATCACGGGGGCACCGTTCTGAGCCCTCGTCCGTAGCCTCACGCCGCTTCCCGGTAGGCCGCCGCCTCCTCCAGGTCGAGTCTGCGCAGGAGCGTGCGGAGCATCTCGTCGTCGATGTAGCGGTGGTCGCGGAGTTTCACGAATATCTCGCGTTCGGCGCTGATCATCTCGCGGGACAGGCGGCGGTAGGTGTCGTCGGCGGTCTCCCCGGTCACCGGGTTGACGGCGCCGAGCCGTTCCCAGACGGCGTTGCGGCGGCGTTCCAGGACCGAGCGGAGCCGGTCGGCGAGCGGCGGGGGCAAGGCGTTGCGCTCGTCGGTGAGGAGTTCGTCGAGGCGCTCCTCGGCGACCCGGGACGCCTGCGCCTGGGCGTTCGCCTCGGCGAGCGTCTCGGCCTGGACGTCGCGTCCCGGCAGCTTCAGCAGTCGGATGAGCGGGGGCAGGGTCAGCCCCTGGACGACCAGGGTCCCGATCACGGTGGTGAAGGTGAGGAAGAGGAGCAGGTTGCGATCGGGGAAGGAGGCACCACCGTGCACGGTGAGCGGGATGGAGAAGGCGATGGCGAGCGAGACCACCCCGCGCATGCCGGCCCAGCCGATGATGAACGGGCCCTTCCAGGTGGGGGCCCCTTCGCGCTCCCGGACGCGCGCCGACAGGATCCGGGGCAGGAAGGTGGCGGGATAGACCCATACGAAGCGGGCGGCGACCACGACCAGGAAGACGGCCACCGCATACCAAGCGGCCTGCGCTCCCTGGTACTGGCCGAGGCCCTTGAGGACGACCGGCAGTTGGAGTCCGATCAGGGCGAACACCGCCGACTCCAGGACGAACGCGACCATCTTCCACACCGCCTCTTCCTGGAGCCGGGTCGCGAAGTCCACCTCCCAGGCACGGTGCCCGAGGTAGAGCGCGACGACGACCACCGCGAGCACTCCGGAGGCGTGCACCTGCTCGGCGATCCCGTAGGCGACGAAGGGGATCAACAAGGAGAGGGTGTTCTGGAGAAGCGCCTCATTCAGGTGCGTGCGCAACCAGTGGATCGGAACCATCAGGACGAGACCGACGACCACACCCCCGACCGCCGCGAGCAGGAACTCACGGACGCCGCCCGCCCAGGTCGCGCCCTCGCCGACCGCGGCGGCGAGGGCCACCTTGTAGGCGGTGATCGCGGTCGCGTCGTTCACCAGGGACTCGCCCTGAAGGATCGTGGTGATCCGCGAGGGCAGCCCCACCCGGCGCGCCACCGCCGTGGCCGCCACCGCGTCCGGCGGCGCCACCACCGCTCCGAAGACCAGCGCCGCGGGCAGCGGCAGGCTCGGCACGAGCAGATAGGTGGCCCAGCCGACGGCCAGCGTCGCGAAGAGCACGTACCCCACCGACAGCAGCGCGATGGGCCGCATATGCGCCCGAAGATCGAGGTACGAGCTGTCGGTGGCCGCCGTGTACAGCAGCGGGGGCAGCACCAGCGGGAGCACGATCTCCGGGTCGAGTTCGTATCCGGGCACTCCAGGGACGTACGAGACGACCAGGCCCGCCGCGACGAGCAACAGCGGCGCCGGCACCGGGGTGCGACGGGCCAGCCCGGCGACCGCGGCGCTCCCCGCGACCAGCAACAGCAGTGGCAATACGTCCATCGTCTTCCGCCCGCCCTCGTTTTCGCGCGACATCCCGCACGCCCGACGTAACCTGGCAATCATGAAACAGTGCACGCACGCCGACGAGCTGCCGCACCCCGAACCCGGGCCGCTGAGCGAGACCTGCCTGGAGTGCCAGGCCGCCGGTACACATCCGGTGCAGTTGCGACTGTGTCTGAGCTGCGGGCACCTCGGCTGCTGCGACTCCTCGCCGCTGCGGCACGCGACGGAGCATTTCAAGGAGACCGGACATCCCGTGATGCGGACCTTCGAGCCCGGTGAAAGTTGGCGCTGGTGCTTCGTCGACCATGTACTGGCGTGACCCACGGCCCGGACGGTTCGACCGTCTGACGCCTGGGTACGTCAACCCGGCGCGCGCTCTTCCTATTTGGGCCCGCAGACCCCTAGCCACTGTGCGTACTCATAGGCTTACTATGAGTGACAGCAAGGGGCGGGGTCCCCAGGACAGAAAAGTTGGGAGCGCGGTAGCGTCACCGCTGAACCACCTAGCGCGTTACCCCGGGGGGCGACCCTCGGCCCCCGAAAAGAGCTCGAAAGAGCTTGTACCACCTTGGAGGTGAGGGTGTCCCAGATCGCAGGCGAGCCCGCGACGAAGGACTTCGTGGAAGTCCGGCTGCCGGCCGCGGGTGCCTACCTGTCGGTGCTGCGTACGGCTACGGCCGGTCTCGCGGCGCGTTTGGACTTCACCCTCGACGAGATCGAGGACCTCCGCATCGCGGTGGACGAGGCCTGCGCGATCCTGTTGCAGCAGGCCGTCCCCGGATCGGTGCTCAGCTGTGTCTTCCGGCTCATCGACGACTCGCTCGAGGTGACGGTCTCCGCTCCGACCACCGATGGTCACGCTCCGTCACGGGACACGTTCGCGTGGACCGTCCTGTCGGCGCTCGCGGGCAAGGTCGACTCCACCGTCGCCGAGGACAAGACCGTTTCGATCAGCCTCTACAAACAGCGCGGCGCGGGACCCGGGCCGGCGTGAGGAACGGGGAAGGGCCGGTGCGGGACGAAGAGCGCGGCACACGGGAGCTTCCCGCCGGACGTGTCGACGGCCTCGACGGGCCGCGGCGCGCGGTGGAAGGCGTCGACGGCATCCCCGAACAGGCCCGGCCGCACCCGGAGGACGCACAGGAGAGCCTCTCCGGCCAGGACGACGGGCAACGGGATCCGGAGGGTGCCGCGCCGAGCACGTCCTCGGAAGGGCGGCGGCTGGTGACGGGCGGGACTATGAGCGAGCACGAGCGACACGACAAGCCAGGGGTGCAGAGCGTGCAGGGCACGCAGCACGGGCCGAGCGCCCAGCACATCCAGCACATCCAGCACGACCCGCAGGACCGCAGCGGCGCGCGGGCGATGTTCATCGAGCTGCGCAAGCTGCAGGACGGCAGTGCGGAGTACGCGGAGCTGCGCAATCAGCTGGTCCGCATGCACCTCCCGCTCGTCGAGCACCTCGCGCGCCGCTTCCGCAACCGCGGTGAGCCGCTGGACGACCTCACCCAGGTCGCGACCATCGGCCTGATCAAGTCGGTCGACCGCTTCGACCCGGAGCGCGGCGTCGAGTTCTCGACGTACGCGACTCCGACGGTCGTCGGCGAGATCAAGCGGCACTTCCGCGACAAGGGCTGGGCGGTGCGGGTGCCTCGGCGCCTGCAGGAGCTGCGCCTGGCCCTGACGACGGCGACGGCCGAGCTGTCGCAACAGCACGGGCGCTCCCCCACGGTCCACGAGCTGGCCGAGAAGCTGGCCATCTCGGAGGAGGAGGTCCTGGAGGGCCTGGAGTCCGCCAACGCGTACTCCACGCTGTCGCTGGACGTCCCCGACACGGACGACGAGTCCCCGGCGGTCGCGGACACGCTGGGTGCGGAGGACGAGGCCCTGGAGGGCGTCGAGTACCGGGAGTCGTTGAAGCCCCTGCTCGAGGACCTCCCCCCGAGAGAGAAGCGGATCCTGCTCCTTCGCTTCTTCGGCAACATGACCCAGTCGCAGATCGCACAGGAGGTCGGCATCTCCCAGATGCACGTCTCCCGCCTGCTGGCCCGCACCCTCGCCCAGCTCCGCGAAAAGCTCCTGGTCGAGGAGTAACCGGGCAGCCGCCGAGCGGGGGCGCAACCGGTGGGGACCCCGCCGGCAACCCGAAGCTACTTGGTTTCCTCGGCGGCCCCGGGGCCACGGATGCCCAGCGCCCGGGTCGTCTCGGAATTGACGAGCAGGACCAGCGCCGTGATCGCGACCACCGCGAGGGCGATTCCGGCGGGGATCGCCACGCTGTCCGCCTGGAGCAGGCTGTAGGCGACGGGCAGCGCCATGATCTGGGTGATGACCGCGGGCCCCCGGCTCCAGCTGCGGCGCAGCAGCAGGCCGCGGGCGGCCAGCAGGGGCAGCAGCGCGAGCACGATCAGCGTCACCCCCAGGGTCACGCCCTGCTGCCGGTCTCCCGAGCCACCCGTGGCCCCCAGGACCAGCATCCACACGCCCCCCACGGCGAGGACCAACCCCTCCAGCGCGGCCAGCGCGGCCGCGGCGGTCAGCCGTCCGGGACGGGGCTCTGCGGTCGGGGCGTCAGGGGTGGGGATCTGCTCAGCGCTCACCCCCGAAGGGTATCCCTCGGGCCCCGGCACCCGGCCCGACCCCGGCCGCCACCCCACCGCCTCCCGCACCTCACCGTGTCGAGACTCACGTCCCTATCTCTTACCGGATCCCTAACTCTGTCTGGGACCGGTACCCCTCGGTAGGTACGCTGCATCGCATGCGTGCACTTCTCGTGGTCAATCCGGCAGCTACCACCACGAGTGCGCGCACGCGCGATGTCTTGATCCACGCGCTGGCGAGCGAGATGAAGCTCGAGGTGGTCACGACCGAGTACCGCGGGCACGCCCGGGACCTCGGCCGGCAGGCCGCGGAGAGCGACGACATAGAACTGGTGGTCGCGCTCGGTGGCGACGGCACCGTCAACGAGGTCGTGAACGGTCTCCTGCACAACGGCCCCGACCTGGACCGCCAGCCCCGCCTCGCGGTGGTCCCCGGCGGATCCACCAATGTCTTCGCCCGCGCCCTGGGCCTGCCCAACGACGCCGTCGAGGCCACCGGCGCCCTGCTGGACGCGCTCAGAGAGGACCGTGAGCGCACGATCGGCCTCGGTCTCGCCGCGGGCACCCCTGGCACCGAGGACGAAGCCGTCCCCTCCCGCTGGTTCACCTTCTGCGCGGGACTCGGCTTCGACGCGGGGGTGATCGGCCGGGTCGAACAGCAGCGCGAGCGCGGCAAGCGTTCCACCCACGCCCTCTATTTGCGCCAAGTGGCACGTCAGTTTTTGGACGAACCTCACCGCAGGCACGGAACGATCACACTGGAGCGGCCCGGCCAGGACCCGGTCACCGATCTTGTGTTGTCCATAATCTGCAACACCTCGCCCTGGACGTTTCTCGGCAATCGTCCGGTGTACGCGTCACCTAAGGCTTCGTTCGATACCGGGCTCGACGTACTCGCCCTCAACCGCATGTCGACGGGCGCGGCTGCCCGGTATGCCACCCAGTTGCTCACTTCGTCCCCCGAGCGCGGACCCCATGGCAAGCACGCCCTGTCTCTGCATGACCTGACCGACTTCACCTTGCATTCGAAGGCGCCGCTCCCCCTCCAGATGGACGGCGACCACCTGGGACTGCGCACAAGCGTGACGTTCACAGGCGTACGCCGTGCACTGCGTGTGATTGTGTGAGCGGAAGGGCCCAAAGTCCTTTCACTCGAACGTTTAGACCAGGGTCCACCCCATGGAAGTACGGCTGTGACCTAGTCGACACCGAGGAATCAAAAAAAACTTTCCAGAAGGGGTTGTATCCGCCGCTGAGGTTTGCGAGTCTCTACGTGGCGCTCGGGACGGCCCGCAACATCGGCCCCACAGAGAGCCAGAACCCCTCCTCAAACTCAGGACCACGTCAGGTCATCTGACAGTCGGCCCTTCACTTGTTGAGGGATTCGTGAAAGCGTTCACATTCACAAGCAACGTGCATGTAATACCAAGGAGAGGTAGCAGCCATGGACTGGCGTCACAACGCCGTTTGCCGCGAGGAAGACCCCGAGCTCTTCTTCCCCATCGGCAACACCGGTCCTGCGCTGCTGCAGATCGAGGAAGCCAAGGCCGTCTGCCGCCGCTGCCCCGTCATGGAGCAGTGCCTGCAGTGGGCGCTCGAGTCCGGCCAGGACTCCGGCGTCTGGGGTGGCCTCAGCGAGGACGAGCGCCGCGCGATGAAGCGTCGTGCCGCCCGCAACCGGGCCCGTCAGGCCACCGCCTGACACCCCACCCCGCAACGAGCCTGAGCCCGGCGGCGCGTACAGCGAGTACGCATCTCCCGCCCCCGAGCCGCAGCGCGCAGTACCCCCGATGCGCATAGCAACGTAAGCAGTGGCCCCGGACCTTCTGGTCCGGGGCCACTGTCATGCGCGACTTGCCACCGTCATGTGCGACCTGTGGGTGCGTCAGATACGCCTACTTGTGTGCCCGTACCGGAATGTCCAGGATGACCTGTGTGCCGCGCTCCGGGGCCGCCACCATGTCGAAGCTGCCCCCCAACTCGCCCTCCACCAGCGTCCGTACGATTTGCAGCCCGAGGTTGCCCGAGCGGTGCGGGTCGAAGCCCTCCGGGAGGCCGACCCCGTCGTCCTGGACGGTGACCAGCAGGCGGGCCTCCTTGCTGGTGCCGCCGCGCACCGCCGAGACCTCGACCGTGCCCCGGTCGCCCTCACGGAAGCCGTGCTCCAGCGCGTTCTGAAGGATCTCGGTGAGAACCATGGAGAGCGGAGTGGCGACCTCGGCGTCGAGTATGCCGAAGCGGCCGGTGCGGCGGCCGGTGACCTTGCCGGGCGAGATCTCGGCGACCATGGCGAGCACCCGGTCGGCGATCTCGTCGAACTCGACCCGCTCGTCCAGGTTCTGAGACAGCGTCTCATGCACGATGGCGATCGAGCCGACCCGCCGTACGGCCTCCTCCAGGGCCTCACGACCGCGCTCCGACTCGATGCGCCGGGCCTGGAGCCGCAGCAGCGCCGCCACCGTCTGGAGGTTGTTCTTGACCCGGTGGTGGATCTCCCGGATGGTCGCGTCCTTGGTGATCAACTCGCGTTCGCGGCGGCGCAGTTCGGTCACGTCGCGCAGCAGGACGAGCGAACCGACCCGGGTGCCCTTGGGCTTGAGCGGGATCGCGCGCAGCTGGATCACCCCGTCGGCGCTCTCGATCTCGAACTCGCGGGGTGCCCAGCCGCTGGCGACCTTGGACAGGGCCTCGTCCACCGGACCCCGGGACGGAGCGAGTTCCGCGGTGGTCACACCGAGGTGGTGGCCCACCAGGTCGGAGGCGAGGCCGAGGCGGTGGTACGCGGACAGCGCGTTCGGGGACGCGTACTGGACGATGCCGTCGGCGTCGAGGCGGATCAGCCCGTCGCCGACCCGCGGGGAGGCGTCCATGTCGACCTGCTGGCCGGAGAACGGGAAGGAGCCGGCGGCGATCATCTGGGCGAGGTCGGACGCGCTCTGGAGGTACGTCAGCTCCAGCCGGCTCGGGGTGCGCACGGTGAGGAGATTCGTGTTGCGCGCGATGACACCGAGGACGCGCCCCTCCCGCCGTACGGGAATGGACTCGACCCGTACCGGCACCTCCTCGCGCCATTCGGGATCGCCCTCACGCACGATCCGGCCCTCGTCCAGCGCGGCGTCCAGCAGCGGGCGGCGGCCCCGTGGGACGAGGTGGCCGACCATGTCGTCCTGGTACGAGGTCGGGCCGGTGTTGGGCCGCATCTGCGCGACGGAGACATAGCGGGTGCCGTCGCGGGTGGGAACCCACAGCACGAGGTCGGCGAAGGAGAGGTCGGAGAGCAACTGCCACTCCGAGACCAGCAGATGCAACCACTCGAGATCGGAGTCACCGAGAGCGGTGTGCTGGCGGACGAGGTCGTTCATGGAGGGCACATCTGCGAGCGTACCTGGGGGTTTGGCCCGGCTCCGAAAACACCCGCGGGCCGCGGCGCCTGGGAGGGACCCTCAACCCTCCCGGCACCGCAGCCCGGAGCAGCAACGGCCGCGGGGTGTGCGATCCCGGTCGGCCGAAGGAGAGGACCCGGAGCAGTCAGGGCAGAGAGCGCCGGTTCCTCGGTCCGCCTTCCTGTGCGGGGAAGACGGATGCTTGTGTGGATCGACGCCTCGCCGTAAGCGACGCTTCGTCGATCGAAGGCTTTACCTGCACATTGTGGACTAGACCACGTGCCGCGTCCATGCGCCGGCGGATGTTTGTTGTTGTCTCTTTATCGAACTTCCAACAGCATCCACCACGCAGACTAGCCCGGTTCGGCCCCCGGTGGGGGCTGGATCGGCTCATGAACGGGGCCGGATCGCCGTGGCTCGTCCACCCGCCCGGGGGACGCGTCGGTCAGCGGGTCTCCGTCACCTTCGCCAGGGCGCGCGGCGCGTCCGGGTCCTGGCCGCGGGCGATGGTGACCTCGTAGGCCAGGAGCTGGAGCGGAAGGATCTCAAGGATCGGCTGGAGCTCCTCGGCCACCCCCTCGGTGGGCAGGACGAACCCGGCCGAGGCCTGCTCCACCTGGGCCCGGGGGCCGATGACGACCAGGTCGGCGCCGCGCCCGCGCAGCCGGTCGAGCACGGGCTGGAGCGCCTCGCCGCCCTTGCCGTCGGTGACGACCGCGATGACCGGGGAGATGTTGTCGACCATGGCGAGGGGGCCGTGCAGCAGATCGGCGCCGGAGTACGAGAGGGCGGGGATGTAGCTGGTCTCCATCAGCTTCAGGGCGGCTTCCTTGGCCGTGGGGTAGCCGTAGCCGCGCGAGGTGATCACCATCCGCTCGGCGAAGCGGTAGCGGGAGGCGAGCGTGCGGATCTCGTCCTGGCGGGTGAGGAGGTGCGCGGCGAGATCGGGCAGCGCCTTGGCCGCGGCTCCGTCGCCGCCGCGCAGTCCTTCGACGAAGAGATAGAGGGTGAGGAGGGAGGCCGTGTAGGTCTTGGTGGCGGGCAGGGCCTTCTCGGGTCCGGCCATGATGTCGAGGTGGTACTCGGAGACGGCCGCCAGCGGTGAGTCCGGGTTGTTGGTCACCGCGAGCGTGAGGGCGCCCGCCTCACGGGCGGCCCGGGTCGAGGCGACCAGGTCCGGGGAGCCGCCGGACTGGCTGACGGTGACGACCAGGACGTCGGTGAGATCGGGCCGCGCGCCGTACGCCGTGGTCGTCGACATCGAGGTGAGCCCGCACGGCAGGCCCAGCTGGATCTCCAGCAGGTACTTCGCGTACAGGGCGGCGTTGTCGGAGGTGCCGCGGGCCGTGAGCAGGACGAAGCGGGGCTCGCGGGCCGCGATCTGCCGGGCCACTTCCTGGATCCGCGGCGCGCCCGCCTCCAGGATCCGGCGCAGCACGTCGGGCTGCTCGGCCATCTCGCGGGCCATGATCCGACCCGGGCGGTCGTCGTCGGTCCGGGGGGCCGGGGTAGGGGCGGACATGGGGCCTCCTGGGAACGTTCCGGTCGTACGTGTCGACCGTGGGCCGGTACGGGGTGGTGCGAGGTGGTGCGAGGTGGTGCGTGCGGTGCGTGCGGTGCGGATCTCGAGGATCGGTATCAGCATCTCATCGCCTGTGGGCAGCACTTTGTCGGGTGTGCCGTTACTCATGGGGGTGGCGAGCGGGCGTCCGGGCGGTGGGCCTGGACGCATCGAGAAGCCGGCGACGGACGACGGGCCGCGGGTGGAACTCCTTTGCTAGATTGGTCTACACCACATGTGTTCCCTCGCGGTTCCCGGCGAGCCCCTCTCCAGATCGGCAGGCCCAGCGTGGAAGTTGTCATCGTTCCCGATGCCAAGACGGGCGGCGAGCTGATCGCCGAGGCCATGGCGGAGCTGCTCCGGCGCAAGCCCGACGCTCTGCTCGGCGTGGCCACCGGCTCGACGCCGCTGCCCATCTACCAGGCGCTGGCGGCGAAGGTCGGCTCCGGTGCCGTGGACGCCTCGCGGGCGCGGGTCGCCCAGCTCGACGAGTACGTGGGACTGCCGGCCGAGCACCCCGAGTCGTACCGGTCGGTGCTGCGGCGCGAGGTGCTCGAACCGCTCGGGTTGGGCATGGACGCGTTCATGGGCCCGGACGGCACCGCCGAGGACGTGCAGGGCGCGTGCGCGGCGTACGACAAGGCGCTGGCCACGGCCGGTGGCGTCGACCTCCAGCTGCTCGGGATCGGCACCGACGGGCACATCGGGTTCAACGAGCCCTGCTCCTCGCTGGCCTCGCGGACCCGGATCAAGACGCTGACCGAGCAGACCAGGGTCGACAACGCGCGGTTCTTCGGAGGCGACATCGAGCAGGTGCCGCACCACGTCATCACCCAGGGCATCGGCACGATCCTGGAGGCGCGGCATCTCGTCCTGCTGGCCACGGGCGAGGGCAAGGCGGACGCGGTCGCGGCGACGGTGGAGGGCCCGGTGGCCGCGGTGTGCCCCGCCTCGGCGCTCCAGCTCCACCCGCACGCCACGGTCGTCGTGGACGAGGCCGCCGCGTCCAAGCTGAAGCTGGCGGACTACTTCCGGCACACGTTCGCGAACAAGCCGGACTGGCAGGGGATCTGACCCCGAGGGCGCGAAGAAGGGCACGGCGGGGAAGAAGGACAACGAGGAAGGTGCCGGGCCCCTGAGGTCCGGCACCTTCCTCGTTCTCCTTCTCGGTTCTCCTTCTCGCGGGCCGTCACTCCCCCGCGATGACCTCCGCCGCCGCCCGGCCGCACACCCTCGCCGCGCCGTGCGTCGCGATGTGGAGGGCGCCTCGGGGCGGGGCCTGGGGGATGCCCATCTCGACCACGATCGTGTCGGGGCGTTCCCCCAACAGTGTGTCCAGGGCGGCCGCCATCCAGGGGTGCCGGTGTTCGTCGCGGAGGACGGCGACGACGCGGCGGCTGCCCGCGGCGGCCAGGACAGCCGGTGCCGCCCCCTCCCCCGCGAAGCTGCCCGTCTCCGTGCCGGGCAGCAGCCGGGCCAGTTCCGCGGCCACGCCCCAGGGGGTCTCGTCACCGACGGCGATGTTCGCCACGGGGGTGAAGGCGGCGACGAACGGCGCCGCGTCCACCGGCTCGTACGACGGCGCGCGTGTCACCGTCAGCGCGCGTCGGGCGGCGACGAGCCCCACGTCGGCCGGCTCCCGCTCGGCGGCCGGCGGAGCCGCGGAGGCCGCCGCCGTCCAACGGGCCAGCGCCCGTACCCGCTCCGCCGCGTCCGCGAGGCGCTCCTCGGGGAGTTCACCGGTGCGCACCGCCGTGACGAGGGCGTCACGCAGGCGCCGTACCGTCTCGTCGTCCGCGAGCCCGCCACCCACGCAGATCGCGTCCGCGCCGGCCGCGATGGCGAGGACGCTGCCCCGCTCGATGCCGTACGTCCCGGCGATCGCCTGCATCTCCATGCCGTCGGTGACGATGAGGCCGTCGTAGCCGAGTTCCTCGCGGAGCAGGCCGGTGAGGATGCGGCGGGAGAGAGTGGCCGGGCGGTCCGGGTCCAGCGCCGGGACCAGGATGTGCGCGCTCATCACGGCGCGTGTGCCCGCGGCGATCGCGGCACGGAACGGGGCGAGTTCGCGGGCCTCGATGACCGACAGGCCGGCGTCGATGCGCGGCAGCGCGTGGTGCGAGTCGACCGCCGTGTCGCCGTGGCCGGGGAAGTGCTTGGTGCAGGCCGCGACGCCCGCGGACTGGAGCCCGGTGACGTAGGCGGCGGTGTGCCGGGCCACCAGGTCGGTGTCGGCGCCGAAGGACCGTACGCCGATGACCGGGTTGTCGGGATTGGAGTTCACGTCCGCGGAGGGGGCCCAGTTCAGGTTCACCCCGCAGGCCGCGAGGCGGTGGCCGAGTGCCGAGGCCACCTCCCGCGTCAGCTCCACGTCGTCGACCGCGCCCAGCGCGTGGTTGCCGGGGTACGAGGAGCCGGCGCGGACCTCGAGGCGGGTGACGTCGCCGCCCTCCTCGTCGATGGCGACCAGGACGTCGTCGCGCTCCGCGCGCAACTGGGCGGTCAGGGCCCCGAGTTGTTCGGGAGAGGTGATGTTCCGGCCGAACAGGCCGACGGCCGCCAGCCCCTCGCCGAGGCGGCGCAGCAGCCAGTCGGGGGCGGTGGTTCCGGTGAAGCCGGGCTGGAGGACGGTGAGCGCGTCGCGTGCCAAGCCGTTCTGGTCGGAAGAGGACGCGGTCGTACCACTGGCGAGTGTCGTCATCGGGGGGCGTTATCCCTTCACGGCGCCCGCGGTCAGCCCCGCGGCCATCTTGCGCTGGACGATGAGGAAGAGCACGACGATCGGCACGGCCATCATCGTGGCGCCGGCCATCATCGGGGCGTACTCGGTGCCGTGCTTGGTGGTGAAGTTGCCGAGCCAGACGGTGGCGGTCTGGTGCTCCTGGCTCATGAGCATCAGGGCGTAGAGGTACTCGTTCCAGGCCTGGATGAACGCGTACACGGACGTGGCGACCATGCCGGGCGCGAGCAGCGGGAAGACCACCCGTATGAAGGCTCCGGTGCGCGAGCAGCCGTCGACCATGGCCGCCTCCTCCAGCTCCTTCGGGATGTTGACGATGAAGCCGCGCAGCGTCCACACCGTGAAAGGGAGGATGAAGGTCAGGTACGTGATGATCAGGCCGGTGAGCTTGTCGTACTGGTTCAGGTCGTTGAGCAGCAGGAAGACCGGGATGATCATGGCGACCAGCGGGATCATCTGGACCGCGAGGATGCCGACGATCACGATCTTGCGGCCGCGGAAGGCGAAGCGGGAGATGGCCAGTGCGGCCAGCATCCCCACCATGACGCCGATCACGACGACCGACAGGGAGACGATCAGGCTGCGGCCGACGGGGCCCCAGAAGTCCGCGATGTCCAGCGCGCGACGGAAGTTGTCGAGCGTGAGCCCCGTGGGGAACAGGCTCGGGTCCGGGTCGATGGCGTCCTTCGCCGGCTTGAACGCCGTGTTCAGCATCCAGTAGACGGGGAAGCCCGCGGTGACGAAGACGAGGAGGCCGAGGAGGTTCCAGCCGAGCTTGGACTTCCCTCGGCGCCGGCCCGCCGTGGCGAGGGTGCTCATTCGACCTCTCCGATCTGCAGCATCTGACGCATGTACACGGCGACCACGCCCAGCAGCAACAGCACGGTCAGCAGGGCGATCGCCGACCCCTGCGCGTAGTCGTTGACGACGAAGGCGCGGTCGTAGGAGTACGTGGTGAGCAGTTGGAACTCCGCCTCCGGGTGGCCGCCCCGCATCACGAAGACCTGCGGGAAGACGCCCATGTCCCAGATGACGGAGAGCGTCGTGAGCATCACGACGATGGGCTTGAGGATCGGGAGCGTGACGTAACGGAAGACGCCCCAGGCGCCGGCGCCGTCCAGCCGGGCCGCCTCCTCCAGTTCGCTCGGCACCTGGGTCAGCCCCGCGCTGAGTGTGATGACGACGAACGGCACCGCGCCCCACACCACCAGGAGCATGATCACGGCCAGTCCCTGGGGGCCGCTGGCGAACCAGTTGTGGCCGATCATGTCGACGCCCGGCAGCTTGCTCAGCAGCGCGTTGAAGACGCCGTAGTCGGAGTCGAAGAGCCACTTGAAGACGGTGGTGGCCACGATGATGGGCATGCCCCAGCTGGCCACCAGCGCGATGTTGATCAGCGTCTTCACCCAGCCCGAGACGCGCTGGAGGAGCAGCGCGATCAGCATGCCGATGACCATGGTGAAGACGACGGACCCGACGGCGAAGACGATCGTGCGGACGACCACCGTCCAGAACTCGCTGTCGCCCAGCACCTTGCCGAAGTTGTCGAAGCCGACCGACTCGGCCGGCTGGAAGCCCCACAGCTGGGACTGCCCGAACTTCTGGAAGGAGAGGGTGACCAGGCGGACCAGGGGATAGCCCATGACCAGCGCGAGGATCAGCAGACAGGGCGCGAGCAGGGCCCAGGGGACCGCCGCTCCGCCCGAGGTCCGCCTTCTGCGTGGCGCCTTGGGGACGGCCGGTGGCGGTGCCTGCCGCGGCGGCGGCACCTTGGCGGGGGTGGTCGTGTCTGCGGCACTCATCGCGCGCTCCTCAGCGGTCCCTCAGGTCGTACGTGGTCGAAGCCCCGCACGGGGTCGTACGCGGGGCAGGCCCCACACGGTCGAACACAGGCGAAAACCGCCCGGGCCGTACGCGGCCGGAGCCTCGCACGGTCGTACGCGGCCCGGCTCCGCACGGTCTGCGCGGGAGCGGACCCTCGCGATCGCGCACGGGGCGGACCCTCGCGGTCGTACAGGGTCCAAACCCGGCGCGGTCACATCCGGGCGAAAGCCACCCAGGTCGCACGCGGCCCGAACCCCGCACGGTGGTGCACGGTCCGAACCCCGCACGGGTCGCACACGGCCCGAACCCCGCACGGTCGTGTACGGTCCGAACCCCGCACGGGTCGCACACGGCCCACCCCGAACAGGTCGCCCACCGGGGCCGACCCTCTCGGCCGAACGCGGTCCGAACCCCGCACGGTCGTGCGCAGTTCGAACCCCACGCGGGTCGTGCACAAGGGCGGACCCCCGCGGTCGCACACGGGCCGAGCCCGCGCAGGTCGTGCACGGGGGCGGGCCCCCGCGGTCGTACGCGGGGCGCTCGCCGGGGCGGGGCCTCTCGGTCGTGCGCGGGGCGGCCCGGTCGGTCCTGCCCCGCTCTGCCCTTCCCCGCCCTGCCCGGTCCGGTCCGGTCCGGTCCCAGTCCGGTGCGAGTCCGGTCCAAGTCCGTTTCGGGTCGTGCGTAATCCGAATCTGGTGCGGTCGGTTCCGGTCGGGGGCCGCCCGGGTCGTAGACCGGCCGGACCCACGCGGTCGTACGCGGCCCGGCCTCGCACGGTCGTACGTCGCCGGGACCCGCATGGTCGTACGGGAAGCGGCAGGAACCCGGACCCGAAGAGGGTCCCGGCAGGCGCGCCCGGGAACATCCCGGGATCGCCCCGGACGTCCTCGGACGTACCCCCGCAGGCGCACCCCGGGCGGACCCGGGGCGGGCCCTGGGTAGACCCTGGACGCACCCCGGGTGAAGCCCCGGACGTGCCCCGGGGTCCCACCACTCCCCGCGCTCACGTCACTTGGTGTTGATGACCTTGTCGATCGCGGCGTCCGCGTCCTTCGCGGCGGCCTCGACCGACTTCTTGCCGGTGCCGATGTTCTGCAGCATGGTCTGCAGGACCTGAGCCTTCTCGACCTGGCCCCAGCCGGGAGCCATCGGCACGAACCAGTTGGACTCGGCCGCGGTGGCCGGAACCACGGTCGCCGGGTCGTTCTTGAGGGTGGCGAGGTCGGTCTTGTTGTTGGGCAGGTTGCCCTTGGCCATCAGACCCTTCTGACCGGCGGAGCCCGTGAAGGCGTTGATCCACTCGGCGGCGAGCGCCTGCGCCTTGGACTTCACCGGGACGGCGAGGTCGGAACCGCCGAGGAAGACGGGGAGGTTCTTGCCGGACGGGCCGGGCATCACGAAGTTCTCGAGGTTGCCCTTGAGCTTGCCGGTCTTGTCGCTCTTCGGGTCCTCGGCGGTCGCGCCCTCCCAGGCCGCGCCGAAGATCATGGCGGACTTGCCCTGCCCGTAGACGATGTAACGGTCGGACTCGTCCTTGGTCTTGTCGCCGTGCATGTACTTGTCGACGATCGTCTTGAACTCGTTCAGCCCCTTCAGGGACTCGGGCGACGACAGGCTCGCCTTCCACTGACCGCCCTCGTCCTTGGCGATGGAGCCGCCGGCGTCGTAGACGAAGGACATCGCGGCGTACCAGTCACGCGTCGGCTGGTACCACGCGTTGAACTTGCTCCCCTCCTTCTTCTGGATCTTGTCCAGGTCGGAGATGAGCTCCGTGTACGTCTTCGGCGGCGTCTTGACACCGACCGAAGCCGCCACGTCCTTGCGCCAGTTGCCGACGCGGCCACCGGCGTAGTACGGCACGCCGTAGGTCTTGCCGTCGTAGGTGACGGAGGCCTTCAGGCCGTCCAGCCACGCGGCCGAGTTGTCGAGCTTCGACGCGTCGACGGGGGCGAAGGCGCCCTTGACCATGTAGCCGAGCATCTCGGTGTTGCCCATCTCGACCACGTCGGGCGCCTTGTCGGTGGCGAGGACCGCGTCGAGCTTGGTGTTCTTGTCCGGCCAGCCGTAGTACTCGTGGTTGATCTTGACGCCCGGGTGCGCCTTCTGCACCGCCGCGTCGGCGGCCTTCACCAGCTCGGGCCAGTTGTTCTGCGCGTCCACCGTGAGCCAGACGGTCAGTGCTTTGGCGTCCGCGCCCTTGTCCGACCCCCCGGACTTGTTGTCGCTGCTCCCGCACGCCGCGATGGAGACCATCATGCCCGCGATACCGATCGCGGCTGCCAGCTTCCGCTTCACGCCACCCTCCTCAGGGATGCCATAAACCCCCCTGCCCACCGCGGTGACACATGCCGAAGCGCTGCCGAGTACTGCCCGTGGGACTGGGACTGGACCAATGGTGTAGACCAGTACGGGGAGCTTGGCCTAGACCTAGAGGGGTGTCAAGGGTGTGTAAGCCCGACCGGTCGTCCGTTATGGGACCTACATATGCAAGGACCTTTAAGTAGGTAAGTGGCATAAACGGCGGGGCGGTTCAGCGGCCTCACGCGCCTCTCGGTCGACCCGAGTCCACACTATGGACTAGACCAACGGGTACGCCGACGGTATATAGAGGGGATCACGGAGCGTGCGGGGGGACACTCGCACACGAAGCCGTGCCACGATGTGAGCCGTGGCCGACGGGATGTCGGTCGCTTCGGCACCCGGAGCCGGGAAGGCAGAGCATGAGCACCGACGTCAGCAGTGCGGAGAACGAGGGTGGGGCCCCCATCCGTACCGCGCGCGTGCCCAAGTACTACCGCCTCAAGAAGCACCTGCTCGACATGACGGAGACACTGCCGCCCGGCACGCCCGTCCCGCCCGAGCGCACCCTCGCCGCCGAGTTCGACACCTCGCGCACGACCGTGCGCCAGGCCCTCCAGGAACTGGTCGTCGAGGGCCGCCTCGAACGCATCCAGGGCAAGGGAACGTTCGTCGCGAAGCCCAAGGTCTCCCAGGCGCTCCAGCTCACCTCGTACACCGAGGACATGCGCGCCCAGGGCCTTGAACCCACCTCGCAGCTCCTGGACATCGGCTACATCACCGCCGACGACACCCTCGCCGAGCTGCTCGACATCTCGGCCGGCGGCCGGGTGCTGCGCATCGAGCGGCTGCGCCTCGCGAGCGGCGAGCCGATGGCCATCGAGACGACCCACCTCTCCGCGAAGCGCTTCCCCGCCCTGCGCCGCAGCCTGGTGAAGTACACGTCCCTCTATACCGCGCTCGCCGAGGTGTACGACGTCCATCTCGCCGAGGCCGAGGAGACCATCGAGACCTCGCTGGCCACCCCGCGCGAGGCCGGCCTGCTGGGCACCGACGTCGGACTGCCCATGCTGATGCTCTCCCGGCACTCGCTGGACCGGCAGGGCGAGCCGGTGGAGTGGGTGCGGTCGGTGTACCGGGGCGACCGGTACAAGTTCGTGGCACGGCTCAAGCGCCCGCAGGAGTAGCGCACCTGCCACGTTGCCCGGACCGAGATACGGACGAGGGGTTCCGCACGGCTGACACCGTCGCCTAGATTGCCTGCGCATTGCACAGGTGAACAGCGAGGGGACGGAGTCGCCGTATGTCAGACGTGTCAGAGGTGCCAGACGCGCCGAAGGTCGAACCGCCGGTGGTGACACCGATCCGGGTGGTCATCGCCCTGTGCCTGATAGCCCCGTTCGTGGCGATGCTGTGGGTCGGCTCCTACGCCAAGACCGACCCGGCGTTCATCGGCATCCCGTTCTTCTACTGGTACCAGATGCTGTGGGTGCTCGTGTCCACGGCGCTCACCGTGACCGCGTACCAGTTGTGGCAGCGTGACCAGCGCGCCCGCGCGTCCCAGGGCGGGGGTGCGGCGAAGTGAAGGACGGCGTGAACGGCGTCGCGCTCGGCGTCTTCATCTTCTTCTTCCTGGCCGTCACGGTCATGGGCTTCCTGGCCGCGCGCTGGCGCAGAGCGGCCGACGAGCAGAGCCTCGACGAATGGGGCCTGGGTGGACGGTCGTTCGGCACCTGGGTCACCTGGTTCCTGCTCGGCGGCGACCTCTACACGGCGTACACCTTCGTCGCCGTACCGGCGGCGATCTACGCGGCGGGCGCGGCCGGCTTCTTCGCCGTTCCGTACACGATCCTCGTCTACCCGCTGATCTTCACGTTCCTCCCCCGCCTGTGGTCGGTCTCCCACAAGCACGGGTACGTGACGACCGCGGACTTCGTGCGCGGGCGCTTCGGTTCGAAGGGCCTGTCCCTCGCCGTGGCCGTGACCGGCATCCTCGCGACCATGCCGTACATCGCGCTCCAGCTGGTCGGCATCCAGGCCGTCCTGGACGTGATGGGCGTGGGCGGCGGCGAGAACACGAACTGGTTCGTGAAGGACCTTCCGCTCCTCATCGCGTTCGGCGTGCTGGCCGCGTACACCTACTCCTCGGGGCTGCGGGCGCCCGCCCTGATCGCGTTCGTGAAGGACACCCTGATCTACATCGTGATCGCGGTGGCCATCATCTACATCCCGATCAAGCTGGGCGGGTTCGACGAGATCTTCAAGGCGGCGAGCGACAAGTACACGGCGGCGGGGGCGGGCGGGCTCGTGCCCGCCCAAGCGGGCCAGTGGACGTACGCCACGCTCGCGCTCGGATCGGCGCTCGCGCTGTTCATGTACCCGCACTCGATCACGGCGACGCTCTCCAGCCGCAGCCGTGAGGTGATCCGCCGCAACACCACGATCCTTCCGCTCTACTCCCTGATGCTGGGGCTGCTCGCCCTGCTCGGGTTCATGGCGATCGCGGCCGGGGTCAAGGTCACCAACGGCCAGCTCGCCATACCCCAGCTCTTCGAGAACATGTTCCCGGACTGGTTCGCGGGGGTGGCCTTCGCGGCGATCGGCATCGGAGCGCTCGTGCCGGCGGCCATCATGTCCATCGCGGCCGCGAACCTCTTCACCCGCAACATCTACAAGGACTTCATCAAGCCGGACGCGACCCCGCAGCAGGAGACCAGGGTCTCCAAGCTGGTGTCGCTCCTTGTGAAGGTGGGCGCGCTGGTCTTCGTCCTGACGATGGACAAGACGGTCGCGATCAACTTCCAGCTCCTGGGCGGCATCTGGATCCTCCAGACCTTCCCGGCACTGGTCGGTGGCCTGTTCACCCGCTGGTTCCACCGCTGGGCGCTGCTCGGGGGCTGGGCGGTGGGCATGCTGTACGGCACGCTCGCCGCGTACGGGGTCGCCTCTCCCACCCAGAAGCACTTCGGTGGCAGTTCGAAGGAGATCCCGGGCATCGGGGAGATCGGCTACATCGGTCTGACGGCCTTCGTCCTGAACGTCGTGGTCAGCGTCGTCCTCACCTTCGCCCTCCGCGCCTTCAACGCGCCGGACGGCGTCGACGAGACGTCTCCGGAGGACTACACGGCGGACGCGGGCGACCCGGGCGTCGAGGCGGAGCTTCCCCCGGCCACGGCCGGTTCCACCCACTGAGCCCGGGGGCTCCGCCCCCAGGTCCCCGGGTGCGTGTGTTGACTGCGGGTGGGTGGGGGCTGGTCGCGCAGTTCCCCGCGCCCCTAAAAGCCTCCAGCCCGTCCGGCGTGTGAGAACGAGGCCGATGGGGCGATGGGGCACCGGGGCGCAGCCCCGTGCCCCAGGGGCGCGGGGCTGTGTATATATGCGGCTCCGCCGCGGGGCGCGCCAAGCCCCCACCCACCCGCAGCCGAAGAAGCGCGCACCGTGTTGCACACACGCCGGCATGGACATCCGCATCAGACAGGCCCACCCCCACGAATACGCCCGCATCGGCGAGATCACCGCACAGGCCTACCTCGGCGACGGCCTGCTCGACTTCGGGGAGAGCGACGAGTACCTCGGCGAACTGCGGGACGTGGCGAAACGAGCCACCGCCGCGGAGGTCCTCGTCGCCGTGGACCACGACCACGTCCTCGGCGCCGTGACCTTCGTACCGCGCGGCGGCCCCATGGCCGACCTGGCCCGCCCCGGCGAAGCCGAGATCCGCATGCTCGCCGTCGCACGCGAGTCCCGCGGCCGAGGCGTCGGCGAGACCCTCGTCCGCGCCTGCGTCGACCACGCACGCGCCACCGCCGGCTGCGTACGCGTCGTGCTCTCCACCCAGCGCACCATGCACGCCGCCCACCGCATCTACGAACGCTTCGGCTTCACCCGCACCCCCGACCGTGACTGGAACCCGCTCCCGGACCTCGACGACATCACTCTCCTCACCTATGAGTTGACACTCTGACACCGGCACGACACAACATCTGGTGGTGTCACCGCAGCCCGACACAAGATGTATGCTCATGCTCGCTGTCGCCGCAGGGGAATCCGGTGCAAATCCGGAACTGTCCCGCAACGGTGTACTTGTACGTGTTCGCACATCCGCGCCCATGTACTCGCGTCAGTCCGAGGACCTGCCGACAGCGCGCCCGGCCATCCGGCCCGGGTGCATGACGTCCGGGCCTCGCGGAATGGGTCGGTGGACGCGACGCCGTGTGCGCTCGTGAGCTGCCCTGCCCTCCGCCAGGCCCCGTGCCGAGCGAGGGAGAGCCCCAAGTGACCATCGCGCCAGCCGACCCGGCTTCAGCTACCGCTTTCGCACAGCAGGAGCGGAAGCAGGTCCTGGTGGAGACGGACGGTCCCGGTACCACGCTGCTGCGTACCCTGACCGACCTCACCGCCGACCTCCCCGACGCCGACCCCGGCCGGGTCGCCGCCGCCGCGCTGCGCGGCCGGTCCGCGCACGCGGACGACACGGAGCTGCGCGAACTGGCCACCGAGGCGGCCGCGGGCCTCATCTCCGAGGACCCCGTCTACTCCCGGCTGGCGGCCAGGCTGCTGACGATCAGCATCGCGGCGGAGGCCGCCTCGCAGGGCGTCACGTCCTTCTCCGGGTCGATCGCCACGGGTCACCGCGAGGGCCTGATCGCCGACCGCACGGCGGAGTTCGTCCGGCTGCACACGGCCCGGCTGGACGCGCTGATCGACATCGACGGCGACGACCGCTTCGGCTACTTCGGCCTGCGCACCCTGCACAGCCGCTATCTGCTCCGGCACCCGATCACCCGCAAGGTCGTCGAGACGCCCCAGCACTTCATGCTGCGCGTGGCGTCGGGCCTGGCCGAGGACACTGCGCTCGATTCAGAAGCGGGGAACCGGGCCCTGGACGAGGTCGCGGCGCTCTACGGGCTCATGAGCCGTCTCGACTACCTCCCCTCCTCTCCCACGCTGTTCAACTCCGGTACGCGGCACCCGCAGATGTCGTCCTGCTACCTCCTCGACTCCCCGCTGGACGAGCTGGACTCCATCTACGACCGCTACCACCAGGTGGCCCGCCTCTCGAAGCACGCGGGTGGCATCGGACTTTCGTACTCCCGGATCCGTTCGCGCGGTTCGCTCATCCGCGGTACGAACGGGCACTCCAACGGAATCGTCCCGTTCCTGAAGACCCTCGACGCCTCGGTCGCCGCGGTGAACCAGGGCGGCCGGCGCAAGGGCGCGGCCGCGGTCTACCTGGAGACCTGGCACTCCGACATCGAGGAGTTCCTGGAGCTGCGCGACAACACCGGTGAGGACGCCCGCCGTACACACAACCTGAACCTCGCGCACTGGATCCCGGACGAGTTCATGCGCCGGGTCGACACCGACGGGCAGTGGTCCCTCTTCTCGCCCTCCGACGTGCCCGAGCTGGTCGACCTGTGGGGCGACGAGTTCGACGCGGCGTACCGCAGGGCGGAGGCGGCCGGCCTCGCCAAGAAGACCATCCCGGCCCGTGACCTCTACGGCCGCATGATGCGTACCCTCGCGCAGACCGGCAACGGCTGGATGACCTTCAAGGACGCCGCCAACCGCACCGCCAACCAGACGGCGGAGCCGGGCCACACCGTCCACTCCTCGAACCTCTGCACCGAGATCCTGGAGGTCACGGACGACGGGGAGACGGCGGTCTGCAACCTCGGCTCGGTCAACCTGGGCGCCTTCGTGGTCGACGGGGACATCGACTGGGAGCGGCTGGACGAGACCGTCCGTACCGCCGTCACCTTCCTCGACCGTGTCGTCGACATCAACTTCTACCCGACCGAGCAGGCCGGCCGGTCGAACGCGAAGTGGCGGCCCGTCGGCCTCGGCGCGATGGGGCTGCAGGACGTCTTCTTCAAGCTGCGCGTCCCCTTCGACTCCCCGCAGGCCAAGGCCCTCTCCACCCGGATCGCCGAGCGGATCATGCTCGCCGCGTACGAGGCCTCGGTCGACCTCGCGGAGCGCAGCGGCCCGCTCCCGGCCTGGGAGAAGACCCGTACGGCCCGTGGCGTCCTGCACCCCGACCACTACGGCGTGGAGCTGACCTGGCCGGAGCGCTGGGCGGCCCTGCGGGAACGTATCGCCGCGGTCGGCATGCGCAACTCCCTCCTCCTCGCCATCGCGCCCACCGCCACCATCGCGTCCATCGCGGGTGTCTACGAGTGCATCGAGCCGCAGGTGTCCAACCTGTTCAAGCGCGAGACGCTCTCCGGTGAGTTCCTCCAGGTCAACTCCTATCTGGTGGACGAGCTGAAGAAGCTCGGCGTGTGGGACGCGCAGACCCGCGAGGCGCTGCGCGAGTCCAACGGCTCGGTACAGGGCTTCACTTGGGTGCCGCAGGACGTCCGCGACCTGTACCGCACGGCCTGGGAGATCCCGCAGCGCGGCCTGATCGACATGGCCGCCGCCCGCACCCCGTTCCTGGACCAGGCCCAGTCCCTGAACCTCTTCCTGGAGACGCCGACCATCGGCAAGCTCTCCTCGATGTACGCGTACGCCTGGAAGTCGGGCCTGAAGACGACGTACTACCTGCGCTCCCGCCCGGCGACCCGTATCGCGCGCGCCGCCCAGGCGCAGGCCCGGCCCGAGAAGACCATCCCCCTACAGGCGATCCCCGACGAGGACGCCGTCGCCTGCTCCCTTGAGAACCCCGAGTCCTGCGAGGCCTGCCAGTAATGAGCTCTACCGAGAAGAACCTGCTCGACCCGGGCTTCGAACTCACGCTCCGCCCCATGCGCTACCCCGACTTCTACGAGCGCTACCGGGACGCCATCAAGAACACCTGGACCGTGGAGGAGGTCGACCTCCACTCGGACGTGGCCGACCTCGCGAAGCTCTCGCAGGGCGAGCAGCACATGATCGGCCGGCTGGTCGCGTTCTTCGCGACGGGTGACTCGATCGTGTCGAACAACCTCGTGCTGACCCTCTACAAGCACATCAACTCCCCCGAGGCGCGCCTGTATCTCTCCAGGCAGCTGTTCGAGGAAGCGGTGCACGTCCAGTTCTATCTGACCCTGCTGGACACCTACCTTCCCGACCCGGAGGACCGCGCCGCCGCCTTCGACGCCGTCGAGAGCATCCCCTCGATCCGCGAGAAGGCCGAGTTCTGCTTCAAGTGGATGGACTCGGTGGAGAAGCTGGACCGTCTGGAGACCAAGGCGGACCGGCGTCGCTTCCTGCTCAACCTCATCTGCTTCGCCGCGTGCATCGAGGGCCTCTTCTTCTACGGCGCCTTCGCGTACGTCTACTGGTTCCGCAGCCGGGGTCTGCTGCACGGTCTCGCCACCGGCACCAACTGGGTGTTCCGCGACGAGACGATGCACATGTCCTTCGCCTTCGAGGTGGTGGACACCGTGCGCAAGGAGGAGCCGGAGCTCTTCGACGACCAGCTCCAGCGGCAGGTCACCGACATGCTGAGGGAGGCCGTCGAGGCCGAGCTACAGTTCGCGCGCGACCTGTGCGGTGAGGGTCTGCCGGGCATGAACACCGACTCGATGCGCCAGTATCTGGAGTGCGTGGCCGACCAGCGTCTCCAGCGTCTCGGCTTCGCCCCGGTGTACGGCTCCGAGAACCCCTTCTCCTTCATGGAGCTCCAGGGCGTCCAGGAGCTGACCAACTTCTTCGAGCGCCGCCCCTCGGCGTACCAGGTGGCGGTGGAGGGCTCGGTCGGCTTCGACGAGGACTTCTGACGGGCGAGGACTTCTGACGGACGGGAACTTCCGGCGGTACGAGGACTTCTGACGGTACGACACCGGTGATGCCGGGCCGCATGTCGCGGCCCGGCATCACCGCGTCTCGTCCATGGGCCGTCCATGCACCGTCCATGGACCCCCTATGGGGCGGCAAAGTTCTTCGGGCGTGGCTATCCGGGCGTCATCGGCCCCGGCTAGGTTCTGGCCGTCCTGGCATGTCACGTACAGCGGCACGACAGGACGACTGGATTGGCATGCCCATGGCACATCCGCTCTTCTCTCACGCTACGCGCGTCACGGGCCTGCCACGCAACGCCGAGAACCCCCACTTCCGGCTGTGGAGCCGTGCGGGGCCCTACCCCGGCCCGCACGGCACCCGCCTCAAACCGATGGAGGCAGCACTCATGCGTGAGACACCCCCCAGCAGGCCCGCCCGGCGACTGCGAAGACTTCTGACCGCCGCCGCGCCCGCCCTCGCCCTCACGGTCGCCGGACTCATGGCGGCCCCGGCCGCGAACGCGCAGCCGGCGCCGACCACCGCCAAGCCCTCCCGGGCCGCCCAGAACGCGAAGGCCCTGACCGCCCCGGCCGCGCAGGCCGTGCACTCCACGGGCAAGGCGGGCCAGAAGGTGCCGACCACGCACCTGTGCGGTGCCCCGACGGCCGGTCACGCGGCCTGTTTCGCGCAGCGCCGCACCGACATCAAGCAGAAGCTGGCCGCCGCGATCTCGCCGAACGCCGCCGCCGCGGTGTCCGGTCTGAGCCCGGCCAACCTGCACAGCGCCTACAACCTGCCCTCCACCGGCGGCTCCGGCCTGACCGTCGCCGTGGTCGACGCGTACAACGACCCCAACGCGGAGTCGGACCTCGCGACCTACCGTTCGCAGTTCGGCCTGTCGGCCTGCACCAAGGCCAACGGCTGCTTCAAGCAGGTCAGCCAGACCGGCTCGACCAGCTCCCTGCCGACCAACGACACCGGCTGGGCGGGTGAGGAAGCGCTCGACATCGACATGGTCAGCGCGGTCTGCCCGAACTGCAACATCGTCCTCGTCGAGGCCAACTCGGCCACCGACTCCGACCTCGGCACCGCCGAGAACGAGGCCGTGACGCTGGGCGCGAAGTTCGTCTCCAACAGCTGGGGCGGCTCCGAGTCCTCCTCGCAGACCAGCGAGGACACCTCGTACTTCAAGCACCCGGGCGTCGCCATCACCGTCTCCTCCGGTGACGAGGCCTACGGCGCCGAGTACCCGGCCACTTCCCAGTACGTGACCGCCGTCGGCGGCACCGCCCTGTCCACCAGCTCCAACAGCCGCGGCTGGACCGAGTCCGTGTGGAAGACCAGCAGCACCGAGGGCACCGGCTCCGGCTGCTCCGCCTACGACGCGAAGCCGAGCTGGCAGACCGACACCGGCTGCTCCAAGCGCATGGAGTCCGACGTCTCCGCGGTCGCCGACCCCGCCACCGGCGTGGCCGTCTACGACACCTACGGCGGCTCCGGCTGGGCGGTCTACGGCGGTACGAGTGCCTCCTCGCCGATCATCGCGGGTGTGTACGCCCTCGCGGGCACCCCGGGCTCCAGCGACTATCCGGCGAAGTACCCGTACTCCCACACCTCGAACCTGTACGACGTGACCAGCGGCAACAACGGCTCCTGCTCGCCCTCGTACTTCTGCACCGCGGCCACCGGCTACGACGGCCCGACCGGCTGGGGCACCCCGAACGGCACCACCGCCTTCGCCTCGGGCACCAGCACCGGCAACACGGTGACCGTCACCAACCCGGGCAGCCAGTCCACCACCACCGGCGGTTCGGTCGGTCTGCAGATCTCGGCGAGCGACAGCGCGGGCGCGACCCTCACCTACAGCGCGAGCGGTCTGCCGACCGGCCTTTCGATCAGCAGCTCCACCGGTCTGATCTCCGGCACCGCGAGCACGGCCGGTACGTACAGCGTCACCGTCTCCGCCTCCGACAGCACGGGCGCCTCCGGCTCCGCCTCCTTCACCTGGACCGTCAGCACCTCCGGCGGCGGCACCTGCACCTCGGCGCAGCTGCTCGGCAACCCGGGCTTCGAGTCGGGCAACACCACCTGGAGCGCCAGCAGCGGCGTGATCACCAACTCCAGCAGTGAGGCCGCGCACGCCGGTTCGTACAAGGCATGGCTGGACGGCTACGGCTCGACGCACACCGACACGCTCTCCCAGTCGGTGACGATCCCGTCCGGCTGCAAGGCCAGCTTCACCTTCTACCTGCACATCGACACCGCGGAGACCACCACAAGCAGCCAGTACGACAAGCTGACGGTCACCGCCGGATCGACCACCCTGGCGACCTATTCGAACCTCAACAAGGCCACCGGGTACACCCAGAAGACCTTCGACCTGTCCTCCTTCGCCGGGTCCACCGTCACCCTGAAGTTCAGCGGTGTCGAGGACTCCTCCCTCCAGACCAGCTTCGTCGTCGACGACACCGCCGTCACGACCAGCTGACCAGTGGGGCCCTGGCCGGCGTCGCGGCCAGGGCCCTGTGACCCTGTGTGGATCCTGATGCGGGGGTGGCACGTCCAAGCGACAAGGAGGTGCCACCCCATGCGCCGTACGACCCACCATCGGATCCTCACCCTCACGGCCCTGACGCTGCTCCTCGCGGGCTGCGGCACACAGGGCGGCGGTGACGCGGGCGGCAGCCGCAGCGTCTCGCCGTCCCCCACGACGAGCCAGCCGAGCTGTGACACGGCTCCCGCGGAGCTCGGCGCCGCCGACACCGGCCACACGTACTGCCTCACGGCCGGCGGCGTACTCCGCCTCACCCTGGACGGCACCGCCAGTCGGCCGTGGACACCCGTCAAGGTCAGCGGCACCGGGCTAGAGGCGACCAACAGCGGCGTCGTCCTCCAGGCGGGCGACGCGAGCTCCGCCTTCAAGGCGGTCTCGGCGGGAACCGCCCACCTCACCTCGTCCCGGCCGCTCTGCGCGACCGCCCCGGGCAAGGTGTCGTGCAAGGGCATTCAGGAGTGGACGGTCACGGTGCTGGTCACGAAGTCCTAGCTGCCGGTCGATGCGCCGCTCGTGGGCCGTGCCGATCAGCGCGGGCAGGGCCAGGACCACGAACAGCGCGAGGACGGTCAGGATTCCGACGGTGGTGTCCGAGTTGTCGATGAGCATCTCCATGAACACCACTGTCGTACCGCTCGCCCTTCGGCGTCAGTGGCAGGACTGCCGTACACCCTCGATTTCCTGCCACTGACGAGGCACACTGGCCGACATGCTGAAAAACGTGGCCGCGGTCCTGCTCGACGGTGTGCACCCCTTCGAACTCGGGGTCGTCTGCGAGGTGTTCGGCATCGACCGAAGCGACGACGGGCTGCCCGTCTACGACTTCGCGGTCGCCTCCGCCGAGGGCCCGACCCTGAGCACCCACGCGGGGTTCTCGCTGACCACGGAGCACGGCCTGGAGCGGCTGGAGAGCGCCGACCTCATCGCTCTCCCCGCCGGGAACTCCTATGTGTCCCGGTCCTATCCGCCCGAACTGCTCGACGCCCTGCACCGCGCCACGGACCGCGGCGCCCGGGTGCTCAGCGTCTGCTCCGGTGTCTTCGTGCTCGGCGCGGCCGGGCTCCTCGACGGGCGGCGCTGCGCCGTGCACTGGCACCACGCCGAGGAGCTCACCCGGCAGTACCCGAAGGCGATCGTCGAGCCGGACGTGCTGTACGTGGACGAGGACCCGGTGATCACCTCGGCCGGCACCGCCGCCGGAATCGACGCCTGTCTGCACATCGTCCGCAAGGAACAGGGCCCCGAGGTCGCCAACGCCATCGCCCGCCGCATGGTGGTGCCCCCGCACCGGGACGGCGGGCAGGCCCAGTACATCGAGCGCCCGCTGCCCCGCTCCACCTGCGACACGGTCGGCGAGGTGCTGGTGTGGATGGAGCGCCACCTCGACCGGGAGGTGACCGTCGAGCAGCTCGCGGCCCGCGCCCACATGTCCCCGCGCACCTTCGCACGCCGCTTCCAGCAGGAGACCGGCACCACCCCGTACCGCTGGATCCTGCGCCAAAGGGTGCTGCTGGCACAGGAGTTGCTGGAGGCGTCGGACGAGACGATGGACGCGATCGCGGGCCGCACCGGGTTCGGCACCGCGGCCGCGCTGCGCCACCAGTTCGTCCGGAGCCTGGGGACGACCCCGCAGGCGTACCGGCGCACGTTCAGGGGCCCGCGGGCTGCCTGAACGCGCACCGGTACGGACACGGGGTCACCGCTTACGACGCCGCGCGGTCACCGCGGCAGGGCCCTCAGCAGCAGCCGGTACGGACGCAGGGTGATGCCGACGCGGGTCGCGTCATTGGACTCGGAGACCTGCTCGAACCGCCAGCGGGACGCCACCGTCGCCGTGATCAGGCTGAGCTGCGCCATCGAGAAGTGGTCGCTCGGACACTTCCGGTTGCCCACGCTGAAGGGGCTCATGGCGTGCTTCGGGACGTCCTTGGCGCGTTCCGGAAGCCAGCGGTCGGGGTCGAAATCCAGATGCCCGTCGTACGAGCGCGGATCACGCTGGATGGCGAACGGACTGTAGACGATGTCGGCACCGGCGGGTATCCGATAGCCGCCGAGTTCGGTTTCGGTCACCGCCCGCCGGGTCAAAATCCATACGGCGGGGCGCAGCCGCATCGACTCGACAACGACATTGTTGGTGTACGACAGCTTCCGGACGTCGTCGAATGCGACGGGCCGGTCCCCGACGACGGATTTGACCTCCTCGGCCACCCGCGCGGCGTGTTCTGGGTGTTCGGTGAGGACTTGCAGCAGCCACATGATCGTGGACGCCACGGTTTCGCTGCCGGGCGTGAGTATCGCTACGACTTGGTCGTGGATCTCCTGTTCGCCGATCGGCTCGCCGTTCTCGTCCTTCGCTTCCAGCAATGCCGTCAGCAAATCGTCCGGCTTTTGACCGGATGCGCGGCGCTCGGCGACGATCTCGTCGACGAGGAGATGCAAATCGGCCAATGCGCGGTCGAATTTGCGGTTGGCCGGAAGCGGCAGCCGATAGAGCGGGCCCGCCGGGATCACCATGCGCCGGTACATGCCGCGGAACACGGTGGCGAGCGCGACGCTCAGCCGCTCGGCGCGCTCGTCCATGAACTCGCCGCGCAGCAGACAGCGGGCCGCGATGCGCACGGCGACACGGAACGACTCGGAGGTGCAGTCGACGGGCTCGCCCGACCCCATGCGCTCGGCGAGCGCACGCGCCTCCTCCTCCATGATCGGTCCGTACTCGGGGATGATGTCGAGCCGGAACGCGGGCTGGATGGTGCGGCGCTGACGACGGTGCCTGGGCCCGTTCGCGGTGGCGACGCCCTCCTTGCCGAGCAGGCCTTCCAGGGACTCCCAGAGGGGTCCGTCGATCTTGAAGTCGGTGCTGAGCGCCATCGCTCCGGTGAGGGCCGGCGAGGTGAGCGCGTACACCGTCTTGGGGCCCAGCTTGAGCCGTACGACGTCGCCGTGGTCGCGGAGCCGGGCGAGGAAGCCCAGCGGGTCGCGGACCAGTTTCCAGCCGTGGCCCAGGACGGGTACGCCGCCCCCGGCCAGAGGTGGGACGGGCAGCTGCGGTGCCGCGGGTTGCGCGGGCTTCACGGACTCGACGGTCATGACTCACCTGCCGCTTCGTTGTTGACGTACGGGGGTGTGGAGCGGTCGTCCCAGCTGTCGACGGTGTACCGGCCGGACTCGTGGTGGAACCAGTACACGGAGCTGAACCAGTTCCGCATATTGCCGAGGCACGCTTTCACGGCGAGGCTCAATTCCTTGCCGTGCACGGTGCCGTCCGCGAGCGTGTCGGCGAACCGGTTGAGGTCCTTTTCCGCGTCGAGGAATTCGGTGATGCATTCCTCGATCCGCCGCCGGATGTCCTGCACCGCTTCTTCGAGCGTCATCCCCTCGTGATGGATGAGGCTGATTCCGATATTGTGGACCTCGTCGCCCGCGATTTCTTTCGGGAGCGAGCAGAGATCGTTGTACCAGGCCGCGAATTCCTGGCTCAGCAACGCCGCCCGCCGATATGCGAAATGGTTCCGCACGGCGGTGGGAAGTTCACAGTCGACGCTCGACTCAAGAAGGTCGGTCCAGATCCAGTGCGCGAAGGTGAGCCGCCGCAGTTCCAGATATTCCTCGACCGTGGGCACGGTGCCGTTGACACGGTTGCGGAATTCCCGGTCGTACGCCTCGATCACCGCGTGGAAATGCCGGGCGAAGCGCGCGTTCCACTTCTTGGTCAGGAACGAGTACAGGCGCACCACGCTGTCCGCGAACCCCGCGACCAGGGGATCCCGGTGGTGCAGGTGCTCCCCCGGGGAGTCGAGAGCCGCGTGCAGCTGGAACCTGAGCCTCCGCCAGGCGTCGGGCCTGCCGCAGATGACATCGCGGTCATGGCGGTCGTCCCAGACGAAGAACCACGCACTGTAGTCCGCTATCGCCTGCATGACCTCGTCGGGAGCGCCAATGTAGTAGCCCGCCATCAGGTCCGTATAGCAAAGGCCGTCGGCATATTCGTCGACCTTGTCCGCCGGCATGAGGCGTTTTTCCCTCAACCACGAACGTGTGTTCTCCTGGAGCCTCGGCCAATACGGGTGCAGTTGACGGGGAAACGCGGACTCGATCACCGGGAGAGAGAGCGCCGGTGGAACCGCGACCACGGTCGGTGTCGATGAAGTGCCGTGTGAGAATGCATGCACGAACAAACCCCTCTCAGCCGCCAGTTGACGCCGCGCCCCTCCCGCTGTGCCGGGCGTGCGCCGTTGCGTATCCCCGCACTTCCCATTCAGCACCACAACTGACCGTTCTGGGAACGGATTTACTCCACTCGCTACCCCACAGTGCTGAGAATCTCCCCTTCTGTGACTGAATATGGATCACTGGAGGAGCACAAGGGATCGAACGTGCGACGCACATGCGAACGGCGCCTGGTCAGGGAGTTCCCCCTGACCAGACGCCGCTCGAACCGACCCGCGCGTGCGCGCGAGCCCCAACTGCCCCGCCGCGACTCAGTCGTTCGCGACGATCGGGTAGCGGGGCTCGTTCTCGGCCATCTGCCGCAGGGCTTCCTTGCGCTCGCGCTTGGAGAGCCGGTCGATGTAGAGGTAGCCGTACAGGTGGTCGGTCTCGTGCTGGAGGCAGCGCGCGAAGTAGCCGGTGCCGCGCACCTTGATCGGGTTGCCCTTCTCGTCCTGCCCGGTGACCTCCGCGTAGTCGGGGCGGGCCAGCGGCGCGTACGCGGTCGGCACCGAGAGGCAGCCCTCGTTGCTGTCGTCGAGGCGGCGCTGCTCGGCGGGCAGCTCGACGAGGACGGGGTTGCAGACGACACCGACGTGCCGCTTGCCCTCGTCGTCCTGGCAGTCGTAGACGAAGACCTTCAGGTCGACACCGATCTGGTTCGCCGCCAGGCCCACGCCCTCGGCGGTGCGCTGGCTGGCGAACATGTCGGCGACCAGCTGGTCGAGCTCGGGCCCGAACTCGGTGACGTCCTTGCACTCCTTGTGCAGCACCGGGTTGCCGACGACCGTGATCGGCCGCGAGGTACCGCGCTCACGGTAGGCCGCCTCGCGCTCCTCACCGTCCTCGGTGTCGTTGACGAAACCCTCGTCGTCCACGGGGAGCACTCCAGAGTGCTGCTGCTCGGTGTCCTGCTGCGCCATGACCGACGTACGCCTTCCTGAGTGCATGGGAGTGTGGTGCTGTTACAGAGTACGGGGACAGGCGCCCCTTCAGGGGCGCGGGGAACTGCGCGACAAGCCCCCACCGGCCCGCAGTGAACCCGCGGCGCTCAGCAAACCTCTTCGAGATCCCGCCAGTCCCGGGAGTCCGGACTGTCGGCGACCCACCCGTCCAACAGCCCCCGCACCAGCCCGGCCGGCGCGGCCACCCCGCACTCCCGCTCCGGCACCCACAGCTGCCCGTCGGTGCGGTGACCGAGCGGCCCCGGATGTCCGGGCTCGCTGTGGTCGTGCGGGTCGAGATGCTCACCGTCGCCCTCGTCGGACGGCATCCGCGACTCGGAACACATCCGGCACAGCAGCCGTACGGACGAGGACCAGTCCTCCGCGGCGAAGCCGGCTTCCGCCGCGAGCTGCTCCAGGGCGTCGCGGTCCTCCTCGGTGGCGGCCTCCAGGAGGACCACCCAGGTGGGCACCGGGGAGGGCGCCCACAGCTCGATCTCGTCGAAGACGGGATAGGCGTGCCCGGCGGCGGTCGTCCGCTCCCCGTGCGGGACACCGTCGTGCAGAACGACCTCGCCCCAGCGCCGCCCCGAGGACGGCAGCGGAATGGACAGGACCTCCACCCGGGCCGGATCGAGCCTGCGCCCCCACACGACCTCGGCCTCGCCCTCCGGCGACAGCCGTACGGCCGCACTGCCGAGGTCCATGCCCGCCGGTTCCCCGGACACGGCGGCCCCGCCGGGCACCCGCAGCCCGTACGCCTGCCAGGCACGGCGGGCCAGCGGCCAGTCCTGCAGGGCGGTGGCGGCGATCCCGACGTTCCACCAGTCGGGGGCGCCCGCCTCCCTGTCGAGAAGTGCGACGGCCCTGAGGCCCGCGGCCCGCGCCTGCTCCCAGTCGTGCCGGAACTTGTGCAGCAGGGCCAGGTTGAACCAGGACTCCGACAGCCAGGGCTCCAGGTCCGCGGCGCGCGTCAACAGCGCTCCCGCGTCCTCGTACCGGCCGTCGCCGATCAGCGTGAACGCGCGATCGGTGGCCTGCCGCCATGAGGCGGAGGGCCGGTGTCGTCCCTTGCCGAAGATCCTCACGATTCCCGCCTGCCAGTTCCTTGCGTTTCCCGCCTGCCGGTCCTTTGAAGAGTTTCCTGAAGACAGCGCAGCCCCGGGCTGGCCCGTGCCCCCGAACGCCCTCTTCCTCGCATCCAACCACGGACCGTTGGACGGGCGCTCATTACCCATGGGTTACCCAGCCTGGGGCAGGGTAAGGGTGCCCCGCAACAGGACCCTGGCCAGCGACTCCACCACCTCGGGCTGATAGTCGCGGGCGGTGGCCAGGCGCAGCTTCTCCAGGGCGGTGAGGGGCCCTCCCGGGCCTGCTTCCCTGGCCATCTCCTCGTACGCGTTGACGGCCCGCACGATCCGTGCCGTGACCGGCTGCTCCCGGTACGGATCGGCCTGCCGTTCCACGACCACGGCGACCTCGGCGTCCACGCCGGTCTGACGTACGACGGCGCCGCCGAGGAGGGCGATGCGCCTCTGCTCGTCGGCGGAGAGCACGGAGGTGGCTCCGGCCGGCACCGGGTCGACCAGGCTGAGCTGTCCGATGTCGTGCATGAGCGCCGCGTACTCCAGAACGGTCAGATCGGGCTCGGACAGGCCCAGCTCACGGCCGACGGCCCGGCTGAGCTCGGCGACCCGCCGGGCGTGCCCGGTGGGGGTGTACCCGGCGATCTCAGTCGCCCGCGCGAGTGAGGCGATCGTCTGCCGATAGGTGACGCGCACGGCGGCGTACCGCCGGACGGAGAGCTGGGTGAGCAGCAGGGGCAGCGAGAACACGGGCAGCGCCCACAGCCCGACGACCGCCACCGCGAGCGACATCACGGCCCCGGTCGCGCAGACCGCCGACCCGATGCCGAGCGTGGCCCGCAGCTCGTCCCGCAGCAGCGGTCCGAAGGGCCAGCGGGTCCGGGCGTGCGCCATCGCCGCCGCGAGCACGGCGTCGCACAGCGCGGTGAGCACCAGCAGGGAGACCAGCAGCAGGGCGTACGAGGGGCCGCCCCAGCCCATCAACCTCCCCTGGTTGTACAGGGGTTGGAAGCAGACGGCGGCGAAGCCGACGGTGAGGACGCGCCGGGTGAGGTGGTCGGCGGTGGGCCCTCGGCCGCGGGCGACGTGCGGTACGCAGCCGATGAGGGCCGCGGCCACGACGACGGCGACGATCTCGAGGACGCCGTGGTCGGCGCGGTGTCCGGCGTTCTCGCCGAGCAGCGCGTACGCGAGGGCTCCGGCGGCGGCGAGGGGCGCCGACTCCCGCTCCTCGGCCCCGCTCCAGCGGGTCAGCTCCCCCACGGCGATGAGGATCCCGAAGGCGAGCGCGACACCTCGTTCGTCGAGACCGTGCCAGAAGACGACGGCCAGCGAGACAACGGCGAGGAGCAGGGCGACCGCGTGAACGAGAGTGAGGGTGAACGGGGCTCGCCCGACGATCCCGTACCCGGGAATCCCCACCCCCACGGCACTCATGACCGCCCCCGCCCACCGATGTCGCCCGATGGGGGTTCGCCCCCCACCGACTCCCGCCCCACACCGGTCAACGACCCGTCGGCGTCCGTCGGGCAGCCGTCCGTACTCGCCGAGGACCCGGTTTTGTTTGTCGGGTTCCCCTCTGTCCGACTGGAAACGGGCGGAGCGGGCGGGTAAACCCCTGCGGTCACCGCAGGATGCCACCCGTGTCGGTTCAGCGCTCGCACCAGGGCCCGTACCATCCCCGGATCGAACTGCGCCCCCGCACACCGTTCCAGTTCCTCCAGCGCCACCGGCACCGGCCGGGCCCGCCGGTAGGACCGGGTCGACGTCATCGCGTCGAACGCGTCAGCGACGGCCACCACGCGCGCGAACTCCGGGATCTGGCGTCCCACCAGCCCGTACGGGTACCCGCTCCCGTCGATCCGCTCATGGTGGTGCAGGATCGCCGACCGCGCCTCCCCGAGGAAGCCGATACCGCGCACCATCTCGTGCCCGTACTCGGGATGCAGCTCGATGATCCGCCGTTCCTCCGGCGTCAGCGGCCCGTCCTTGCGCAGGAGCCGCGTGGGCACGCCCAGTTTCCCCACGTCGTGCAGGATCCCGGCGAAGCGCAGCACTTCGACGCGCTCGTCGTCCATGCCCAGCTCACGGGCGATCATCATGGACGCCTGCCCGACCCGCTCACTGTGCCCGCGCGTGTACCCGTCCTTGATGTCGACGGCCTGCACGAGGGCCCGGATGGTGGCCTGGTGGGCGGCCCGCTCCCGGTGGTACTGCGCGAACGCCCAGCAGGACACGTACATCGGCAGCAGGACGAGCAACGCGGCGACGGGACCGTACGGACTGCGCCACAGCACCGCCATCATCAGCCCGGCGAGCCCGTGCACGGCGACGGAGGCGAGGGAGCGCGAGAAGAGCCCTCGCCAGGCACCCCGCACCGGCACCCGCTCGGCGAGCGCCAGGATCCCGCCGTCGAGCGCGGTCAGCACCACGCAGAAGGTGAGCACCGCGGCCCCGGCGGGCACGAGCGCGTACGGGAAGTGGGGCAGGGCGACCGCGTCCCGGCCGCCCAGCGCCCAGTGCACCCGGGACGCCGCCCAGACCGCGACGGCGAGCTGGGCCGCGCGCCAGACCCGGCGCAGCCACCGCGGCCGCTGCTCCACGCGGGCGAGCAGCGCGCCCGGCAGCGCCACGAGCGCGGCGGCCGGCGGCGGCAGCAGAAAGGCCCCGGCGAGCAGCACGGGCAGGAAGGTGCCCAGCCCTCTGGGGGCGCCCCGCTCGGCGACGCGGGCGGCGGCACCCTTGGGGCTGTGCGGGAAGGGGATCCGCTCGCAGCCGGCGTACAGCGCGGCGAGCAGGGCGACGATCCACCAGGGTGCGTGAACGGCGGGCAGCGGAGCCAGGCAGGCCACGGCGGCCAGGACGACACAGACGACGTAGACACGGGCCCACGTCGGAATCGACCCCATCGCCACATTCCCTCCCCCGGACGTCCCCTGCCCCGGTCAGGCTCCGGAGCCTAGGGCGGTGGGAACGGTACGGGGGCGGCAATGGCCGAATCCGCGGGCTCGGAGCCCGCGGATTAGCACGTTCGGGTGATAACCGGACGATCTTCCCGGGGAGTTCAGGACTCCTGGGGCGTCGCGGTGACGTCGTGCTCGGGCACGGTCTGACCGGAGCGGATCAGGTCGATACGGCCCATGACCTTGGCACGCAGATCGGTCGGCACGTCGTCCTGGCCGCAGCACCGCTTGACCAGCTTCTTCACGGCCTGCTCGAGTCCGTACTTCTCGAGACACGGGGAGCACTCCTCGAAGTGCACCTCGAACTTGGTGCAGTCCGAGTCCGGCATCTCATGGTCGAGGAACTCGTACAGGTGGTCGAGTACCTCACTGCAATCCGTCTCGTGCGGCTCTCCGCAGCTCATGAGCCCGAGCCTTTCGCTTCGTTCGACTCTCCGGCGCCGGCCGGGACCAGTCCGCGGTCACGGGCGTAGTCCTCGAGCATGCCGCGCAGTTGGCGACGGCCCCGGTGCAGCCGGGACATCACCGTACCGATGGGTGTCCCCATGATGTCCGCGATCTCCTTGTACGCAAAGCCTTCTACATCAGCGAGATAGACCGCGATGCGGAATTCCTCGGGGATCGCCTGCAGTGCAGCCTTGACGTCCGAGTCGGGCAGGTGGTCGAGCGCCTGCGACTCCGCGGAGCGCAGACCGGTCGACATGTGCGACTCGGCACGCGCGAGCTGCCAGTCCTCGATCTCCTCGGCCGCACTGCGCTGGGGTTCGCGCTGCTTCTTGCGGTACGAGTTGATGAAGGTGTTGGTGAGAATGCGATACAGCCAAGCCTTGAGGTTGGTGCCCTCGCGGAACTGGTGGAAGGACGCGTACGCCTTCGCGTACGTCTCCTGCACCAGATCCTCGGCGTCGGCCGGGTTGCGCGTCATGCGCAGGGCGGCCGAGTACATCTGGTCGAGGAATTCGAGCGCGTCCCGCTCGAAGCGCGCGGTGCGCTCGGCGGACGACTCCGTGCTCGTGCCCTGGCCCTCGGGCTGCTCCGCCTGGCCGTGATCGGTCCCTGCGTCGGTCCCAGTGACCGGACCCACCTCCTCCAGCGACGTGACAGGACCGAAACCGGTCCCACTCGAATCGGAGGATAGACGAACATCCACACCCGCCGCCGCTCGAACGGGGGCGGTCTTCGCCGCGTGCAGCACCGTCCAGTCCAGCTCAGGGCTACTGCTGCGGTTCGGGCAGATGGTCGAACCCATGCGGCGGACTTCCTCTCGTTCGAACGGTTCAGCACGCTCCGTGCTGTCTGCCCGACACAACAGTGGTCCACCGCCCGACATTCCCGTGCGTCACCCGAGTGACGCGATCCACCTCACAACGCCGTCGGTGATGATCTCCAGGGCCGCGTCCTGGTCGATCGGTGCCCGTTTCGGCACGGCGAAGCCATGATCTCCGTACGGCACCTCGATCAGCTCATGCGAGCCCTTCGGGAACTCCGCCGGCCTGCCGAACGGGTCGTTGCCACCCTGGACGACGAGGGTGGGCACCCCGGCGCCGAGGAGTTCGTCGGCGCGGGACTTCTCGGGCTTGCCGGGGGGATGCAGCGGGAAACTGAGGGCGAGGACGGCGGTGGCGCCGAGTTCGGTCGCCGTACGGCAGGCGACGCGGGCCCCGGCGCTGCGCCCGCCCGCGACCACCGGCAGTCCGGGCTTCGCGACCGTGGACCACAGGCCCCGCCATCCGACGTCCAGGGTCTTCGGCGCGGGCGCCACCTTCTTCCCGGCCACCCGCCAGGGCTGCTCGACCAGCGCGACGCTCACGCCGTGCCCGGGAAGCACCGCGGCCAGCGCCTGGAGATCGCGCGCCTCGATACCGCCGCCCGCACCGTGACTCACAGCGAGCACCAGGCGTGGCTTCTTGGCCCGGTGCCAGCTGACGCGGGCCGTACCGGCGTCCGTCTCGACCGTCTCGATCGCGTCCATGATCTCCGTCACGTCACCCTTCCATGACCTCCGTCACGTCAGAAGAGTGTGCCCTCTTCGGGGCCCTCCAGCTCCTTCAGCAGCTCCGGCCCGTTGTTGCGGACGTTACTGACGGCCGTGGAGACGGGATAGGCGCGCATCAGCCCGGCGGGCGGCGGCGCGAGCAACTCGCGCAGACCGTCGACGTCCGTACGGGCCGGGTCGAGCCAGGCGTCCCAGCGGTCCGGGGTGAGCATCAGGGGCATCCGGGGGTGGATGTCGGCGAGGGCGTGCGGCCCCTCGGCGGGCGCGACCGCGAGCGGTGAGGTCTCCGCCTCGGTCGTGATCACCGAGCACGTCACCCACCAGGCCCGGGGGTGGTCGTCGGGGAGCGTCCTGTCGCGCCAGAACTCGTACAGCCCTGCCATCGCGAAGACCGAGCCGTCCGCGGGGAGCACGAAGTACGGCTGCTTGCGTGGCCGCTTCTTCTTGCCCTCGACCTCGAGATCGCGCTCGGCGGACCCGGTGACCCACTCGTAGTAGCCGTCGGCGGGGACGATGCAACGCCGGGCGGCGAAGGCACGGCGGTACGAGGGCTTCTCGTGCACGGTCTCCGCGCGGGCGTTGATCATCCGGGCGCCGCCCTCGGGCGTCTTGGCCCAGGACGGGACGAGCCCCCACTTGAGCCTGCGCAGCTGGCGAACCGGCTTCGGGCTCTCCGCGTCCTTAAGGGGGCGGTCGAGGACGGCATAGACGTCCTTGGTCGGAGCCACGTTGTAGTCGGGGTCCAAGGTCTCCTCGGGCTCCCACTTCTCGACCTCAAAGATTCCTGCGAGATCCTCGGGCCTACGACTCGCTGCATACCGTCCGCACATACGTGCCACACTGCCAGATTCCGCGACATCAGAGGGAGCCACCGCAGACAATGGACAGCACCGCATCCACCTCGCTGGCCTCGCTCTGGGACCAGGTCTCCGGCACCCAGCCGGACCCCGACCTGTGGGTGGTGATAGCCACCCTGGTCGCCGCTCTCGCGGTGATCGTCCCGCACGGCGTGTGGCGTCTCTCCCGCAACGCCATCACCATCGCGCACGAGGGCGGCCACGGGCTGGTGGCGCTGCTGACCGGGCGGAGCCTCAGTGGTATCCGGCTGCACTCCGACACCAGCGGTCTCACCGTCAGCCGCGGCAAGCCCACCGGCCTCGGCATGATCCTCACCGCGACGGCCGGCTACACCGCTCCCCCGCTGCTCGGCCTCGGCGGCGCCGCGCTGCTGGGCGTGGGCCGCATCACCCTGCTGCTGTGGCTGGCCACGGCCCTGCTCGTCGCGATGCTGGTGATGATCCGCAACGCCTACGGGGCGCTCACGGTGGTCCTCACCGGCGGTACGTTCCTGATGGTGTCCTGGCTCGCCGGACCCCAGGTACAGGCGGCCTTCGCGTACGCCGTGGTGTGGTTCCTGCTGCTCGGCGGCGTCCGGCCGGCCTTCGAGCTCCAGGCCAAGCGCAGCCGGGGCGGCGCCGGCGACTCCGACGCCGACCAGCTCTCCCGCCTCACCCACGTCCCGGCGGGGCTGTGGCTGTTCCTGTTCCACGCGGTGTCCCTGTGCTCCCTGCTGGGCGGCGGCCGCTGGCTGCTGGGACACTGAGGCACCCCAGCAACTTTCGATCACATTCCGTCACTTTTGATCAAGATCTACCCCCACCCCCACCCACTAAAGTGGGCGCATGACCGCGAACCCCGCCCACACCGCCCTCTGGCCCGCCCCGCACGCGAGCGGAGTCGTCGACGCGACGGTCCACGTGCCGGGGTCCAAGTCGGTCACCAACCGCGCCCTGGTCCTCGCCGCGCTCGCCTCGGAGCCGGGCTGGCTGCGCCGCCCGCTGCGCTCCCGGGACACGCTGCTGATGGCGGGCGCGCTGCGCGCGATGGGCGTCGGCATCGAGGAGACGGTGGCGTCCAGCTCCACGGTCGCCGCGGGCCCGGACGCCTCCGGCGAGGCCTGGCGGGTCATCCCCTCGGGTCTCCAGGGCCCGGCCACGGTCGACGTCGGCAACGCCGGCACCGTGATGCGCTTCCTGCCCCCGGTCGCCGCCCTCGCGGACGGCCCCATCCGCTTCGACGGCGACCCCCGGTCGTACGAGCGCCCGCTGAACGGTGTGATCGACGCGCTGCGTCTGCTCGGCGCCCGCATCGACGACGACGGCCGCGGCGCGCTGCCGCTGACCGTGCACGGTGGCGGCGCCCTGGACGGCGGCCCGGTGGAGATCGACGCGTCCTCGTCGTCCCAGTTCGTCAGCGCTCTCCTCCTGTCCGGCCCACGCTTCAACCAGGGGGTGGAGGTCCGCCACATCGGCTCGACGCTGCCCTCGATGCCGCACATCCGGATGACGGTCGACATGCTGCGCGCGGTCGGTGCGCAGGTGGACACCCCGGAGTCGGGCGGCGAGCCCAACGTCTGGCGGGTCACGCCCGGCGCGCTGCTCGGCCGTGACCTGATCATCGAGCCGGACCTGTCGAACGCCCAGCCGTTCCTGGCGGCGGCCCTGGTGACCGGCGGCACGGTCGTCGTCCCCGACTGGCCCTCGCACACCACCCAGCCCGGTGACCGGCTGCGGGAGATCTTCACCGAGATGGGCGGTTCCTGCGAACTGAACGACAGCGGTCTGGAGTTCACCGGTTCGGGTGCGATCCACGGCATCGACGTGGACCTGAGCGAGGTCGGCGAGCTGACCCCGGGCATCGCGGCGGTCGCCGCTCTCGCCGACTCCCCGTCCACCCTGCGGGGGGTCGCCCATCTGCGCCTGCACGAGACGGACCGGCTGGCCGCGCTCACCAAGGAGATCAACGAACTCGGCGGTGACGTCACCGAGACCGCCGACGGCCTGCACATCCGCCCGCGCCGACTGCACGGCGGCATCTTCCACACCTACGACGACCACCGCATGGCGACCGCCGGCGCGATCATCGGGCTGGCGGTGGAGGGCGTCCAGATCGAGAACGTGGCGACGACGGCCAAGACCCTGCCGGACTTCCCTGACATGTGGTCCGGAATGCTCGGGAACTGACGGGCGGACCGGGATCATGCGCCGCTACGGCAAGCACACCGACGAGGACGACATCCGCCAGCGCCCCAACCGCAAGGGCAACCGTCCGCGCACGAACATCCGCCCCAAGCACGAGGAGGCGGTCGAGGGCATGGTCGTCACCGTCGACCGGGGCCGTCTGACCTGCCTCGTCGAGGACCGCCTCGTGATGGCGATGAAGGCCCGCGAGCTGGGCCGCAAGGCCGCCGTCGTCGGGGACCGCGTCGCGATCGTCGGTGACCTGTCCGGCGAGAAGGACACCCTCGCCCGCATCGTCCGCATCGAGCCGCGCAGCTCGGTACTGCGCCGCACGGCCGACGACGACGACCCCTACGAGCGCGTGGTCGTCGCCAACGCCGACCAGCTCGCCATCGTCACCGCCCTCGCCGACCCCGAGCCGCGCCCCCGCCTGATCGACCGCTGCCTGGTCGCGGCGTACGACGCCGGCCTGGAGCCCCTGCTGGTGCTGACCAAGTCGGACCTCGCCCCGCCCGACGAACTCCTCGAGCTGTACGGGGCCTTGGGCGTCCCCTACGTCGTGACGAGCCGTGCGGAGCTGGAGAGCGGCGCGGCGGTGGACCGGGTGCGCAAGCAACTGGACGGCAAGATCACGGCGTTCGTCGGGCACTCCGGCGTCGGCAAGACGACCCTGGTCAACGCGCTGGTCTCGCAGGAGCGGCGGCGCAGCACCGGCCACGTGAACGCCGTCACGGGCCGCGGTCGGCACACCACGACCTCGGCGCGCGCGATCCCGCTGCCGGGCAGTGAGGGCTGGGTCATCGACACCCCCGGCGTCCGCTCCTTCGGCCTGCATCACGTCGACCCGTCCCGGGTCATCCACGCCTTCCCCGACCTCGAACCCGGTACCGAGGGCTGCCCGCGCGCGTGCAGCCACGACGAGCCGGACTGCGCGCTGGACCAGTGGGTGGCGGACGGTCACGCGGACCCGCAGCGGCTCTACTCCCTGCGCCGGCTGCTGGCGACGCGGGAACGCACGGAGGGTGACTGAGTCCCCTGAGCCCCCTTGTGACCTCCGCGTTGTTTGCGTGGGCGGCCCGTCGGTAAGTGCTTAGCCGGTCGGCAAATGCATAATCGCACCAAGCCGGACCCAGGCCAGGCGAAGCAGTCGACGTGCGGACACGGGAGGACGAGACATGGCGTGGCTGCTGGTCGTTGTGGCGGGACTGCTCGAAACCGGCTTCGCCGTCTGTCTGAAGCTCTCGCACGGATTCACCAGACTCTGGCCGACGGTCGCCTTCTGCGTCTTCGCGCTGGGCAGCTTCGGTCTGCTGACTCTCGCCCTGCGCAAGCTCGACGTCGGCCCGGCGTACGCGGTGTGGACCGGCATCGGCGCGGCGGGCACCGCCATCTACGGCATGATCTTCCTCGGCGACCTGGTGTCGACGCTCAAGATCGTCTCCATCAGCTTCGTCATCATCGGCGTCATCGGCCTCCAACTCTCGGGCTCCGCCCACTGAGACGCCCCGCGAGGACGTCCTCTTGGGGCGCGGGAAGTCTTTCTTGGGGCGCGGGAAGTCTTTCAGGGGGGCGCGGGAAGTCTTTCAGGGGGGCGCGGGAAGTCTTTCAGGGGCGCTGGGCAGTCTCCTCAGGGACGCGGCACAGTCTTTCGGGGACGCGGGGCAATCTCCTCAGCGGCGCGGCACAGCCTTTCGGAGGCGCCGGGCGGTCTCCTCAGCGGCGCGGCACAGCCTTTCGGAGGCGCCGGGCGGTCTTCTCAGGGGCGCGGCACAGTCTTTTGAGGGCGCCGGGCGGTCTTCTCAGGGGCGCGGCACAGTCTTTTGGGGGCGCGGGGCGGTCTTCTCAGGGGCGCGGCGCAGTCTTTTGGGGGCGCGGGGAACTGCGCGACCAGCCACCCACACGCCGCACCCGCCCGCCCACCTGCCGAGGCACCCCAGAAGGCGCCCAGAAAGCGTCACCTCAGCTGCCGAGGCAACGCACCTCGCACCAGCTCCGTCACCCCACCCTCCCCCGGCGGAGCCGCCACACACGACAGCGACAACCGCACCACCAACTCACACGCCCCCGCCAACTCCCCCATATCCCCCCGCATCGCCCCGGGCCCGGACAACGCCGCGACGGCCCGATCCCGTACGAGCGCCACGAAGTCGGCGGGCGAGGGCAACGGCCCGTCGGCCCTGCGCTGCGCGGGCACCGCGGACGACGACGGCACCGCCGAGAGCGTCGGCGACGGCAGCCGCTCACTCCAGCACCCGGTCAGCATGGCCCGTACGAGCACGTTGCCCCGGGCCGCCGACGTGGTCCACTCGGCGGCCGCGACCAACCGCTCGCGCGCGTCCGCGTGGGCGGCCAGCGCGCGCTCGACACCGGCGAGATAGCCGTCGGCCTCCCTCCGCACGAGGGCGCGCGCGAGCCCCTCCTTGCTTCCGAACTCGTTGTAGAGCGTCTGGCGGGACACACCGGCCACGGCGGCGACGTCGACCATCCGCACCGTGGACCACGGACGGTGTGCGAGCGCCGTATAGGCGGCATCCAGAAGGGATTCCCGCGCTGCAGGCATCTTTCGCCTCCCTGGGGGCGAGCGGGCGGCACTGCAGCTCAGATTTGACGCGCGCAGGGGCACTGTCAAGGGTTCGCGGCGGCGTCGAGGGGCGTACGTCGACCCCCGCACGCCGCGGTGATCAATCCGGCCGTACGTCCCGCGCCCCCGAGGCGCCCCCGAGCCCCATGACCGTGCCCTATGATCCCCCGGGCCGTATGGCTGTGGCCCGAGTGGGCCATATACGGTGCAGTCATGCCCGACTATCGCGATGACCTGCGCCTGGCCCATGTCCTGGCGGACGCCGCCGACGCGGCGACGATGGACCGGTTCAAGGCGCTCGACCTCAAGGTCGAGACCAAGCCGGACATGACACCGGTCAGCGAGGCGGACAAGGCCGCCGAGGAGCTGATCCGCGGCCACCTCCAGCGGGCACGGCCACGCGACGCGATCCTCGGTGAGGAGTACGGCATCGAGGGCACCGGCCCGCGCCGCTGGGTGATCGACCCGATCGACGGCACCAAGAACTACGTCCGTGGGGTGCCCGTCTGGGCCACGCTGATCTCCCTGATGGAAGCGGGCGAGGGCGGCTACCAGCCGGTGGTCGGAGTGGTCTCGGCGCCCGCGCTGGGCCGCCGCTGGTGGGCGGCGAAGGGGCACGGCGCGTTCACCGGCCGCAGCCTGTCCTCGGCCACGCGCCTGAAGGTCTCCCAGGTCTCGCGGATGGCCGACGCGTCCTTCGCGTACTCCTCACTGTCCGGCTGGGAGGACCAGGGCCGCCTCGACGGCTTTTTGGACCTGACGAAGGCGGTCTGGCGCACGCGCGGGTACGGCGACTTCTGGCCGTACATGATGGTGGCGGAGGGCTCGGTGGACATCTGCGCGGAGCCCGAGCTGTCGCTGTGGGACATGGCGGCGAACGCGATCGTGGTGACCGAGGCGGGCGGATCCTTCACGGGCCTCGACGGCCGCCCGGGCCCGCACAGCGGCAACGCGGCCGCGTCGAACGGCATCCTCCACGACGAGCTGCTGGGTTATCTGAACCAGCGGTACTGAAGAGCCGATGGTGCGCCCTTGTGATCCATGGGCGCCCCCGAAAGGCACCGCACGCCCTCTTGTTGACCCTCCCTTTAACTGCGACTCTGAGAGTCCCCCCACTTGTGAACTTGTGAATCGCTTCTCTTGGCGCTTCACCAAGGAGGTGGCTCCAGCCCATGCTCGTCCGCGACGCCATGAGCACGGTGGTCCTCACCATCGGCCCGGCACACACACTCCGTCAGGCGGCCTGCCTGATGTCCTCCCGCCGCGTAGGCGCGGCCGTCGTCCACGACGAAGACTCCTCCGGCCTCGGCATCCTCACCGAACGCGACATCCTCAACTCGATCGCCCTCGGCCAGAACCCGGACACCGAGACCGCGAGCACCCACACCACGACCGACGTCGTCTTCGCCGCCCCCGTCTGGACCCTGGAGGAAGCCGCGGCGGCGATGGCACACGGCGGTTTCCGACACCTGATCGTGCTCGACGACAACGGCCCGGTCGGCATCGTCTCGGTCCGCGACATCATCCGCTGCTGGGCCCCGAAGCGGCAGCGGGTACCCGCGTAGACGCCCAGGCACCTCTCCCAGGCCACCCCTCCCGGGCACCACTGCCGGGCCCGCACATGCCGACGGGCCGGACCCCCATCACTCAGAGGGGATCCGGCCCACCGCCCACGACAAGCGATCCAGTGCTGGTTGTCAGCCGCGCAGGGCCTGGACCGCGGCCTCCAGCCGCTTGCCGAAGTCTTCGTCAGCCTGACGGAAGTTGTTGATCGCGCGCTCGGCGATGTCGTCACGGGAGACCTTGGCGATGAAACCCGCCAGGTTCGCGATCAGACGCCCCTGCTCGTCCTCCGACATCAGGCGGTACAGACTGCCCGCCTGCACGAAGTCGTCGTCCTCGGAGTGGGACGGCGCCTCGGTCTCACCGGTGTGACCGGTCACCGCGATCGGTTGCCACAGCGGCCGGTCCGTTTGGAACGGACCGCCGAAGCTGTTCGGCTCGTAGTTCTTCTCGCCCTTGTGGCGGCCGTCGTACAGGGAGCCGTCACGGGAGTTCGTGCGCGCCTCGGCGGCGTGCGGGCGGTTCACCGGCAGGTGGTCGGCGTTGATGCCGACGCGGTAGCGGTGCGCGTCGCCATAGGCGAAGAGCCGCCCCTGAAGCATCTTGTCGGGGGAAGGCCCGATACCCGGCACGAAGTGCGCCGGCGAGAAGATCGACTGCTCGACCTCGGCGAAGATGTTCTCCGGGTTGCGGTTGAGCTCCAGCCTGCCGATCTCGATCGGCGGGTAGTCCTCGTGCGGCCACACCTTGGTGAGGTCGAACGGGTTGAACCGGTAGGTCGCCGCGTCGGCCGCCGGCATGATCTGCACCTGCACGGTCCAGGACGGGAACTCACCGCGCTCGATGGCCTCGCGCAGGTCGCGCTGGTGGGAGTCGGGGTCCTCACCGGCGAGCCTGTCGGCCTCCGCCTGGGTGAGGTTCTTGATGCCCTGGTCGGTCTTGAAGTGGTACTTGACCCAGAAGACCTCGCCGGCCTCGTTGTTCCACTGGTAGGTGTGCGAGCCGTACCCGTTGAGGTGGCGATAGGAGGCAGGAATCCCCCGGTCACCGAAGAGCCAGGTCACCTGGTGCGTGCTCTCGGGGCTGAGGCCCCAGAAATCCCACACGTTGTCGGCCTCCTGCGAACCGGTGTACGGGTCGCGCTTCTGCGTGTGGATGAAGTCGGGGAACTTGATGGCGTCCTTGATGAAGAACACCGGGGTGTTGTTGCCGACGAGGTCGTAGTTGCCGTCCTCGGTGTAGAACTTCAGCGCGAAGCCGCGGGGGTCACGGACCGCGTCCGCGGAGCCGAGGTTGCCGGCCACCGTCGAGAACCGCAGGAAGGTCTCGGTCTGCTTGCCGACCTCGGAGAGGAACGTGGCACGGGTGTACGGGGTGACATCCGCAGTGACCGTGAAGGTGCCGTAGGCGGCGGCGCCCCGGGCGTGCACGACACGCTCCGGGATGCGCTCACGGTTGAAGTGGGCGAGCTTCTCGAGAAGCAGCTGATCCTGAACGAGCACCGGGCCGCCGACGCCCGCGGTCTCACTGTTCTGGTTGTCGGCCACCGGCGCGCCGGCCTCTGTCGTAAGCGGTCCCTGCGTCACGTGCGCCTCCTGCGTCATTACGGATCACCCAATGCCGAATCGATCCTACATTAGACAATATCCAAATCAAGCACTCATCCAAAGTCACACCCATTCGGGATCTGGTCACCTTGCTGTTAAGCTGGCGTGCATGAGTGACCTGTTGGAACGACTGCGCGGACGCGGATGGCGAATGACCGCGCAGCGGCGTGTCGTGGCCGAGGTCCTCGACGGCGATCACGTCCATCTGACGGCCGACGAGGTGCATGCCCGGGCCGTCGCCAAGCTGCCCGAGATCTCCCGGGCGACCGTCTACAACACGTTGGGTGAGCTGGTCTCGCTCGGCGAGGTGCTGGAAGTCGCGACGGACAAGCGCGCCAAGCGCTACGACCCGAACGCGCACCGTCCGCACCACCACCTGGTCTGTGCCCAGTGCGGCTCGATCCGCGACGTCCACCCGAGCGGCAACCCGCTCGCCGACCTCCCCGACTCGGAGCGCTTCGGCTTCACGGTCTCGGACGTTGAGGTCACATACCGGGGCCTGTGCCCCACCTGCGCCTCAGCCTGACTCCCCCGAAGCCCCGGCCTCCACGGACGCCGGGGCTTTCCCGTGCCCCGCACCCCGAAAACGCCGAAGGACCCAGATCAAAATGATCTGGGTCCTTCGCCTTCAAGTAGCGGGGACAGGATTTGAACCTGCGACCTCTGGGTTATGAGCCCAGCGAGCTACCGAGCTGCTCCACCCCGCGTCGATGAACTGAACATTACGTCAACCAGGTGGACCAGTGCAAATCCCATAGACGCCCCCTTGAACACGAACGAGGAAAGCCCCACGGTCCCCCTCGAGACACAAGGGAAGGGGAAGCACCCACGGGGGCCGGGGCGGGAACCCCACGGGGCTACGGGGGCGGAAGCCCCACGGGTACGGGGGCGGGAAACCCACGGGGTACGGAAGCGCAGTCCCTGACGGGGTTGCAGGGGCGGAGCCCCCGGGGGTCCAGAGGCACAGCCCGGCGCGACGCAGAGGGCAACCCCGCGCAGGTCCAGGGGCACGGCCCGGCGGGGTCCAGGGGCGCAGCCCGCAGAAGGCCAAGGCCAGCCCGGTGGGGTGCAGGGGCGCAGCCCCGCGAAGGTCCAGGGGCAGGGCGCGGCAGGGTCCAGGGGCGCAGCCCGCAGAAGGCCAAGGCCAGCCCGGTGGGGTGCAGGGGCGCAGCCCCGCGAAGGTCCAGGAGCAGGGCGCGGCAGGGTCCAGGGGCGCAGCCCGCAGAAGGCCAAGGCCAGCCCGGTGGGGTGCAGGGGCGCAGCCCCGCGAAGGTCCGCAGGCAGGGCCCGCCGGGGTGCAGGGGCGGAGCCCCTGGTGGGGTTCGGGGCGGAGCCCCTGGTGGGGTTCGGGGCGGAGCCCCGGGGATGGGTCGGGTAGGGGCGGCGGGGGCGAGAACAAGCCGAGACCAGCCCCCATCCACCGCCACAAACTCACGCAGACAACTCCTGCCGCAACGCATCCCGCAACCGAGCCGCCCGCTCAGCCACCTCCGCGGGCCCCAGCGCAACCGCCCGATCAGCCCACCGCTGCCCCTCCGCCAACTCCCCCCGCCGCGCATACACGAGCGCAAGCCGAAGCGCCGCCCGCCCATGCCCCGCATCCGCCGCCCGGGTCCACCACAACGCCGCCTCCGGCTCACTCCCCTCCCGAGCCAACAGCAGCCCGAGATTGAAGGCCCCGTTCCGAGACCCGGCCTCCGCGGCCGACCGGTACCACCGAGCCGCCTCCACCACATCACCCCGAGCCGCGGCGAGCATCCCGACCCGCACCTGCGCCCGCCGATGCCCGAGGGAGGCAGCCCGCTCGTACCACTCCTCGCACTCACTCTTCTCCTGCGCCGGCTCCCCGAGCTCATGCGCGGGCGCCGGCGGCCGCCGAGCGTCGAGCACGGCGGCCAGCCGGTACGCGGCCTCCGCGCTACCGCCCCCCGCCGCACACCTCAGATGCCGCTCCGCCTCCAACTCGTCCCCGTCCCGCAGTCGCGCGATCGCGACCTGCAGCGCCGCCTCGGTGTGCCCGGCGGAAGCCGCCCGCTCGTACCACCGCAGCGCCGCCTCCTCGTCCTCCTCGCTCCCCCGCCCGGCATGCAGGATCCCGAGATTGAACGCGGCGTCCACACTCCCGGCCTCCGCGGCCTTGGAGAACCACGGCTCGGCCCCGGCCGAGTCCCCGACCTGAAGCAACAGGATCGCCAGCGCGTTCGCGGCCTCACGGTGCCCCGCGTACGCGGCCCGCCGGTACCACTGCTCGGCCTGCGCGGTCCGCCCCTGCTCGGCGCAGAGCAGCCCGAGGTTGTACGCGCCGTTCACATCACCGGCGTCCATGGCGGCCCGGTACCACCGCTCAGCGGTCTGCGTCTCGCCGCGCTCGGCGTGCAGCGCCCCCAGCGCGTTCGCGGCGTTCCCGTCCCCGTCCTGCGCGGCCCGCAGCCACCACACGGCCGCGCTCTCCGTGTCCCCCGCGTCCCGCAGCAGGAACCCGAGCGCGCAGGCGGCCCGCGCCTCTCCGTCCTTGGCGGACGTCAGATACCAGCGCCCCGCCTCCTTGAGGTGTCCCCGCTTCTCCAGGATCGCCCCGAGGTGCAGCGCGGCCCGCCGGTGCCCCCGCGCGGCGGCCTGCCGGTACCACTGCTCGGCCTCTTCACCGGCGGCTCCTATGACCCCGATGACACCGTTGTCGCCCCTGCCCTCGCCCGCGTCCGCGGCCTTGCGGTCGAGCGTGCGAGCGAGCCGGTAGGCCGCCTCACGGTGCCCCCGCTCGGCGGCCGCCCGCATCCACTGCTCCGCGCCGACGTCACTGCGGTGTTCCAGCAGATCGGCGAGCGCGTACGCCCCGAGGGCATGCCCCTGCTCGGCGGACTGGCGCAGCCAGTACTCGGCGGCAGGCTCGTCTCCCCGCTCCCGGTGATAGCGCCCGAGCGCGTGCGCGGCGGCCGCGGACCCGGCGACGGCGGCGATCCGCCACCACCCGGCGGCCTCGTCGGCGTACCCACGCTGGTGCAGGAGAACACCAAGGTTGTTGGCGGCGGCGCGGTCACCGGCGGCGGTGGCCGCGCGCAACTGAGGCTCGGCTCCGTCGAGATCGCCACGGCGCAGCAGCATCGCTCCGAGGACACTCATCGCCTCGACGTCGCCGGCCTCGGCGGCGAGCCGCTGACGTGCTTCCTCGGCAGCCTCGCCGGTTTCGTCCCGGTCTGAAGGCTGCGCAAAACGCCCTGTATCCAACAGAGTTGCCTTGTCCCCCATAACGTCCATCGTCGCACCACCTGCAACCTGGGTACACCTGGTATACCGCAGTCAGTGAGGTCACTTCAGCGTTTTGTCGACATGCCCACAGAGAGACAAGTCAAACACAGTTCTCCCAACTCCCCACGGATGGCGCAGCCTTCGGCGCGTCGCCCATGGTCGCCGCGCGCACCCCGCGCACGCGTCCTGCTCAGGTCGTCATACGGGTGCAGTACACGTGTGCGCACACAGCGAAGGCCCGGATCCTGTGAGGATCCGGGCCTTCGCTTTTCAGTAGCGGGGACAGGATTTGAACCTGCGACCTCTGGGTTATGAGCCCAGCGAGCTACCGAGCTGCTCCACCCCGCGCCGTTGTGTTGCAACCGTACCACGGCGCGGAGGGGGCCTCTGACCAGCAGCGGAGGGGGCCTTTGAGCAGCGGCTGATTCAAGAACCGGACCAGCCGCCGACCGGCCCGACGGACCGGCCGGCGCCCTGGCCCGTACGGCCGCCCTAGGTCGTACCGCCGCTGGGACTACTGCTGCCGCTGGGGCTCGGACTGCTGCTGCCACTCGGGCTCGGACTACCGCTCGGGCTGCTGCCCTTGTCGTCGCTCTTGCTGCCGCCGCTGCCACCAGTGGCGCTCTTGTCGGCCTTGGCCTGAGCGTCCTCGGCCCGCTTCAGCGCGTCCTGAAGATCCTTCTGCGCCTGCCCGTACGCCGTCCAGTCGCCCTTCTTGAGGGCGTCCTGGCCCTGGTCGAAGGCCTTCTGGGCGTCGGTGAGCGCCTGTTGGACCGTCGGGTTGCTCGACGTCGGCGGTGGGGTGGTCCCCGTGTCGGCCGGTGGACTGGTCGTACTGTCCGTCCCGAAGATCTTGTTGAGCGCCTGGTCGAGTGTGTCCTCGAAAGCGGTGTTGCCTCCGTAGGTCACCAACACCTTGCGCAACAACGGGTACTTGAGGTCGCCACCGCGTACGTAGACGGGCTCCACGTAGAGCAGTCCTCCGTCGAGCGGAACCGTCAGCAGATTGCCGTACTCGACTTCCGAGTCCCCACCCTTCAGAAGTCTGATCGACTCGGCGATGTCCTGTTGGGAGTTGAACTGGCTCTGGACCTGTTTGGGCCCGTCGACGGGTTCACTCGTCGGCAGTTTCAGGATTCTGATCTTGCCGTAGTCACTGGTGCCCGCCTCGGAGTCGACCGACATGAAGGCGCTCAGGTTGTCCCGGCCGTTCGGAGTGAACGTCGTCGTCAGCGAGAACGTCTGCGCCTGCTGGTCGGGCATCTTCATGCTCAGGTAGTACGGCGGCACCGCGTCGCCCGACTTGTTGGTCGGCTCGTCGGGGACCTGCCACACCTCGCTGCCGCTGAGGAACGTCTGCGCGTCCTTCACGTGGTAGCGGGTGAGCAGCTCGCGCTGGACCTTGAACAGGTCCTGCGGGTACCGCAGATGGTCCATGAGCGACTGCGAGATGGCCGTCTTCGGCTCCACCGTGTTCGGGAACGCCTTCATCCAGGTCTTGAGGACCGGGTCCTTGGTGTCCCACTGGTAGAGCTTGACCTCGCCGGTGTACGCGTCGACGGTCGCCTTCACCGAGTTGCGGATGTAGTTGACCTGGTTCTGCTGGGCCACCACCGCGCGCTGGTTGTTGGTCGCGGTGAGTGAGTCCGCCGTCGTGTCACCGAGGGTGGTGCGGGAGGCGTACGGGTAGCCGTTGGTCGTGGTGTAGGCGTCGACGATCCACTGGATCTTGCCGTCGACCACGGCCGGGTAGGCGTCGCCGTCGATGGTCAGCCAGGGGGCCACCGCCTCGACGCGGTTCTTGGGGGTGCGGTTGTAGAGGATCCGGGAACCCTCGCCGATCGCGCCCGAGTAGAGGATCTGCGGCTCGCCGAACGCCACGGCGTACGCGGCACGGTTGATCGGGCTGGAGAGGCTGACCCCGCTCTTGGCCTGGTAGCTGGTGGTCTTCTCACCGCTGTCGTCGGAGTAGTCGATCTCCTTCTGGGGACCGCCGACGATCGAGTACTGCGTGGTCTTCTCGCCGTAGTAGACCCGCTGCTCGTACGTCCCCAGGTCGCCCTTGGACGGCAGGTCGGACTCGGTGAAGACGGGCCGGCCACCGGAGGTCGCCGTGGTGCCCTTGGCGGCCACCACGCCGTATCCGTGCGTGTAGCGGAAGTGGTCGTTGATCCAGTTGTTCTTCGGAATGCCGTTCAGGTTCAGCTCGCGCAGTCCGATGACCGTGTCTTGATCCCCGACGTTCGTGCCGTCCTTGCTGTACCGGTCGACGTCCAGGTTGGTCGGGAACGCGTAGTAGTTCTTCATCTGCTGCAACTGCTGGAACGTCGGCGAGACGATGTTCGGGTCCAGCAGACGGATGCTCGCCGTGGTGTCGGCGTCGGCGCGCTGCTTGGTCTTGTCCTTGGTGTCGCTCTTGCCCGCGTACTCCGAGACCTGGGTGCCGTCGATGCCGTAGGCCTCGCGGGTCGCCTTCAGGTTCTTCTCGACGTACGGCGCTTCCTTGGCCTGCTCGTTCGGCTGGACCTGGAACTTCTGCACGATCGCCGGGTAGAGACCGCCGATGAGGATCGCCGAGAGCACCATCAGGCCGAAGCCGATGACGGGCAGCTGCCAGGTGCGCCGCCACAGGGTGGCGAAGAACAGCAGCGCGCAGATGACGGCGATGCAGAACAGGATCGTCTTGGCGGGCAGATACGCGTTGGCGTCGACGTACCTGAGACCCGTCCAGTTGCCGGTCGCCTTGAAGTCGCTGGACTTCACGGCGAGTCCGTAGCGGTCGAGCCAGTAGGCGACCGCCTTCAGGGCGACGAAGATGCCCAGCAGCACCGACAGGTGTCCGGTCGCCGCGGCCGTGGCGCGCGCGCCCGGGGAGGTGATCCTGAGCCCTCCGTAGAGGTAGTGCGTGAGCGCGGCGGCGATCAGCGAGAGCACGGCGGCGGCGAAGCCGAAGCCGAGCAGGAACCGGTACCAGGGCAAGTCGAAGGCGTAGAAGGAGACGTCGAGGTGGAACTGGGGGTCCTTCTGGTGGAAGGGGACCCCGTTCACCCACATCAGCCACGTGCGCCACTGGCCCGACGCCGACGCGCCGGCGATCAGCCCCACCAGGGAGGTGATGCCGAGCAGCAGCCACCTCTTGTAGGGCGCGATCCCCATCCGGTACCGGTCGAGGCTCTGCTGCTCCATCGACATCGCGCTCAGCGGCGGTCGCAGCCGGTGTGCCAGCCAGATGTTCACGCCGACCGAGGCCGCCATGATCAGGCCGAACACGAAGAAGAGCCCGATCTTGGTCCACAGGGTGGTCGTGAAGACGGACGAGTAGTGAACCGACCGGTACCAGAGCCAGTCCGTCCAGAACCCCGCGAACATGACGAACGCCATGGCCAGCACGGCCAGCACGCCCAGTGTCATGAGCAGGGTCCGGACCCGCCGGGACGGTCGGCCCACTCTGATCCGTGGCCCCGTCGGGCCTCCGCCGCGGTCCGGCATCTGGAAAGCCAAGGTGCGCACCTCGAAGTTCGCTGTTGATCCGTCAGGTCCCCTTGAAGCGGACCATCCGTCAGGCTCCGTGATCGTGGAGCCTCATCTATGCAACTTACTCACGCTTTACTCGGTTCCCGGATCCGGGTACGAACGAGGCAGGATTGTGACCATGTCCAACACTCCCATGGCAGCGAGCCCGCTCACCCGGGCCGTACTCGAGATCGACGAGTACGCCTCCGGCCTCGGCTGGGACCAGCCCGCTCGCCTTTTCGCCCTCGTAGACACCGCGCGACTGCGGGCCCAGGAGCCCGGCCTCGCGGCCCAGCTCGGCCTGCAGGACGAGCCCGATACCACCGGTCTCACCCCCATCGAGCAGGACGAGATCCCTGCCGACAAGCCGCTGGACGACTTCCTCGGCACCATCGCCTGGCCCGACGCCGTGGTCGGCTGCGCGCTCACCGTGGAGCGGCTGATGCTGCCGCCGTCCGCGGAGGCCTCCGTCCCGGAGGGCCTGAGCGACAAGAAGCTCGCGAAGTGGGTCGCCGAGCACCCGGACCGCCAGGAGGTCCGTATGACGGTCGGCGTCCTGCGCGACGGCACCCGCGACTCGGCACTGCGTCTGCGCGAGAAGGACGCGCCGACCGAGGTCCTCACGGGCGCGGGCCTGGTACCGGGCCTGGCGGAGGCGCTGTCGGCGACGTTCGCGGACTGACGTCCAGGTGTACGCGGATGGGGGCGCCCCCGGAAGTCCGGGGCGCCCCCATCGCGCCGTACGGCCCATGCGTACCGCCGCCGGTCGGTCCCTCAGCCCTTGGTGGTGCACTTCGGCAGGTCGGCGGTCTTGCCGGAGCTGATGTCCTTCAGGGCGTTCATCGCGTCGTCGATGGTGTTGACCTTGACCAGGGTGAGCCCCTTGGGGGTGTCCTTGGCGGCGGCCGCGCAGTTGTCCTTGGGCGTCAGGAAGTACTGGGCGCCCTTCTCGCGCGCTCCGATCGTCTTCAGCTCGATGCCGCCGATCGGACCGACGGTTCCGCTGTCGTCGATGGTGCCGGTGCCGGCCACGAACTTGCCGCCGGTGAGGTCGCCCGGGGTCAGCTTGTCCACGATGCCCAGCGCGAACATCAGCCCGGCGCTCGGACCGCCGACGTCGGCGAGCTTGATGTCGATGCTGAACGGGAACGTGTGATCGGTCCCGGCCGAGATGCCGACGATGGCGCGCGACGCGCCGCTGTCGCTGGACTTCGCCGTGGTGATGGTCACGTCCGTGGTCGCGGTGGCCGTCTTGCCCGCCTTCTCGGCGGCGGCCTGCTCCTTGGCGGGCACCACCGTGAAGACGACCTTCTCGCCGGGCTTGTGCTTGGTGACCAGCTTGGCGACGTCCTCGGGTGCCTTGACGGCCGTACCGTCGACGCTCTTGATCACGTCACCGGCGTGCAGCCGACCCTCGGCCGGGGAGCCCTTGACGACGGTCGACACGATCACCCAGGACTTCACCGGGATGCCCAGCTCCTTCAGAGCGGCCACCTTGGCGCTCTCCTGGGACTGGCTGAACTCCTCGGCGTTCTCCTGCGTCGACTGCTGCTCGGTCTTGCCGTCCGGGTAGAGCGTGTCGTGCGGCACGACCTTGTTGTCATGCGCGAGCCACCCGTACACGGCCTCTGGGAGGTTCATGTTGTAGTCGGCGCTGGTGACCCGGACAGTGGTCATGTTCAGGTGCCCGGTGGCCGGGTACGTCTTGCGCCCGGAGATCTGCAGCACCGGCTCGCCGTCGTGCTCGCCCAGTGTGTTCACCGTCGGTCCCGGTGACATCTCCGAGTACGGCACTTTGATGAACACTCCCGCGCACAGGAGCGCGATCAGGATCAGGGTGGAGGCGAGCATCGTCGCGGTGCGGCGTGGCATGCCACGACAGTACGGGACGGTGCTGTCAGCGCACTGTCGGGGCCGTCCGTACGGGGCCCGGGCGGCCCCTGCGGGGCCCCGGCCTCAGACCACGTCGGAGCGCGGCTTCTCCCCGGCACCGGGCCGCACCATGACGGCCTCGGAGCGCTCCATGGCCGCGCGGAAGCGCGCGTACCCCTCGAGCTCGATGCCGTCCCCCACCGTCTTGCGGTTCCGGCCGGCCCAACTGCCCCACAGTCCGGCACCGATCGCAGCCAAAAGCGGAATCAGCAACCAGGCGAGCGACGCCATGCCGACCTCCCAACCCCACGAGCGACCGCAACTGACTGATCAGCAGATTAACCATCCGCCTTGCTAACGCTCATACCAGGGGGTCGGTTACGCAACCGGAGCAAAGGTGAGAGCTCGGTGAGGCCGGACTCACACGTCCGGCCGACTCCCTCAACAGGCTCCGACCCACTCCTCCGTGCCGTCGGAGAACTTCTGGTGCTTCCAGATGGGCACCTCGTGCTTGAGGTCGTCGATCAGCTTGCGACACGCTTCGAAGGCCTCACCGCGGTGCGGGCACGACACGGCGACGATCACCGCGAGATCACCGACGGCCAGGTCACCGACCCGGTGCACGGCGGCCAGCGCCCGCACCGGATACTCGGCGACCACTTTCTCGGCGATCCGCCGCATCTCGGCCTCCGCGCTGGGATGGCACGAATACCCCAGCCCGTCGACGTCGGCACCCCCGTCGTGATTGCGCACGGTCCCCACGAAGAGCGCGGTCCCTCCGGCGGCGTCGTCCCCGACGGCCCGGAAGACCTCGTCCAAGGAGAGCGGCTCGTCCCGAATCGCCAACAGCCGAATCGGATCCTGCGCGCCCGACTCACCCGGATGATCAAAGGTAGGTGCCATGTCCCCATCGTGCCGCACCCCACGACACCCACGAAATACGCCGTTCACCCCGCACACACGTGTGACCTTTTGGAGCCTCCTACAGGGGTAACAAGCCCGTACCCACCCACCCCGGCCACCATTCGACAACGAGCCCGTTCAGTCCGCCACCGGGGTCGGGCCGAAGCCCCGAGGACAGCGGGCACACGAACCCGCCGAGACGCAGGCACACAGCCCGACCGGGGTCCGGGGCCGAAGCCCCACCTGGGGTTCAGGGGCGCAGCCCCTCCGGGGTCCGGGGGCAGAGCCCCGCCAGGAGTCCGGGGACGGAGCGCCACCGGAGTCCAGAGGCGCACCCCCACCGGGCTGCAGGGGCGAAGCCCCGAAAGGGGTCCAGAGGCGCAGCCCCACCGGAGTCCAGGGGCAGAGCCCCATCGGGGTCCAGGGGCGCACCCTCACCGGGGGTGCAGGGGCGCAGCCCCGTCAGGGGTGCAGGGGTGCAGCCCCGTCAGGGGTGCAGGGGTGCAGCCCCGTCAGGGGTGCAGGGGTGCAGCCCCGCCAGGGGTCCGGGGGCGGAGCCTCCGGGGATGGGACGGGTAGGGGCGGCGGGGGCGGAACACCGGGCCCCAGCCACGACGCACCCGCACCCGACCACCCCACCCCCCAAGACTCAGATCCGTCGCCGAGCCTTCCGAGCCCGCCGAACCAACGCGGCCGTACCCAGAAGAGCAACCGTCGCCCCCGCAGCCCCCGCCGCCGTCGCGTCCTTCCGCCCCAGCCGCCGCCCAGCCACGGTGTGCCGCCCGGCGACCTCCTCCAGCAGCTCCGCGAGAACCTCCTCGTTGGTCCACTGCGGCCGCCACCCGGCGTCATGCATCCGGCTCCCACTCACCACCCAGGGATACATCGTGTACGCCAGATCCCCGGCGGGCGAAGGAGTGAGCCCAATCCGGTGAAGTCGCGCGGCAGCCCCCAGTGCGACGGCGGACGGCAACTCCATCCGCCGAATCCCGCTGAGCTCCTCGACCTCCTCCTGCTCCAGCCACCCGTCGCACCCGACGGCCAGCTCCCCCTCCACCTTCTCCAGGACGGCGTACTCCAGAGCACTGCACAGATCCTCGACGTGGCAGAACTGCCAGGCAGGCCGTGACCCCGCCACCACAAGGAGTCGAGGAGACTCGAAGTACCTGGTCAGCGCGGTGTCGGTGCCACCACCGACCAGGACTCCCGGCCGTACGACGGTGACGTTGAGCCCCGGATGCGCGCGCGGCGCCCGCCGGGCGAGCCGCTCGATCTCCAGCAGGTCCCCGACCCCCGTGGCCTCGGCGGTCGCCCGCAGTTCGGCGTCTTCGGAGAGGGGCAGTTCGTTGTCGGGCAGCGCCCCGTAGACCATCGCGGAGGTGCACAGCACGACCCGGTGCACCCCGACAGCGGCGGCAGCCGTCAGCACGGTCTGCGTCCCCCGGACGTTGTACGCCGTGCGCGCCGCCGCGTCCGTCTCCAGGTCGAGGTCGAGCGCGAGATGCACCACGACGTCCGCGCCACGCAGCTTCTCGGCGATCGCCGGGTCCCGCACGTCGAGGATCTGCCACTGGGCGCCCTCGCACTCGCCGCGACGCTCGTCGATGGCGATGACCTGCTTGATCTCCTCGCTGGCGGCAAGCCGCTCGGTCAGCATCGCGCCCACGCCGGACGCGGCGCCGGTGACCGCGACGACGGGCCCGCGCAAGGGCGGGCTGGTTGAGTGGTTTCGCGCTGCGCGAACCTGTGGATCTGGGGAACTCACCGGGCGTCTCCAGCGGTTGTCTTCAGTAACGGACGCGCGTGACGCGGCCGTACCAGGTGGCATCCATCCTGCCGCAGGCCAAGAGTCGGCGAAGCACCGAGGCCCGATCGGGCTCGGGTGTCTACGCTGGGTGGTGTTGTCGGGCAGTCGCCGTCGGAACGAACCGGCGGCCTTACCAGCCGAGGAATCCCGTGAGTGACACCCCATTCGGATTCGGCCTTCCGCCGGAGGAGCCGGAGAACGGCGACGAGGGCAAGAAGAAGGACCAGCAGAGCGGCGGTGGACAGGGACCGTTCGGTTTCGGGCCGCCCGGAGCCGGCGGCCCCGGCGCCGACAATCCGCTCGCAGCGATGTTCGGTTCCATGAACCCCAACGATCTGGGGGCCGCGTTCCAGCAGCTGGGCCAGATGCTCTCGTACGAGGGCGGTCCGGTGAATTGGGACATGGCCAAGCAGATCGCCCGCCAGACGGTCTCCCAGGGCACTTCTGACGGCACCAAGGACGCGAGCGTCGGTCCCGCCGAGCGCACCGCGGTTCAGGATGCCGTACGCCTGGCCGACCTGTGGCTGGACGACGCGACGTCCCTCCCGTCCGGCGCCGCCTCTGCCGTGGCCTGGAGCCGCGCGGAGTGGGTCGAGGCGACCCTGCCGGTGTGGAAGGAGCTCGTCGACCCGGTCGCCGAGCGCGTCGGCGCGGCCATGGGCGATGTCCTGCCGGAGGAGATGCAGGCCATGGCGGGCCCGCTCATCGGCATGATGCGCTCCATGGGCGGCGCCATGTTCGGTACGCAGATCGGGCAGGCCGTCGGCGTGCTCGCGGGCGAGGTCGTCGGCTCCACCGACATCGGCCTGCCGCTCGGCCCGGCCGGCAAGGCCGCGCTGCTGCCGCTGAACATCGCGTCGTTCGGCAAGGACCTGGGCGTCCCCCTGGAGGAGGTGCGGCTCTACCTCGCCCTGCGCGAGGCCGCCCACCAGCGTCTCTTCTCGCACGTGCCGTGGCTGCGCTCGCACCTGTTCGGCGCGGTCGAGGGCTACGCGCGCGGGATCAAGGTCGACACGGCCAAGCTGGAGGACGTGGTCGGCCAGCTCGACCCGCAGAACCCCGAGCAGCTGCAGGACGCCCTCCAGCAGGGCATGTTCCAGCCGGAGGACACGCCGGAGCAGAAGGCCGCGCTGGCCCGTCTGGAGACGGCGCTCGCGCTCGTGGAGGGCTGGGTGGACGCGGTCGTGCACGCGGCCGCGAAGCCGCGTCTTTCCTCCGCGGACGCGCTGCGTGAGACGCTGCGCCGGCGCCGCGCCACGGGCGGTCCCGCCGAGCAGACGTTCGCCACACTGATCGGCCTGGAGCTGCGCCCGCGCCGGCTGCGGGACGCCTCGCGCCTGTGGGCCTCGCTCACCGACGCGCGCGGTGTCGACGGCCGCGACGGTCTGTGGGCCCACCCGGACATGCTGCCGACCGCATCCGACCTCGACGACCCGGACGGCTTCGTGCACCGCGAGCAGCTGGACTTCTCCGAGCTCGACAAGATGCTCGGCGAGGCGGCGAGCGGCTCCGCCGAGAGGACGAACCTGAAGAAGGACGACGCTCCCGCGGACGACGACAAGGGTGACGGCACCGAGTGACCCTTCACGACGACGCCGTCCTCGTACTGAAGCAGTACGAGGACCAGGAAGAGCTGCGCCAGGTCTATCTGGACCATCTGTCCGAGCATCCCGACGGCATGTGGAAGGCCTGCACGGCGGGGCACGTCACGGCCAGCGCCCTGGTCATCGACCCGGTCGGCGGCCGCGTCCTGCTGACGCTGCACCGGAAGCTGCAGATGTGGCTGCAGATGGGCGGCCACTGCGAGCCGGGCGATCCAACGCTGGCGGCGGCCGCGCTGCGCGAGGCGACCGAGGAGTCGGGCATCGAGGATCTGATCCTGCTGCCGGGCGGCCCCGTGACCCTGGACCGGCACGCCATCCCGGCGCCGTGCAATTGGCACCTGGACGTCCAGTACGCCGCGCTCGCCCCGCCCGAGGCCGTGGCGGCGATCAGCGACGAGTCCCTGGACCTGCGCTGGTTCCCCTACGAGGAGGTCGCGGACGTGGCGGACGCCTCGGTCGTGCGGCTCCTGGAAGCAACCCGCGCACGGCTCGCGGCCTGAGGCACGTGTAAGGGGCGACCGCCATGGCGGTCGCCCCTTACGTTCGTCTCCCGGACCGTCACCTGGTCGACTGACCGCCGGTCGAATCAGCCGACCTTGGGTACGGCCGATCGAGCGACCATCGGCCGGTCAGCTCCAGACGTTGCCCTGGTTCTGCGCCCGAGCCCCCTGCTGCCCCATGCCGTACTGGGCGCGCAGCCCCTGGCCGATCACCGCGTTCTGCGGCGGCAGCAGCTCACTGGGCTGGACGAGCGCGAAGCCCTGGCCCAGGAAGCTGAGCTCCCAGCCCTCACCGGTGCTGCCCCGCCGCCGCCACACCCCGGAGGAGTGCGTCTGGGCCTGCATCTGGACACGCAGGCCGGTGGACCAGGCGACGATCGCGTCGGCGTCGCAGTTGACGTACTTGTCCGGCGTGACCTGCATCATCAGCGGCATGCCCGAGGTCATCAGGGCGACCTTGCCACGGCCGGTGATGTTGAGCTGGTACTTGCCGGAGCCGGAGATGCCGTACTGGCTATCCACGGCGATGACCTCGTGGTGCAGCGAGGAGTCCATCGCCAGGACATAGCTGCTGTCGACGGTCAGCCCGTCCTGCTCCACGTCGACCACGTGCACGTGCTGGGCGAGATTGGCGAGATAGACCGTCCCCTGCCCGTGGCACCGCATGAGGTCGAGGCCTTCACCGGTGTACGCGCGTGCGCGGTGCTGGCTGTTGTTCTGGTACTCGGCGTCGAACTCCACGAGCCCCTGGTACGCGACCATGGTGCCCTTGCGCGCCAGGATGTCGTCGTGCCCCTCCATGACGACTCGCAGCATCTGCGAGTTCTGGAGGCTGTAGCGCTCCTGGGTCTGCTGCTCGTTGTAGCCGAAAAGCGGGCTCTGCATGATGTGGTGCTCCCCCTCAGCCCCGGATCCGGAGGCGGTCGGTGCTGTCCTCGCTGGGCTGGACGACGACGATGCCCTGTCCGGAGAACGCCATCTGGTACGCCTCGCCGCTGCCGCGTCCGATCAGCGACTGCGCCTTGAAGCTGCGCTTGCCCTTCACCTTGAGGTTCGGGGACCAGGCGACGAGCGCGTCCGGGTCGACGTACGTCTCGTCCTCACCACCGCCGCAGTCGACCACGATCGGCTTGCCGCGCGAGGTCAGCGCGACCCAGCCCTGGCCGGAGATCTTGGTGTTCCACAGGCCCTGTCCGGCGAACTTGGCGAGCCCCTTCACCCGCTCGACGCCCCACTGGAGATGGGCGTCGAAGGCGAGCAGGTTGGTGGCGTTGACGGAGATCGCGTCCCCGTTGAGGTTGATGACGACGACGTTCGCCCCGTAGTCGGCCAGGTAGAGCAGGCCGTCGCCGGTGCACTTCATGAGGGGCGCGCCCTCGCCGGTCATCCAGTCCCGCGCGATCTGGCGTACGGCGGGCGGGTTGGGCTCGTACTGGACGAACCCTTCGTAGGCGACCATCGATCCCACGCGCGCGAAGAGGTCGTTTCCGGTCTGCATGGCGACCTTGAGCATGTGGTTGCCGTGGTTCTCCATGCGGGCGGTGACAGGTGCCGGGGCGAAGCCCGCGAGTGGCTGGTTCATGACGGGCTCCCTCAGACCTCGTACGGCTGGACGACGATGAAATTGCCGGGCGCGCCGCGGAACTGGAGGTTCACGCTCTCCCCGGTGTCGCCGGGGTAGGCGTTGCGGCGCATCCGCACCTGGCTGGAGACGATCACCTGGGAGGCCGCGGACCAGGCGACGACGGCGTTGCAGTCGGCGAAGGTCGTCGGCGTCACGGGCAGCACCACGGGAGCGCCGTGCGTCTTCACGACGATCGTTCCGGTCCCCTGGAACTGCATGGTGAACAGCGCGCCTCCGGGGATGCCGTGCCCCTCGATACGCCGAACCTCGTACTGGAGGGACTCGTCGAAGGCGAGCACGCTCTCCGCGGAGACACAGATCGCGTCGCCCTGGAGTTCGATGGGATGCACGTGGGTGGCGTTCTCGGCGAGGAACACCTGCCCCTGGCCGGTACAGCGCATGAGCTGCATCTCCTGGCCGGTCGCGTTGCCCACGATCCGTCCGGCGAAGCCGGCGCCCTTGTAGCTGAAGTCGACCTTGCCCTGGTAGAGCACCATGCTGCCCTGGCGGGCCAGCACGGGCTGGCCGCCGATACCGAGGTCGACGCGGATGAGCTTCTTGTTCTGCTGGGTCCACCGCTGACCGGTGGGCGTCTCCTTGTAGGCCCCCAGCGCGGCGGCCACACCGGCACCGCCCTGCGGGGCGCCCTGGGGAACGCCGTACGGGGACGGCGCGCCGGGCTGACCCGGAGCCTGGCCCGGAACCTGGCCGTACGGCGGCTGCTGGCCGTAGCCCGGAGGCGCCGTCGGGGCCTGCGGCCCATAGCCGGGGGGCGCGGGCGGTGCCTGCTGGCCGTAACCGGGCGGCATGGGAGCCGTCTGACCGGGAGGCTGCTGTCCGTAGCCCGGCGGCGGACCGGGCGGACCGGGCGGCTGGATGTACGGAGCGGGGCCCGGCGGCGGCACGGTGCCGCCCGGCGGGGTGTGCAGCGGGGCGATGATGGTCGGCGCGGCGTGCACCGAGGGCACGGTGTGCGTCGGGGCGGGCGGCGGCGCGAACCCCTGCGCGGCGGGCGCCGGGGCGGGAGCCGGAGCCGGGGCGCCGAACGCGGGGGGTGCGGTGGCCTGGGCGGGCGGAGCGAAGGACGGCGCGGCAGTGGCCTGCGGTTCCTGCGCGGCGGGCTGCTCGTCGGCGACCTCACCACCGAAGTTCTTGAGCAGCGCATCGAGGCCGCCGTCGAAGCCCTGCCCCACGGCGGCGAACCGCCAGACGTCCTTCAGGTAGAAGTCGCCCAGCATCACGGCACGCTCGGTGGAGAACTCCGCGCCACTGAACGAGTACCGGGCCACCTCCTCGCCGCCCGCGACAACACGGAGGTATCCGGGGGCGATCTGCGACATCTGTCCGGCGCCGTCGATCGTCGCCGTGAACGACAGCTTCTGGATCTGCGCCGGGATCCGGTCGAGCGTGACGCGGAAGGACTCCGTGTCACCCGACTGGGCGCCGAGGAGCTGGATGGATTCTTCGGGGGTCTTCGGCTGGTTGAAGAAGACGAAGTACCGGTCGTCCGAAAGCCTTTCGTCGGCGTCCAGACCGAAGCAGCTGATGTCGAAGGTCAGTCCGGGACCGGTGATCTGCACACCTACGTACAGATCCGTGCCCGCGGTGAGGTCACTGATCCTGGCCTTGTGGCCGCGTTGGAATTCCCTGGCCATGCGTAACGACCGTCCCCCATCCCGAGTGCGATTGCGTCGCGTCAGGCTAACGGGAAACTCTGACAGTGAGCGCCGCCGGTACAGACCCGGTACACAATCACCCCCGGGCTGGAACGGTCCGCCGCCGCCCGCATCCGCTACTCGTCGCTCGCCACGGGCAGATGCGGCAGCCGTTCGGCCGCGACCACCCCTTCGAGATAGCCGCGGGCACGCTCCGTACGCGGATACGCCTCCAGCAGCCGCCAGAAGCGGGGGCCGTGACCGGGCACCAGAAGGTGCGCGAGTTCGTGGACGAGGACGTAGTCGACGACATACTCGGGCATGCCCTGCAGACGATGCGAAAGACGGATACTGCCCTCGGCCGGGGTGCAGGACCCCCAGCGCGTGTTCTGATTGGTGACCCAGCGGACCGAGGCGGGGCGGGCCCGGCCGTCGAAGTACTGCTCCGACAGCCGCGCGGCGCGCTCGGTCAGCTCGGCGTCGCCGAGCACCCGTTTGCTCTCCTGGGCGGCCAGCTTGTCGAGCATGACGGTGACCCAGCGCTGCTCCTCCGCCTCGGACATACGGGCGGGGATGAGCACGACGGTGCGATCGCCCTCGCGGTACGCGGAGACCGTTCTGCGCCGGCGCGCGCTCCTGCGAACCTCGATCGCGCTCGCCCCCGAGCCGCTTGGTGGCGGACTCGTCGTGCTGCGCTGTGGCTTTCCGGCGCGGTGCAGTGGGTCGGCGGGCACGCCCCGACGTTACCCGCTGCACATGGGGGAAGTCCCGTCCCCTGGACGGTTCGATGCCGATCCGCACCCCGTGCGCTTGATTTATACGACGAACACCACCGCCTGTGGACAACTTTCGGCACGGTTCGGCCGGGCGGGGCATGCTGGCATTCGATCGGCGGGCCCGGGACGGACCCCGCCGACACACGGGGATGCTCTACGGGTACGGGGGTCGGTCATGCATCCGATGGTGAAGCCCGCGCTGCGGCGCGGCTGGCGGGATCTCAACACCGTGCAGTTCGGGATGGCGCCCGCCCACGCGATGGTGCTGGGCCCGGTGGACACGGCGACAGGCAGCTTTCTCGACCTGCTCAACGGAACACGCGGGCTGCCGCTCCTCCGCGACGAGGGTCGCGCGATGGGCCTGCCCGACGGTCATGTCGACGCGCTTGTGGAGCGACTGGCCCGCTCGGGTCTGCTGGACGACGCGACGGGCGGCGGCCGGGCCGCGGACGCCCTGCGCGAGAAGAAGGCGGTCCTGGACCGGCTCCGCCCCGACCTCGCGTCCCTGTCCCTCGTCGCCCGCGCGCCGGGTGACGCCCTGAAGCATCTGGCCGCCCGCCGCTCCCTGCGGGTGCAGGTGAGGGGCGCCGGCCGGGTGGGAGTCGTCCTGGCCTCCCTCCTGGCCGGCGCCGGCGTCGGCCAGGTCGAGGTGCGCGACATCGGCAGCGTCGAACCCTGGGACGTGGCACCGGGCGGACTGCCGTCGGCGTCCATCGGCGAGCGCCGGGAGGAAGCCGCCCGGCGCGCGGTGCGCCGAGCGGCACCGGATCGGCCACCACGGCCCGCTGCCGAAGGCGAGGAGCTCGGTCTCTCCCTGGTGATCCTCGCGCCCCGGGACGGCCTGGCGGTGCACGCCCCCGATCCCGCCGTCGTCGAGCCCCTGATCACCTCCGGCACCCCCCATCTCTACGCGGGGGTCGTGGAGGGAACGGGTATCGTCGGCCCCTTGGTGCTGCCCGGCGACACCGGCTGCGCGGGCTGCCTGGACCAGCAGCGCATCGACCGGGACCCGACCTGGCCACGCCTGATCGCCCAGTGGCGCTCCGGCGCCTCGCACCAGGTCCCGGCATGCGACCTCGCGCTGGCTACCGGGGTCGCCGGACTCGCGGCGGGACACGCCCTCGCCTTCCTCGACGGACGGCTTCCCTCCAGCGCCGGGGCACGCTGGGAGTGCTCCGTGCCGGGCTTCGACTGGCATGCGAAGCCGGTGTGGTCGCATCCCGCATGCCCGTGCGGCGCGGCGGAGAAAAGTAAGAAGGGGGAGCGCGCCGCCGAGGACGGGCAGCCGCACGAGACAATGGCGGGGCAACAGCCGCACGCGGCACGGCTGTCTGGGACTTGGAGGGCGCATGTCTGATCTTCCCCGGAAGGCAGTCACCCGAACTGCCAAACTCGCCGCACTACCGCTCGGCTTCGCCGGGCGAGCGACCTGGGGGCTGGGCAAGAGGATCGGCGGGAAGTCCGCGGAGATCGTCGGCCGCGAGCTGCAGCAGCGCACGGCGGAGCAGCTCTTCAAGGTCCTCGGCGAGCTGAAGGGGGGTGCCATGAAGTTCGGACAAGCCCTGTCCGTCTTCGAGTCGGCACTGCCCGAGGAGGTCGCGGGACCCTATCGCGCGGCGCTGACGAAGCTCCAGGAGGCGGCGCCGCCGATGCCGACGCGCACGGTGCATTCCGTTCTGCGGGAGCGCCTCGGCGAGGACTGGTCCGAGCTGTTCCAGAAGTTCGAGGACAAGCCGTCCGCGGCGGCCTCGATCGGCCAGGTGCACCGGGCGGTGTGGCACGACGGACGCGAGGTCGCCGTCAAGGTGCAGTACCCGGGGGCGGGCGAGGCCCTGCTGTCCGATCTGACCCAGCTCAGCCGATTCGCCAGGCTCCTGGGTCCCCTGATCCCCGGCATGGACATCAAGCCGCTCATCGCGGAGCTGCGCGACCGGGTGTCCGAGGAGCTCGACTACGCGCTGGAGGCAGAGGCCCAACAGACGCATGCCACGGAGTTCGCGGGCGATCCGGACGTGCTCGTCCCGGCGGTGGTCCACCAGTGCGACCAGGTCCTGGTGACCGAGTGGATCGACGGGATACCGCTGTCGGAGGTGATCGCCGAGGGCACCCAGGAGCAGCGGGACCGTGCGGGCCAGCTGCTGGCCCGGTTCCTCTTCTCGGGTCCCGCCCGCACCGGACTGCTGCACGCCGATCCGCACCCGGGCAACTTCCGTCTCCTGCCGGACGAGAAGGGCGGCTGGCGGCTGGGCGTCCTGGACTTCGGCACGGTCGACCGTCTCCCCGGCGGTCTGCCCTCGACGATCGGCTACTCCCTCCGGATGACTCTCGAGGGCGAGGCCGAAGCGGTCTACGAGCTGCTGCGTGAGGAGGGCTTCGTCAAGGAGTCCATAGAGCTCGAACCCGACGCGGTCCTGGACTATCTCCTGCCGATCATCGAACCGGCCCAGGTCGACGAGTTCACGTTCACCCGCGGCTGGATGCGCAGTCAGGCCGCCCGCATCGCCGACCCCCGTTCCCCCGCACATCAGTTGGGCAGGCTCCTCAACCTGCCACCGTCATATCTCCTGATACACCGTGTGACTTTGAGCACCATCGGAGTCCTGTGCCAGCTGGGCGCGACGGTGCGGCTGCGCGACGAACTGGAGGAGTGGCTGCCGGGTTTCGTACCGGGAGAGGACCCGACGGAGGAGCTGCTGGACGAGGAGGGATCAGCGGCCGGAGCATGACTCGGGCCGCCTTCGGCCGGCGGGCTCACCCGGGCGTGGCCTACCACCAGGCCGAGTCCAGCCGTCCCTCGATCGCCCTGAGGTTGCTGCGGGCGCAGTTGTCGCAGAAGTAGTGGCGGCTGCCGTTCTCCATGGAGCAGGTCCACGTCAGCGGAGGGCCGTCGGCCGGGGTGCCGCAGCGGGCGCACACGATGTGTCGGGCCTCGGCCGTGTCGGGCCGCGGCATGGAGCCGGTGCTGTCACTGTCCCCGGGAAGACTCGTCACTCGGCGACGATAGCGCCGTGGTCGGCGGTTCGCCCGGCACAACGCACCGCGGGGGCCGGTCCGTTCGGACCGACCCCCGCGAGGAGTTGCCTACTGGTACTGCAGCGACTGCCTTCGGCTAGTGCATGACCGCCATGGCCAGCGCGCGCCGGGCGCGCATGGAGGCGCGCTCGGCCCGACGCTGCATCCGACGGGCGGAGGCCAGGCGCACGGCCAGGCGTTCCCGCTCGGCCTCGTGCAGTCGCTCGTGCATATGCGCACGAGCCAGGGCTTCTGGGATGAGTTGCATCTCGCGGGTCCTGTTCTGACGCGAGTCGTTCGCGCCGGTGGTGGTGAAGTCTGGGATGGCGGAGCCTGCGGGCTCGCTGGTGGACGGCTTCATCGGGGCCTGTTTCTTGGGGTCGTGCGTCAGGGGGCGATCGATCGTTCCTACGGTGTTCATGCCGCAACCGGGTTCTTGCGCGGGCGGCCACGCGGCCGCTTGCGGGCCACGACAACACCCTGGACGAAGAGCTCGCCGCCCCAGACACCCCAGGGCTCGCGCCGCTCCTTGGCGCCGGCGAGGCAGGCCTCGATCAGCGGGCAGGTACGGCAGAGGGACTTGGCGTACTCGACGTCGGCCGGCGACTCGGCGAAGAAGACCTCCGGGTCGTAGGAGCGGCAGGGGACGGGTACGCCGAGGTTCTCGATGGCGTCGTCGAGCGCGGTGAGCGCAGTGAGCGGGATCAAGGTGGGGTCCTCCGTGAGGCCGGGCGGGGGGATCGTTTCGGAAGGCGGTACGGACGGGGCGTGCGCTTCGAGTTGCACGGTTGGTCTTCCTCGTCTGGTCGTGCCGGCCGGGTTGGCCGGTTGGCGGCTGGTACCGGGTTCTTTTCTTGTCCCGAGGCCCCTTCGCTCTGCCGTCCCCGGTCGGGGACAAACAGAAGGGCCGCGGATCCCGGGTGGGGTTCCGCGGCCCTGAAGGCGCCGGCCTGATCGAAGATCAGGCTGGATCACTCCAGGGTTCAGGCCCACGGAAGGCCCACATCGTGTGGTGCTGCTTCGTCTGCTTCAGCGATCCGGCACCGGCTGCCGCAAAGGCATAGGCCTGGGCCTCTGCCACTACTGCCGCTTCCAGTGCCTTCATCGGTCGCTCATTGCGCTCACGGATGGGAAGAACCGCGAGAGACAGAGGGGAGGCCGGCCGGACGGCAGCGATGCCGGACAGACCGGTGCCCAGGTTCGAGACGCCGAGCAGGCACGGGGAGACGACCGAGCGATCGGTCATTTTGGCGGTGCTGATGGAGCTGATGTTGATGCTGATCACTGGAATCGCCTCCTCTCGGCGTCTTGGGGGACTGGGGTGAGCCAGTCCGACGGCTATTAAGTAGAGCACGGAACCAGGGCCTCGGAGAAGGCCGCTGCTGCCGTGGTTAAGAACCTATGGGGATTGCTGGGGCATGCGCAAACTATTTTTTCGACGAGTTTGCATCAGTCACCCTCGCCGCCCTCCGCAGGCTCCTGACCAGCACAGATGGCCAGAACATCGGCCCCGAACCGGTTGAACTTGCGCACGCCGACTCCTGGGATCCGCGCCAACTCGCCCTCGTCGTCCGGCGCGGCCTCGGCGATCGCCATGAGTGTCTTGTCGGTGAAGACGCAGAACGCGGGCTGCCCACTGCGCTGCGCCTGTACCGCCCGCCACTCCCGCAGCCGCTCGTAGAGGCCTTCGTCCATGTCGGAGGGGCAGTCCTCACAACGCATCAGTTTCATCTCGCCGGCGTCGGTCAGCGTGCGCCCGCAGACCCGACAGCGGGCCGGGGTCCGGCTGGTCCGCCGTACGACCGTGCCTCCGCTGCTTCCGATGCCGCGCTCGATGCCTCCTGGACCGCCGCCGGCGCTGCGGCCCGCGGTGGCTACGGAGCCGGGGCGCAGCCCGTCGAGGAAGCGGCTGGGCCGGCGGTTGGGTCTGCCGCCGGGTGAGCGGGACAGGGCCCATGAGACGAGGAGGTGTTCTCTGGCGCGGGTGACTCCGACGTAGAGGAGTCGGCGTTCTTCCTCGATCTGCTCATCGGTCTTTGCGTAGGTGATCGGCATCATGCCCTCCGCGACGCCGACCAGGAAGACGACGTCCCACTCCAGTCCCTTGGCGGAGTGCAGGGAGGCGAGGGTGACGCCCTGGACGGTCGGGGCGTGCTGGGCACTCGCGCGCTCGTCGAGCTCGGCCACCAGGTCACCGAGGGTGGCGCCGTGTTTGGCGGCGGCGAAGTCCTGGGCGAGATGGACGAGGGCGGCCAGTGACTCCCAGCGCTCTCTGACGGCGCCGGATCCGGCCGGGGGTTGGCTGGTCCAGCCCTCGCCGGAGAGCACAGCTCGGACCTGGGAGGGCAGGTCGACGGCGTCGTCGAGGAGGGAGTCGTTGGCGCCGAAGCGGGCGGCCGCGCGCAGGGCGGCACCTGCTTTGCGCACCTCAGGGCGGTCGAAGAACCGCTCGGCGCCACGCAGCTGGTAGGGCACTCCGGCGTCGGCGAGGGCCTGTTCGTAGATCTCGGACTGGGAGTTCGTGCGGAAGAGGATGGCGATCTCGCCCGCGGGGATGCCGGAGGCGACGAGGTCGCGGATGCGGCGGGCGGCGCCCTCGGCCTCGGCGGGTTCGTCCGTGTATTCGGCGTAGACGGGCTCGGGGCCCGGGGCACGCTGAGAGATCAGTTCCAGGCGGTGGTCGGCGGCCCGGCCGCGGGCCTGGGAGAGCAGGCCGTTGGCGAGGTGCACCACTTGGGGTGAGGAGCGATAGTCGCGGACGAGCTTGACGACGGTGGCCCCGGGGTGGCGGGTGCGGAAGTCGAGCAGGTGGTCGGGAGTTGCACCGGTGAACGAATAGATCGTCTGGCTGGCGTCGCCGACGACGCAGAGGCTGTCGCGCTCGCCGAGCCACAGTTCCAGGAGGCGCTGCTGGAGGGGGCTGACGTCCTGGTACTCGTCGACCACGAAGTGCTGGTACTGGGAGCGGACCTGCTCGGCGATGTCGTGACGGTCCTGGAGGATCGCGACGGTCAGCAGCAGGACGTCCTCGAAGTCGATGACGGCGCGGTCGCGCTTGAGGTCCTCGTACGTGGCGTAGAGCTGGGCGATCTCGGCCGGGTCGCGGGGCGAGAGACGGCCGGTCTTGGCCGCGGCTGCCGCGTAGTCGGCGGGGACGGTCTGGGTGACCTTGGACCATTCGATCTCGGCCGTGACGTCGCGCAGCTCGCCCCGGTCGAGGCGGATGCGGCAGGCGGCCGCCGCGTCGGCGACGAGCTGGATCTTGCGGTCGATGAGCCGGGGCAGGCCGCCGCCGACCGCTTTCGGCCAGAAGTACTGGAGTTGGCGCAGCGCGGCGGAGTGGAACGTACGCGCCTGGACACCACCGGCGCCGAGCTGGCGGAGCCGGCCGCGCATCTCGCCCGCGGCCCTGTTGGTGAAGGTGACGGCGAGCACACTGGAGGGCTGGAGGATCCCGGCACGCACCCCGTAGGCGATGCGGTGGGTGATCGCTCGCGTCTTGCCCGTGCCGGCGCCTGCCAGCACGCACACCGGACCGTGCAGGGCGGTGGCGACCTCGCGCTGCTCGGGGTCGAGCCCGTCGAGCACCGCGTCGGCCGTGTCCGGTGCCTGCGGGAAGAGGGTGGAGTGCGTTGCTGCTGTCACCCCGCCATGCTGCCAGGTCGGCGGGGACGCATGAGCCGGTTGTCCACAGCGAGGCACTTGCAGTCGTACTAATGCGGCAGGCGCTGGGCGTGCTCTTGCTCACCCGTCTGCCGCGAGGTGCACTCGTGTACCGGGCCGGGGTACCCGGGAGCGGGAATGGTGGCTCGCTCGCGTACGTTCCACCTCTGCGACAACGCACCCCCAGCAGCAAAGGAGCGCGAGACACATGCCGGGCACTGTGACGATGTACAGCACCACGTGGTGCGGCTACTGCACGCGACTGAAGGGCCAGATGGACCGCGCGGGCATCGCGTACAACGAGATCAACATCGAGCAGGACCCGGAGTCCGCGGCCTTCGTGGAGAAGGCGAATGGCGGAAACCAGACGGTTCCGACCGTGCTGTTCGCGGACGGCTCGACGCTCACCAACCCTTCGCTGGCGCAGGTCAAGCAGAAGATCGGCGCGTAAGCGGTTCACCATCGGTGCGCCCCCGGCGGTTGCCGCGGGCAGCAACAGGGGCGGTCCTTGAGTCTGACTCAAGGACCGCCCCTGTTGTGTGACTTGCGCCACTCGCGCGAGTGGTGTGGTGCGAGTCGGTCAGGCGGCTACCGCTCCCGGGCGCGGCAGGGGCTTGCCGTACCAGAGTTCGATCAGGCGGGCGGCGATGGAGATGCCGAACGGAGGCAGTACCTCGCCGGACTCGAAGGCGGTGCGCAGGTCCTCGCGGGAGAACCAGCGGGCCTCGTGGATCTCCTCGCCGTCGACGTTGATCTCGGACGAGGTGGCGCGGGCCATGAAGCCGAGCATGAGGCTGGAGGGGAACGGCCAGGGCTGGCTGGCGACGTACTCGACCTCGCCGACCGTGACGCCCGCCTCCTCGAAGACCTCGCGGCGCACGGACTGCTCGATGGACTCGCCGGGTTCGACGAAGCCGGCCAGCGTGGAGAAGCGGCCCTCGGGCCAGTGCACCTGGCGGCCGAGCAGGATGCGGTCCTCGTCGTCCGTCACCGCCATGATCACGGCCGGGTCGGTGCGCGGGTAGTGCTCGGCGCCGCAGGCGGGGCAGCGGCGGATGTGCCCGGCCGCCGCGATCACGGTGCGCTCGCCGCAGCGTGAGCAGAAGCGGTGCAGCCGCTGCCAGTTCTCCAGGGCTACGGCGTGCACCATCAGACCCGCGTCGCGGGGTGAGAGCAGGAGGCCCGCCTCGCGCAGGCCCGCCGAGCGGGCGGACTGGTCGATGCGGCCGGGCAGTGCGTCCTTCTGGAGTGCGAAATAGCTCACACCGTCGTCGTCCGTGCCGAGGAAGTAGCGGTGCGCCTCGGTGAGCGGGGCCTCGAAGGAGGGGGTCATGACGAGTTCGGTGGTGCCGTCCGCCGTCTCGTCGATGAGCACCTGACCGCCGGAGACCACGAAGACGCGGGTGGTGGGGTGGCTCCAGGCCGCCGCGAGCCAGGCCTCGTCGAGCCGGTGGTGGGCGGCCCGGTCGATGCCGCTCGGGGCGGTGAGCGAGATGGGACGGTCGGCGGTTCGGTCGGTCCAGGTGGTCACGGGTGCTTCCAACTCCCCCGGTGGAACGGTTATTTCGGCGGGCGGTTCAGCAGGGCGGGTGCGAAGGGCGCTGTTCGGGGTGGGGACGGTCTTTTCAGGAGGGGTGGAGACGGGCTCTTTCAGTGTGCCTCGCGCCAGTTCTCGGCCAGGTCGCCCCACAGGTAGGCGCTGGTTTCGACGCCCTTCATGAGGAGGTCGAGTTCGACCTTCTCGTTGGGGGCGTGCCAGCCGTCGGAGGGGACGGAGATGCCCAGGAAGAGCACGGGGGCGCCGAGGACTTCCTGGAGGTCGGCCGCGGGTCCCGAACCACCCTCGCGGGTGAAACGGATCGGCTGCTCGAAGGCGCGGCCCATGGCGCGTACGACGGACTGCAGGGCGGGGTGGTCCAGCGGTGTGAGGCAGGGGCGGGTGGCGGCGCCGAACGTGATCTCGTGCCGGATGCCGGCGGGCAGCCGGTCGGCGGCCCAGGCGCGGACCGCCTTCTCGATGTGGTCCGCGTCCTGGCCCGCCACCAGCCGGAACGAGAGTTTCACGGTGGCCGAGGACGGGATGATCGTCTTGCTGCCGGGGCCTTGGTAGCCGCCGCCGATGCCGTTGACCTCGGCGGTGGGGCGGGCCCAGATGCGCTCCAGGGTGGTGTGTCCGGCCTCTCCGTAGGTGGCCGTCGACTTGGCCGTGCTCAGCCAGCGCTCCTCGTCGAAGGGCAGTTCGGCGAAGAGCTCACGCTCGCGTTCGGTGAGTTCGGTGATGCCTTCGTAGAAGCCGGGGACGGCTACGCGCGCGTGCTCGTCGTGGAGGGCCGCGACAAGGCGGGCGGCGGCGGTGGCCGGGTTGGGCACGGCACCGCCGAAGGAGCCGGAGTGGATGTCCTGCCGCGGCCCGTACAGCTCGATCTCGCACTCGGCGAGGCCGCGCATGCCGGTGCACACGGTGGGGGTGTCCTCGGACCACATGCCGGTGTCGGAGACGATCACCGCGTCGGCGGAGAGCCGGTCGGCGTGGCTTTCGACGAGGTCGCGGAAGTGCGGGGAGCCGGACTCCTCCTCGCCCTCGATCAGGAGCTTGAGGTTCACGGCCGGTGCGCCGCGCCCGGTGGCGGCGAGATGGGCGCGGACGCCGAGTGTGTGGAAGAACACTTGGCCCTTGTCGTCGGCGGCGCCGCGCGCGTGGAGGCGGTTTCCGCGGATCACCGGTTCGAAGGGGTCGGTGTCCCAGCCGTCCTCGCGGGCTGCGGGCTGCACGTCGTGATGTCCGTAGACGAGAACCGTGGGAGCCCCGGGGTCCTCGGCGGGCCACTCGGCGAAGACGGCGGGGGCGCCCTCGGTCGCCCATACCTCGGTGGTCGGGAAGCCGGTCTCCTGCAACTTGGCGGCGAGCCAGTCGGCGCTGCGTGCCACGTCCGCGGCGTGGTCGGGCTGGGCCGACACCGAAGGGATGCGCAGCCACTCCGCGAGGTCGTCGAGGAAGGCCGTGCGGTGGTTCTGGATGTACGTGCGGACGGTGCTGACGGCGTTGTCAACGGGCTTGCTCATGCTCACGAGCCTATCCGCCCACCGAGGCGTGTTCGTCCGGCGGATCCCCGACAGACGCTTCCTGTGGGTCCGCCGGGTCCTGTGTGAGCAGTCGTTCCAATGCCGCGCGGTCCGGGAGCTCGTCCGGGTGGACCACCTCACCGCTGCGGACGTAAAGGAACGCGGCCTTGACGGACTCCAGGGGCACGCCTTGCTGTTCGGCCCAGGCGAGGCGGTACAGGGCGAGCTGGAGGGGGTCGGCGGTGCCGGTGCGGCTGGTCTTCCAGTCGACGATCTCGTACGTCGGGCCGGCGTCGTCCTCCGCCCGGTAGACGGCGTCGATCCGGCCCCGTACGACGCGTCCAGCGATGGCGAGCTGGAACGGTGCCTCGACGCGGTGAGGGGTGCGGTACGCGTAGGGAGTGCGTTCGAAGGCGTCCTTGAGCTCCTCCAGATCGCGTTCGTCAGCGATCTCGGCGTCGCTGCCGGGGAGGTCCTCCGGTTCCAGCATCGGCAGCCGCAGCTCTTCGAAGCGGGACTCCAGCCAGGCGTGGAAGCGTGTTCCGCGGCGCGCGGCGGGCTGTGGGGGGCGTGGCATGGGGCGTGCGAGTTCCTGCGCGAAGCCGTCCGGGTCGGCGGCCAGGCGCATGAGCTGCGTCACGGTGAGCGAGGCCGGCAGGGGGACGTCGGTGACGCTCGCGCGGGCACGCAGGAGCTCTCCGGTCAGGGCGTCGAGGTCGCGGTCCCAGGAGGCGAGGGTGCGGGCCTCCTCCGGGGTGAGGTGCGCGGGTTCCTCAAGGCGCGGTGTCGCGGGGTGCGGTGTCGCGGGGTGCGGGCGAGCCCCCGGAGCCGGTGCCTGGTGCGGGACCGTCGGGCGGCCCTGCGCGGGTCGCGTCGGCAGGTCCTCGGGGCGGTCGGTCGACCAGGAGTCCCAGTCGGAGTCGTCCCCGTCGGGGAGGGCGTCGTCGGGGAGGTCGTCGTCCCCGTAGGGCATGTCGTCGTACGCGGGGTCGTCGTCCTCGGGCGGGGGTGGCCAGTCCGGATCGTCGTACGAGGTGGGGTCGTGGCCGGCCGCGTGCCGGGCTCCCTCCGCCCCGGGGTGGGGCTCGTCGTGGGACGCCACACGCTCCAGGTGGGCGAGCACGGTCTCGGCGGCGGCGCGGCGCCGGGCCAGTGCCGCGTCGTCGAGCGGGAGTGGCCACGCGTGGTCGGCGGCCGCCTCGCGCAGGGCGGGGTTCTCCTCGTCCTCGGCGGGCTCCTCGGCCCAGACCTCGATCTCGCCGTGTCCGGCGGCGCAGTGCTCGTAGAGGGCGTCGAGGAAGTCCGAGGGGCCGCGCGGCTTCTTCTGGGAGGGGCCCCACCAGTGGCCGGAACCGAGCAGGAGCGAGCGGGGGCGGGTGAAGGTGACGTAGCCGAGGCGGAGCTCTTCGGTGTGCTGGTGGTCCTTCATGGCCTCGTGGAAGGCCTTGATGCCCTTGGCGTCCCAGGTCGCGATCTCGGGGAGCGTGTCGGCGTCGCCGCGCAGTTCGTGCGGCAGGACCTTGCCCTGGGCGGTCCACTTCTCGCGGCCCTGGGCGCTGGGAAAGGTGCCGGTGACGAGTCCGGGGACCGCGACGACGTCCCACTCCAGGCCCTTGGACTTGTGCGCGGTGAGCACCTTTACGGTGTTCTCGCCGCCGGGCAGGGCGTTGTCGAGGCCCTTCTCGTACTGGGCGGCGGTGCGCAGGAAGCCGAGGAAGGCCAGCAGCGTGGCCTCGCCGTCGCCCGCGGCGAAGGACGCGGCGACGTCGAGGAAGTTCGACAGGGTCTCTCGGCGGCGGGCGGCCAGCGCGTGCGGGGACGCGGAGAGCTCGACCTCGAGGCCGGTGACGGCGAGCACCCGGTGCAGGACGTCCATCAGGGGGTCGGCGAGCGAGCGGCGCAGGTCACGCAGCTCTGCGGCGAGCCGCGCGAACCGCACCCGCGCGTCCGGCGAGAAGGGCAGCCCGTCGTCGTCCCCTTCGGCCTCGATGGGCATCTCCAGGAACGTGTCGAGGGCGTCGGCGAGCGATATCACCTCGGCCGGGTCGACCCCCTCCACGGCCGCGGCGAGCCGGCGGTCCGGGTCCTCGTCGGCGCCCACGCGCCCGTGGGACACGAGCAGGCGGGCGCGCCGCCCCAGGAGGGCGAGGTCGCGCGGGCCGATCCGCCAGCGGGGGCCGGTGAGCAGGCGGACCAGGGAGGCGTTCGCCCCGGGATCCTGGAGGACTTCGCAGACGGCGACGAGGTCGGCGACCTCGGGCAGGTGCAGCAGCCCGGAGAGGCCCACCACCTCGACCGGGATGTCCCGGGCGACGAGCGCGCCCTGGATCTCGGCGAAGTCGCCCGCCGTACGGCACAGCACGGCGATCTCGCCGGGCGCCTTTCCGGTGCGTACCAGGTGGGCGATCGAATCGGCGAGCCAGTCGATCTCCTCGGCGTGGGTGCGCAGCAGCGCGCAGCGGACCTGGCCGTCGTGCTCGGCTCCTGGGGCCGGGCGCAGGGCCTCCACGCCCGCGTGCATGGCGCGCAGGGGCTCCGCGAGGCCGTTGGCGAGGTCGAGGAGGCGGCCGCCGCTGCGACGGTTCTCGCTGAGCGCCTGGCGGGCCGCGGGGCGGCCGTCGGCGTGTGCGAAGTGTTCGGGGAAGTCGTCGAGGTTGGCGACGGAGGCGCCGCGCCAGCCGTAGATGGCCTGGCAGGGGTCGCCGACCGCGGTCACGGGGTGGCCGGTGCCGCCGCCGAAGAGTCCGGCGAGCAGGATGCGCTGGGCCACCGAGGTGTCCTGGTACTCGTCCAGCAGCACCACCCGGAACTCGTCGCGGAGGATCTCCCCGACCTCGGGGCGGGTGCGGGCCAGGGTGGCCGAGAGGGCGATCTGGTCGCCGAAGTCGAGGAGGTCGCGCTCGCGCTTGGCCGACCGGTAGCGGCCCACCAGCTCGGCCAGTTCACGCCGAGCCGCGGCCGCCTCGGGGACCTTCCTCAGGTCGGCGTTGGTGAGTTTGGCGCCCTCCAGGGAGCGCAGCAGCTCGGCGTCGTAGGCGCGCAGGTCCTCGGGCCGTACGAGGTGTTCGGCGAGCTCGGAGTCGAGTGTGAGGAGGTCGCCGACGAGGTCCGGGAAGGAGCGGGTCAGCGCCGGGTACGGTCCCGGGGCCTCGCGCAGTACGCGGGCGGCGAGCTGGTAGCGGGTGGCGTCGGCGAGCAGGCGGGAGGTCGGTTCGAGTCCGATGCGCAGACCGTGGTCGGTCAGCAGGCGGCCCGCGAAGGCGTGGTAGGTGGAGATCACCGGCTCGCCCGGCGGGTTGTCGGGGTCGATCACGTCCGGGTCGGTGACTCCGGCCTTGATCAGCGCCTTGCGAACGCGCTCGGCGAGTTCGCCCGCCGCCTTGTTGGTGAACGTGAGACCGAGGACCTGCTCGGGGGCGACCTGTCCGGTGCCGACGAGCCACACCACGCGTGCCGCCATCACCGTGGTCTTGCCCGATCCGGCTCCGGCCACGATCACCTGCGGGGCGGGCGGTGCGGTGATGCAGACCGTCTGCTCCGGGGTGAACGGGATGCCGAGGAGCTCCTTGAGCTGCTCGGGGTCGGTGATGCGGGCGGGCATGTCGGAGAGGCTAGCGGCGCCCACTGACAGCGGAGGCCACATCGGCCGCCGGGACGGAAGAAGTGCTGGTCAACACCTGTGGTGCCGTACGTCACTCGCTGACGTGACGTCGACTGAGCCCGTCACTCGACCACGTGGCGTCCCTCGGGCCGAGCGCTGCACGATGCCCGGAAAGCGCAGTGTGTGCAGTGTTGTCCCGTGGTCGGTGAGAACCGTTCGTCGAGGACCTTCCCGGCCGCGGTGGCCAGCAGGTCGCCGACCCATTCGCCCTCGAGGGGCTCCTGGGCCTGCACCTTGGGGAGGGTCTCGCCGCCGTTCTTCTTGGCGGCGCCCTGGCGCAGCTGGACGAGTTCCGCGCCGCCGGGCTCGGGGCGTACGCCGTCGAAGGTGTCGTCGACGGCCCCCTCGCGGACGGCGAGCTGGTAGACGGCGAGCTGCGGGTGGTGCGCCACCTCCGCGGCGCTGGGCGCGTGTTTGCCGGTCTTGAAGTCGACCACGTAGGCGCGGCCCTCGGTGTCCGTCTCGACGCGGTCCATGGAGCCCCGGATACGCACCTCGTAGTCACCCGCCTCCAGGGTCACGTCGAAGTCGTGCTCACTGGCCACCGGCACACGTCCCGCACGGACGCCGTTGGAGTCGACGTGCCACTTCAGGAAGCGTTCGAGCGCCACGCGCGCGTGCTCCTTCTCCTGCGCGGACTTCCAGGGCGCGTCGAAGGCGAGCGCGTTCCACACGGAGTCCAGACGTTCCATGAGGACGGCGAGGTCGGCGGGGGTGCGTCCGGAGGCGACCTCGTCGGCCAGGACGTGCACCACGTTGCCGAAGCCCTGGGCGGCGGTCGCGGGCGCGTCCGCTTTGACCTCGCGGCCCAGGAACCACTGCAGGGCGCAGGTGTTGGCGAGCTGGTCGAGGGCGCTTCCGGAGAGCACGACGGGCTGGTCGCGGTCGCGCAGCGGCACCTTGCTCTCGGTCGGCTCGTACATGCCCCACCAGCGGTAGGGGTGCGCGGACGGCACGAGGGGGCGGCCGTCCTCGTCGCCGAGGGCGGCGAGCTTGGCCAGGCGGTGGGCCGCGGCCTGCCGGAGGGTGTCCGAGACCCGCGGGTCGACCGTGGTGGCGCGCAGTTCGGCGACCAGGGCCGCGACGGACAGCGGGCGGCGGGGGCGGCCGGTGACGTCCCTGGGTTCGACGCCGAGTTCGGTGAGGAAGCGGGAGGGCTGGTCGCCATCGTCGGCGGGGGCCTTCACGGCGGTGACGATCAGGCGTTCACGCGCGCGTGTGGCGGCCACGTAGAACAGACGGCGCTCTTCGGAGAGGAGCGCTCCGGGGGTGAGGGGTTCGGCCAGGCCGTCGCGTCCGATGCGGTCGGCCTCCAGCAGGGAGCCGCGGCGGCGCAGGTCCGGCCACAGGCCCTCCTGGACGCCCGCGACGACGACGAGGCGCCACTCCAGGCCCTTGGAGCGGTGCGCGGTCATCAGGCGTACGGCGGCGGGGCGCACCGCCCTGCGGGTGAGCGTGTCGGCGGCGATGTCCTGGGCCTCGATCTCCTCCAGGAAGTTGAGGGCGCCGCGCCCGCCCGTGCGTTCCTCGGCGCGGGCCGCGGTCGCGAACAGCGCGCAGACGGCGTCGAGGTCGCGGTCGGCGTTGCGTCCGGCCGCGCCACCGCGTCGGGCGGCCCGCTCCAGGCGCTGCGGCCACGGTGTTCCCTCCCAGAGGTCCCAAAGCGCCTCCTCGGCCGTCCCGCCGCCCGCCAGGCGCTCCCGTGCCTTGCGCAGCAGCGCGCCGAGGCGCTGGGCTCCCCGGGCGTACGCCGGGTCGTGCGCGACGAGCCGCTCCGGCTCGGCCAGCGCGCGGGTGAGCAGTTCGTCGGAGGGCTGCGGTACGTGGTTGCCCGCGGCGCGCTCCTCCTCGCGCAGCGCGCGCCCCAGACGCCGCAGATCGGCCGCGTCCATGCTCGCGAGGGGCGAGGCGAGCAGGGTGAGGGCGGTTTCGGTGTCGAGCCAGGGATCGGCTTGCGCGTCGGCATCCTCGGGTACGTCGATGTCTTCGGGTGCGTCGGCATCCTCGGGCACGTCGGCGTCTTCAGGTACGTCGCTGTCGCCGCCGGAGGGCGCGGCCGTACCCGACTCCGCGCGCGCCACCGCCCGCAGTGCCGTCAGCAAGGGCGTGACCGCCGGTTCGTGCCGCAGCGGCAGGTCGTCGCCGTCGATGTCGAGCGGCACGCCCGCCGCGGTGAGCGCCCGCCTGATCGTCGGGATCGTGCGGGAGCCGGCGCGCACCAGGACGGCCATGTCGCCCCAGGGGACGCCGTCCTCCAGGTGGGCGCGGCGCAGGATGTCCGCGATGTTGTCCAGCTCCGTGCCCGCCGTCGGGTACGTGTAGACCTCGACGGCGCCGCCGTCCCGTACCGGAGACAGCTGGCGGTGGGCGCGTACCTTCTCCGCCGGAAGGCGGGTCAGCGGCATGCGCTGCGTGATCAGACGGGTGGCGGTGAGCAGGGCGGCGCCGGAGCGGCGGGAGGTGCGCAGCACCTCGACCTGCGCGGGGCGGCCGTCCGCGCGCGGGAAGGCGTCGGGGAAGTCCAGGATGCCGTTCACGTCCGCGCCCCGGAAGGCGTAGATCGACTGGTCGGGGTCACCGAAGGCGACCAGGTTGCGGCCGCCGCCGGCGAGGGCGTGCAGCAGCCGGACCTGCGCGGGATCGGTGTCCTGGTACTCGTCCACGTAGACGGCGTCGTACTGCGCGGCGAGGTGTTCGGCCACGCCCGGACGCCCGGCGAGCAGCACGGCGCGGTGGACGAGTTCCGCGTAGTCGAGCACTCCTTGGAGGTCGAGAACGTCCAGGTACTCGGCGAGGAAGGCGGCTGCCGCGCCCCAGTCGGGGCGGCCGATGCGCCGGGCGAAGGCGGTCAGGGCGTCGGGGCTCAGGCCCAGTTCGCGGCTGCGCGCCAGTACCGCGCGGACCTCGTCGGCGAAGCCGCGCGTGGTCAGGCAGGCGCGCAGTTCGTCCGGCCAGCGGACATGGGCGAGGCCGAGCCGCTCCAGGTCGGGCTGGCCCGCGAGCAGTTCGCGCACCGCCACGTCCTGTTCGGGTCCGGACAGCAGCCTCAGGGGCTCCACGAACAGGTCGCTGTCCTGGTGGGCGCGGACCAGGGCGTAGCAGAACGAGTGGAAGGTGGTCGCCCGGGGAGCGCGGGCGGCCCCTATGCGCAGCGCCATGCGGTCGCGCAGCTCGACGGCCGCCTTGCGGCTGAACGTCAGCACCAGGATGCGTTCCGGGTCGCCGCCCCGCGCGATCCGCGCCGCGACGGACTCGACGAGCGTGGTCGTCTTGCCGGTACCGGGGCCGGCCAGCACGAGCAGCGGTCCCCTGTCATGGTCAACCACCGCGCGCTGCTCTGCGTCCAGACGAGGGGGCCCCACTCGGACCGGTGCGGTACGTACCAGTCGGTACGCGCCGCGGGTCCCCTGCCGCACCTGGGGGTGCGACAGGCGCCTGGTGGAAGAAGAGGAGCTCACGTGGTTCGCCGGTCCTGGAGGTCGTGCTGGTGGGAAGAGCGCCGCGCGTTCAGGGCGGTGGCCGCGGGGTGAGGGGGATGCGTGCCGTCGACGCTACGCCGGTGGGCATCGTGGAAGGAGGGCTTCCCCTTCTTCCCTCACACCACGTGCGTCCCTCTGCTCTCGAACGTACGGTATGTGACGGGCGTGCCCGGTTTCCCCCGTACGGGCCACAGGTTCCCCATCGCCCCGTCCGATGCCGGAAGCTGTCAGGTGTGACCCTGCGCGCGTTCGCCGCCGTCCCATCGTGCCCGTCTCATGTCGACGCGCGGCAGATGCCCCTCGGAGGCCCTGCTCGCCTCCTTCAGGGGCGTGCTCTCGTCGCGGTAGTGGCCCAGCGCATCGAGTTCGTGGCCCGGGAGCAGCGCGCCGTCCGCGCGGACGACCCGCCACCACGGGACCGCTCCTCCGTAGAGGGCCATCACCCGGCCCACCTGGCGCGGTCCGCCCTCCTCCAGCCACTCCGCGACGTCCCCGTACGTCATCACATGCCCGGGCGGGATCGACTCGGCGACCTCAAGGACCCGCTCCGCGTACTCCGGCAGGGCATCCGTCGGAAGGCTCTCCTCGCTCATCCGCCCCATCCTGCCCCATCCCACCGACAGTGCGACGATTCGGTGACTGTGCGTATCCCTCGCCACGAAGGCGCACTTGGGGCAGACTGTGCGCCCCCGTATTTGCACCCTGATGCCCCCGTGTGTCGGTGGGGCATGCCACCATCGTGCGGGCGGTGACTGGTGATACGAGATCAAGAAGAGACGATGAGGCAGCAGGGCGTGCACCCCGAAGACGCGGAGAGCACCTCCGCGGCCTCGTCGCGTCCGGACACCGGCGACACCGGCCCGAAGGACCCGGGCGAGGCGGCGGACGAGCCCACCACGGCGGTGGACGAAGAACCCGTTCCTGACACCCACGGCCGAGCCCAGAAGCGACTCGATCCGGCGGACGACTGCGGCGACGAGGTCCACAGCGACGAGGTCGAGGGCGACGAACCGCTGCTGCCCGCGCGCGTGCACCGTCCCTCCGATCTGATGCGGCTCCTGGTCGGCGTCCTCGCCATCGCCGTGCTGCTGGCCATCGCCGCGTTCGCGCACGGCACCACCTCGGGGCTCGAGCAGGACATCAACAAGGGCACCGGCCAGGCACCCGATCTGCTGATCAAGATCGCGGGTCTGGCGTCGAGCATCGCGATCCTCCTGGTGCCGGTCGCCTTCGCGATCGAGCGGCTGATCAAGCGGGACGGGCTGCGCATCGCCGACGGCGTGCTGGCCGCGGTCCTCGCGCACGGAGTGACACTCGCCACGGACCTGTGGGTCGCCAAGGGTGCCCCGAGCTCCATCCAGGAGGCACTCACCCAGCCCTCGCCGGGTGACATCCACGCCCTGACCGACCCGGTGCACGGCTATCTGGCGCCGGTCATCGCGTACATGACCGCCGTCGGGATGTCCCGCAGACCGCGCTGGCGCGCGGTGCTGTGGGTGGTGCTGCTCCTCGACGCCTTCTCCATGCTGGTCACCGGCTACACCACGCCGTTCTCGATCATCCTGACGGTGCTGATCGGCTGGAGCGTCGCGTACGGGACGCTGTACGCGGTCGGCTCGCCGAATGTGCGTCCGACCGGGCGGACGCTGATGGCGGGCCTGCGGCACGTCGGCTTCCACCCCGTCAGCGCGGCCCGCGAGGACACGCCCGACACCACGGAGAACGGCGATCGCGGTCGGCGCTACTTCGTCACCCTGGAGGACGGCCCGCCGCTGGACGTCACGGTGGTCGACCGTGAGCAGCAGGCGCAGGGCTTCTTCTACCGAGTGTGGCGCAACCTGACGCTGCGCGGTCTCGCCACCCGTCGCAGTCTCCAGTCGCTGCGCCAGGCCCTGGAGCAGGAGGCGCTCCTCGCGTACGCGGCCATCGCGGCCGGGGCCAACGCCCCGAAGTTGATCGCGACCTCCGAGCTCGGCCCGGACGCCGTGATGCTCGTCTACGAGCACACCGGCGGGCGCACACTGGACTCGCTGCCCGACGACCTCATCACCGACGATCTCCTGCGCGACACCTGGCATCAGGTGCAGGCCTTGCAGTCGCGACGCATCGCACACCGCAGGCTCGCGGGTGACGCGATTTTGGTGGATCGTTCCGGCATGGTGATCCTCACCGACCTCCGCGGCGGTGAGATCGCGGCCGGCGATCTGCTGCTGCGCATGGACATCGCCCAGTTGCTGACCACGCTGGGGCTGCGCGTCGGCGCCGAGCGCACGGTGGCGTCGGCCGTCGGCGTGCTCGGCCCGGACGCGATCGCCGACTGCCTGCCGCTGCTGCAGCCCATCGCACTGACGCGCTCCACGCGCGCGACGCTGCGCAAGCTGGCCCGGGAGCGCGCCCAGCGCGAACGCGACGCGGTCCTGGAGGCCTCCCGGCAGAACAAGCTCGCCCGCGCGGAACAGGCCCAGCACGCCGAGGCCGCGGTGGAAAAGCCCGGCAAGAAGGCCGTACGCGCGGAGCAGCGGGCCGAGAAGCGGGCGATCGACGAGGCACTGGACGAAGCACGCGAGGAGGATCTCCTCACCCAGATCCGCCACCAGGTACTGCTGATCCGCCCGCAGGCGCCGGTCGAACCGGCCCGCCTGGAGCGGGTGCGGCCACGCACACTGATCAGTTTCATCGCCGGTGCCATCGGTGGGTACTTCCTGCTGACGCAGCTCACCCACATCGAGTTCGGGACCCTCTTCGACAACGCCCAGTGGGGCTGGGTCGCCGCGGCCGTGCTGTTCTCCGCGGTGAGCTACTTCGCGGCGGCGATGGCGCTGCTCGGCTTCGTACCGGAGCGGGTGCCGTTCATGCGGGCCGTCGCGGCGCAGGTCGCCGGCTCGTTCGTGAAGATCGTGGCGCCCGCCGCGGTCGGCGGTGTGGCCCTCAACACACGTTTCCTGCAGCGTGCGGGGGTGCGGCCGGGGCTCGCGGTGGCGAGTGTCGGCGCGTCCCAGCTGTTCGGGCTCGGCTGCCACATCCTGATGCTGCTGTCCTTCGGCTATCTGACCGGCACCGAGAAGACGCCGTCCCTGTCGCCCTCCCGCACGGTCATCGCCGGTCTGCTGACGGTCGCCGTACTGGTGCTCGTCGTGACGTCGGTGCCGTTCCTGCGCAAATTCGTCAGCACGCGCGTGAGGTCGCTGTTCGCGGGCGTCGTACCGCGCATGCTCGACGTGCTCCAGCGGCCCCAGAAGCTGATCACCGGCATCGGCGGCATGCTGCTGCTGACCGCCTGCTTCGTGATGTGTCTGGACGCTTCGATCCGCGCCTTCGGCCACCAGCAGCCCACCACGCTCAGCCTCGCCAGCGTCGCCGTCGTCTTCCTCGCCGGCAACGCGCTCGGCTCCGCGGCGCCGACCCCCGGTGGCGTCGGCGCCGTCGAGGCGACCCTCACGGTCGGTCTGATCGCCGTGGGACTCCCCAAGGAGGTCGCCGCCCCCGCGGTGCTGCTGTACCGGCTGCTGACGCTGTGGCTTCCGGTGCTTCCGGGCTGGCTGTTCTTCAACCACCTGAGCCGCAAGGGCGCCCTCTAGAGCCCCGCGCCGACCCTCCCGTACGACCCCTGCGCGCGCCCTCACCCACACGGCCCGCGTCCCGAGCGCCCCGCCCCGCACGACCGCAGGATGGGGAGCATGCCGAACCCGTCTCCGCCGCGCGCCGCTGCGCTGGCGCTCTCCGTCGCTGTGCTGTCCGCCGTGCTGACGGGCTGCAGCGACAACTCGAAGAGCGAGGACCTGCCGGACCAGAAACTGAGCTGGAAGGACTGCCCGGCCCCCGCCGAGTCCGAGGGCGGCGGCAACGCCCCCTCTCCCCTGCCGGGTGGCACACAGTGGCAGTGCGCCACCATGAAGGCACCCCTCGACTGGGCCGAGCCCAAGGGCGACACCATCGGGATCGCGCTGATCCGGGCGCGGACGAGCGGCGACCAGAGCAAACGCATCGGCTCCCTCATCTTCAACTTCGGCGGCCCCGGCGGCTCCGGCGTCACCACGCTGCCCGCCTTCGGCGAGGACTACGCGAAGCTGCGCACGCGCTACGACCTGGTGAGCTTCGACCCGCGTGGGGTCGGCCGCAGCGCGGGCGTGAAGTGCGAGGACGACAGCGGACTCGACGTGTTCTTCCAGCAGGACGCCACCCCCGACGACACCGCCGAGCAGAAGAACCTCCTCAGCAACACGAAGACGTTCAACGCGGCCTGCGAGAAGAACTCCGGACGGACCCTCCCCCACGTGCGCACCTCCGACGCGGCCCGCGACATCGACCTCATGCGCCAAGTGCTCGGCGACGCCAAACTGCACTACTTCGGCATCTCGTACGGCACCGAACTCGGCGGCGTCTACGCCCACTTGTTCCCCAAGCGCGTGGGGCGCGCCGTCTTCGACGCGGTCGTCGACCCGACGCAGAACCCGGAACAGAGCGCGCTCGGGCAGGCCAGAGGCTTCCAGCTCGCGCTCGACAACTTCGCCACCGACTGCACCTCGAAGACCGAGCCCTGCCCGATCGGCGACACCCCGCAGGACGTCAAGAACCGCATCGCCAAACTCCTCAAGGACCTGGACAGCAAGCCCATCCCCGGCGTCTTCCCGCGCCAGCTCACCCAGACCGAGGCCACCAACGGCATCGCGCAGGCGCTGTACTCCAAAGACTTCTGGGAGTACCTGACGGAGGGCCTGGACCAGGCGTACAGCGGTGACGGCAAGGTATTGATGCTGCTGTCCGACTCGATGAACGGGCGCAACCAGAACGGCCAGTACAGCAACCTCTACGCGGCCAACGTCTCCATCAACTGCGCCGACGAGAAACCGCGGTACACGATCCCCGACGTGCAAGCCGGTCTGCCGGCGTTCCGAGCCGCCTCACCGCTCTTCGGCGACTACCTGGCCTGGGGCATGCTCAGCTGCACCAACTGGGCGGTCCCGGGCGCCGCCGACCACCCGGACGTCAGCGCCGCCGGTGCGGCGCCGATCCTCGTGGTCGGCAACACCGGCGACCCGGCCACGCCGTACCAGGGCGCGCAGAAGATGGTGGACGCGCTGGGCAAGGGCGTCGGCGTCGAGGTGACCTACAAGGGCCAGGGGCACGGCGCGTACGACAGTGGGAACAAGTGCGTGCACAACGCGGTGAACGGCTATCTGCTGGACGGGACCGTACCGCCCGCGGGAACCGTCTGCACCTAGGACCGACGCCATCCGTACTCAGAAAAGCGCAGGTCAAAGAGTTATCCACAGGCCTCCGCGGTGTCGGCCGCGGGCGCCTACCATGGCCTGCATGTGATCCGCGACATCCGGCGGACCACGGGCGAGGGGGGAAGTTCATGACGCGTTTCGCACGGTGGGCGGCCGCGGCGGCCGCCGCGTTGCTGGTGGCAGGCTGCGGCAGCGGCTCGTCGGGAGACGGCAAGGACGAGGGGAAGAACAGCGGCCTGCCGTCGGCCGGGGCGCCTTCCTCCGGCACCGCCTCGGGGCTGCCCACCTCGCTCACCTCACAGAAGCTCGACTGGGGCCACTGCAAGAGTTCCTCCGCGCCGGGCAGCGGCTGGCAGTGCGCGACACTCAAGGTGCCGCTGGACTACGCGAAACCGGGCGGCGAGACGATCGGCCTGGCGCTGATCCGCTCGAAGGCGACCGGCGGCCAGAGCAAGCGCATCGGCTCACTCCTGTTCAACTTCGGCGGACCCGGCGGCTCGGGCGTCGACACGATGCCGTCGTACGAGAGTGCCGTCGGCCCGCTCCACGAGCGCTACGACCTGGTGAGCTGGGACCCTCGCGGCGTCGCCGCCAGCGAGGGTGTGCGCTGCCGCAGTGACAAGGCGATCCAGGCAGCCGAGTCCGTGGACGCCACCCCGGAAGACGCGGCCGAGGAGACCGCGTACTTCAAGGACGCCGCCGGCTTCGGCAAGGGCTGCGCGAAGGCCGCCGGACAGCTGCTGTCACACGTTTCCACGACCGACACGGCCCGCGACATGGACCTGATGCGCCAGGTCCTCGGCGACGGGACGATGCACTACCTCGGCTTTTCGTACGGGACCGAACTCGGCGGCGTGTACGCCCACTTGTTCCCCAGGAACGTGGGCCGTCTGGTGCTGGACGCCGTCGTCGACCCGAGCGCCGACACGGTCGGGCACGCCAAGAACCAGACCCTGGGCTTCCAGCGCGCCCTGGACGACTACCTCAAGTCCACCGGCCAGGACCCCAAGCAGGGCTCCCAGAAGATCGTGGACCTGCTGAACCGCATCGACGCGAACCCCCTGCCGACGGCCGGCGGCCGCAAGCTCACCCAGACGCTGGCGCTCACCGGCATCGTCCTGCCCCTGTACAGCAAGGAGGGCTGGCCCCGCCTGACCAACGCGCTCAAGGGCGCCGAGGGCGGTGACGGTTCGGGACTGCTGGCCCTCGCCGACGGCTACAACGACCGCGATTCCTCGGGGCATTACGGCACGACGACCCACTCCCAACGGGTCATATCGTGCTTGGACGACAAACAGCGGCCGACTCCCGCGGAGACGAAGAAGCTGCTGCCCGAGTTCGAGAAGATCTCGCCCGTCTTCGGGGACTTCATGGGCTGGGACACCGCGGGTTGGTGCCACGACTGGCCGGTCGCCGGCCAGTACGACAACCCGGAGGTCAGCGCGCCGGGTGCCGCGCCCATCCTGATCGTCGGCAACACCGGGGACCCCGCGACTCCGTACGAGGGCGCCCGCAGAATGGCCGACGAGCTGGGCAAGGGCGTCGGAGTGGAGCTCACCTGGAAGGGCGAGGGCCATGGCGCCTACGGGAGTGGGAGCGAGTGTGTCGACTCCACGGTGAACAGCTATCTGCTGGACGGGACGGTGCCGAAGGACGGGAAGGTCTGCGCGTCGTAGTGGCGGGTGCGGCCGACGGGCGCGGACCTGTGCCCGCGCCGACCCGACCGACGAGCACTCGGCCGGCGAACCCTCGGTCGTCGAGCACTTGGCCGGCGAAGACCCGGCGCACGGACGCCCGGTCGGCGGACCCCCGGCCCGCGAGTGACCGGTCAACGGCAGACCGGTCAACGGAAAGGGGCCCGGCACGCACGGTGCCGAGCCCCTCCCGAAAAGCCGTTCGCCTGGTGCACCGGCGCCTAGTACACCGGCTTCTCCGGCTCGATCTGATTGACCCAGCCGATCACACCGCCGCCGACGTGCACCGCGTCCGAGAAGCCCGCGGACTTCAGCACGGCGAGCACCTCCGCGCTGCGGACGCCCGTCTTGCAGTGCAGGACGATCTTCTTGTCCTGCGGAAGGGTCTCCAGGGCGGTGCCCATGAGGAACTCGTTCTTCGGGATCAGCTTGGCGCCGGGGATCGAGACGATCTCGTACTCGTTGATCTCGCGGACGTCGATGATCTCGATGTTCTCGCCGTCGTCGATCCACTCCTTGAGCTGCTTGGGAGTGATCGTCGAGCCGGCCGCCGCCTCCTGGGCCTCCTCGGACACGACACCGCAGAAGGCCTCGTAGTCGATGAGCTCGGTGACGGTCGGGTTCTCGCCGCAGACCGCGCAGTCCGGGTCCTTGCGGACCTTGACCTGGCGGTACTGCATCTCGAGGGCGTCGTAGATCATCAGGCGGCCGACGAGCGGCTCACCGATGCCCGCGAGAAGCTTGATCGCCTCATTGACCTGGATGGAGCCGATGGACGCGCACAGCACGCCCAGCACGCCGCCCTCGGCGCAGGAGGGGACCATGCCCGGCGGCGGGGGCTCCGGGTAGAGGCAGCGGTAGCAGGGACCGTGCTCGGACCAGAAGACGGAGGCCTGGCCGTCGAAGCGGTAGATCGAGCCCCACACGTACGGCTTGTTGAGCAGGACGCACGCGTCGTTGACCAGGTAGCGGGTCGCGAAGTTGTCCGTGCCGTCGACGATCAGGTCGTACTGGCTGAAGATGTCCATCACGTTCTCGGCCTCGAGCCGCTCTTCGTGAAGGACCACGTTCACGTACGGGTTGATGCCCAGCACGGAGTCACGGGCCGACTCGGCCTTGGAGCGGCCGATGTCCGCCTGACTGTGGATGATCTGGCGCTGCAGGTTCGACTCGTCGACCTCGTCGAACTCCACGATGCCGAGCGTGCCCACGCCCGCGGCGGCCAGGTACATCAGCGCCGGCGATCCGAGGCCGCCGGCGCCCACACACAGCACCTTGGCGTTCTTCAGCCGCTTCTGCCCGTCCATGCCCACGTCGGGGATGATCAGGTGGCGGGAGTACCTGCGGACCTCGTCTACGGTGAGCTCAGCAGCTGGCTCAACCAGGGGTGGCAGCGACACGGGGACTCCGTTGGTCGGTCAATCACTACAGTTGTTCTCCCCGTAACACTGCCACGCCCTTCTTCATTCCGAGACACCCGTTCCGATCCGCGAGACGATCTCGTCCCAGTAGCCGGGCATCGTCTCCCAGGGGTCGGCCCGTCCACCGTGATCCGTGCGGTCGGTGAAGTAGATCGTGGCGGCGCCCTGCCAGCGGGCGATGCGCAGCGCTTCGTCGAGATGACCGCGCGGTACCCCGTGCACGAGGTGGCAGAAGCGCTCGGGCGGATAGTCGGCGGTCCACTCGGCCACCTGCGACCAGCGGTAGTCGCTCCAGGTGCCGGAGAAGGTCACCAGCTGGTCGGCGCTTTCGACATAGCCGGGGTAGGGGTGGGTGCCGTGGCCGAAGACGAGGTGTGCGTCGTCGAGGAGCGTTCGGAGCCTGCTGGCCGCCCGGCGGATCTCGGGGAGCGCGGCGCGCTCGGTGGGACAGCGGTGCAGGAGGAAGCCACCGACCCGGTACCAGTCGAGATACCGGTGTGCGTCGGAGATCACCTCGGCGAAGGCGCGTGCGCCGTACGTCACGTCAAGGTGTCCCAGGACGCGCACGCCCGCGTTGCGGAGTCGGCCGGCGGCCTCCAGGCAGTGCGGGTCGGGGCGGATGCCGGGACCGCCCGCCACGTTCAGGACGGCCCAGTGCACGGGGGTGCCGGGGCGGGTGAGTTCGCCCCACTCGGCCGGAGCGACGAGGGGGTGCGCATAGCCGGGGACTCCGAGGCCGACCCTTAAGTCCGTGCTCGCGATGTCCGTCGCGGCGCTGGTCAGATACGACACGCCGCCTCCATCCAGATATCGGCGAGGGATTCCTCGAGGTTGATCCGGGGCCGCCAGCCGAGCCGGTCGCGTGCGGTGCGCACATCGGCCTGCTGCCAGCTGCCGCAGCCGTCCGGGTAGGGGTACGCGACCGGCGCCCCGTGATCCGTTTCGGTGCGGGGATGACCGATGGCCGACCTCATCGGTCCGGGTGGGCCGTCGAGTTCGTGCAGCGTGCCCCCATAGCCGGCCACCCGGGCGAGGACCGCGGCGGCGTCGCGCAGGCGGACGGCGCGGCCCGAGCCGATGTTGATGACGCCCTGCGCGGCGGAGAGCGAGGCGGCGTGCACGGCGCGGGCGACATCGCGGACGTCGATGAAGTCGCGCTGGACGCCGAGTCCGCCGAGTTTGAGTTCGCCGTCGCCGGACTGCATGGCGCGGCGCAGGGCCTCGGCGAGGCGGCCGAGCGGGGATCCGGCGGGGGTGCCGGGACCCGCGGGTGAGAAGACGCGCAGGACGACGGCGTCGAGGCCGGACCCGAGGACCAGTTCGGTGGCGGCGAGCTTGCTGACGCCGTACGGGCCGCCGGGGCGCGGTACGGCGTCCTCGGCCGTGGAGGAGCCGGGCTGGCTGGGCCCGTACTCGGCGCCGCAGCCGATCTGCACCAGGCGGGCACCGCAGCCGCTGCGGCGAAGGGCCTCGCAGACGGTGGCGACGGCGACGGTGTTGTGCCGGGTCAGTTCGCGGGCTCCGCCGCGGGTGGCGCCCGCGCAGTTGATGACGACCCCGGGGTGCACCGCGTCCAGGAAGCGGGTGAGGGCGCCGGGGCTGCCCGAGGCGAGGTCGAACCGTACGTCGGCGTCGTCGCCCCGGCCGAGCGCGGTGAGCTGCACGGCCGGATCGGCGAGCAGTCTGTCGGCGACGAAACGGCCGAGGTATCCGTTGGCTCCGATCAGCAGGACCCTCATCGGGCGGCTCCCGGGGCGGACTCTCCGGTTCGGGAGGTGATCATCTGGCGTTCTCCTTCGGGGTGGTGCCGTGGGTCGGACGGAGCGCCCGCGGTGTCGGCCCCGCGGGAGGGTGCGCCCGGCACGAGGGCTGGACCCTCGGGCGCCGGTCGCGGCTCATGGCGTCCCGCCCGGTGTGGCGTGGGCCGAAGCCCGGGTCAGGGTGCGGGTCGCGTGGATCAGGAGGACGAGCGCCGCCGCGCCGCACAGCAGGGCCGGGACGGCACCCGGACCCCAGGCGTCGGCGACGGTCTCGACGGGGGTGGCGACGAACGAGCAGCCGGGCAGACGGGCCGCGAAGACCGTGGTGACGGCGGTCACCTCGGCCGCGCCCGCGGCGCCGAGGACGACGGCCGGGGCGTGGGTGAAGCCGCGCGTCGTGAGCAGGCGGGCGAGCAGGAGCAGCGCGCCGAGGGCGCCCGCTCCGGCGTACGCGCCGGGCCCGTTGTAGACACCGGGCTCGCTCGGTGTCTCCCGGCACAGTGCGAGCAGCGCGCCCAGGGCGCAGAGGAACAGGGCGAACACTCCCAGGAGCAGGGGCCGCACGGAGACGGCGAACTCCTCCAGGCCTCGGCTCGCGGTCAGTTTGCGGCGGGCGCCCGCGGTGAAGAGGTGGGCGCACCAGACCGCGGGTGCGCACGCCAGGGCGAGGGCCAGCACGGGTGCGGTGGCCGGGGGCCAGGGGCCGTCGGGGCCGCCTTCGATGCCGACGCTCAGCAGTCCGTCGCCGAGCAGGGCGTACGCGATCAGCCAGCAGGTCCAGGCAAGGCTGCCCCTCGTCGTGCGGTGCGTGGTGCTGAGGGGACCTCGGCGCAGCGCGGCGCGCAGGCCGAGCGTCACCGCGAGGGTGCCGCCGGCGGCGACCGCGAGGCGCGGCTGCCCTTCGGTGAACCGCAGCCCGGCCACGGTCGCCGCGCACAGAGCGCCCGGCAGCAGGGAGAGCACGGCCCAGTCGGCGCGCACGCCGGAGTGTTCGGGGGCCGCGGGCCGCGGCGCCGGGTCCGAGTCGCGGGCCACGCGCGCGTACATCTCCTCGGCGAGCGAGAACACGTCCCGGTGCCGGAACCGTGCGGCGGTGCGGTCGGTCACGCCGTGCGCCTCGAGGCCCGCCGCGATCTCCAGGGGGTCGACGGCACGCTCGCAGAGTTCACGGTGCCGGTGCATCAGCGCCTTCACGGGGTCCACGGCACCGCGGCGACCACCGCCGAGGGATGCGCGCGCGCCCCGCGGGTCGCTCCCCGAGTCGTTCCCCGGATCACCCCCGGCGTCGCCGCGCGCACCACCCGAGCCGTCCCGTACGAGTTCGCTCATCACGCGCCCTCCCCCGCAGGCAGCGGAGCTGTGGCGCGCACCGGCGCCCCCGCCGCCCAGCGCGGGCGTCCCGTGACCATGAGACGGGCCTCGGTCCAGCGACCGGGTACGTGGACCTCGGCCGGCACGCCGAACGGCAGGGGGTCCCCCGCGTCGTCCACGACGAGCCGCCGGACCGGAGAACGCGAGACGATCTCCAGGTAAATGCCGTGAAATGCTGTGATGTTCTGTTCGACCGTGAAGAGTTCGAGGGCTCGCGCGCGAGCCGCCGCGCCCAGGCGCGCACGCCGTTCGGGGTCGCGCAGCAGTGCCACGCATGCCTCGGCGAGCGCCCGCGGATTGCGAGGCGGGACCACCAGCCCCGTACCGCCGATGACTTCGACGACCGCGCCGACGTCCGTGGACACGGTGGCGCGGCCGCAGAACATGGCCTCGACCAGGCTGATCGGGAAGCCTTCGATGACGCTGGAGAGGACGACCACGGCACCGGACGCGTACGCCTCCGCGAGGCTCGGGACCTCCGGGCCGCCGATCTCCTCGAAGGACACCGGGTTGTCGCCGACCGCGTGCACGCCCTCCGCCTCGTCGGGGAAGAGCTGGGCGGCCAGCGCCTTGCAGTGGGCCAGGTACAGCGCGCCCTCCGGCCCGTCGGCAGGCGCGCCGACGATCCGCAGCCGGGTCTTCGGTGCCTCCTTGCGGACCTCGGCGAAGGAGTGCAGCAGTGAGATCAGGTCCTTGGCCGGTTCGATGCGGCCGACCCAGACCAGGGTGTCCGGGTCCGCGCATCCGGAGCCGTCGGCGCGCTCGCCCACCTCCGCGAAGCGGGCGGCCTCCATGCCGGGGTAGACGGTGCGCAGTTTGGCGCGGTCGGCACCGCAGCGCTCCTGCCAGCGGCGCGCGTGGGTGTTGCCCGGCGTGATGAGCGCGGCCCGGCGGTAGACCTCGGCGGCCAGCGCGCCGTGGAAGGCCGCGAGCAGCGCCCGTACCGCGGAGGACTCCTCGGCGGCGGAGGAGGCGAGGTAGTGCGCCCGCAGCTGCACGCCGTACTCCGTGACCAGCAGGGGCACCCCGGCGAAGTGCAGTGCGAGCAGGCCGGGCAGGGCGGCCTCGCCGCCGGCCGTCGCGTGGCAGAGGTCGACCGAGCCGAGCCCGTCGTCCTCGTACCAGTCCAGCGAGAGGGGGCGCAGGGCGCGCTCGATGTGAGCGGCGACGGACAGCAGGTCGGGCACGCGCGCGGTACGCGCGGCGCGCAGTGCGCCGGGCGCACGGCAGGCACGCTCCAGGGCGCGCACGGCCCCCTCGGAGCGCAGCGCCCCGACCAGCCCGCCCTCGTCGCGGGCCAGTTCCGCGAGCCCGTACAGCGCATTGCCGAAACGGTCCGCCACCACTGCGCGAGAGGCCTCCGCCGCCGTCACTCCGCCAGAGGCCTCCGAGCCGTCGAGGACCGCCGGTGCGGCACACACCGCCGCCGCCAACTCCCCGAAGCACTCGGCGAACCGCCGGCGCGCCCGTCGCCCGTGTACCACACCGTCGTCCTCGGCCGTCCACAGCGGAGCCGTCCGCACTCGGCTGACCTGCGGCGGCAGCTGGATCCAGCCCTCGTCCTCCTGCCGCTCGCTGCGACTGAGCGCGTAGATGTCGAACTCGTGCTGCTCGAGCCCGCGCACGAGCCGGTCGCACCAGAGTCTGGCGTCACCGCTCACATACGGATAGCCACCCTCCGTAAGCAGTCCTATGCGCACCAGTGCACCCCCGATCTCCCTATGGGGAGCCGCCGTTGACCCGGCGGCTCGCAGCGGGAAGAACGTAAGCGCACAGGGCGGTGGCGCGACGGACGGTTGTCCATCGCGCCACCAAAAGGGGTGAACGGTCGTAACTTTCCCGTGCGGGTCGCGTTCTGTCGCGCTACGAGATCAACCAGTCACGTTGCATCACACCGCCGTCAGCTGCCTCCGGGCCGTCCGTCGCTGCGCCGCGACCTCCGGATCCAACGCCGGTACGGCGGCCAACAGTTGCTCGGTGTACGGGTCGCGCGGCGACTCGTACACCTCGTCGGCGGGCCCGTACTCGACGATCCGGCCGCGTCGCATCACCGCGACCCGGTCGCTGACCTGGCGGACGACCGCGAGGTCGTGCGCCACGAACACGAGCGCGAGCCCGAGTTCCCGTTGCAGTTCGGCGAGCAGGGCGATCACCTGGGCCTGGGTGGTGACGTCGAGCGCGGAGACCGGTTCGTCGCAGACGATGACGCGTGGGTCGGCGGCGAGCGCCCGGGCGATGCCGACGCGCTGGCGCTGTCCACCGCTGAACTCGTGCGGGTAGCGGTCGTAGTGCGCCGCTTCGAGCCCCACGCGCTCCAACAGTTCCCGTACCCGCCCTCGAATGCGCCCCTCGTCCCGTTCCCCCTGCGCGCGCAGCGGATCGGCGATCGACTCGCCCACGCTGCGGCGCGGGTTGAGGGAGGAGACGGGGTCCTGGAAGACCATCTGGACGTCCGGGCGCACGCCTCCGCCGGGCTTGATCTCCCCCGCCGTGGGCTCCAGCAGCCCCACGAGCATCCGTCCCAGGGTGGTCTTGCCGCTGCCGCTCTCCCCCACGATCCCGAGGGTCTCGCCCCGGTGGATCGTCAGCGACACGTCGTCGACGGCCGCGAACGCCTTCTTCCCGCGTCCGAATTCGCGCCGCAGGCCGCTCGCCTCGAGAACCACCTCCTCCGTCACCGAGGAGGCGGTGCGCGGCGCGTCCACACGGGGCACCGCGCCGAGGAGTTCCTGGGTGTACGCCTGCGCGGGCGCCCCCAGGACGGCACCGACGAGGCCGTGCTCGACGGCCCGCCCGTGCCGCATGACCAGGATCTCGTCGACGCTCTCGGCGGCGACACCCACGTCGTGCGTGACGAGGAGCAGGCCCATTCCGGTCTCCTCGCGCAGCGTGTGCAGCAGGTCGAGGATCTGGGCCTGGACGGTCACGTCGAGGGCCGTGGTCGGCTCGTCGGCGATCAGCAGGTCGGGTTCGCAGGCCAGCGCCATCGCGATCAGCGCGCGCTGGCGCATACCGCCGCTGAACTCGTGCGGGCGGGAGCGCGCCCGGCGCGCGGCGTCCGGGATGCCGACGCGGTCGAGCACCTCGACGGCACGCGCGCGTGCGGCACGCCGGGAGACCTTCACGTGCACCCGATACACCTCGGCGATCTGGTCGCCGACCGCGTAGTACGGGTCGAGGGACGACAGGGGGTCCTGGAAGACCATGGCGGCCTTCCCACCGCGCAGCCGCCGCAGTTCGGCGTCGGACGCCTCCTGTACGTCGATGCCGGCCACGCGCACCGAGCCGCCGACGTCGGCTCCCGTGCCGCGGTGCAGCCCCAGGAGGGCCGAGGCGACCGTGGACTTGCCCGAGCCGGACTCGCCGACCAGGCCCAGCGCGGCGCCCTTCTCCAGCCGGAAGGACAGGCCGTCGACGGCGCGCAGCGATCCGAACCCGACCGTCAGGTCGGTGACTTCCAGCAAGCTCATACGAGCACCACCCGTCGGTCGGCCACCGCGTACAGCACGTCCGCGACGGCGTTGGCGATGACCACGAAGAAGCCGATGACCAGGACCATGCCGACGACCACCGGCAGGTCGACCACGTTCACCGCGTGCACCAGCTCCTGTCCGATGCCGGGCAGTCCGAAGAGCGTCTCGGTGAGCACCGCGCCGCCGACCGCCGAGCCGACGTTGTTGGCGTTCAGCGCGATGATCGGCGCGAACGCCCCGCGCAGCGCGTGCCGCCCGATGATCGACCGCTCGCCGACGCCGTACGCCCGGAAGGTCCGGATGTGGTCCTCGGCGAGGGTCTCCAGCATCGCGGCCCTGGTCAGCCGGGCGAACGCGGCGGCCTCGATGAGGGCGAGGGAGAGCCAGGGCAGCAGCAGGTTCCAGGCCCACTGTTCGGGGTCGACGGTGAGGCCGACGTACTGCGGGAAGGGCAGCAGTTGCAGCTGGCCGCAGACGACGATCATGAGCACCAGGCCGATCACGAAGACCGGCGTGGCGACGCCCGCGAGGGTGATGCCGGTCAGCACGCGCTCGGTGAGCCGGCCGCGCCGCCACGCGGAGAGGATGCCGGTGCCGACGCCGAGGATCAGCCACAGCACCATCGCGCCGAACACCAGGGACAGGCTGACCGGCAGCTTCGCCAGGATCAGCTGGGTGACCTGGGTGTCGCCCTGGTACGACAGGCCGAGGCAGGGCGCCGAGCAGTGCTCCACCGAGGTGCCGGTGGAGAAGTCCTGGCCGACGAGGATGCCCTGCAGGAAGTGCCAGTAGCGCACGTACAGCGGGTCGTCGAGCCTCAACTGCTGGGCGACCTGGTGCACTTGTTCCGGAGAGCAGCGCGGGCCGCAGGTGATCTGGGCGACGTTGCCGGGGGTGGCGTAGAAGACGACGTAGACGATCACCGAGATGGCGAGCAGGGTGATCACGGTGCCGACGGCGCGGCGCAGGACGAAACCTCCGAAGCCGCTCATGCCTTGGCCTCCTTCTCGACGCTCGCGTCCGTCGCGGCCTTCTTGGAGTCCGCTTCCGTCGCGGCCTTCGTGGCGCTCGCGTCGGCCGTGGCCTTCTTGGAGTCCGCATCCGTCGCGGCCTTCTTGGAGTCCGCGTCCGCCTTGGCCTCCCGCTTGCGGCCCGTGCCGACGCGCAGGCGCGAGGCCGCGCGCGGGTCCAGGGCCGTGCGGACGCCGTCGCCGAGGACGGTCAGGGCCAGCACGGTCACCAAGAGCGCCCCGGCGGGCAGCAGCAGGTACTGCGGGGCCGCCTGGTACCAGACGTTGGCGGCCGTGAGCATCTGCCCCCAGGACGGCGTCGGGGGCTTCACTCCGACGCCGAGGAAGGACAGCGCGGCCTCGGCCGAGATGTTCATCGGCACGAGGAGCGCGGCATAGGTGATGACGGGGGCGGCCAGTCCGGGCAGGAGTTCGCGGCGCGCGATGCGCCAGGTGTTCCAGCCGCTGAGCCGCGCGGCGGAGACGTAGTCCAGTCCCTTGAGGGTGAGGGTCTGGGCGCGCACGATCTTCGCGGTGTTGCCCCAGGCGATCAGGCCGATGACGAACGCGACCAGCAAGGGCCGCGGGAAGCTGCTGGGCACGATCGCCAGCAGGGCCAGCGACATGATCATCAACGGCATCGCGACGAAGATGTCGGTGATCCGGCTCAACAGTTGATCGATCCATCGGTTGCCGAGTGCGGCCGCGACGCCCACCACGACACCGACGAGAACCTGGACGACGGTCGCCCCCAGCGCGACTCCCAGCGAGACCCGGGCGCCGTACACGAGCCGGGCGAAGAGGTCGCGGCCGGTCTGCGGTTCGACGCCGAGCCAGTGGTCGCCGCTGACGCCGCCGAACGAGCCCACGGGCACACCGCCGCGCGCCGAGTCGATGAGGGACGGGTGGTAGGTGGTCGGGTCCTGGCCCTCGATCGCCGTGAGCAGCGGGGCGGCGAGCGCGAGCAGGACGAGCAGCGCGACGACGCCCGCCGCGACGAGGGCGGCGCGCTGCGCGCGCAGCCGCCGCCAGAACTGACGGGCCCCCGAGGCCCCCGGGACGGACGCGAGGTCCGTCCCGGGGGCCTGAGAGGCGACGATTGCCTCGCTCACGGCGCTACTTCACCGCGACCTGGGAGATGTCCAGCACGCCGGTCCAGTCGCTGATCACGATGTTCTTGACCGCGCTGCCGTACAGGCGCTTGTAGACGGGGTGGAACAGCGGCACGGTCAGGGCCTGCTCGCCGATCTTCTTGTCCAGTGCGCCCCAGCGCTTGGCGGCCTCGTCAAGATTCGTCAACTTGTTGATCGCGTCGATCTCGCCATTGACGGACTTGTCATCGAGGAAGCCGGTGTTGAAGTTCGCGCCGTCCTTGACGATCTGGCGGCCGTCGAAGATCGGGGCCAGGAAGGGGCCGCCGGAGGGCCAGTCGGCACCCCAGTGGGCGAGGAAGAAGCCGGGCTCGGTCTTCACGCCGTGGATCTTGTCCCGGTAGTCGTTGTCCTCCAGGCCCTGGAGCTTGACCGTGATGCCGGCCTTCTTCAGGGCGTCCTGGAGGGCGGTCGCGATCTCCGGGCTGGTCTCGAAGTTCTTGTCGTTGGAGTGCGTGAGGGTGACGGTGATCCCGTTCGGGTGACCGGCCTCCTTCAGCAGTTCCTTGGCCTTGGCCGGGTTGCCGGACGCGCCCGCCGGGAAGTGGTCGTAGGGCGTGTAGCCGAAGGACTTCTGGTTCGGCAGGTACGTGGTCGCGGCCTCGGCCAGCGACGAACCACCGGCCGCGTTGATCACCGACGAACGGTCGACGGCGTACGCGATCGCCTGCCGCACCTTCGGGTCGTCGAACGGCTTCACCTTCGGGTTGAAGGCGATGTAGTTGGTGTAGCCGAAGTGCCCGGTGCCGACGCGCGCCGCCAGCGCCTTGTCACCCGTCACCTTGGCCAGCTCGGCCGGGCCGAGGTTGGTGTCCGTGGTGACGGCGGCGGCATCCGCGCCCTGGGACGCGGACAGCCGCTGGTTGATCACGGAGGAGTCCAGGCCCGACCGTACGTCGATCTTGTCCGGGTAGGCCTTGCGCTCGGCGTCGGTGGCCGCGGACCAGTAGGTGTTGCGCTCCAGGGTGAGCCGCTCGCCGTCGTTCTCGTTCTTGACGACCTTGTACGGGCCGGAGGAGATCGGGTGCTCCTCGTACTTCGTGCCGTTGTCCTTGGCCTTCGGGACGGGCGTGAACTGGGTCTGCGTGGCGAGGTAGGGGAACTCGCCCTCGGGCTTGTTCAGGTGGAAGACGATGGTCAGGTCGTCCGGGGTCTCGATCGAGGCGAGGCCCTTCTTGTCCTTGTACGGCCCCTGGTAGTCGGCTCCGCCGATGAGCCAGTCCCGCAGGTAGGGCGCGCCGCCGGAGAGCTCGGCCGCGAAGGAACGCTCGATGCCGTACTTGATGTCGGCGGAGGTGATCGGCGTACCGTCCTCGTACTTGAGGCCCTTCTTCAGGGTGTACGTCCACACGGTCGCGTTCTCGCTCGGGCGGCCGGTGTCGGTGGCGAGGTCGGGGACGACCTCGGCGCCGGCGGCGCCGCTCTCGCGGTTGCGCGTGGTCAGCGTACGGAAGACGAGGGAGGGGACGTTGCCGCCGCCGGAGGTGTAGAGGCGCGCCGGGTCGAAGTCCTCCTGCGGGTTGGCGTTGAGGACGGTGAGCGTGCCCCCCTTCTGCGGCTTGGAGTCGCCACCGGCGCCCTTGGCATCGTTGTCCTTCGGCCCGCAGGCGGCCGCGCCCGCTGCCACGACCAGGGTGACGGATGCCGCGGCCACGCGGCGGGCTATGACGGACGGTTGACGCATCGGAAGACGACCTCTCGAATGATGAGACAGATTGACGAGGAGTGAGACGGAAGTGAACGGACGTCTGCCCCGGCGTCAGGTCGTCAAAAAAGGTCGCGAAGTCGGAAAACCAGGGACCAATACGGTCACCCAGGGTCACGACGGAAGCGGAAGCACGACGCACACGCCAAGGGCGGGCGTCAGCGACAGTGGATGTCTGCTACGCAGAGCGCGGTCACGCCAATCAGCGCCAGCTCGATGGCGGCGCGACGGACGGCATGACTAGACCACATGCGCAGAAATATGAACGAACTTTCGGAGCATGTCAACGTGGCCCCAGCGGTCCCCCGCGACCCCTCCGTCAACTCCCAGGATAGGGCCAGGGGTTGGCCCGACAGTGGATTCCGTCATGGTCGAGGAACTTGGTCTGCTGCTGCATGACGGGCGCGAGCTCGCCGTCCTTGTCGCAGGTGACATGGCCGTATCCGAGGCGGTGGCCGACCTCGTGGTTGATGAGCATCTGTCGATACGGGTGAATCGCGTCACCGTAGGTCTTGGAGCCCTGCGCCCAGCGGTACGCGTTGATCATCACGCGCTCGGTGGAGGCCGAGTCGCACGACACGTTGTCCTCGGTCGTGTCCAGTCCGGACTTGGCGCACCACTCGGCGGTGGTGCCGGGGCTGGCCAGCGTGATCACGAAGTCGGGCTTGCCGGAGGAGATCCGCTCGAAGGTACGGGCGCCGTTGTGGGCCCAACTCCGTTTGTCGTTCAGCGTCTTCTGGACGGCCTGCGCGAAGAGGGCGGCGTCGAGGCCGAGGCCCTTCTCCACATCCACCCGGTACGTATACTTCTGTCCTTTTCCGGGTGCCTTGTCGAACCCGCGGACGGCGTCGAACTTCCCCGAGGCCTTGAGGGTGGCGCCGAGCGGGTACCTCACGCCCATCTTCTGGTCGTACGTGAGCGGTGTCGCGCTCGGCGTCGCGGACGGGGTCGAATCGCTGTCACCGGGCGAGGCGGACGCGCGGGCGTCCAGACCGCCACCGCCGGCGGACTGCGTCTGCGCGTTGGCGTCGTGCCGCCCGGCGGCGACCTGTCCGGCCACCACCACGGCGAGCACGGTGATGACGGCGGCCGCGGCGATTCCGGTGAACGCCCGCCCCTTGACGCCCTTGCCCTTCTCCGCCTCCTCGGTCCCCGGCTCGTCGGCCCCGGTCCTGCCCTCCTTGTCGCTCTCACTCTCGTCGAAGGCATCGACGTAGGCCTGCCGGAGCCCCGGGCCGGGTCCGAGCCCGGCGTCGGCCTCCTGCCGCTGCCGGGGGATGCGTGGTCCGGGTGCTCCCTGGGGCATGCCGTGCGGCGCCCCCTGCGGCATGGCCTGCGGCCCGCCGTCCGTGGCCCCCGCCGTCCGCGGGCCACCCCTGAACGCGCCCCAGCCACCGCCGGGTTCACGCTGCTCGGGGTGTCCCGCACGCGCGGGGGTGCCGTCCGGCGACCGGGGCACCTCACGAGCGGGCGCACCGCCGGTCGTACGGGGGATGCCGTGCGCGGGCGTCCCGTCGGCGAACCGCGGAACACCGTGGACCGGCGTGCCGTCGGGAAGACGCGGGAAGCCGTGCGCGGGGGTCCCGTCCGGATAACGCGGCACACCATGCACCGGAGTCCCGTCCGGATAACGCGGCACACCATGCACCGGAGTCCCGTCCTGGGGGCGGGGAGTTCCGGGCGGCGGAGGGCCGGTCGGCGCGGGGCGTCGAGGTCCCGGCGGTTGTGGGCCCAGGGGGCCGCGCGTGGCCCCCTGCGGCGAGGTCGCCGCCGGGCCCGTACCCGGCGCCACCCCTTGAGCCGTGCCCGGTGCGGCACCGGGTGCCGGAACCCTCGGCAGCTCCCCCGTGTCGCTCTTACCGGCCCGCCCCCGGCGACTGTGACGTCCCACGCCCCGCCTCAGCTCCCCGCGTCCGCGCCGGCCGGGGCGGTCAACTCGCCCGTTTCCGCGAGGAGTTCGCGGAACGCCGAGGCCACCGTCTCCGGGTACTCCATCATCGCGACATGCCCCGCGTCCGGCAGCGACAGCAGCCGGGAGTCGCGGAAGGCGCGCGCCGCGCGCCGGGCCATGCGGTAGGCGACGAGCTGGTCACGACCGCCGTAGACGAGCAGCGTCGGCGCGAGCACCCGCTCGGCCTGGCGCCACAGCCCGTGCTGGCCGCCCAGCGTGTACGCGTTCACCAGACCGCGCGACGAACGCGCCATGGCGTCCCAGAAGTAGGGCAACGCGAGCCGCCGCTCCATCTCCTCGACCGCGTCGCGGAACCCCTCGGGCGTCACCATGCCGGGATCGCCGTAACAGAGCGCCATGACCCCGCGGACGCGCTGCTCGGCACTCCAGTCCTTGGTGAGCCGGGTGAACAGCCGCGCCACACCCGGCACCGAGAGCAGCGCCGTCGGCCACGCGGTGCGCTGCGCGCGGATCTCCGGGAGCGCGGGCGAGATCAGGGTGAGCGTCTCGACCAGGTCGGGCCGTACGGCGGCGACGCGCGTCGACACCGCTCCGCCGAGCGAGTTCCCGAAGAGGTGCACGGGGCCGCGCTCGGCCGCGTCGAGATAGCGGATGACCGCGCGCGCGTGCCCGGTCACCGAGTAGTTGCCGTCGTCGGGCGGCGGCGAGTCCCCGAAGCCGGGCAGATCGAGCGCCTCGCTGTCCACGAGCCCGTCGAGCAGCGGCATCAGCGCCGACCAGTTCTGCGAGGAACCGCCCAGCCCATGGACGTACAGGGCGGGCGGCAGTCCCTCGCGCGCGGGCGGTCTCGCACGCACGGTCAGGGTGATCCCGGGCAGACCGACCGATCTGAGGCGCTCCCCCTCCGCGACCCGGACGGTCCCGACCCTCGGCGTGACGGTGGTGGCCAGCGCGGCGGGCAGCTCGGTCGAAGACATGCGGCAATGTTACGAGACGATCACGCAGTGGTTCATGTGTTCGCTGTCACAGATCGTGCGCGGATCGTCTAGCGCCTCGATCGGGTGTCTCCTAGGCTTCGATCGAGGGCACTCGTACGTACACCAGGATCCGTACCCAGGGATCCGCACTCAGGGATCCGTACATCAGGAGCGCACTCGCACCGCTCGGGAAGAGGAATCATGACAGTCGACCCGACAGACCCCGAGACCTTCAACGACCGGTTCCGGGAGATCCTTGACCCGGAAGCCCCGGAGGCGGACCTCGCCGAGCAGCTCAGCGAACTGGATCCGTTGGACGACATCGACCCGGAACCCCCTGGTGACCCCCTCAACGCCAACGAGGCCGACCTCGCCGAGCAGGCCAGGGTCGTCCGGCTCAACGAGGACGACTACAGGGGATGACCCCGTGTGACCGGACCCCGCCGACCAGCGGTATCCGGTGCGGCGTCCTGCCCTTCTCACCCCGTTCGTCACCCTCTGTGTCGTTATCGCACGCGTCCGGTCCGTGAAATTCTGCGCTCGCACCGCGCACAGTGGGGTTACCGAAAAGTACGATGGCGGCGCGGCGCACACCGCATGTGGACAATTTTGGGAGGCGGCGTGACAGCCATCGAGCAGACAGAGGCAGCACGCCCGCGGGGCACTCGCCTGCCGCGCCGTGCCCGACGCAACCAGCTCCTCGGCGCCGCCCAGGAAGTATTCGTTGCGCAGGGGTATCACTCGGCCGCCATGGACGACATCGCCGAGCGCGCGGGCGTCAGCAAGCCGGTTCTCTACCAGCACTTCCCGGGCAAGCTCGACCTGTACCTCGCGCTGCTGGACCAGCACTGCGAGTCCCTGCTGCATGCGGTACGGACGGCGCTCGCGTCCACCACGGACAACTCGCTGCGCGTCCGCGCCACGATGGACGCCTACTTCGCGTACGTCGAGGACGACGGCGGCGCCTTCCGGCTCGTCTTCGAGTCCGACCTGACGAACGAGCCCGCGGTCCGCGAGCGCGTAGACAAGGTCACGCACGAGTGCGCGGAGGCGATCTGCGAGGTCATCGCGGAGGACACCGGTCTCTCGCGCGCCGAGTCGATGCTCCTCGCCTCGGGCCTGGGCGGCCTCGCACAGGTGGTGGCCCGCTCCTGGCTGCACAGCGACCGCAGTGTCCCGCGCGACCAGGCGGTGCAGCTGCTGACGTCACTGGCCTGGCGGGGGATCGCGGGTTTCCCGCTGCACGGCACCGATCACCACTGACTCACGCCCGACGACTCAGGCCCGACCGCCCTGACCGTCTCTTTGTTCCCGTCCACTGTTCGCTCTTGGCGTTCTCGGCCGGAACGTGCACGTCCCCTCACCGGGCTAATGTGTGCAGCGTACGGCGCGGAGAGACGCGCACATGACTGACCGTCGGAGGGACAAAGCCGTGGAGGTCAAGATCGGCGTGCAGCACGCGCCCCGCGAGATCGTTCTGGAGAGCGGTCAGACCCCGGAAGAGGTCGAGCGCGCGGTGTCCGAGGCGCTGGCCGGCAAGTCGCAGCTGCTGAGCCTCGTGGACGACCACGGCCGCAAGGTCCTGGTTCCGGCCGACCGCCTCGCGTACGTGGAGCTCGGCGAGCCCACGCAGCGCAAGGTGGGATTCAGCGCGCTGTAGTTCAGGCGAGCGGAAGGGGCCCGGTGACGCTGTCGCCGGGCCCCTTCGCATGCACGGAACCGGGTCCTCTCGCATGCACGGAACCGGATCCTCCGCGCGCGTCGCGCCGGGCCCGTACCCGTGGTCTCACCACCACGGATGGAGCACAGAACATCCACAGGGGAGGATTGCGTTCCGCACCTCGGGGGTAAACCCGCTACGACCGATTTGCACGGGCCGTGCGGGAGGGACCCCCACCATGTTCTTGGAAGCGCTCGGCGCCGCGATGCTCGGTCTCGCGCTGGCATGGGGGGCGGCGTACCGCCTGCCGCACCGCCTGCCGAACCGCGGTCTGGTCCTGTCGACCGGTGTCGCCGGAGCCCTCTTCGGGGCCTTCCTGACGCACACGGCGCTGGGCTCCGGCCACTTCCTGGTCATCCTCGCCGGTGCCGTGATCGTCTCCGCCGCGCTGCTGTCGCTTCTGCTGCGCCCCGCGGAAAGATTTCGCCGCCGCTCGGCGACGGCGTGACCGAAGCGGGCGACGGCGAAACTCCTGAGGCCGACAAGCCCCAAGGAAACCGAGGGAACCAAGGGCCCCGAGGAAGCCAGGTCTAGGCCGCCAGGCCCAGCGCCGCCATCCGCTTGGTGTGGGCCTCGGTGATCCGCGAGAACATCCGGCCGACCTCCGCGAGGTCGAACCCGTCCGCCACACCGCCCACGAGCATCGTCGACAGCGCGTCACGGTCCGCGACGACCCGCTGCGACTGCGACAGCGCCTCGCCCATCAGCCGCCGCGCCCACAGCGCGAGCCGGCCGCCCACGCGCGGGTCCGCGTCGATGGCGGCGCGCACCTTCTCGACGGCGAAGCTCGCGTGCCCGGTGTCGTCGAGGACACTGAGCACGAGCCCGCGCGTGTCGGCGTCGAGGCGCGCGGCGACCTCACGGTAGAAGTCGCTGGCGATCGAGTCGCCGACGAACGCCTTGACGAGGCCCTCCAGCCAGTCCGAGGGAGCCGTCTGCCGGTGGAAGCCGTCGAGCGCGGCGACGAACGGTTCCATCGCCTCGGTCGGCTCCGCGCCGACCGCGGCGAGCCGGTCCCGCAGCCGCTCGAAGTGGTGGAACTCGGCCGACGCCATCTTCGCCAGCTCGGCCTTGTCACTGAGCGTCGGGGCCAGCTTGGCGTCCTCCGCGAGCCGCTCGAACGCCGCCAACTCGCCGTACGCGAGCGCTCCGAGCAGGTCCACGACCGCGGCGCGGTACTGGGGGTCGGCGGCGGCCGTGTCCCAGTTCTGCGCGGCGACTCCGGTGGCCGCGGGGGTGCTCTTGTCGGTGGCCTCGGCGGACGGGTCAGCGGCGTTGTCAGGCGTCGTCATGAAGCGCACAATAGCCCGCTCAACGCAACAGGGAAGTCCCTGGTCAATCAGTGTGACGACGACTACGTGACCAAATCGGCCATCGCATATGCGCGATTCCGGGGTATGGTGGTAATGCGCCCGGCGAGTATTCGACGGGCCGCACGAATGAGGATGCCCGGTCGGTGGCCCGATCGGCTCCGACCCGACAGCCCTCCTCGTCCGTACGGCACATTGCGTACGACATCCGGAGGGAACCCTCAGCGGTACGAGAGCTCGAGCGTCGGCAGTGGTCCCATGCCACTCGGCCAGCCCGTCAAGAGCGGCCGACGTCCCCGGCACGGTCCCCGATACGACCCCCGCGCTCGCCTCGCACCGCGTACACAGAAGAGGCAGCACCCTGACTACGACTTTCCGAGAGCTCGGAATCCTTCCCGAGACGGCCGAAGCCCTTGAAGCCGTCGGCATCATCACCCCCTTCCCCATCCAGGAGATGACGCTCCCCGTAGCCCTTTCGGGCTCCGACGTCATCGGCCAGGCCAAGACCGGCACCGGCAAGACGCTGGGCTTCGGCCTCCCGCTCCTCGAGCGTGTCACCGTCCCCGCGGACGTCGAGGCGGGCCGGGCCCAGCCCGAGCAGCTCACCGACGCCCCGCAGGCCCTCGTCGTCGTCCCGACGCGCGAGCTGTGCACCCAGGTGACCAACGACCTGCTGACCGCCGGCAAGGTCCGCAACGTACGCGTTCTCGCCATTTACGGCGGCCGGGCGTACGAGCCGCAGGTCGAGGCCCTCAAGAAGGGCGTCGACGTCATCGTCGGCACCCCGGGCCGACTGCTGGACCTCGCGGGCCAGAAGAAGCTCAACCTCAAGCACATCAAGGCGCTCGTCCTCGACGAGGCCGACGAGATGCTCGACCTGGGCTTCCTGCCCGACGTCGAGAAGATCATGAACATGCTGCCGGCCCGCCGTCAGACCATGCTGTTCTCGGCGACCATGCCGGGTGCGGTCATCGGTCTCGCGCGCCGCTACATGTCGCAGCCCACGCACATCCGCGCCACGGCGCCGGACGACGAGGGCGCGACGGTCCGCAACACCGCGCAGTTCATCTACCGCGCGCACAACATGGACAAGCCCGAGCTGGTCGCACGCATACTGCAGGCCGACGGCCGCGGGCTCGCGATGGTGTTCTGCCGTACCAAGCGGACGGCGGCGGACCTCGCCGACCAGCTCCAGCAGCGCGGCTTCGCCTCCGGCGCGGTCCACGGCGACCTCGGCCAGGGCGCCCGCGAGCAGGCACTGCGCGCGTTCCGCAACGGCAAGGTCGACGTCCTCGTCTGCACCGACGTCGCCGCCCGCGGCATCGACGTCGAGGGTGTCACCCACGTCATCAACTACCAGTCCCCCGAGGACGAGAAGACGTACCTGCACCGCATCGGCCGTACGGGCCGCGCGGGCGCCAAGGGCATCGCGATCACCCTCGTCGACTGGGACGACATCCCGCGCTGGCAGCTCATCAACAAGGCGCTGGACCTCGGCTTCAGCAACCCGCCGGAGACGTACTCCACGTCCCCGCACCTCTTCGAGGAACTGAACATCCCGGCCGGCACCAAGGGTGTCCTGCCGCGTTCCGAGCGCACCCGCGCCGGCCTCGCGGCCGAAGAGGTCGAGGACCTCGGCGAGACCGGCGGGCGTGGCGGTCCGCGCGGCCGCGGTGGCCGTTCGTCGGCGCCGGCGCCCGTGGAGCGCGAGCGTGAGCGCCCGGCGCGCACGCCCCGCCGCCGTCGCCGTACGCGCAACGGTGCCGCGCTGGAGGAGACGGCCACGACGCCGAGTCCGGAGGCGACCACCGAGCCCGCCGCCGCGGAGGCCACCGAGCCCCGCACCCCGCGCCGCCGTCGCCGTACGCGCGTCGGGGGTACGGCGGAGACGGTGGCGGCTGCCGCCACCATCGCCGAGCCCTCGGTGAGCGAGGCCCCGCAGGCCGCGGAGACCGCGGTCGCCACGGCCGAGGGCGTGGTCGAGGCCACGCCGGAGGACGCGGCCGCGAAGCCGCGTCGCCGTCGGACCCGTAAGACGGCGGAGGCCGCTCCCGCCCCGGTCGAGACCGTGGCCCTCGTCGCGGAATCCGCGCCCGTCGTGGAAGCCGTCGCCGAGGCCGTCGCGGAGGCTCCGGCCAAGCCGGTTCGTCGCCGTACCCGCAAGGCCGCCGAGGCCGTCGTCGCCACGGCCGAGGGCGTGGTCGAGGCCGCGCTGGAGGCCCCCGCCACCAAGCCGCGGCGTACGCGGGCCAAGGCCACGGCCGAGGCGCCCGCCGAAGCGGCCGTGGACACTGCCGAAGCCACGGCCAAGCCCGTCCGTCGCCGGACCCGCAAGGCCGTCGCGGAGACCGTCACGACCGTCGAGGCCGTCGCGCCCGGCGAGGCCGAGATTCCGGCGCAGACCGCCGCCGTCGCCGAGGCCGTCGCGGAGGCTCCGGCCAAGCCGGTTCGTCGCCGTACACGCAAGGCCGCGGAGGCCGCGGTCGACACGGCGGAGGGTGTCGCCGAGACGCCGGTCACCAAGCCGCGGCGTACGCGCAAGGCGGCGGTGGCCGTCGTCGACACGGCCGAGGCCGCGCCGGAGGCCCCCGCCACCAAGCCGCGGCGTACGCGGGCCAAGGCCACGGCCGAGGCGCCCGCCGAAGCGGCCGTGGACACTGCCGAAGCCACGGCCAAGCCCGTCCGTCGCCGGACCCGCAAGGCCGTCGCGGAGACCGTCGAGGCGGCGATTCCCGCCCAGTCGGCCGCCGTTGACGAGCCGGAGGCCAAGCCGCGTCGGCGTACGCGCAAGGCGGCGGCTGCCGCGGAGCCCGCGGAGAGCTGATCCTCAGCCCGATGGCCCGGTCCCACGTGCAGTGGGGCCGGGCCATCGGCGTTCTCGCCCCCGCCGCCCCTACCCGTCCCATCCCTACCTGGGGGCTCCGCCCCCAGACCCCCCGGTGGGTTCTTCGGGTGCGGGTGGGGGGGCTGGGCGCGCAGTTCCCCGCGCCCCTGAGGCACGAGGCTGCGCCCCGGTGCCCCACCGGCCGTCAGCCGGACAACTACGGGCGGGCGGGGATCCGGGGCGCGGCCCCGCCCGATAGCCTCGGGGCATGAGCAGGCCCCCCTCCTTCGCGCCGCCAGCCGGTGTCCGTGCCTACCGTCTCCGCACCGCCCGCGGCGAGTTCGCCGCGCTCGACGCCGCGCCGCAGGCGCAGCTGAAGGGAACCGCGCTGCTGCTGCCGGGTTTCACCGGCAGCAAGGAAGACTTCATCGCGCTGCACGAGCCGCTCGCGGCGCGCGGGTACCGCACCGTCGCCGTGGACGGCCGCGGGCAGTACGAGAGCGACGGTCCCGAGCACGACGAATCGGCGTACGCGCAGGCCGAGTTGGCGCAGGACGTGCTCGCCCAGGCGGCAGCCGTCGGCACTCCCGTGCACCTCGTCGGTCACTCCCTCGGCGGACTGGTCGCCCGCGCCGCCGTCCTCCTCGACCCGGCCCCCTTCGCCTCACTCACCCTCATGGCCTCGGGCCCCGCCCAGATCTCCACCTCCCAGCAACAGCGCGTCAAACTGCTCCGGGACGCCCTCGCCGTGATGGACATGGCCCAGGTGTGGGACGCCATCCAGGCGATGGAGCCGCCGGAGGAGATCGACACCGCCGATCTCGACGGCGGGCTGGACGACCGCGAGGACCTGCGGCGCCGCTGGCTGCTCACCCGGCCGGCCCAGCTGATCGCGACCGGCCGTCAGCTGTGCACGGAGCCCGACCGCGTCGCCGAGCTCGCCGCCGTACGCCTGCCCAAGCATGTGCTGTCCGGTGCGTTCGACGACACCTGGCCGGTGCCGCTCCTGGACGACATGGCCGTACGTCTCAAGGCCCGGCGCACGGTCGTACCGGGAGCCGAGCACTCCCCGAACACGGACCAGCCGGAGCAGACGGCCCTCGCCCTCGCCAAGTTCTGGGATCAGACGCACGAGTGATCCGGAGGCGGACCGGTAGAAGCTAGTACTGCGCCTGCAAGTGCTCCCAGAAGCCGTCCCGGAGCGCGCGGCGCAGGTCCGCCTGGCCCCGCAGGGAGTACTGCAGCAGCCCCTCCGCCTCGACCAGCAGATCCTGGTCGACCGAGCCGGGCAGGTAGGGGTGGCCGGGCAGCAGCTCCACCAGCGCCTCGCGCCCCCGCGCGGCCAGCCACTTCGCGGCGATCTGGGCGCCCACGAACCGCACGTCCTCGCGGGTGGGCCGGCTCGCCGCCGTCGGGTCGTAGGTCGCGGAGGTGCGCCGGGACACGTAGGGCTTGAAGAATTCGAGGTCGAAGGTGCGCTGGCTGTCGACCTCCCACAGCAGCGGCTCGGCCTGGTTGCGGCCCTCGGGCGCCTCGATGCCCCAGAGGTGGACCCGCGCCCCGTACCCCTGCGCCGCCTCGACCGCCGACACCAGGTCCTCGTCGCCGCCGAGCAGCGCGGCGTCGCTGATGGCGCGGTGCCGGGCGAGGGACTCCAGGTCGGAGCGGATGAGGGAATCGACGCCCTTTTGCTGGTTGTTGGCGTTGAGGTTGCCCAACCGGACCTTCACGTCCGGGAGTTCGGCGATCGACTGCTGCTCCGCGGTGTGGATGCGGCGGCGTGCGCCGTCGTACCAGTAGACGCGCAGCAGCCTGCTGTCGGCGAAGATGGTGCGGGCCCTGTCGATGAGCGCGTCGATGAGGCCTTCGGCGTCGAGGTCGAAGGCGCGGCGGTCCTCGGTCCCGGCGACGAGCCGGCCCGCGGCCGCGTACAGGTATCCGGCGTCGACGAAGATCGCATGGGTCGAGGGCGTCTTCGCCACCTCGGCGAGCATGCGCTGGAGCAGCTCGTTCGTGCGGTCGATGCGGGCGCCGAGCGCCGCGTGGTCGTCGTTCATCACCTCCATTGTCCCGGCGGTCACGCTGCGAACACAACCGGTCCCGTTCAGTCTCCTCCAGACTTCTTACCCGACGGTAATTAGGTTCTCGAAAAATTTCCTTAGCGTAGGGAATGTTTGTAACACGCACCCCGTTGAATACGAACGGAAGCGTGAGCACCGACGTCTCGCGCGCCCCACACCAGTAGTTCTCCTCAGGAGGATGACCAGACGAAGGGAGAAGCCCATGCGCTTCGAAATCATGCGACTCGACGATGTCGACGGCACGCCCGTGGACACCACCGTTGTAGACGCCGCCTCCGTCAACCGGATCGTTCAGCAGGCCGCCGCCATCGGGCAGCGACTGTGGATCCGCCCGGCCGAATCGTCCGCTTCATAACATTTCAGAGCAGTTCGAAGCATCACGGAGCAGTTCGCCTCCGGGCGAACGCCTTCAGATTTCAAAGCCCCGTACGGCACGACGCCGTACGGGGCTTTGCGCGTTCTCACCGACTCACGGTCAGCTCGTCCGGATCACCTGCGTGATCCCGTTGATGATCTGCTGCACGGCGATCGCGGACAGCATCATGCCCGCGAGCCGGGTCACCAGCACGACACCGCCGTCCTTGATGACGCGGATGATCAGCAGCGAGTAGCGCATGACCACCCACAGGACGACGTGGATGGCGAGGATCGCGGCCCACACGGACACCTGGGTGGCGACGGTGTCGGCCTTCTGGACCGCGAGGATCACCGACACGATCGCGCCGGGGCCCGCGAGCAGCGGCATGCCGAGCGGTACGAGGGCGACGTTGACGTCCTTGGTCTGCTTGGGCTCGTCGGTCTTGCCGGTCAGCAGGTCGAGGGCGATCAGCAGGAGCAGCAGCCCGCCCGCGATCATCAGCGCGGGCACGGACACATGCAGGTAGTCGAGGATCTGGTGGCCGAGGAGGCCGAAGACGGCGATCACTCCGCCGGCCACGCAGACGGCCTGGAGGGCCATCCGCCTCTGCACCTTGGCGGGGCGTCCCGCGGTGAGCGCGAGGAAGATCGGGGTGATCCCGGGGGGATCCATGATGACGAAGAGGGTGAGGAAGAGGGAGCCGAAGACGGCGACGTCGAACATGAGTGAATGAGGCCTTGCGGAGGTGGGGAGATCGGCGCGGCGAGATCTGCCGCCACCGCTGGGGGAAGGCGTTCCGCCGGGCGGAACGGAGGCACACGGCGGCCGGCTTCGGGCACATTGCCGGGCACATTGCCGCGCGCTTTTTCAGGTGCTCTGTCGGGTGCTTCGAGGAACCTGGGGCGCGAAGGCGGGCGTCAGGCTCCGCCGGCGCCCGGGACGGGGAACGCCCCGGTCGCACGCCGGGTGATCTCGCCGTACACCTCGGGGTCGGTGGTGAACTCCCCGAGCACGCAGGTCTTGCGGCTGCCGTGGTAGTCGCTGGATCCGGTGGCGAGCAGTCCCAGGTCGGCGGCGAGGCCGCGCAGCCGGGCGCGGGTGGCCGGCTCGTGGTCCATGTGGTCCACCTCGATGCCGTCGAGCCCGGCGGCGGCCAGGTCGGCGATCGCGGACTCCGGCACGGTCCGGCCGCGCTTGGCGGCGGCCGGGTGCGCGAACACGGTCACGCCGCCCGCGGCCTTGACGCGGCGGATCGCCTCGAAGGGGTCGGTCTCGTGCTTGGGGACGTAGGCCCGCCCGCCGTCGGCCAGCCAGTCCTGCGTGAAGGCGTCGGAGACGCTGTCCACGACCCCCAGCTCGACCAGGGCGGAGGCGACGTGCGGTCGCCCGACGGATCCGTCGCCCGCGATGCGCGCGACCTGCTCCCAGGTGACCGGCACACCGAGCTCCTGGAGCTTGGCGACCATGGCCCGGGCGCGCGGCACGCGGTCGTCGCGCACCAGCTCGCGCTCGGCGAGCAGCCCGGGCTCCTCGGGGTCGAAGAGGTAGGCCAGCATGTGCATGCTGATGCCGTCGAGGCGGCAGGAGAGCTCGGCGCCCGTGACGAGGGTGAGCCCCTCGGGCAGCGCGGCCAGCGCCTCCGCATACCCGCGGGTCGTGTCGTGATCGGTCAGCGCGACGACGTCGAGACCGGCGGCGCCGGCGTTGCGCACCAGCTCGGCGGGGGTGTCCGTACCGTCGGAGGCGGTGGAGTGGGTGTGCAGATCGATGCGCACGACGCGGACTCCAGGCGATGACGGGGTGAGAGGGGACGCTCAAGCATAACGGGAGCTCCGAGCCTCTTGTCACACCCACAAGCACCGGGCACCCCCTACAAGCGACCTGCGCGAAGCGCCCCGCCAGGGGCGCGGGGAACAGCGCGCTCAGCCGACGACCACCCGCACGCATCCACCCGCCCAAGGCACCTCCGCACCACAGCGGAGCGCTACGGCTCCAGGATCCGTGGCGACAACGCCCCGCACGGCAACAGATCCACCTCCGCCCCCGCATCCCGCAGATCCGTCAGCACCAGCTCGTCGTACATCAGCAGCCCCGACTGCTCGGGCCACACCACCGCCCACACCCACAGCCCCAGCGCCTCGCCCGCGAAGACGGCACGGTCGTCGGGGCTGCCGGTCACATGCCAGAGCGGGGTCGGGCGGCCGGCCGCGAGGACCTTCGCCTGGGGTGGTTTCTCGACGTTCATGTACGGCCCCGGGTCGGGTCCGTCGATGCCCGCGTACCGCGCGCCGAGGCCGACGCCGAGCTCCTCGGCGACGAGGATCAGCTCCCCTATGCCGCCCAGCGGTCCGGGGCCCGAACAGGCCACGGCCGTCGCGCGCCCTCCGCTGCGATCGTCACCGGCGAAGGCCGCGCCGGTGAACAGCCAGCCGACCGGCAGCGGCCACGGCATCCACACCGGCACCTGGGCACGGTGCACCACGACACCGAGGGCCTCGACGCTGGGCGGGATCACGGGCTGCAGCGGATACACGGCCCCATGCGCATCGCACTGCCAGGAGTCGGCAAAGAGGCCGGGAGCCCTGACCCGGCCACCACACTTCGGGCAACTGGGTTCGCCCCTCATAGGGCCCCACGGTCCTCCCCGTATTTCGCCGCGTCAAGGACGATCACCCGTCCGGAGCGCGCCGGTCACCCGATGGAACTAGATGCAGCTTGCATTAATTAGCCCTCCTAACTTATTATGTGCATACGCCAACGATCCAGCCATCGATCCATGGCCACCGATCTCTCCCTACGCAGTCGAGGAGCGAGCATGACCAACACCACGGGAGGTCCCGCCGAGGGGGACACATTCGACGCCGGCGCGGGCAGCATCCTGCGGCAGCCGAAGGCCGTCTGGGCGACCGCCGGCGCATCCGTCGTCGCCTTCATGGGCATCGGGCTCGTCGACCCGATCCTGCCCTCCATCGCCAAGGGCCTGGACGCCACCCCGAGTCAGGTCTCGCTGCTGTTCACCTCGTACTTCCTGATCACCGCGGTCGCGATGCTGGTGACCGGCTTCGTCTCCAGCCGCATCGGCGGCAAGAAGACCCTGCTGCTCGGCCTCGCCCTCGTCGTGGTCTTCGCGGGGCTCGCGGGCACGTCGGGCTCGGTCGGCGAACTCGTCGGCTTCAGGGCCGGCTGGGGTCTGGGCAACGCGCTGTTCGTCTCCACCGCCCTCGCCGTGATCGTCGGCGCGGCGGCCGGCGGCAGCGCCGCGGCGATCCTGCTCTACGAGTCCGCGCTCGGCCTCGGCATGGCGTGCGGGCCGCTGCTCGGCGCCCTGCTCGGCAACGCCAGCTGGCGCTACCCCTTCTTCGGCACCGCGTTCCTGATGGCGGTCGGCTTCCTGTGCATCACGGCGTTCCTGAAGGAGCAGCCGAGGCCCGCGAAGAAGACCTCACTGCTCGACCCGATCAAGGCGCTCGGCCACGGCGGCCTCGCCTCGGCTGCCGTGTCGGCGTTCTTCTACAACTACACGTTCTTCACCGTGCTGGCCTTCACCCCGTTCGTGCTGAACATGACCCCCTACAAGTCGGGCGCCGTGTTCTTCTGCTGGGGCCTGCTGCTCGCCGTCTTCTCAGTGATCGTCGCGCCGCGGATGCAGGCACGGTTCGGCTCGCTCAAGGTGCTGGGCGGCTCCCTGGTCCTGCTCGCCGCCGACGTGCTCGTGCTCGGGTACGGCAACCACACCGCGGCCGTGGTCTGCACGATCCTGTCGGGCGCCTTCATCGGCGTGAACAACACCGTCTACACCGAGTTGGCGCTCGGCGTGTCGGACGCGCCGCGCCCGGTGGCGAGCGCCGGCTACAACTTCGTCCGCTGGTTCGCCGCCGCGGCCGCGCCCTACTTCGCGCCGAAGATCGAGGAGTGGAGCGACATCCACATCCCGTTCGTGGTCGCCGCGATCACCGCCGTGATCGGAGCGGTCGTGGTGTTCGTACGCCGGAACGCGCTCTCCCACGAGGCCGAGGAGCTCCAGCCGATGCACGCCACCGAGGACAGTGTGACCGTGTTCGCCAACTGACTGTTTTCGGCCAGGAAACCGGCCTGGTCTCAGGCCGGCGGAAAAGAAACGGGTCAAGAAGTGCTCAGTCCAGCGGAACGGACCTGCGCGAGGGATCGCGCAGGTCCGTTCCGCCGTTCAGCCAGCGCTCCTGAAGGGCCCCGGCGCCGTGCACGCGCTTCCAGGCGGCCTCGTTCGGCGTCATCGGGAGCAGCGGCAGGAACCGTACGGGATCGGCGGGCGCGTCCAGCTCCAGGTCCTCGACCAGGCCACCGGACTCCGCGACCAGGACCGAGGTGAACGGCGCGCCGGGCCACAGCGCGCCGCCCACGTCGAGCGAGGCGCCGGGGGCCACGATCAGCCCCTCGACCTGCGGGGACGCGGCGAGCACGGCGAGCGGGCGGAGCACCTTGTCGGTGTCGGCGACACCGGGGCGGACGGACAGGACCAGCTCCGCGCGCGGGCCCTTCACCGGGTCGGCGAGGACCGCCGTGGGGTCCGCCATCGGCTGGGCGGACATACCGAGCGTGGCGTAGCGGACGACGTCACCCTCTGTGAAGCGCAGCACTTCGATACGGTCGGTGCCGAGGAAGGTGACCGCGGCCCGGGCGTCGGGTTCGCCCAGCGCGGAGCGCAACCGGGCCTCGACCAAAGGAAGAACATCAGCCATGAGCCGAGCATAGAACTCGTCAGTAACGGGCAAAGCAGCGGCTTGACGCTTCAGTGCGCTGATAGTCTTGGCCGCTGGTCGGGGCAGCACGCAGAAGCGTCGCTCTCAAGCTCCGACGCACTGAGACTGACTGTCTTCCCCACGGGGGAAGCCAGCTCCCCCACGGGGGATGGATCGTCCCTCACGGGGGACCGACCGGAGGAGGTGGGGCTGCAATGGACCGAAGTCGACCTGGCAGTACCACCCGCTCTTCCGGTCGCTGAAGTTCTGTAGCTGGTTCCAGCCGCTCCCCGGCTCCCGTAGCTCTGTCGGCTGCTTCCTCCTGCAAACGTGTGCATACGTGTCAGCGTTGTCCCGGTGCACCACGGAAGAGCGCTTCGTTTCCGCCTGATACATCCGATCTGTCTGATCTGAATCAGTAGCGAAGCTGCCACCGCGACGGTGCGGTGCTCCCCGCTTTGTGGACGTGCCAAACATCCGCAGTCTGGACGTCCCCATTCCGGGTAGTTTCAACCGTCGTCGGTCGCCTCCGTTGCGAAGGAGCCCGTCATGTCGATGATTCGTGACCTGCGTGCCGCGGTCCGTCCCCGTCCCTCGCTGCGCAAGGACAGTGGCTCGTACGACCACACCCGCGCCCCCGGGACCAACTCCGCCGTGGTCGACTGCGCCGTCTACCGCGACGGCGCCCGCGTCCAGACCCCCGAGCCGCTGACGCCCCAGGAGGCGATGCGGCTGGTGCACCGCGACGGCGGTTTCGTGTGGATCGGTCTGCACGAGCCCACGGAGGCCGAATTCGCCGGTATCGCGGGCGAGTTCGGACTGCACCCGCTGGCCGTCGAGGACGCCGTCCAGGCCCACCAGCGACCCAAGCTGGAGCGCTACGACGACTCCCTGTTCACCGTCTTCAAGACCATCCACTACGTCGAGCACGACGAGCTCACCGCCACCAGCGAGATCGTGGAGACCGGCGAGGTCATGTGCTTCACCGGGCGGGACTTCTTCATCACCGTCCGGCACGGCGGGCAGGGCTCGCTGCGCGCGCTGCGGCACCGGCTGCAGGACGACCCCGAGCTGCTCGCCAAGGGCCCCTCCGCCGTGCTGCACGCCATCGCCGACCACGTCGTCGACGGGTACATCGCGGTCGCGGACGCCGTGCAGGACGACATCGACGAGGTGGAGACCGAGGTCTTCTCGCCGGGCCGCAAGGGCACCCCGCGCGGCACGGACGCCGGCCGCATCTACCAACTCAAGCGCGAGGTGCTGGAGTTCAAGCGGGCCGTATCCCCGCTGCTGCGCCCCATGCAGCTGCTGAGCGAGCGCCCGATGCGGCTGATCGACCCGGACATCCAGAAGTACTTCCGCGACGTCGCCGACCACCTCGCCCGCGTCCAGGAGCAGGTCCTCGGCTTCGACGAACTGCTCAACTCCATCCTCCAGGCCAACCTCGCGCAGGCGTCCGTGACGCAGAACGAGGACATGCGCAAGATCACTTCCTGGGCCGCGATCATCGCCGTACCGACGATGGTCTGTGGCGTGTACGGCATGAACTTCGACCACATGCCGGAGCTGCACTGGAAGTACGGCTACCCGCTGGTGCTGGGCGCCACGGTCGGGATGTGTCTGTCGATCCACCGGATCCTGAAGCGCAACGGCTGGCTCTGAGCGCACCGGGTGACCGCCCGGTGCCCCTGGATAGGCTGGGCCCATGACGGAACAGCTGCTCGACCGGGCCCTCGTCGAGGAGGCCACGAAGAAGTCCGGGCTGATCTGGGTGCGGAGCGGCGCCGTGCCGGCGCACGAGGCGCCGGGCGCCGAGGCCCCCACCCGGGCCCTGTGGCACGTGTGGCACGACGGCGCGGCCTGCCTGGTCGGCGACGGGCCCGGAGAGCAGCCGCTTCCCTCGCTCGTCGACGGGGGCGACGCGGTCGTCGTCGTCCGCAGCAAGGACAAGGGCGGGCGGCTGGCCGCGTGGACCGCGCAGGTGGTCGAACTCGCGCCCGGCTCCCCCGCGTGGGAGGCGACCGTCGCCGAGCTCAAGGGCAAGCGTCTGAACGCGCCCGACGGCGAGGAGATGCCGGCCCGCTGGGCCCGCGAGTGCCGGGTGCTGCGCCTGGAGCCCCGGGCGGGCACACTCCCGCTGCCGGACGGCTCGCTGGCCGCCGCGCCCGTCCCGTCCCCGGCGACCACCCGCCGGCCGATCCCGGCCGCCGTACCGCGTCTGCTCTTCAGGAAGCGGGGACGCCGCCGCTAGGTCCGCTCGTCACATTCCCGTCGTCCGCCCGGAGGGCGGGCCCTGCGGCGTCATGGGGGTCCCCTGTTCGAGCGAAGCCGAGAACTTGGGGGCGCGTGCATGGCGTCGCGGGGCTGGGGGCACCTCCCACGCCCTTGAGGCAGTGGGGGAGGGAATGTGACGACAGGGCCCAGGGCCTCTCCGGCGGACCTGCTCCAGGGCTACGACGTCGGCAGTTGCCGACCGTAGTCCACGGTCTCGTCCTTGGCGGGTTCCGCGAGGGCGAAGCCCTTGCCCCAGTCGGTGAGGCTGAGCGTGCCCGCGTCGCCCGCGCGGACCAGGAGCAGCGGGTACGGGGTTCCCTTCAGGGAGACGTCCAGGGTGCCGCCCGCGCCCTTGTCGCCGGTGATGCGGATGGTGCGGACGCCGGACTGCTCGTGGTGGCCGTCCGTGGCGAGGGAGCCGTGCAGGGTCAGCAGACCGTCGAGCAGGACGTCCTTGTCCGTGAAGCTGATGAAGCGCTTGTAGGCCGGGTCGCCGCTCGGGACCTTCACATACTTGCCGTCGAGCTTGTCGGCGGCCGCGGTGTCCGCCGAGGAGGTGGCACCGCTCTTGCCGCCCTGGTGGTTCCAGAACTCGGCGCCGGCCTTGAGGAAGAGATGCCGGCCGACCCGGAGCAGATGGAAGCTCGCGCCCTCCGAGGTGACCGAACCGGTGCCGCCGTCGGACTTCAGCCGCATGTCGAGCTTGTACGTGCGCCCGTTCGACACCACGGTCCCGGCGAGTCGTACCGCCTCGGCCGACGTGGCGGCCTTGCGCGTCTTCGACTGGATCTCGGTGGCGGACAGCTTCCCCACCCCGTTCGTGCCCGCGTCCGGATCCTCACTACCGCACCCCGTCAGCGCCGTCCCCGTCACGAGCAGTGCGCACATCGCGCCCACCAGTGCGGCCCTGCGGGTACGGCCCTGGGAAATCGCAGTCACAGGTAGGGCTGCCTTTCATACGGGTGTCCATGCGCGTGTCCGTGCGGGGGCCCATGCCGGGTGTCCCCAACGGCGTACGGCAGCGTACCGGTGCCGTACGTGCCCGGCGGAGCCAGTCCGTCCGGACCGCTCACCAGGGCGTATCCGACCGGGACGGGCTAGCCTGAAGCCCACCTGAGCGGACAGGTCGGGACCAAACGCCCGTGCGGAGAAAGCCGGCAAGCGTTCGGAGCGACACGCGACCAGCGACGAGCGACCAGCGACACGGAAGAAAGAGCAACACGGAAAGAAGGAGGCGCGGGCATGGCCGCAGGCGCCCCCCGGATCTTCGTCTCGCACCTCGCCGGTGTCGCCGTCTTCGACCCCAGCGGCGACCAGGTGGGCCGCGTGCGGGACCTGGTCGCCATGCTCCGCGTCGGGCGCCGCCCGCCCCGGTTGCTCGGGCTGGTCGTGGAACTCTCCACCCGGCGGCGCATCTTCCTGCCCATGACCCGTGTCATCGGCATCGAGTCCGGAGAGGTCATCACCACCGGTGTCCTGAACGTGCGCCGCTTCGAGCAGCGGCCCACCGAGCGGCTGGTCTTCGGTGAACTGCTCGACTGCCGGGTCCGGCTCGTCGAGAGCGGCGAGGAGGTGACCGTGCTCGACGTGTCCGTCCAGCAGCGGCCGGCCCGCCGGGAGTGGGAGATCGGCCGCGTCTTCGTGCGCAAGGGCCGCAGCGGGACCTTCCGGCGCACCAAGGGCGAGACGATGACCGTCGACTGGTCCGCCGTCACCGGGTTCTCGCTGGAGGAGCACGGACAGGGCGCCGAGAGCCTCCTCGCCACCTTCGAGCAGCTGCGCGCGGCCGACCTGGCCAATGTCCTGCACCACCTGTCGCCGAAACGGCGCGGGGAGGTGGCCGCCGCCCTGAACGACGACCGCCTCGCCGACGTCCTGGAGGAGCTCCCCGAGGACGACCAGATCGAGATCCTGGGCAAACTCAAGGAGGAGCGCGCCGCCGATGTCCTGGAGGCGATGGACCCCGACGACGCGGCCGACCTGCTCGCCGAACTGCCCGAGGACGACGTGGAGCGGCTGCTGATGCTGATGCGGCCCGACGACGCGGCCGACGTACGACGGCTGATGTCGTACGAGGAGCGAACCGCCGGCGGTCTGATGACGACCGAGCCCATCGTGCTGCGGCCCGACGCCACGGTCGCCGACGCGCTCGCCCGGGTCCGCAACCCCGACCTGTCCCCGGCGCTCGCCGCGCAGGTGTACGTGTGCCGCCCACCGGACGAGACACCGACCGGCAAGTACCTGGGCACGGTGCACTTCCAGCGGCTGCTGCGCGACCCGCCGTACACGCTGGTCAGCTCGATCCTCGAAGGCGATCTGCAGGTGCTCGCGCCGGACGCGGCGCTGCCCGTCGTCGCGGGCTTCTTCGCCACGTACGACATGGTCGCGGCGCCCGTCGTCGACGAGAGCGGCTCACTGCTCGGCGCGGTGACCGTGGACGACGTACTGGACCACATGCTGCCGGAGGACTGGCGCGAGACCGAGTTCCATCTGCACGAGGACGAACCACAGGACGAGCGTCTGGACGAACCTCAGGACGGGCGCCTGCGCCAACCCGAGGACGACCGCGAGGACGACCGCGAGGACGACCGGGGAGACGACGCGGAAGACGACCAGGAAGACGCCCGTGAAGGCGTGGACGAAGGGGGGCGCGATGGGACCTGACCGCGAGACCCGCGAACGGGCCGCCACCGGGGCGACCGCCGCCACCCGGCCCCGCACCCGCCTCGACCAGCCGTTGCCGCCGCGCCGCCGGCTGGTGCCCGAGTGGGACCCGGAGGCCTTCGGGCGGCTGTCGGAGCGGATCGCGCGCTTCCTCGGCACCGGACGGTTCATCGTCTGGATGACGGTCGTCATCATCGTGTGGCTGGTGTGGAACATCGCGGCACCGCGCCATCTGCGCTTCGACCCGTACCCGTTCATCTTCCTGACCCTGATGCTCTCGCTCCAGGCCTCCTACGCCGCCCCGCTGATCCTCCTCGCGCAGAACCGCCAGGACGACCGCGACCGGGTCAACCTCGAACAGGACCGCAAGCAGAACGAGCGCTCGATCGCGGACACCGAGTACCTCACCCGCGAGATCGCCGCCCTGCGCATGGGCCTCGGCGAGGTGGCCACCCGCGACTGGATCCGCTCCGAATTCCAGGACCTGATCAGGGAGCTGGAGGAACACAGCGCCGACCGCCGGGTCGTATTCCCGGCAGAACGGCCGCCGCGACGTGACGTAGGCGACCGCTGACGGGGCTTTCCGGGCCCCGGGCCGGGCGCCGTACCATCGTCCTATGGCTACGGAAGACGCGGTGCGTGAAGCACTGGCGACGGTGAACGACCCCGAGATCCAGCGACCCATCACCGAGCTGGGGATGGTCAAATCGGTGGAGATCGGTGCGGATGGCGCGGTCGCGGTCACCGTGTATCTGACCGTCTCCGGCTGCCCGATGCGCGAGACCATCACGAAGAACGTGACGGAGGCGGTCTCGGCGGTCGAGGGTGTCACCCGCGTCGACGTGACCCTGGACGTGATGAGCGACGAGCAGCGCAAGGAGCTGGCGACCGCGCTGCGCGGCGGCCAGACCGAGCGCGAGGTGCCCTTCGCCAAGCCGGGCTCACTCACGCGCGTGTACGCGGTCGCCTCCGGCAAGGGCGGTGTCGGCAAGTCCTCGGTGACCGTGAACCTCGCGGCGGCGATGGCGGCCGACGGCCTCAAGGTCGGCGTGGTCGACGCGGACATCTACGGCCACTCGGTGCCCCGCATGCTCGGCGTCGACGGCCGTCCGACCCAGGTCGAGAACATGATCATGCCGCCGTCCGCGAACGGCGTGAAGGTCATCTCCATCGGCATGTTCACCCCGGGCAACGCACCGGTGGTCTGGCGCGGCCCGATGCTCCACCGCGCCCTCCAGCAGTTCCTGGCGGACGTCTTCTGGGGCGACCTGGACGTCCTGCTCCTCGACCTCCCGCCGGGCACGGGCGACATCGCGATCTCGGTGGCCCAGCTGGTCCCGAACGCGGAGATCCTGGTCGTCACCACCCCGCAGCAGGCGGCGGCCGAGGTCGCCGAGCGCGCGGGCTCCATCGCCGTCCAGACCCACCAGAAGATCGTGGGCGTGGTCGAGAACATGTCGGGCCTGCCGTGCCCGCACTGCGGCGAGATGGTCGACGTCTTCGGCACGGGCGGCGGTCAGAGCGTCGCCGACGGCCTGACCCGCACCACCGGCGCGAGCGTTCCCGTCCTCGGCTCCATCCCGATCGACGTCCGCCTCCGCGAGGGCGGCGACGAGGGCAAGCCGGTCGTCCTGACCGACCCGGAGTCCCCCGCGGGCTCCGCCCTGCGCGCCATCGCCGGCAAGCTCGGCGGCCGCCAGCGCGGCCTGTCCGGCATGTCCCTGGGCATCACCCCGAGGAACAAGTTCTAGCCCATTCCCCGGCAGCACGTAGAGCAGGGGCGCCCCGCTGAGGAGCGCCCCGAAGGGGCGCGGAGCTGTGACATATGCGGCTCCGCCGCGTGGGCGCGACCAGCCAGAACCGGCCCGCAGCCGCCGAACGAGCCGAAGTCCCACATCGGCCCGCGTCCTCGTCCCCCTCCCGGAGGGCAGGGCACCGTCACGCGTACGCCGCGATGTCCTTGATCTTGGCGAAGGCCAACCCGTACGCGCTCATCCCCCGCCCGTACGCCCCCACATGGACCCCCTCCTGGGTGGAGCCCGCGAGGACCCAGCCGAACTCCAGCTCGCGGTAGTGGAACGGCGTGGGGACGCCGTCCACGGGGAGGGACAGCGAGGACCAGTCGGGCCCTTCGAGGTCGTCCGCGAGGACCCACGCCGTCTCGGTCTGCTGGTCCAGCCAGTTGTCCCGCCGGGTGTGGTCCATCTGGCCGGGCCAGGTGAAGGACAGCAGCCCCACACCGGCCAGCCAGGCCGCCGAGGACACTGATGTGGCCTCAAGGAGCCCGGTACCGTCCGCGCTGCGGCGCGAGGGGTTGGCCGCGACGGTCACCACGACCGCGAACCGCTCCTTGTCCTCCGTCGACTCGCTGCGCACCGAGGGCTCTTCCCCGTGCCCGATCGAACCGTGCTCGACGGCACCTTCCGCCGACGTACCGACCTGCATCAGCCAGCGCGGCCCCGTGAAGGCCTCGTCGAGGCCGTACCACGGGAAGGGCGCCAGCAGGTAGCCGTCTACCGTGCGGCGGGCGGAGGGGACCTGCTGTCCGTCTTCCGCGGCCGGCGCCTGCGCGCCTACCCGACTTGTCGTCTCCATCTGCCCGGACGCCTCCTTGCTCTCGTCGGACCGGGTGGCCCGCCCCCCTCGGGCGTCCTCAGCGGTCCGCACAACAACTGGGCAGCATAGCCACACCGCCCCGAGCAGCAGGGAAAGCACCCGGCGCGTGGGACACGCACGTGCCGTTTTCAGCCCGTGTCACACGCCTGCGGGTACGACTCAGGTGGCGTCCGCGTCGAAGGGCGGGCGCTCGTCCGGATCGGTCTTCTCGGGCTTCTTGGTCATGTCGATCGGGCCGCCGGAGGAACCGGAGGACGAGGACGGGGAAGACGAAGAGGAGTCCGTGTCGCGGCTGTGCACCGCGTCCGTGACCTCGGCCATCTCCTTCTTCAGGTCGAAGCCGTTGCGGATCTCCTTGAGCCCCAGCTCGTCGTTGTCCAGCTGCTTGCGGATGAACGTCTTGGGGTTGAGGTCCTCGAACTCGAAGTCCTTGAACTCCGGGCCGAGTTCCTCACGGATGTCCGCCTTGGCGCTCTCCGAGAACTCGCGGATCTTGCGGATGGTGCGGGTGACGTCCTGGATCATCTTCGGGAGCTTGTCCGGACCGAAGACGAGCACGGCGAGGACAACGAGCGTCACCAGCTCGAGCGGTCCTATGTCATTGAACACCTGAAGCTCCTTGCGATGTCCTCAGTCCTCGGGCCCTCGGGATTCTTCCGTGGTCCGGGCCGGGTCCACGGTACCCGTCGATCCCGTCCGTCCGGAACTGTCCCGGGGCTTCCGGGTTCGTGTACACGACGAGTTTCCCCGGATGTTCGCCGCTCAGCGCGGGCTCGGGGTCCCTCCTGTGAAGTTCATGTCAGTTGCTGTCGAAAGAGGTCAGCCGCCGCTCGCGGAGCCGAGGACCAGGGTGACCGTCCGCTGCGAGCCGCCCCGCCTGAGGGTCAGCCGGAGCCGGTCGCCGGGACGGTGGGCGCGTGTCTTCACGATCAGCTCCTCACCGGAGTGGACGCGCTGTCCGTCGACCTCGGTGATGACGTCGCCGGCCTTGATGCCCGCCCTGGCCCCGGGGCCGCCCGCGGTGACCGGCGCGCCACCCTTCGTCCCGACCCGGGCGCCGTCGCCCGTGTAGTCCATGTCCAGCATGACCCCGATCACCGGGTGGGTCGCCCGGCCGGTGTTGATCAGCTCCTCGGCGACGCGCCTGGCCTGGTTGACGGGGATGGCGAAGCCGAGCCCGATCGAACCGGCCTGGCCGCCCTGGAGGTCGGTGCCGCCGTCGGCGGAGCGGATGGCGCTGTTGATGCCGATGACACGGGCCCTGGTGTCGAGGAGGGGGCCGCCGGAGTTGCCGGGGTTGATGGGCGCGTCGGTCTGCAGCGCGTCGACGTACGAGACGTCGCTCCCGTCGCCCTTCTCGCCGCCCGCCGTGATGGGACGCTCCTTGGCGCTGATGATCCCGGAGGTGACGGTGTTGGCGAGGTCGAAGGGCGCGCCGATGGCGACGACGGGGTCGCCCACCTGGACGCTTTCGGAGTTGCCCAGGGCCATGGGCCGCAGCCCGCCGACTCCCGAGACCTTGACCACCGCGAGGTCGTAGCCGCTGTCGCGCCCGACGACGGTGGCCTTGGCGCTCTCGCCGCCGCTGAACGTCACGGTTATCGCGCCGCCGCTGCCGGCCGGCTCGACCACGTGGTTGTTGGTGAGGATGTGGCCCCGGGTGTCGAGCACGAACCCGGTGCCGGTGTCCGCTTCGCCGGAGCCGCGCACATGCAGGGTGACCACGCTGGGCAGCGCGCGGGCCGCTATCCCGGCCACGCTGTCCGTGGCCCGCCCGGGCGCCTCCTTGGCGGCCTGCGGCAGTGTGACGTCGCCGACCCCGCCGTTGCGCTCCAGATAGGCCCCTACGGCGCCTCCGACGCCTCCGGAGACGAGGGCGAGCGCCACGGCCCCGAGGACCAACGCCTTCCTCGCCCGCTTGCGCCGCTGAGTCTTCGTCTCGACAGCCGCCCCGTTCTGCTGGAGCGGTCCCGGGGCGGCCCAGGGGTCGTAGTTCTGCCACGGGGCGGGGGCCGGGTGGGGATTGCTCGGGTACGGGACCGGGGCCAGGAGCGGCGCCGGGGCCGGAAGCGGGGGCGGGCCCGGGGGCATGGCGGTGCCGTGCGCGGGGGTAACCGCCGGGTGCTGGACGGGCGGGGCGGGCGCCCAGGGGCCCGGCTCGCCGTACGGCGGGGTGCTGTAGGGGTCGGGATCGTGCAGGGGCCGGGGACGGTCTTCGGGGGCCTGCTGCGCCGGTACGGCGGCGACCGGGGCGCGGCCCGCGGGCACGGCGTCCGAGGGACCCCCGACCGCCTCCGCATCCGGCACGCTTCCCTGAAGAACCGCGGCAGGACGCTCCAACTCGAAGTCACCGCCGCCGACACCGCTCCCGGCACCGGGCCCCGCCGGTGCGACGTAAGGCGAACCCGCATCAACCGCACCGGCCACACCCGTCGGAGCCGTGGTCGTCGCCGGGCGGTCCAGTTCGTAGTCCCCGTCGGACTGGTAGTCCCTCTCGGACTGCCGGTCCCCGTCGGAGTTGTGGTGCGCGACGGAGTCGCCGTCCGCCCCGGGTCCGGAGATGTCCTCGACCGGGCCCACCTCGCCGACCCCCGGAGAGACCGGGCGGGGCCGACTCCACCACTTCGCCTTCGTGGGCTTCCCCTCGTTCATGCTCTCCCCACACCTGGCCCGCGGCACAACACGCCGACGGTCACCGCAGATTGCCGACTCCGCGTCCGGGAATCCCTCCGGCGGACGCGGCCCACCCTGGATTCAACCAGGTTCCGGGGCCGGAACGCAGCGGGCCGGTCAGTGGGCGGTACGGGAGGAGGGGGACGGGGAGGAAGAGGGGGACGGGGTGGTGGCCGGGGCGGCGAGCAGGCGCGGAGGCGTGAGGCCGGGCGGCGTCGACCAGGAGGTCTGGGCGATCGGCTGGGACTCGGTGAGCGGATGTATGAGCGGGGACATCGCGGCGGCACCGGCCACCACGGGGGTGGTCAGCGTGTGCATGACGTCGTCTGCCCGGGTCACCGGAGCGGGGACTCCGGGGAGCAGGGGTGCGGACACCGAGGTAGGCACCGCGGGCGCCACGCCGAGCGAACGCTCGCCCTGGGCGAGCAGCGGCCCGTCGGAGCGGCGGCGCTGTGTCTCGGGAGCGGTCGCGGGCCCCGAGCCCGGCGTACGCGCCGGCGTCACATTGCTGCCGCCGGAGCCGCCGCGCGCGTCCGTGGTGTCGGCCGGCACTCCGGTCGACACCCCGCCGAGCGCGACCGCGGCCAGCGACACCGCACCGGCGGCGGCGAAGGCGAAGCGCAGCCCGCGCGAGGCCGATCGGTCGGACTCGTGACGGCTCACGTCATGGATGCGGAAACCGCGCCCGGAGGCGGGCGGCAGCACGTCGCCGTTCGGCGCCGCGGGCACGTACCCGAAGGGCTCTCCGCGCACTCCGAAGACGCCGGTCACCGGGGCTCCGGAGGGGAGTCTTCCGCCGAATCCGCCCCCGCCGAACGGTGAGCCATCACCGCCGTCGAAGTCACCTCCCCCGGGCAGTCCCTGGAGACGGGCCAGGAAGCTCTCGGAGGGGGGCGGAGGGGCGACTTCCGCGAAGACGTTCTTCAGTCGGCGCTGGGCGTCCGCCTCGGCCTTGCACTTCGCGCAGGTGACGAGGTGGGCCAGGACGCGATCGCGCGACTCATGACCGAGCTCTCCGTCCACCAGGGCGGAGAGTCGGTCCCCAAGATGCTGGTCGGCAACACACCGCTCCGTAGAGTTCGGTCGGGATCCACTCACGCGGTCGCGCCCCCTCCTCCCAGCGCCGGAACTCCCGTGATCGCGAAGCCGCGGCGCTCGGCACGGGCCTCGGGAGACCGGTGTGCGAGGGCCTTGCGCAGCTGCGAACGGCCACGGTGGATCCGGCTGCGGACCGTACCGAGCTTGACGCCCAGGGTCGCGGCGATCTCCTCGTACGAAAGTCCCTCGATGTCACAGAGCACGACCGCGGCGCGGAACTCGGGCGCGAGGGTGTCCAGCGCCTGCTGGACGTCCGCGTCGAAGTGCGCGTCGTTGAAGACCTGCTGCGGGGAGGGCTCGCGGCTGGGCAGGCGCTCGGCCGCGTCGTCACCGAGGGCGTCGAAGCGGATGCGCTGCTTGCGGCGCACCATGTCGAGGAAGAGGTTCGTGGTGATGCGGTGCAGCCAGCCCTCGAAGGTGCCGGGCGTGTAGGTCGACAGGGAGCGGAAGACGCGGACGAAGACTTCCTGTGTGAGGTCCTCGGCGTCGTGCTGGTTGCCCGTCAGGCGGTAGGCGAGCCGGTAGACCCGGCCGCTGTGCGTGCTGACGATCTCCTCCCAGGTGGGCGGAGTCCACGCCTGCGACTCCGCGTCGGTGGTGAACGTCGCGGTCTGCGCCGGGGCAGCAGCATGGAACTTGTCAGCGATGTCGGTCACGGATTTCGGCTCACCCGCTGATCTGAGAAGGCGCCGCAGCACCCCTCCCCGATCCACAGGCGCAGCCGCACCTCCCCTGTCGGCTCTGGTGGTGTCCAGTGGAGCCCCTACCATAGCCACCTCGCCCGTTAGCTCCGGATAAGCGGTTTTACGAGAATTTGATACGTGCTCATATGGCTGCGTCAGCATGTGGTCGCCACCCCGCTCCACGGCCCGCTCCGCGCACTGTTCCACCGACTTCCCCCCGCTCTGTTTCCACACCCCTCTAAACGCCTGGTCCCATCTGCGGGTTCCCGGCACCAACGGATACAGTCACGCCCAGGCAACCACGGGGACAGGGAGAGGGTCATTACCGGCAACCGGCAGACGAGCTGGGCGTTCGCCGACGCCTTTGTCGCCGAGGACGAAGCGCTGCGCTGGGCCCGCGACCGGGCCCGCGAGGCAGGGCTGCGCCCGGTGTCGCCCGGCACGGGCGCCGCGCTGCGGTTGCTCGCCGCCACCGTGGACGCGAAAGCGGTGGCGGAGATCGGGACCGGGACCGGCGTATCCGGAATTCATCTGCTGCACGGCATGCGGCCGGACGGGGTACTGACCACCGTCGATCCGGAACCGGACCGCCAGCAGTTCGCCCGCCAGGCCTTCCGCGCGGCCGGCTTCGCCAGCAACCGCGCCCGCTTCATCCCCGGCCGCGCGCTGGACGTTCTGCCCCGGCTCGCGGACGCCGGCTACGACCTCGTCTTCTGCGACGGCGACCGCCTGGAGTGCCTGGACTACCTCGCTGAATCGTTGCGCCTGCTGCGTCCGGGCGGGCTGGTCGTCTTCGAGGGTGTCTTCGCGGACGGCCGCACGGTCGAATCGGGCCCGCAGCCCGCCGAGGTCGGCCGGCTGCGCGAACTGCTGCGCGCGGTGCGCGAGAGCCAGGACCTGGTGCCCTCGTTGCTGCCGGTGGGCGACGGGTTGCTGTGCGGGGTCAAGCGCTGACCGCACGCTCGGCCTCGTACCCGCACCGCACGCCTGAACTGCGTCGATGCGCACAGATACACCGCTGTCGCGCCCCAGGAAAACCACCACCCCGGCACCGAATACGATGCCGGGGCAGCTGAAAAGGGTATGGTCGCGTTCCGCGTCAGCCGACGACCTTCTTGAGGGCGTCGCCGAGCGCGTCGGCCTCGTCAGGGGTCAGCTCGACGACGAGCCGACCGCCGCCTTCGAGCGGAACGCGCATGACGATGCCCCGCCCCTCCTTGGTCACCTCGAGCGGGCCATCGCCCGTCCGCGGCTTCATGGCCGCCATGCTCGTTCCCCTTCCTGAAACCAGCTCATCGTCGCCGACGGCCCCTTGAGGGCACGCACGTCCCCTCATAGGACACACGTCACCGGCATCGAACACATTGCTTCCAGGCCATTATCCCGCATCTCAGGACCCGATGACCAACATCAGTCGGCATCGCTTGCGCAACGCGCTTGAGCAAAACCACTCAATTCGGCGGTGTGACTGCGATACTGCGCCGCTGCATCGACTTCCACGGCGCGGAATTCTTTGACGCAGGTCACATGTCCTGTCCACGCCCGGACCGTGATCTCCGCCATGCTGTCCTGCATGCTGTCCTCACACCAGGACGTACCGCCCGGTACGTCGGAGCCGCGACACCGGAGGAGACCCACCATGTCCGACACCGTGCTCTACGAGGTGAGCGACGGACTCGCGACGATCACGCTGAACCGCCCCGAGGCGATGAACGCGATGAACATCGAGACCAAGGTCGCCCTCCGGGACGCGGCCCAGGCCGCCGCGGCGGACGGCGGCGTACGGGCGATCCTGCTCACCGCCGCGGGTGACCGGGCGTTCTGCGTCGGACAGGACCTCAAGGAGCACATCGGGCTGCTGGCCGCCGACAAGGAGTCGGGGTCGCGGCACACGATGAGCACCGTACGCGAGCACTACAACCCGATCGTGCGTGCCCTGACCGGGGCCCCGAAGCCCGTGGTGGCCGCGGTGAACGGCGTCGCCGCGGGGGCAGGCTTCGGCTTCGCCCTCTGCGCCGACTACCGGATCGTCGCCGACACCGCCGCCTTCAACACGTCCTTCGCCGGGGTCGCGCTGACCGCCGACTCGGGCATGTCATGGAACCTGCCGCGGGTGATCGGACCGGGCCGCGCCGCCGATCTGCTGCTCTTCCCGCGCAGCATCACCGCGCAGGAGGCCCTCGAGCTCGGGATCGCCAACCGGCTCGTCCCGTCGTCCGAGCTGCGCGGCGAGGCGGAGAAGGTGGCGCGGGCGCTGGCGGCGGGGCCGACGGTCGCGTACGCCGCGCTGAAGGAGGCCGTGGCGTACGGGCTCACTCATTCTCTGGACGAGACGCTGGAGAAGGAGGACGAGCTGCAGGCGCGGGCCGGGGCGTCCGAGGACCATGTGATCGCGGTGCAGGCGTTCGTCAACAAGGAGAAGCCGAAGTACTTGGGGCGGTAACGCTTCGCTGGATTCGGCGGTCGGAGGTCGGTACGGGAACTGCGGGCCGTCGGTGGCCGGTCGCGCAGTTCCCCGCGCCTCTTAAGGGGCGCTCCTGGCAGTGCAATCCTCCAAGTGGTCGTTCACCAGGCCGCAGGCCTGCATCAGCGCGTACGCCGTGGTCGGACCCACGAAGCGGATGCCGCGCTTCTTGAGGGTCTTGGAGAGGGCCGTCGACTCGTCGGTGACGGCCGGGACGTCGGCCAGCCGCTTCGGGACCGGGCGGGCGGCCGGGTCGGGGGCGAAGGACCAGATCAGCTCGTCCAGCTCGCCCGGCGCCCAGTCGGCCAGCACGCGCGCGTTGGCGACGGTCGCCTCGATCTTGGCGCGGTTGCGGATGATCCCCGGGTCGCCGAGGAGACGCTCCTTGTCGGCGTCCGTGAACGCGGCCACCGAGGCGATCTCGAAGTCGGCGAAGGCGGCACGGAAACCCGGCCGACGGCGCAGGATCGTGATCCAGGACAGGCCCGACTGAAAGGCCTCCAGGCAGAGCCGCTCGTACAGCGCGTCGTCGCCGTGGACCGGGCGGCCCCACTCCTCGTCGTGGTACGAGACGTAGTCCTCGGTGGACAGGGCCCAGGGGCAGCGCAGCGCGCCGTCGGGCCCGGCGAGTGCGTCGCTCACTGCTGCTCCCCCTCGGCCGGCTTGCGCAGCGACATGGTCGCGGTGGCGCGGGCCCCGGCCAGCGCGGCCTCCAGGTCGGCGATCCTGGCGTCCCGCTCGGCGAGCTCGGCGCCGAGTCGGCCGAGGGCGTCGTCCACGTCCGCCATGCGGTAGCCACGGGCGGCGAGCGGGAAGCGCACGGACTCCACGTCCGCGCGGTTCACCGGCCGGTCCTGGGGCAGCGGGTCCACCAGTCGATCGGGCTCGGCGTCGGGAAGGGGGGCGCTCTCGCCGCCGCCCACCACGGACAGTGTCACCGCGGCGACCACGACGGCGAGCGCGACGACCAGGAACAAGAACATGAACATCGCTGAGGTCCCCACGCTCTGGTGCCGACGCGTTGGGCGCCGACGCGAAAGTACTGAAGCTGCTGAAAATGTCTGACGAGTGCCGGAGCGGTCCGGCGCTGAAAGTGTCAGGGTCCGATCGTGCCATGCGAGTCTGACAGTTAAGGTCGCAGGCGGCTAAGCAGCGGGACTTATAGGAGAGGTCACAGGGGATGCTCAGGCTGGGCAGGCACGAATTCGACCCCCACGAGCCGGTGATCATGGCCATCGTGAACCGGACCCCGGACTCCTTCTACGACCAGGGAGCCACCTTCCGCGACGAGCCCGCGCTCGCGCGCGTGGACCAGGCGGTGGCCGAGGGCGCCGCCATCATCGACATCGGCGGGGTCAAGGCCGGGCCCGGCGAAGAGGTGACCGCCGAGGAGGAGGCGCGCCGTACGGTCGGTTTCGTCGCCGAGGTGCGGCGACGGTTCCCGGACGTGATCATCAGCGTCGACACCTGGCGGCACGAGGTCGGGGAGGCGGTCTGCGAGGCGGGGGCGGATCTGCTCAACGACGCGTGGGGTGGCGTGGATCCTCGGCTCGCGGAGGTGGCCGCGCGGTACGGGGTGGGGCTGGTGTGCACCCATGCCGGGGGCGCCGAGCCTCGTACGCGGCCGCATCGGATCGCCTACGACGACGTCGTGGCCGACATTCTGCGGGTGACCGTGGGGCTGGCCGAGCGGGCGGTGGCCCTGGGGGTGCCCCGGGAGTCCGTGTTGATCGACCCCGGGCACGACTTCGGGAAGAACACGCGGCACAGCCTGGAGGCGACTCGGCGGCTGGGCGAGATGGTGGAGACGGGGTGGCCCGTGCTTGTCTCCCTCTCCAACAAGGACTTCGTCGGGGAGACGCTCGACAAGCCGGTGAAGGAGCGGGTGGTGGGGACGTTGGCCACGACGGCGGTGTCGGCGTGGCTGGGGGCGCAGGTGTATCGCGTCCACGAGGTCGCCGAGACGCGTCAGGTCCTGGACATGGTGGCGTCGATCGCGGGCCACCGCCCTCCGACGGTGGCCCGCCGCGGCCTGGCGTAGACCTTCCTCGCCCCCGCCGCCCCTACCCGTCCCATCCCCCACCTGGGAGCTCCGCCCCCAGACCCCCGGGTGCGTTCGTCGGCTGCGGGTGAGTGGGGGCTGGTCGCGCGGTTCCCCGCGCCCCTTGCGGGGCCACTCCGCTAGCGGCCGGCCTCCTTGGAGACCAGGGCCACCGCTTCTTCCACCTCGTCCGTGAGGTGGAAGAGGAGGAGGTCCTTTTCCGAGGCCTTGCCCTGGGCGATCAGGGTGTTCTTGAGCCAGTCGACGAGACCGCCCCAGTACGCCGTGCCGAACAGGACGATCGGGAAGCGGGTGACCTTCTGGGTCTGGACGAGGGTGAGGGCCTCGAAGAGTTCGTCGAGGGTGCCGAGGCCGCCGGGCAGGACCACGAAGCCCTGGGCGTACTTGACGAACATCATCTTGCGGACGAAGAAGTACCGGAAGTTGAGGCCGATGTCGACGTAGGGGTTGAGGCCCTGTTCGAAGGGGAGCTCGATGCCCAGACCGACCGAGATGCCCTTGGCCTCGCAGGCGCCCTTGTTGGCGGCTTCCATCGCGCCGGGCCCGCCCCCCGTGATGACGGCGAAGCCGGCTTCGACCAGGCCTCGGCCGAGCGCGACTCCCGTCTCGTACTCGGGCGAGTCCACCGGTGTACGGGCGGAGCCGAAGACGCTGATCGCGGGCGGGAGTTCGGCGAGCGTGCCGAAGCCTTCGATGAACTCCGACTGGATGCGCAGGACCCGCCAGGGGTCGGTGTGCACCCAGTCGGAGGGGCCGCCCGCGTCCAGCAGCCGCTGGTCCGTGGTGCTCGCCTGCACCTGGCCCCGCCTGCGCAGTACCGGCCCCAGCCGCTGCTCCTCCGGTGGCTGCTTCTTGCCCTCGGGGTTGCCAGTAGCCATGTGCGCTCCCTCCGCTTGCAAGTGGTTCAGCCCCAGCGTAGATCTACGCGGGTTACGGAGGGGGGACATGCGCATGTCCGCCGTGCACCACGAAGGTTCGGGCGGGTCCTCAGGACGTCAGCCAGGCGCGCAGGCGCTCCTCCGCCTCGGGGATCTCCGACGCCCGCACCCGCTCGTCCACCTTGTGGGCGAGGAGCGGCGCGCCGGGCCCGTAGTTCACCGCGGGCACCCCGAGCGCGCTGAAGCGGGCGACGTCCGTCCAGCCGAACTTGGGGCGGGCCTCGCCGCCGACGGCCGCCAGGAAGGCCGCGGCGGCCGGGTGGGTCAGGCCGGGCCGGGCCCCGCCGGTGTGGTCGTCGACGATGAACTCGTCGATGTCGCAGTCGGCGAAGAAGTCACGGACGAAGGCCTCGGCCTCCGCCTCACTGCGGTCGGGCGCGTAGCGGAAGTTGACGACGACGGTGCAGGCGTCGGGGATGACGTTGGTGGCCACGCCCCCTTCGATGCGGACGGCGTTGAGGCCTTCGTGGAACCGGAGACCGTCCACGACCGGCGTGCGCGGCTCGTAGGCGGCGAGCTTGGCGAGGATCGGGGCCGCCGCGTGGATCGCGTTGGAGCCCATCCACGCGCGCGCGGAGTGGGCACGCTCCCCCTTGGTCTTCAGGAGCACCCGGAGCGTGCCCTGGCAGCCGCCCTCCACCTGGCCGTCCGTCGGCTCCAGGAGGATCGCGAAGTCACCCGCCAGCCAGTCCGGGTGGGCCTCGGCGACGTGCTTCAGGCCGTTGAGGTGGGCGGCGACCTCTTCGTTGTCGTAGAACACGAAGGTGAGGTCGCGGTTGGGTGCCGGGACCGTGGCCGCGATGCGCAGCTGCACGGCGACGCCGGACTTCATGTCGCAGGTGCCGCAGCCCCACAGGACGCCGTCCTCGTCGAGGCGCGAGGGCACGTTGCCGGCGATGGGGACCGTGTCGATGTGGCCGGCGAGGATCACGCGCTCGGCCCGCCCCAGGTTCGTACGCGCCACGACGTTGTTGCCGTACCGGTCGACCGTCAGATGCGGCAGGGCGCGCAGCGCGGCCTCGACGGCGTCCGCGAGTGGCTTCTCGTTGCCGCTCTCCGAGGGGAAGTCGACGAGCCGCGCGGTGAGCTCGGCGGCGTCCAGCGTGAGGTCAAGGGTGGTGTCGGCCATGCCCTCGACCCTAGCGCCCCCTGCTCGGCGCCCTGCCGCACACGGGTTGTCCACAACCCCATAGGTCGCCAACAGTCGCCTCCAGTACCTTGTACGCGTGCCAGAGCCGTCCCCCACTCCTGTCCGGCGCGGCCGCCTCTTCCGTTTCGGAGCGGCCGTCGTAGTCATGCTCGCGCTCGCGGGTTACCTCGCGGTGCAGTACCTCACAGGAGGGACGGGTGCGCCGCGCTGCAGAGTCGTCTCGGGCAAGAGCGACGGAGCGTCGTACGAGTTCACCCCGGAGCAGGCGGTGAACGCGGCGACGATCTCGGCGGTCGGCACCACCCGCGGGCTGCCGGAGCGCGCCGTGGCCATCGCGCTCGCGACCGCGCTCCAGGAGTCGGGGCTGCGCAACATCCAGCACGGCGACCGGGACTCGCTCGGTCTCTTCCAGCAGCGCCCCTCGCAGGGCTGGGGCACGACGAAACAGATCATGGACCCGACGTACGCGGCCGGCATGTTCTACGAACACCTGGCCAAGGTGCCGGGCTACACGCGGCTGCCGCTCACCGTCGCCGCGCAGCGCGTGCAGCGCAGCGGCTATCCGCAGGCGTACGCGAAGCACGAACCGGACGCGACGCTGCTCGCCGCGGCCCTGACCGGCCGTGCGGCGGCCACGCTGACCTGTGAGGGCCGCCCGGGGGCGACCCCGGTCGGCGGCCCGGACTCGGTGCGCGCCGCGCTCGTACGGGACTTCGGGCGCGAGGTGCTGCAGGAGGCGGGAGCCGATGTGAGCACCGCGGGCTCCCCCGCCTCCGCGACGGCTACCCCGACGCTCGCCCCCTCGCCGAGCATCTCCGGCCGGACCGTGACCGTGCCCGTGCGCAAGGACCCCACCGGCGACTCCACCGTCCGCCAGCGTGGCTGGGAGCTGGCGCACTGGGCGGTGGCCAACTCCTCGGCGCTGCACATCCGACGGGTCTCCTACGCGGGGCGGGAGTGGACGGCCGGGGAGAGGAACGGCGAGTGGCGCGCGGCGGTCACCACGGGCGGTTCGACGAGGACGCAGTCCCCCGGCGAGGTCCGTATCGTCACCGCGCAGTAGTACGGGGCCTCACCTGTACGGGGGATGCTCGGCGTGGCGCGTTGCCGCTGCGAGCAGGTTTTCGCGTCCTCACTCCGGAATCCGCCGGACCCCTTGAAAACAAAGGGCCGTAAGGATTCGGCAGACTTTCCGACCGGATACCCTTTGCCCGTTTTTATCCACAACCGATTATGCGACACATTGCCAACTCTTTACGTCGGGCCACCGCAACCTTCGCGGGTCTCGAGCGGTAGTCACTGCGTCCGAGCCCGGAACGATCAACGGGTCGCCCGACAGCCGGTCGGCGGCCGGACGGTCAACTCCCGGGCACGGGTGGACACTTCACCGTTCTCTTCCGTCTAAGGAGCATCATGTCCCTCCCCCTGACCCGCCGGATCGCCCGTGCCGCGCTGCTCATCGCAGCGGGAGCGGCGCCCGTGGTCGGTGCGGCCGGCTCCGCCAGCGCGGCGGCCGAACTCCCGGCCACCCCCGACCTCGGCGGCCTGACCGCTCTGGACGGCGCGCACGTCGGCAGCACGGTCGACGGTGCGACGCAGAACGTCACCGGGCTCGCGGGAACGACCGGCGGCAACGCCCTCAAGAAGGCCGTCCCGGCCGCGGGCAAGACGGGTGGCAGTGTCGCCAGGACGGCGACGCCGGCCGCGCAGAAGGTGGCCGGGGACGCGGCGGGGCAGGCCGGGGGTCTGCTCGGTGACACCGCGAAGACCGCCGGTGGTGGTCTTCCGACGGACGCGGTGACCAAGGGTGGTCTGCCGACGGGGCAGCTGCCGCTGAAGGGGTTGCCGCTCGGCTAGTCGCCGGGGCCGTGCACATGCTGTAGCCGTACGGCGAAGGGGTCCAGGGAGGTTCCCTGGACCCCTTCGCGTGTGTCGGTTCCTGGCGTGCGGGCCGGTGGGGGCTGGGCGCGCAGTTCCCCGCGCCCCTTCGGGGCGCGTCTGAGGGGACGCCCCTAAAGGGGCGCCAGGCGTTCTACCGCCGCCGCCACCCGCTCGTCCGTCGCCGTCAGGGCCACACGGACGAATTTTTCGCCCGCCTCGCCGTAGAAGTCGCCCGGGGCGACGAGGATGCCCAGTTCGGCCAGGTGGGCGACGGTGTCCCAGCAGGACTCGCCGCGGGTGGCCCACAGGTACAGGCTCGCCTCGCTGTGCTCGATGCGGAAGCCGTGGCGCAGCAGGGCCTCGCGCAGGGCGGTGCGGCGGGCCGCGTAGCGCTCGCGCTGCTCGCGGACGTGGACGTCGTCCGCGAGGGCGGCGACCACCGCGGCCTGGGTCGGCGCGGACGTCATCATGCCGCCGTGCTTGCGGATCTGGAGCAGGTCGCCGAGGACGGCGGGGTCACCGGCGAGGAACGCGGCGCGGTAGCCGGCCAGGTTCGAGCGCTTCGAGAGCGAGTGGACCGAGACGATCCCCTCGTACGAGCCGCCGCAGACGTCCGGGTGCAGGACCGAGACCGGGTCGGCCTCCCAGCCCAGCTCGAGGTAGCACTCGTCGGAGAACACGAGGATGTCGTGCTCGCGGGCCCACGCGACGATCCGGGCGAGTTCCGGGGCGGACAGGACCCTGCCCGTCGGGTTCGACGGGGAGTTCAGCCACAGGAGCTTCAGATCGGTCGGGTCCAGCTCCGTGGGGTCGTCGTAGACCATGTAGTCCGCGCGGGCCAGGCGCGCGCCGACCTCGTACGTCGGGTACGCGAGGCGCGGGTACGCCACCTTGTCGCCGGGGCCCAGGCCCAGCTGGGTGGGGAGCCAGGCGACGAGTTCCTTGGAGCCGACGACCGGGAGCACGTGCTGGTGGGTGATGTCGCGCGCGCCGAGCCGCCGCTCGACCCAGCCGGTGAGCGCGTCGCGCAGTTCGGGCGTGCCCCACACCGTGGGATAGCCCGGCGAGTCCGCGGCCGCGACCAGAGCTTTCTGGATCAGCTCGGGCACCGGGTCGACCGGGGTGCCGACGGACAGGTCGACGATGCCACCCGGATGAGCGGCGGCCGTCGCCTTGAAGGGCTCCAGCTTGTCCCAGGGGAAGACGGGAAGCCGGTCGGAGACTGCGGACACGGGATCGGGCTCACTTTCTCGTTCGTACGACCCGTACGCACACGGCCTGCGCGCCTGTGGCCGGTACGGGCCGCTACGGCAAACGCCTCGGCCCCGTACGGCCATCGAGGTGATCGGGCCGTACGGGACCGAGGCGGCGCGTAGGTGCGGCCGCTTACTGGTTCTGCGGCGGCAGCGCTGCGATGAAGGGGTGGTCGCGCTCGATCAGACCGAGCTTGCTGGCGCCGCCGGGCGAGCCGAGCTCGTCGAAGAACTCGACGTTCGCCTTGTAGTAGTCCTTCCACTCTTCGGGAGTGTCGTCCTCGTAGAAGATCGCCTCGACCGGGCACACCGGCTCACAGGCTCCACAGTCGACGCATTCGTCCGGGTGGATGTACAAGGACCGGGAGCCCTCGTAGATGCAGTCGACCGGGCACTCCTCGATGCACGCCTTGTCCTTGACGTCGACACAAGGCTGCGCGATGACGTAGGTCACGCTGTCGTTCCTCCTCGATAGGGCGCTGGCGGGCCTCCGTAGGCTCCGCCGCCTGGCGCGCGGGAGCGCGGCGTCGTCGATGCCCGCACCTAGTATCTCCGTTCCGGGGCGTGATCCATACAGGAGGGGTGAACTGACCTGTGGAAATCTCTGCGGCCGGACGTCTCGAGGTCCGAATCACCGCTGCTGACGTGGGCAAACGTGTCTCTGTTCGGCGGATGATCGTAGATATCGAGGGTGCCGCCGGCGGTGAGAAGTTCACTGACACGGTCGGTGTTCTCACATCATGGGACGAGAGTGTGCTGCTGATCACACGGCGCGACGGCGAAGTCGTCCGGATTCCGGAATCCTCGCTGGTCGCAGGCAAGGTCGTACCGGCCGCCCCGGCGCGTCGGCGGGGCCCCGCAGCCTCGTACGAGGAGCTGGCGCGGGTCGCGGCGCGGGCCTGGCAGCCGGTGGAGAGCGAGCGGCTCGGCGACTGGGAGCTGCGGGCGGCCTCCGGGTTCACCCGGCGCGCGAATTCCGTGCTGCCGCTCGGCGACCCGGGCGTGCCGCTCGACGAGGCGCTGACGTCCGTACGCGACTGGTACGCGGCCCGTGACCTGCCCGCCTACGTCCAGACCGCCACCGGGGCCGAGGGCACGCAGGAGGTGCTGTGCGCGGAGCTGGAGGCGCGCGGCTGGGCGCGCGAGGTGAGTGCCGGGCTGTGGATCGGCGCGCTCGCGCCGCTCGCCGACCGCGAGGTCACGGAGGCCTCCGGGGTGGTCCTCGCCCGAACGGCCGACGAGGCCTGGCTGGGCCGCTACCAGCGCAAGGGGCTGAGCGAGGTCGCGCTGCACGTCCTGGGCAGCGGGCCCTCGGTGTGGTTCGCGACGGTGCCCGGCGCCGAGGGGGAGCCTCCGGCCGCGATCGGGCGGTGTGTCGTCGACGGGCGGTGGACCGGTTTCGCGGCCGTCGAGGTCGACCCCGCCCAGCGCCGTCGGGGCCTCGCCACCGCCGTCATGGCCGCGCTCGCCCGCCGTGCCCTGGACGAGGGTGCCTCGGCAGCCTGGCTCCAGGTGGAGGCGGACAACGCGGGCGCGCGGGCGCTGTACGCCGGGATGGGCTTCGCGGCGCATCACGCGTACCACCACTACCGCGCGCCTGAGGTGTCCGCCGACGACCGCCGTCGACCGGCGTGAAGGGATACCGGACCGCCATGCCTTCCCCCCATCCCCCGGAGCCGGAGCGAGCCGCCGAGGTGCGGCGGAGGTTCGCCGAGGAGGCACGGTCCGAGCGGCCCGACCTGGCGGCCCTGTGTCTGCTGATCGGGGCGGCGGCGGACGGCGCCCTGGACGAGGCGGGGACGGACGCGGCCCAGATCGAACTCGACCGGCTCGCCGGACAGCTGCCGTTCCGGCCCGGTGGGGCGCTGTCCTGGGCGACCGCGCTCGCCGAGCTGCTCGGCGGGCGCTGCGGGTTCCGGGGCTCGCCCGGGGACTATCAACGGCTGGAGTCGTCGCTGCTGCACGCGGTGCTTCGGCGGCGGCGCGGGCTGCCCATCCTGCTCTCCGTGGTGTGGATGGAGGTGGCCAGACGGGCCGGCGCGCCGGTGTACGGGGTCGCCCTGCCCGGGCATTTCGTGGTGGGCTTCGGGCCGGCCGAGCAGCAGGTGCTCGCCGATCCCTTCGACGGGGGGCGGGTGCTGAGCGGCTCCGATACCGAGCTGCTCGTGCAGGGCGCCACCGGGGCGCCCCTCGATCCTTCGATGCTCGTCCCCGCCCCTCCGCTCGACGTGGTCGTGCGGATCCTGAACAACGTCCGGGCGTGGGCGGCGGCGCGGCCGGAGCGGTCGGATGTCGGCCTGTGGGCCGTGGAGTTGGCGCTACTGTTGCCGTCGCATCCTGCGCGGTTGCGGTACGAGCGGGCTCAGCTGCTGGTGCAGCGGGGGGATTTCCTAGGTGGGGCGACGGAGTTGGATGCCTACGCCGATGTGGTCGCCGCGGTGGATCCGCCTTCGGCGGAGAAGGTTCGGGGGCTGGCTCGGGCGGCTCGGGCGATGTTGAACTGAGGTCGCGGTTCGCCCATGCGCCGTAGGTGGACTGTGCCTTCGCGACTGCGGGTTCGGTGTGGCTGGGCGCGCAGTTCCCCGCGCCCCTGGCGGGGCGCTTTACTGCCCTGGGTTCTTACAGCCAGCCCTTTTCCCGTGCTATCCGGACCGCCTCCGCGCGATTGCGGGCCGTCAGCTTCTGGATGGCTGTCGAGAGGTAGTTGCGGACCGTGCCCTGGGAGAGGTGGAGGGTGGTGGCCAGTTCGGCGTTGGTGGAACCGTCGGCCGCCGCGCGCAGGACCTCGCGTTCGCGGTCGGTCAGGGGGTTGGCGCCCTCGGCGAGGGCGGCGGCCGCGAGGGTGGGGTCGATGACCCGCTCGCCGGCGAGCACCTTGCGTACCGCTGCGGCGAGTTGGGCGGCCGGGGCGTCCTTGACGAGGAAGGCGTCGGCGCCGGACTCCATGGCGCTGCGCAGATAGCCGGGGCGGCCGAAGGTCGTGAGGATGAGCAGTTTGATGCCGGGGAGTTCCTTGTGGACCTCCGCCGCCGCCTCGATACCCGTCTTGCCCGGCATCTCGATGTCGAGGAGCGCCACGTCCACGTCGTGGGCGCGGGCCGCGGCCAGCACCTCGTCGCCGCGCGCCACCTGGGCGACCACCTCGATGTCGGGCTCCAGGCCCAGCAACGCGGCCAGCGCCTCGCGGACCATCGACTGGTCCTCGGCGAGCAGGACCTTGATCGTGCGGCTCATGCACCGGATCCTACGGGGTGATCGGCGGCCTCGAAGGGGGCCTGCGCCGGTACCCGTGCGACCAGCCGGAAGCCGTGCCGCACCCGGCCCGCCTCCAGGGCTCCGCCCGCCTTCTCCAGCCGCTCGGTCAGGCCCGTCAGACCGTTGCCCGGACCATGGCCCGAGCCGCCCGAACCGTCGTCCTCCACGCTCAGTTCGAGCACCGGGCCGTCCAGCGTCTGGCGGCGGACGAGCTCGACGGTGCAGCGCCGGGCCCCGCTGTGCCGTACGACATTGGTGACCGCTTCCCGCAGCGCCCAGGCGAGCGCGGACTCGCTCTCCTCGGCGACGTCGGTGAGGTCCGGCTCTGCGGGCAGGTCGGCGGTGACGCCCGCGGCCGTCAACGCGACCTGGGCGCCCGCGAGTTCGCCGGACAGCCGGGGCCGCCGGTAGCCGGTGACCGCCTCGCGGACGTCGACGAGGGCCTGTCGGCTGACCTGTTCGATGTCGGCGACCTGCTGGGCCGCCTTCTCGGGGTGGTCGGGGAGCATCCGGCCGGCCAGCTCGCTCTTGAGGGTGATCAGGGAGAGCGAGTGGCCCAGCAGGTCGTGCAGATCGCGGGCCAGGCGCAGGCGCTCCTCGTTCGCGGCCAGTTGGGCGACCGTCGCACGGGCCTCGCGCAGCGCGATCGTCGTGCGGATCAGTTCGCGGACGCCGGTCATGGCGAACCCGCCGAGGAACGCCGGGATGAGCAGCCCCGCCAGATACTCCTTGCCGCCCGGCACGGTCAGGGCGATCCCTGTCAGCACGGCGGAGACGGCCGGAATGGCCCAGCGCGCCAGCCGCAGCGGAAGCACCGCGCCGGACGCGATCGAGACGTACACGAACAGGACGAGCCACTCCCGCCCCAGGGTGAAGGAGAGCAGGGCGGCCTCGGCAGCGAGGACCACGAGCGAGACGAACACGAAGGGGGTCGTCTCGCCGCGACCGGTGCGGAAGACCAGCGCCCCGTACCACCCGACGAAGGCCACCAGGCCGAACCAGCCGAGTACGACGACACCGGTGCTGTGCCCGCCGTGCACCAAGTCGCTGACGGGTGCGCTCAGATAGACGAGCCAGATGCCGGTCCAGATGGCCTTGACCATCTTCTGCCTGCGATTCTGCGGGGGTTGCCCGATGCCGATGCTGCTCACGCCTTCAGCGTGTCCTTCCGGTACAGCCATGCCGCGCCGCCCGCGAAGAGGAGGAAGGAGACAGCGAGGATGGCGAGGTCCTTCGCCTGCGGGGCGTCGCCCAGTTCGATGGATCGCCCGAGGGCAGCGTACGCGTGCGTGGGCAGCCAGGACGCGATCTTCTGGAGCCAGTCGGGGAAGGTGGTGGTGGGCATCCACAGGCCGCCGAGCACCGAGAGCCCGAAGTACAGGATCATCGTGATCGGGCGGACCGCGTCGCCGCTCGCGAGATAGCCGATGGCCACGCCGAGCGCGGCGAAGACGAGGCTGCCGGCCCAGATCGCGCCGGTGAGCGCGAGCCACTGCCAGGCGTCCAGCCGTACGTGCTTCACGGCGGCGGCGACCGCGAAGACGACCACGATCGACGGCAGGCTGATCACGGCGGCGCTGGCGGTCTTCGCCAGGACATAGCCGCGGCCCGGCAGGGTGGTGAGCCTGAGCTGCCGTACCCAGCCGCTCTCGCGCTCCTTCGCGATGCGTTCGCTGTTGCCCATCAGGACCGCGGTCAGGGCGCCGAAGGAGGCCATGGAGACCATGAAGAAGGTCGGCAGGGTCAGCCCGGTGCCGTCCACCTTGGTGGTGCTGTCCGCGCTGCCCGCGATCAGCAGGAACAGGGCCGAGGGGTAGATCACCGAGAAGAACAGGAACTTCTTGTTGCGCAGGGCGCGGGTGATCTCGAGCTTGATGAGGCTGTTCACTGCGACTTCGCCTCCTCGGCGGCCGTGATGGCGACGAAGGCCTGCTCGAGCCCGAGCCCGGCGACTTCGAGATTGCGGGGGTAGAGGCCGAGCCCGTACAGCGCGTGTACGGTCGCGTCGGCGTCGGAGGACTGGATGCGGACGGTGTGCCCGGAGACGTCGATCGAGGTCAGGAAGGGCAGGGCGCGCAGCGGGTCCTCGTCGATGGGCCCTTCCAGGTCGAAGGCGATCCGGCGGGCGCCGGCCTTCGCCTTGATCTCGGCGGCGGTGCCGTCGGCCAGCAGGCGGCCCCGGTGCAGTACGAGGACGCGGTCCGCGATGGCGTCGGCCTCCTCCAGGTAGTGCGTGGCGAACAGGACGGTCCTGCCCTGGTCGGCCTGCTCGCGCATGGTGGCCCAGAAGGCCTGGCGTGCGGAGACGTCCATGCCGGTGGTGGGCTCGTCCAAGACGATGAGGTCGTTGGCGCCTGCGGTGGCGAGCGCGAAGCGGACGCGCTGTTCCTGGCCGCCGGAGAGCTTGTTGACCTTGCGGTCGGCTATCTGCGAGATGCCCGCGCGGGCGAGCACGTCACTGACCTTGTACGGCTTCGGGTGCAGATCGCAGGCCAGCTTCACCAGCTCGCCGACCGTCACCTCGTCCATCAGGCCGCCGCTCTGCAGCATGGCGCCCACCCGGCCGCCGACGATCGCCTCGCGGGGGCCGGCGCCGAACACCCGGACCGCGCCGGTGTCGGGGCGTTTGAGGCCGAGGAGCAGGTCCAGCGTGGTCGACTTGCCGGCCCCGTTGGGACCCAACAGGGCGACGGTCTCGCCCGGGTGCAGGTCGAGCGTCAGCCCGTCGACGGCCCGTACGTTCCCGTAGCTCTTGCTCACCTGATCGAACCCGACCACCGAGGTGGTGGCTGGCGCCGCTGTCGTCGTCATGGGGACCATCGTGGCCGCGCGGGCCTGGTGCCCGGCAGTGTCGGCGGTCCTGAGTGCCGGATGACAGATGTCATGTCGTGCGGCACGGTCCGGGGGTCCCGTGCTGCGACGAACGGAGCCCCTGCCCGGTGCGGGCAGGGGCTCCGTTCGTCGGGACGACCAGGGGTCAGCTCGCTTTGGTGTCGATGACTCCGACGCGCTCCGCCGTCGTCTTGCCGCGCAGGGCCTTGCCCAGTGCGGTGACGACGTCCTGCGGCGTGAGAGCGCGCTTCCCGCCCGCGGTCTGGATCTGCACGCCGTCGAAGGTCTTGCCGTACGCCGCCTTGAGCGCCGTGAGGTCGTACGTCTCCACGAGCTTGCCGTTGACGGCCTTGAAGCCGAGGATCTTCGGCAGCGACAGGGCGCCGAACTGGATGCTGTGTGCCGCGTCGGTCTGAATGGTGACGCGGGCGGACATCGCGGGCTGGGCGAACTCCTTCATCATCCGGTCGACCTCGGCGTTCGAGACGGTCGGCTGACGGGTCGTGGTGGCGACCTTCACCGGGGTGGAGGTGCCGGTCTCGACCTGGGCGCGGTACGCGTCCTCGACGGCCTGGGTCGAGGCCGCCACGTCGATGCCCTTGCCCGCCTTGCCGTACACGGCGACGGCCTTGCCGGACTCGAACTTGATGGTGCCGTCGCCCGCCGAACCGGAGCCGCTCGCGGTGCGTTCCAGGGCGGCCTGGAGCTTCTCCTCGTCGACGGGCATCGCCGGCTCGACGACACGCTGCTGACCGAACAGCGAGCCGATCACGGAGACCGGGTTGTAGTCGCTGCCCGCGGCGGCGCGGACCGTGTCCTGGGCGTTGAACTGGAGCCCGGCCTGGTCCGGCTTGAGCGAGACCGTGGTGCCGTCCACCGACAGCTGGAGCGCCTTGTTCATACGGGCCCCGAAGGCGTCGTCGAGCTTCTTGACGGCCTCGTCGCGGGTGCCGCCGCCGATGTCGACGCCGAGCACCGTGGTGCCCTTGGGGACGTCCGAGCGGTTCATCAGCAGCCCCGCGCCGTAGACGCCACCGCCGATGAACACCACGGCGACGACCAGGAGCGTCAGCTTGCTGCGGCCCTTCTTCTTGGCCGGCTTCTTCGAGGAGGCGGCGGGCTTCGGGGCCGGCTCGGGCGCCTTCGGCGGGGTGTGCGGCAGCGGTCCGTCGGTGTGCGCGCCCGGCCCGAACGGCGAGTTCTGGGCGGCGGGCACGACGGGAATGCCGCTGGTCAGGGTGTGCCCGGAGACGTTGTCCACCGGGCCGCCGTAGCCCTGGCCGCCCGGATCGGGCGCGGGCTTCTGCGGGGTGAGGATCGCGGTGTCGTCACTGAGGCCGCCACCGGGGTATCCCGCGCCGAGGCCGGCCGCGCCGTGCCCGCCGGGGACGCCATGGCCACCGGGGCCACCGTGTCCCGCGGTCAGGCTGCCCGGAGCCGCGCCCGGGCCGGCCGGCGGCACCAACGGGCCGTCACCGGTGACCGGACCGCCGGTCGGGCCCGCGGGACCGCCCCGGCCGTTCTCCGAGAAGTTCTCCGCGAAGTACGGGAGGTCGTCACGGCGCGGTTCACCACCGGGCCCTCCAGGGCCACCCGGGCCGCCGGGGCCACCCGGCCCGCCAGGGCCTTCGCTTCCTATGGCCGGGAACGAGGCCGTGTTCCCCAGCGCCGCGGAGACGTCGAAGGAACCGGTGCCGCCGCCGTGACCGGGGGCCACGGGTCCGGCGCCGGTGGCACCGGGCAGCCCGGCACCGTTCGTACCGCCGCTCCCGGGGCGGGGCGCGTTCGCCCCGCCGGGCCGGGCACCGCCCGCGCCGCCCAGGGGACCGGCACCGTTCGCGCCGCCGGGGGCACCCGGACGCGTACCGCCGGTGCCGTTGCCGCCCGGCGTGCCCGCACCCTGCGGCGCCGCGGGACCCGTGGGTCCCGAACCGCCTGGCAGGCCCGCCCCGTTGGTGGACCCGCCGCCCGGGCCGCCGCCCGGCGCACCGGACTTGCGGGGTGCGAACCAGTCGCTGGTCTTCTCTCTGGCCGGAGCACCGCCCGCGGCGGCGGCTTCGGCCGAGGTCTCGGTGGCCGTGGCCGCTGCCACGGGCGCACTCACGTCACGCTGCGCCTGCGCGGGGGGTCCCGCGGAACCGGCGGACTCGGCGGGCGACTCGGCGTCCCCGACCGGTGTGCGCACGACGACCGGCGGGATGGGCCGCGATCCGGGGATGTTGATCCGGATCCGTGTCGTCAGCGTGGTCTCGGTCTTGCGCTCCTCCGGCGGGGTGCCGCCGGCCGAACGGCCCGCGTCGGCACCGTTTTCGGAAGCCGTGGGGGTCCCGTAGGGGGGCGTCCCCGACGGGTACGCGGCTCCACCGCGCCCGTTGGGCCCGGAGGACGAACTGTCAGTTTCACGACTCAAGGCAGGTTCTCCCGGTTGGCTCCGCCGCCCGTTTACTCGACCTCATCTCGGGCAGCTCGGCGGCGCGCACCACCATACTGGCCGCATTCGGCGCGCAAACCTCGCCCGCCCAGGAAACTCGCACGGGACCCGCACCTGTCCGGTACGGCGAAGTGGGACGTCACTTCCCAAGTCGGACGGCGGAGTCGTGCGGTTGCCGCCCCAGACCAAGCGTGGCGCACATCACAGCCACGGCCATCCCGCCGAGCAGGAAGAGGTAGGAACCGAATCCCGCGCCGAAGAAGAAGTCCCCTTCCGGGCGGGTGGAGGTGAGCAGGACGACCGCGATCATCCAGCCCGCGGCGGGCGCGACGGCGCCGGCCCGGGAGCCGGTCGCCCGTGATCCGCCCAGGAAGAGCCCGGCCCCGCCGGCCAGCGCGAGCAGCAACCCGCACGGGAACCAGGCGGCTTGCACCAGCGTTCCGGCGGCCCCGACCACCGCGCCGAGCAGGAAGAGGCCCAGGTGGGCCACGATCCGCCCGGCCGAGGGCCGCGGCAGCGGCTGGGCGAGCGCGCTCCCCCGCTGTCCCGACATGCTCATCACGCGTCCGCCTTTCCCTGTTCGGTCCCCGTGGATCCCTGCTCGGTCCCCGTGGATCCCTGCCCGGTCCCCATGGAACCCTGCCCGGTCCCCGTGGATCCCTCTTCGATCCCCGCGAAGAGGTCGGTCTCACGACCGGGTCCCGCGCGCTCCCCGCGCACCAACTCGTAGTACTCGGTGGTGAACAGCGGTTGCGCGAGTGCGTTCGACAGCGCGAACCAGGGCTCGGCCACCTCGATCTGGGTGGCGTGCGCCCGCATGGCGGCGGCCTTCGCGGCGGCGTACGCGGTCCCGTCGATCGCGGTGGTGACCACCGTGTCCTCGACCACGCCGGGTACGTCGGCCACGGCGGCGGAGTGCTCGAAGGGCAGACCCGGCAGGGCCTCGCGCAGCCGTCGGAAGCCCTCCTCGACGACGGAGCGCGGGGCGCGGTTCCAGTAGACCTTGGTGATCTCCCAGGGCGCGCCGAGGTCGGGGCGGACGGCGGGGTCCGCGGCCAGCTCGACGGCGCGCACGGCGACGCGGTGGGACTGGATGTGGTCCGGGTGTCCGTAGCCCCCGTCGGGGTCGTAGGTGACGAGCACCTGGGGGCGGACCTCGCGGATCACCTCGACCAGATACTCCGCGGCCTCGTCGATGTCGGCGGACCAGAAGGCGCCCGCGCGGTGGTTCTGCTCCAGGCCCATCATCCCGGAGTCGCCGAAGCGCCCGGGACCGCCGAGGAAGCGGTGGTCGGTGACCCCGAGCTCCTTCATGGCGGCGGCCAGCTCGCCGATCCGGTGCGGGCCGAGCCCGCCCTCGCGGTCGGGCGCGAGATGCGCCAGCTCGGGCGGGATGACCTCGCCCTCCTCGCCGAGGGTGCAGGTCACCAGCGTCACATGGGCGCCCTCGGCCGTGTACCTGGCCATGGTCGCGCCATTGTTGATCGACTCGTCGTCCGGGTGCGCGTGCACCAGGAGCAGACGCCGGTCGGGCAGTTCCGTCATGGAACCCACCCTACGAGGCGCCCGGCCCACCGCCGAGGCGGGCACGGCTCCCGGCACCGAAGCTCCCCGTCAGGACGTGAGGCTCCCCGTCAGAACTTGAAGCTGCCGATCATGTCCGCGACGTTCGTCGTCAGGTCGCTGATCGTGGGGGCCATCGTCGATGAGGCGAGATAGAAGCCGAACAGGACACACACGACCGCATGGCCGGCCTTCAACCCGGACTTCCTGACCAGGATGACGACGATGATCGCCAGCAGCACCACCGCCGAAATCGAGAGTGCCACGGCGGCTCACCTCCAAAGATCCCAGGGACATGGGGGGTCGGACATGGGGGTCGGTAAATCCATACAGCGGCCAGCAGGTTCATACCCACACACCGCCAGTGATCATAACTATCCATACGCGCGCATCGATCGGCGCACGGCCGCACAAGGGGGCGCATGGCCAATATGGTCAAGGCATGACGACCGAGCCTCTCTCCTTCCCCCGCCGGTACGCCCGGACGCAGCGCTTCACCCTCGGCGCACCCCGCGCGTTCAGCGTCTCCCCGGACGGTTCCCGGGTGATGTTCCTGCGGTCCTCCTCCGGCACGGACCGGGCGAATCAGCTGTGGGTCCTCGATGTCGCGGAGGGGCAGGAGCGCGTCGCGGCCGACCCGCGGGCGCTGCTCGGCGGCGCCACGGAGCGCCTGTCGGCGGCGGAGCGGGCGCGCCGCGAGCGCAGTCGCGAGGGCGGCGCGGGGATCGTCGGCTATGCCACGGACACGGCGGTCGAGCTGGCCTCTTTCGCCTTGTCAGGGCGGCTCTTCACGGCGGAACTGCGAGCCGGTACGGCACGTGAACTCCGGGTCCCGGGACCGGTGATCGACCCGCGCCCCTCGCCCGACGGACGGCTCGTCGCGTACGTCCGCGGGGGCGCCCTGCGGGTCGTCGGCGCCGAGGGGGACGGCGACCGGGCACTGGTGGAGCCGGAGTCCGATGCGGATTCGGGGACGGTTTCCTATGGATTGGCTGAGTTCATCGCGGCCGAGGAGATGGGGCGTTCGCGCGGCTTCTGGTGGTCTCCGGAAGGGGACCGACTGCTGGTCGCACGAGTCGACGACGCGCCCGTGCGGCGCTGGTGGATTTCCGATCCCGCACAACCGGAACGCGCTCCGCAGCAGGTCGGCTACCCGGCCGCCGGAACGGACAATGCGGACGTAAGGCTCTTCGTGGTCGGCCTCGACGGGGTGCGCACGGAGGTGGTCTGGGACCGGGCGCACTACCCGTATCTGGCGCATGTGCACTGGTCAGCGGCGGGCGCGCCACTGATCCTGGCGCAGGCGCGGGACCAGCGCAGCCAGCTGTTCCTGGCCGTCGACCCGGACACCGGGGCGACCCGGATGGTGCACGCCGACGAAGATCCACAATGGCTGGATCTTTTCCCTGGCGTGCCGTGCTGGAGCCCCGCGGGACAGCTCGTACGAATCGCCGACGAGGGCGGGGCGCGGGTCCTGGCCTTCGGCGAACGCCCCTTCACGGGGCCGCAGTTGCATGTGCGCGCGGTACTGGACGTCTCGGACGACGACGTGCTGATCTCGGCGTCGGCCGGCGAGGCGGCGACCGCCCCGGAGACGGGCGAGGTGCATGTCTACCGCGTCAACGAGCTCGGTGTCGAGCGTTTCTCCCAGGAACCCGGCGTGCACACGGCGGTGCGCGGCGGGGGCGTGACCGTACTGATCTCCTCGGTGCCGGACCGCCCGGGAGCCCAGGTGCAGGTGCTGCGGGACGGAAAGAGGACGGCGACTGTCACGTCGTACGCCGAAAGTCCCGGTCTGTCCCCGCGCGTGACACTCACCGAGGGGGGCGCACGGAAAATCTCATGCGCCCTGCTTATGCCTACTGACTACGACGGTGTCACTCCCCTCCCCGTCCTCATGGACCCCTACGGCGGTCCGCACGGCCCCCGGGTGCTGGCCGCGCACAACGCGCACCTCACCTCGCAGTGGTTCGCCGACCAGGGCTTCGCGGTGGTCGTCGCCGACGGCCGCGGCACCCCCGGCCGCTCCCCCGCCTGGGAGAAGGCGGTCCGCGACGACTTCACGCTCACCCTCGACGACCAGATCGACGCGTTGCACGGCCTCGCGGAGAGGTTCCCGCTGGATCTGTCCCGGGTGGCGATCCGGGGCTGGTCGTTCGGCGGCTGGCTCGCGGGGCTCGCCGTGCTGCGCCGCCCCGACGTCTTCCACGCGGGCATCGCGGGCGCCCCGGTCACCGACTGGCGGCTGTACGACACCCACTACACGGAGCGCTACCTCGGTGATCCGGCGACGGCCGCGGAGGCGTACGCGAAGAGCTCGCTGATCACGGACGACGGACTGTCCGCGCCCGCCGAGCCGCACCGGCCGCTGATGATCGTGCACGGCCTCGCGGACGACAACGTGGTGGTCGCACACGCCCTGCGGCTCTCCTCGGCACTCCTGGCCGCGGGCCGCCCGCACGAGGTGCTGCCCTTGTCGGGCGTCACCCACATGACCCCACAGGAACAGGTCGCGGAGAACTTGCTCCTGCTCCAGGTGGACTTCCTGAAGCGCGCCCTCAAACTGGGCTGAGCCGCAAAACTCCACGAAGCACCGCAACCATCAATTGAGGAACCCCGACGAGACACCAGCCAGGTCCGCGAGAGCGGCGCCGGTTTAGGCGCAAAATGCGACGGGCCGGGGCGACATGGCGCGCCCCGGCCCGTCTACGGCACCCGCACGGCCGTACGCTGATTACCTTGTCGCGTCCGTATATCGGTGCCGCTTCGGCCAAGTTGCCTGCGTGTTAACGAAGTTCGCCAGCATTTGCGGGTTTATGTCGCCCGCTCGGGCGGTTCCTCCGGCGGTACGACCCGCTTCTCCTCGGCGAAAAGACAGGCCGAGTCGTGCGCGGCCGGGCCCTCCACGAAGCGGAACTCCATGGGCACCGCGAGCGGCGGCACCTCCAGCGCGCAGCGCTCCTGGGCCTTCCAGCAGCGGGTGCGGAAGCGGCAGCCGGAGGGGATGTTCGCCGGCGAGGGCACGTCTCCGGCGAGGATGATCCGCTCCCGGCGTTCGCGGGCCTCCGGGTCGGGGACGGGCACGGCGGAGAGCAGGGCCTGGGTGTACGGGTGCGTCGGGTGGTCGTAGATCTCGGCGTCCCTGCCGGTCTCCACGATCCGTCCGAGGTACATCACGCCGACCCGGTCGGAGATGTGCCGCACGATGGAGAGGTCGTGCGCGATGAAGACGTAGCTCAGGTCGAACTCGTCCTGGAGCCGCTCCATCAGGTTGATCACCTGCGCCTGCACCGAGACGTCGAGCGCCGAGACGGGCTCGTCGGCGACGATGATCTCGGGGCGCAGCGCCAACCCCCGTGCGATGCCGATGCGTTGGCGCTGACCGCCGGAGAACTGGTGCGGGTAGCGGTTGATGTACTCGGGGTTGAGGCCGACCACGTCCAGCAGGTCCTGGACGCGCCTCCTGCGGTCGCCCTTGGGCGCGACCTCGGGGTGGATCTCGTAGGGCTCCCCGATGATGTCGCCGACGGTCATGCGCGGGTTGAGCGAGGTGTACGGGTCCTGGAAGACCATCTGGATGTTGCGGCGTACGGCCCTGAGCGCCTTGCCGGAAAGTTTGGTGATGTCCTCGCCCTTGTACCTGATCGTCCCGTCCGTCGGTTTCTCCAGGTTGACCAGCATCCTGGCGACCGTCGACTTGCCGCAGCCGGACTCGCCGACGATGCCGAGGGTCTCGCCCGCGGCGAGTTCGAAGTCGACCCCGTCGACGGCCCTGACCGCGCCGATCCGCTTCTTGAAGAGGATCCCCCGCGTCAGCGGGTAGTGCTTGACCAGGCCGCTGACCTCCAGAATCGCCTCAGCCATCGAGGCACTCCCGCCAGAAGAAGCAGGCGCTGGTGCGGGCCCCGGCTTCCCGGTCCGCCTCTGCACGGTCCCCCCCTCCACGCTCCACCCCTTCACGGTCCACCTCGAACAGCGGCGGCACCTCGGTGCGGCAGATGTCCTGGGCCATCGGACAGCGTGGGTTGAAGGCACAGCCGGGCGGGATGTGCATCAGGTTGGGTGGCAGGCCCTTGATCGCGTAGAGCTCCTGGCCCTTCTGGTCGAGGCGGGGGATCGACTCCAGAAGGCCCTTGGTGTACGGGTGGGCGGGGGCCTTGTAGATGTCGTGGACCGGTGCGGACTCGACGATCCGGCCCGCGTACATGACGGCGATCCGGTCGGCGACGTCCGCGACGACGCCCAGGTCGTGGGTGATGAGGATGAGCCCCATGTCGAGCTCGCGCTGCAGCTCGGCGAGCAGGTCCATGACCTGGGCCTGGACGGTGACGTCGAGGGCGGTGGTCGGCTCGTCGGCGATGATCAGGGCGGGCTCCAGGGCCAGCGCCATGGCGATCATGATGCGTTGGCGCATACCGCCGGAGAACTGGTGCGGATAGTCGCGCACCCGGTCGGCGGCGGCCGGGATGCGCACCCGGTCCATCAGCTCGATCGCCTTGGCGCGGGCGTCCTTGCGGGACATCCCGCGGTGCACGGTGAACATCTCGCCGAGCTGGTCGCCGACGCTGAGCACGGGGTTGAGGGAGGACAGCGCGTCCTGGAAGATCATCGCCATTTCGGCGCCGCGGACCTTGCGCCGCTCGTCCTCCTTGAGCTTCAGCAGGTCCCGGCCCTGGAAGAGGATCTCGCCGCCGGTGATCCGCCCGGGCGGCATGTCGAGGATGCCCATCACGGCCTGTGCGGTGACGGACTTGCCGGAACCGGACTCGCCGAGGACGGCGAGCGTCTCGCCCGCGTCCACGCCGTAGTCGACCCCGTTGACGGCCTTGGCGACCCCGTCCCGGGTGCGGAACTCCACGTGCAGATCCCGTACTTCGAGCAGCACGGCCGTCACCTCAGCTTCGGGTCGAGGGCGTCGCGCACCGCGTCGCCGAGCATGATGAACGCGAGCACGGTGATCGCGAGGGCGCCGGCGGGCCACAGCAGCATGTGCGGGGCCGTGCGGATGTAGGCGGAGGCCGAGGAGATGTCGATGCCCCAGCTGACCGTGGGGGGCTTCAGGCCGACGCCGAGGTAGGAGAGCGTCGCCTCCAGCGCGATGTAGGTGCCGAGCGCGATGGTGGCGACGACGATGACCGGCGCGACGGCGTTGGGGGTGATGTGCCGGAGCATCAGGCGGGAGTTCGAGGCGCCGAGGGCGCGGGCGGCCTGGACGTAGTCGTTCTGCTTGATCGTGATGACGGAGCCGCGCGCGATGCGCGAGATCTGGGGCCAGCCGAGCAGCACCATGAACCCGATGACCGGCCAGATGGTGTTGCTGGTCACCACGGAGAGGAGGACCAGGCCGCCGAGCACGACGGGGATCGCGAAGAAGATGTCGGTGATCCGGGACAGGACCGAGTCGCCCACTCCGCCGAAGAACCCGGCGAGCCCGCCGAGCACCGAGCCGAGGATCGCGACGCCGAGAGTGGCGCAGACGCCGACGCTGATCGACACGCGGGTCCCGTACACCACCCGCGTGTAGACGTCGCAGCCCTGCCCGTCGAACCCGAAGGGATGTCCCGGCTGCGAGCCCTCCTGGGCCTTGGCGAGGTCGCACTTGAGGGGGTTCTGCGTGGCGATCAGCGAGGGCCACAGGGAGATGACGACCAGGAAGAGGATGAGGAGCCCGGAGACGATGAAGACGGGGTTGCGCCGCAGATCGCGCCAGGCGTCGGACCACAGGCTCCTGGGCTTCTCCTGAGGGCCCGTGCCCTCAGGGCCGCCGGGCGTCCGCTCCAGGGTGGCGCCCTCGCTCGTGGCGAGGTCCATGGCGCCGCCCGCGCCGGTCGCGGCGATGGCGCCCTCCCGCTGGTACGGCGGCGGCTGCTCAGGCATAGCGGATCCTCGGGTCGAGTACGGCGTAGAGGAGGTCGACGAGCAGGTTGGCGACCAGGAACACGAGGACGAGGACGGTCACGAAGCCGACCACGGTCTGGGTGTTCTGCCGCACGATCCCCTGGTAGAGCTGGTATCCGACGCCGTGGATGTTGAAGATCCGCTCGGTGACGATCGCGCCGCCCATGAGCGCGCCGATGTCCGTGCCGATGAAGGTGACCACGGGGATCAGCGAGTTGCGCAGCAGGTGCTTGGTGATCACCCGGTGCCGGGGCAGTCCCTTGGCGACGGCCGTCCTCACGTAGTCGGACCGTTTGTTCTCGGCGATGGAGGTCCGGGTGAGCCGGGTGACGTAGGCGAGGGAGACGGAGGCGAGGACCAGTCCGGGCACGATCAGTTCGCCGAAGGTGGCGTCCGTGGAGACCGAGGGTCTGATCCAGCCCCACTCGACACCGAAGAGCAGTTGCAAGAGCAATCCGGTGACGAAGGTCGGGATCGAGATGACGACGAGGGTGAGCAGCAGGACACCGGTGTCGACGGGCCGGCCGCGGCGCAGCCCGGTGACGACGCCCAGCAGGATGCCGATGACGATCTCGAAGAGGATCGCGACGATCGTCAACCGGATGGTGACGGGGAAGGCGTCGGCCATCAGCTCGGTGACCGGCTGCCCGGTGAAGGCGGTGCCGAAGTCGCCGGTGAAGACATTGCCCATGTATGTGAGGTATTGCTGCCACAGCGGCTTGTCGAGGCCGAACTCCTTGCGCAGCTGGGCGGCGGTGGCGGGGTCGCACTGCCGCTCGCCGCACAGGCCCGCGATGGGGTCGCCCATCACGTTCACCATCAGGAAGATCAAGAGCGTGGCGCCGATGAAGACCGGGATCATCTGGAGCAGACGCCGGATCACATACCGTCCCATGAGGGCTCCGGAGGTAGTACGGGGCCCACGCCCGGGTTCGCTTCAGCAACCTGGGCGTTCACCCCGTGGACGGCTCAGCTGACCTTGATCTCGTTGTAGACGGGCACGCTGAACTGGTTGAGCGCCACGTGGGAGATCCTGTCCGAGTAGCCCGCGCTGCCGTTCTGGTACCAGAGCGGGATGGCGGCCATGTTGTCCCGTACGACCCCTTCGGCCTGCTGGAAGAGCTGGATGGCCTTGGCCTTGTCGGTCTCGGCGTTCGCCTGGTCGACGAGCTTGTCGAAGTCCTTGTTGGACCACTTGCCGTCGTTGGAGGAGGCGTTCGTGTAGTACAGCGGCTGCAGGAAGTTCTGGATCAGCGGGTAGTCCATCTGCCAGCCGGCCCGGAACGGACCCGGCATCTTGTGCTGCCCGATCTGGTTGCGGAAGTCGGCGAAGGTGCCGATCGGGTTGCCGACGCAGGCCTTGTCGTTGCCCAGCGCGTTGTTGATGGAGTTGCAGACCGCGTCGATCCACTCCTTGTGGGAGCCGCTGTCCGCGTTGTACGAGATCTTGATCTGGCCGCCGGGCAGTCCGCCGCCGTCCTGGATCAGCTTCTTCGCCTGCGCCGGGTCGTACCGGCAGGAGGCGCCGCACAGTCCGTCCTGGAAGCCGCCGGCCGCGCCGAGCACCGGTGAGGTCCAGTCGGAGGCCGGGGTGCGGGTCTTCTGGAAGATCGTGCTGGTGATCTGGTCCCGGTTGATCGCCATGGACAGGCCCTTGCGGACGTTCTCCACACCGCTCTTGTCCCAGGCCTGGTCGTAGAAGGGGAAGGCGATGGTCTGGATGATGCCGGCCGGGGTGTTGATGTACCGGCCGCCGAGATCGCTCTTCACGTTCTTGAGCTGGGCGGCGGGCACGTCGTCGACGAGGTCGAGGTTGCCCGCCAGCAGGTCGGTGTAGGCGGTGTTGTTGTCGGTGTAGACCTTCAGGTCCACCCCGCCGTTCTGTGCCTTGTCCGTCCCCGGGTACGCGTCCCACTTCCGCAGGGACATCGTCGAGCCCTTGGTGTACGAGTCGACGGTGTAGGGCCCGTTGCCGATCGGCTTCTTCAGCCAGGCCGCGTGGTCGCTGAAGAACGCCTTGGGCAGCGGTGCGAAGGCCACGTAGCCGAGGGTGTCGGGGAAGGTCGAGAACTTCTGGTTGAGCGTGACGGTGAAGGTGCGGGCGCCGGTGACCTTCAGCCCCGACAGCGTGTCGGCGCTCTGCGTTCCGGTCTCGGGGTGGACCTTGTCGTAGCCCTCGATGTACCCGAAGAAGTACGCGTTCTTCTGGTTGTTCTTGAGACTGGCCCCGTAGTTCCAGGCGTCCACGAAGGACTGCGCGGTGACGGGCTCTCCGTTGCTGAACGTCCAGCCGTCCTTGACGGTGATCGTGAAGTTCTGCGAGTCCGAGGTGTCGATCTTCTGCGCCAGCATGTTCTGGGCCGCGCCGGTCCTGGCGTCGTACCGCTTCAGACCCCGGAAGATCATGTCGAGGACCTTGCCGCCCTGCACCTCGTTGGTGTTGGACGGCTCCAGCGGGTTCTGCGGGTCCCCCCAGGAGGAACTGAGCACTCCGGACGCGCCGCCGCTGCCACCGCCTCCTCCGCCGCCGCCTCCTCCGCCGCAGGCCGTCGCCACGAGGGCCACCGCCGCCGCGCCCACGGCCCATGTGGCGTGCGTCGCTCCACGCATGGAGTGCCTCCCAGAGTGCGCTGCCGCCAGCGCCGTAGCGCTGTTCCATTACCGGCCAATATCAACCGGTAACGCGCATAATGCACATTCAGGCCACCCGTACGTGGACGACCAACTCCACCTCGAAGCCGTCCGCGTCCTCCAGATACGCGGCGCAGTGCTCCGGACCGCCCGCGTGCGGATAGCGGTCCGGAAAGAGGGGTGACCAGCCGTGCTGGGGTGCCTCGGCCACGAGCCGGTCGAGGGCCTGTCCGGCGGATCAGGTCGGGGGGAAGCGACGGTGCCTCATGAGCACAGGTGAGCGGGGCTTGGTGCGTCCAGCTGCAAGGCGGAGGAGGGAGTCGACGCGGAGCGTCGGCGAGTGACGACAACGCCGCAGATGGGCGTGCCAAGCCCCGCGTCTCCGGCATGATCCGCCGGGCAGGCCCTAGGTTCGGCGCGGTCCGGCACGTGGAAGGCGAGGTGGTTCAGACCGGGGCGCAGACGGTCATGGGAGTCCGCCGTCAGCGCGGGCGACTGCTCGACGACGAGATAGGTCTCGCCCCGGCGCCAACTGCGGCCGTGCGGCCACTCCTGGTACGGCTCACAGCCCAGGCGCTCCAGCAGCCATCCCCAGGAGCGGACCGCGCGCTCCAGGTCCGGCACCCACAGTTCGACGTGATGCAGCATCTTCCTCCGCCCGACCCCCACCCGACCCTCGCCCGATCTTCCCCCACCCGTTCCCACCCCACCCGAAAAAGCCGGTTCCCGGCACCGCGGTGGCGGTGCCGGGAACCGGCCTGTCGATCACGGGACGCGTGGCGCTCAGGCCGCGTGCACGACGTTCTTCTCCTCGGCGAAGTGGCACGCCGACTCATGGGCCGCCGGCGAGTCCACGCCCATGAACACCTCGGGCACCGCGAGGATCGGGGTCTCCACGGAGCACTTGTCCTGGGCCTTCCAGCAGCGGGTGCGGAAGCTGCAGCCCGACGGCGGGTTGGCCGGCGACGGCACGTCACCGGTCAGGATGATCCGCTCGCGGTGCTCACGGGCCTCCGGGTCCGGCACCGGCACGGCCGACAGCAGCGCCTGGGTGTAGGGGTGCGTCGGGTGGTCGTAGATCTGCTCGTCGCTGCCGATCTCCGCCATCTTGCCGAGGTACATCACGCCGACCCGGTCCGAGATGTGCCGGACGATCGACAGGTCGTGCGCGATGAAGAGGTAGGACAGGTTGAACTCGTCCTGGAGCCGCTCCATCAGGTTGATGACCTGCGCCTGCACCGACACGTCGAGCGCCGACACCGGCTCGTCGCAGATGATGATCTCGGGGTTGAGCGCGAGACCGCGGGCGATGCCGATGCGCTGACGCTGACCGCCCGAGAACTGGTGCGGGTAACGGTTGATGTACTCGGGGTTGAGGCCGACCACGTCCAGCAGTTCCTGGACCTTGCGCCGCCGGTCGCCCTTCGGAGCCACCTCGGGGTGGATGTCGAAGGGCTCACCGATGATGTCGCCCACCGTCATACGGGGGTTGAGCGAGGTGTACGGGTCCTGGAAGACCATCTGGATGTTGCGGCGCACGGCCTTCATGGCGCGCCCGGACAGCTTGGTGATGTCCTGGCCCTTGTAGAAGATCTCGCCCGCGGTGGCCCGCTCCAGGTTCATCAGGAGCTTGGCCACGGTGGACTTGCCACAGCCGGACTCGCCCACGATGCCCAGCGTCTCACCCTGGTACAGGTCGAACGAGACGCCGTCGACGGCCTTCACCGCGCCGATCTGCCGCTTGAACAGGATGCCCTGAGTGAGCGGGAAGTGCTTCTTCAGGTTGCGCACCTGAAGGATCGGTTCACCACGGTCCACGGGTGCCTCGATCGCGGCGACCGCCTCCGCCTCGGAGTGGGCGTCGACGACCTCCACCTCGGAGACGTTCGGGGTGGCCTCCTGCTCGTCGTTCTTGCTGAGCTCAGCCATGGATCGTCTCCTTCCAGAAGTGGCAGGCCGAACCGCGGCCGACCAGCTCGGTGCCGTCCTGCTCGCTGACCGGGAGCAGCGCCGGCACGTCGGTGCGGCAGATGTCCTGGGCCTTGGGGCAGCGCGGGTTGAAGGCGCAGCCGGTCGGAATGCGCAGCAGGTTGGGCGGCAGCCCCTTGATCGCGTACAGCTCCTGGCCCTTCTGGTCCAGGCGCGGGATCGAGTCCAGCAGACCCCGCGTGTACGGGTGCGCGGGGCGCTTGTACAGCTCGTGGACCGGCGCGCGCTCCACGATCCGGCCCGCGTACATCACGGCGATCTTGTCCGCGACGTCGGCGACGACGCCGAGGTCGTGGGTGATCAGGATCAGGCCCATGTTGTACTCGCGCTGAAGATCGGCGAGCAGGTCCATGACCTGGGCCTGGACCGTCACGTCGAGCGCCGTGGTGGGCTCGTCCGCGATGATCAGGTCGGGCTCCAGGGCCAGCGCCATCGCGATCATGATGCGCTGGCGCATACCGCCCGAGAACTGGTGGGGGTAGTCGTTCACGCGGGCCGCGGCGGCCGGGATCTTCACCCGGTCCATCAGCTCGATCGCCTTGGCCTTGGCCTCCTTCTTGGAGAGGCCCTGGTGCACCCGGAACATCTCGCCGAGCTGGTAGCCGACGGACAGGACCGGGTTGAGCGAGCTGAGCGCGTCCTGGAAGATCATGGCGATCTTCTGGCCGCGGATCTTGCGGCGCTCCTCGCCGGACATCTTGAGCATGTCCTGGCCGCGGAAGAGGATCTCGCCCTGCGGGATCCTCGCCGGCGGCATGTCGAGGATGCCCATGATCGCCTGCGCGGTCACGGACTTGCCGGAGCCGGACTCGCCGAGCACGGCGAGGGTCTCGCCCGCGCTGACGCTGTAGTTGACGCCGTTGACCGCTTTGGCCACGCCCTCGCGGGTGTGGAACTCGACGTGCAGGTCACGCACTTCGAGCAGCGGCCCGTCGTCGGCGCCGCCCTTACGCGGGGCGGGCACCGGGACTGAGTCTTCGATGATGGTCACGTACGCCTCCCTCAGCGCAGCTTCGGGTCGAGGGCGTTACGGACGGCCTCACCGAGCATGATGAACGCCAGCACCGTGATGCTGAGCATGATCGACGGGTACAGCATGATCCACTGCGCCACGCGGATCTGGTTGCCGCCGTCGGAGATGTCGTTGCCCCAGGACACGCCGTTGAGGCCGAGTCCGAGGAAGGACAGGGTCGCCTCGGCGGAGATGTAGACACCGAGCGAGATGGTGGAGACGACGATCACGGGGGCGAGGGTGTTCGGCAGGATGTGCCGGAACATGATCCGCGGGGTGCTCGCACCCAGGGCCTTGGCCGCGTGTACGTAGTCGGCCTGCTTGGTGGTGATCACCGCGCCGCGCATCACTCGGGTGATCTGCGTCCAGCCGAAGGCGGCCAGCGCGCCGATGACGACCCAGGTCGTGCGGTCCGGGAAGGAGGTCAGCACGACCATGGTGGCGAGCAGGAACGGGATGCCGAAGAAGACGTCCGTCAGACGCGACAGGATCGAGTCGACGATGCCGCCGAAGTATCCGGCGATCATGCCCATCAGGCCGCCCACGACCGTCACCGCGAGGGTGGTGCCGAAGCCCACGGCCACGGAGGCCCGGGTGCCGTAGATGGTACGGGCGTAGACACTGCGGCCCTGCTGGTCGTAGCCCAGCCAGTCCGCGGAGAACACATGGCCCAGCTTCGGCTTCTGCAGGAAGTGCTTGGCCAGATCGCCCTTGATCGGGTCGGTGTCGGTGAACAGCCCCGGGAAGAAGGTGATGGTCAGCAGCAGCAGGATCAGCACCGCCGAGACACCGAAGATCCAGCTGTGCCGGAGGTCGTTCCAGGCGTCGCCCCACAGGCTGCGGGACTTCTCCGGCTTGGCCGCGGGGGCCGCCACCGGGGTGGCCCCGCCGTCGGTCGCCACCGCCGTCTGGACGTCGGTCTTGGTCACGTCAGGCATAGCGAATCCTCGGGTCCAGGACCGCGTACAGCAGGTCGACGAGCAGGCTGGCGAGGAGGTAGACCAGCACCAGGATGGTCACCAGGCCGACGAGCGTGGTGCCTTCGCGCCGCACGATGGACTGGTAGATCGTGCCGCCGATGCCCTGGATGTTGAACAGGCCCTCGGTGACGACGGCTCCGCCCATCAGCGCACCGATGTCGGTGCCCAGGTAGGTGATCACGGGGATCAGCGAGTTGCGCATGAGGTGGACGCCCACCACACGACGCCGGGGCAGGCCCTTGGCGATGGCCGTACGGATGTAGTCGGCGCGGAGGTTCTCGGCGACCGACGTACGGGTGAGCCGGGTCACATAGGCCAGCGAGGCGGTCGCGAGGACGAACGCCGGCATCAGCAACTCGTTGAGGTTCGTGGAGTCGTTCACGTTCGGCGGCAGCCAGTTGAGCTGGAAGGCGAAGACGACCTTCAGGATGAAGCCGAGAACGAACACCGGAACGGAGATCAGCAGCAGCGAGACCAGCAGGATCGCGTTGTCCGCGAACCGCCCGGCGCGCATGCCCGCCCAGACGCCCAGGGCGATGCCCAGGACGACCTCGATGGCGAAGGACAGCGAGGCGAGGCGAAGGGTCACCGGGAACGCCTCGCCGAGCACGTCCGTGACGGGGCGGCCGCTCGCGATCTGCGTGCCGAAGTCGAAGTGAAGGATCATGTCCTTCATGTAGTGGTAGTACTGCACCAGGATCGGCTGGTCCAGGCCGTACTGATGTCTCAGTGAGGCGATGACGGCAGGGCTTCCGCCCTTGTCGCCGAACAGGCCTCGCACGGGGTCGCCGGGCAGGGCGTAGACCATGAGAAAGATCAGCAGAGTTGTCCCGATGAAGACCGGGATCATCTGGAGCAGTCGTCGTGCGACGTAGCGCCCCATCGTGCCTCCATGTAGTTACTACGACGACAGCCGACGGGCCCTTTCCTTGCGCACCCCTGAACGATGCGCATGGAAAGGGCCCCCCGGCCGCTGCCGTCCCCCCGGGTGCGGCGCACGAGGCGGCGCCGCACCCGGGATCACGGGCTGATTGCGGTTACTTCTTGACCTGAACGCCGGTCAGGATCGGGTCGCCGTCCTGGGCGTACTCGACGCCGGTGACCTTGTCCGAGTAGCCCGCGTTGACCTTGTAGTACCAGAGCGGAATGCTCGGCATGTAGTTGACGAGCTCCTTCTCGATGTCCTGGTACTTCTTCTCCGAGTCCGCGAGGGAGCTGGCGGAGTCGGCCGCGGCGATGTCGGCGTCGATCTTCTTGTTCGAGAACCCGCTCGTGTTGCCGTCCGACTTGCTGCCGAACAGGTCACGGATGAAGTTCGCGTTCATCGGGAAGTCGAGCACCCAGCCACTGCGGTACATGGACTTGACCGAGTGCGCGTCGCGCGCGTCCAGGTCGGCCTGGAAGTCGGCCTTGGAGTCGCCGGAGCACTTGACACCGGTGGCGTTGGTGATCGAGTTGCAGACCGCCTCCACCCACTCCTTGTGACCGCCGTCAGCGTTGTACTGGATGGTCATGGCGTTGCCCGGGACGCCGCCGCCGTCCTTGATGAGCTGCTTCGCCTTGGTCGGGTTGTACGTGAAGACGTCACCGCCGACGTTCGGCTCGTAGCCGAGCACACCCTTCGCGACCCAGCCGGTGGCGGGCTCGCGGGTGCCCTGGAGCACCGTCTTGGTGATGGTGGCGCGGTCGATCGCCATCGACAGGCCCTGCAGGACCTTCGGGTCGATGTCCTTCCACTGCTTGGTGTAGAAGGCCGGCGTGATCGTCTGGATCGCCGAGTACGCCTTGTCCACCGCGCGGCTGCCGAGGTCCGACTTGTAGACCGGCAGGTCCTTCGGGGCCACCTGACGCAGAACGTCGACGTTGCCCGACTTCAGGTCCTCGTAGGCCGTCTCCAGGTTGGTGTAGTTCTTGAAGAGCACACCACCGTTCTTGGCCTTGTCCGGACCCTGGTAGCCGTCGAACTTGGCGACCTCGATCTGCTTCTTGTGCGCCCAGCTGACGAACTTGTACGGGCCGTTGCCGATCGGGTGCTCGCCCGCGGCCTTCGGGTCCTTGTAGAAGGACTCGGGCAGCGGCGAGAAGACCTCGTAGCCGAGCTTGTAGACGTAGTAGGGGATCGCCTTGGAGAGCGTGATCGTGAAGGTGCTGTCGTCGACGACCTTCAGACCGGACATCTCCGTGGCCTTCGGCTTGCCCTTCGCCGGGGCGACGTCGTCGTAGCCCGCGATGTCGGAGAACCAGAAGCTGTTGGTCTGCTTGTTCGCCGGGGCGGCGGCCCAGTTCCACGCCTTGACGTAGGACGTGGCGGTCACCGGGGTGCCGTCGTGGAACTTCCAGCCCGACTTCAGCTTGACCGTGTAGGTCTTGTTGTCCTTCGTGTCCACCGACTGCGCGTTCACGTAGACGATGTTGCCCTTGTCGTCGTAGCTCACGAGCTGCGAGAAGAGCGACTTGATGACAATGCTGCCGTTGGACTCCATGGTGTTGGCCGGCTGCAGCGGGTTCTGCGGCTCGCCCACCTCGACCGAGAACTTACCGGCCGGGTCGACGGCGGCCTTGCTGTCGCTGCCCTTGTCGCCACCGCCACCACCACAGGCGGTCGCTCCCAGCGCCACAACCGCGGCTATCGCGACCCACTTGGCGCTCTTGGCACCGCGCATGGGTTCCTCCTCATGAGTCCATTGGTTCACCGCAAAAGGGAGCACTAGTCACACTGCCGACACTTGGGACGGAGAAAGTGCTGGTGCCCCCTGCGCTCGCAAGCCGACGCCACCTGAAGGCGTATGGCCCGTTGATCCGAGCTCTACGCGCCTAACTATCTGCCATGGGCCAGAGCCCGACCACACTCACAAGGTCTCGGTTCGATCACACCTGACGCCTACTTCTTCCAAAATCCGGACAAAGGGTTTGCTGAAAGATCCCTGCGAAACGGACTTGTTACACATCTATCGGTCTCGACCGTCCGCATTGCGGACGCGAGGAGCAAAAAAAGGGGTTGCGGCTATCGTGGCCGTCATGTGGGGGTGCCATTGGCGTGCCCACCCACCCCGGACCGGCGGAGGCAGCTGCCCCTTCATGCGGTCAACGGGCTTCCACGACAAGGCCGTTCGATGATCCCGCGGGTACGTCCCCGACGGTGTGATCACGACGCCGAAACGCGCCGTGCGGCCGGGACCCACGTGACTGCAGGGTAGTGGGAACCGGCCAATTTGGAGGGCTCCTCCTCCGTAATGAAGGGTTTTCCCTACCCTCCCCTCACTCTCCGCCCTATCGCAGCCCCGTACCGCGGCGCAAGCCGCGCGTCACGCTCGGCGCACCCCACCCAACGCAACGGGCACCCCGCGGATGCGAGGTGCCCGAAATCACTGCGGAACGGTCGAGATCAGCCGTGCTTGGCCCGGCTTGCGGTGCGACCGCGCTCCTTCTGGTCCAGGACGACCTTGCGGATGCGCACGGCCTCCGGGGTCACCTCGACGCACTCGTCGTCGCGGCAGAACTCCAGGGACTGCTCAAGGGAGAGCTTGCGCGGCGGCACGATCGCCTCGAACGAGTCCGCGGCGGCGGAACGCATGTTGGTGAGCTTCTTCTCCTTGGTGATGTTCACGTCCATGTCGTCGGCGCGCGAGTTCTCGCCGACGATCATGCCCTCGTACACCTCGGTGCCGGGGTCGGTGAACAGCACACCGCGCTCCTGGAGGTTCGTCATCGCGAACGCGGTGACGGCACCGGCGCGGTCGGCGACCAGCGAACCGTTGTTCCGGGTCGTCAGGGTGCCGAACCACGGCTCGTGGCCCTCGTGGATGGAGTGGGCGATGCCCGTGCCGCGCGTACCGGTCAGGAACTCGGTCCGGAAGCCGATGAGACCGCGGGAGGGGACGACGAACTCCAGACGGACCCAGCCCGAGCCGTGGTTCGACATGTTGTCCATACGGCCCTTGCGGACGCCCATGAGCTGCGTGACCGCGCCCATGTGCTCCTCGGGCACGTCGATCGTCATGCGCTCGACCGGCTCGTGGACCTTGCCGTCGATCATCTGGGTGACCACCTGCGGCTTGCCGATGGTCAGCTCGAAGCCCTCGCGGCGCATCTGCTCGACCAGGATGGCGAGCGCGAGCTCACCGCGGCCCTGGACCTCCCAGGCGTCGGGACGCTCGGTGTCGAGCACGCGGAGCGAGACGTTACCGATCAGCTCGCGGTCCAGGCGGTCCTTGACCTGACGGGCGGTGACCTTGCGGTCCTTGACCGCGGTCTTCGCGGCGGCGCCCTTGCCGGTGCCGCCGCGGCCGACCAGCGGCGAGGTGTTCGTGCCGATGGTCATCGAGATCGCCGGCTCATCGACCGTGATCAGCGGCAGCGCGATCGGGTTCTCGGGGTCGGCAAGCGTCTCGCCGATCATGATGTCCGGGATACCGGCGACCGCGCAGATGTCACCCGGGCCCGCCTTCTCGGCCGGCTTACGGGTGAGCGCCTCGGTCATCAGCAGCTCGGTGATGCGGACGTTGGACATCGTGCCGTCGCGCTTGATCCACGTGACGGTCTGGCCCTTGCGCAGCTCGCCCTGCTCGACGCGGAGCAGCGCGATACGGCCGAGGAAGTTGTCGGCGTCCAGGTTGGTGACGTGCGCCTGGAGCGGGGCGGACTCGTCGTAGGACGGGGCCGGGACGGACTCCAGGATCGTGGTGAAGAACGGCTCCAGGCTGTCGCTGTCCTGCGGGACCGTGCCGTTCTCCGGCTTCGTCAGGGAGGCGACGCCGTCACGCGCACATGCGTAGACGATCGGGAACTCGATCTGGTCCTCGTCGGCGTCCAGGTCCAGGAAGAGGTCGTAGGTCTCGTTGACGACCTCGTCGATCCGGGAGTCCGGGCGGTCGGTCTTGTTGATGCACAGGATGACCGGCAGACGCTGCTGGAGCGCCTTGCGCAGCACGAAGCGGGTCTGCGGCAGCGGGCCCTCGGAGGCGTCGACGAGGAGGACGACCGCGTCCACCATCGACAGACCGCGCTCGACCTCGCCACCGAAGTCGGCGTGGCCCGGGGTGTCGATGATGTTGATGGTGATGACCTCACCACCATCCTTGGGGTGGTACTTCACGGCCGTGTTCTTGGCCAGGATCGTGATGCCCTTCTCACGCTCCAGGTCGTTCGAGTCCATCATGCGGTCGTCAAGCGACTCGGCGGCGTGCGCGGCGAAGGCACCGGCCTGCTTGAGCATGGCATCGACCAGGGTGGTCTTGCCATGGTCGACGTGGGCGACGATGGCGACGTTGCGGATGTCGTGGCGCGTGGCCATATTGAGGCGCTTCTCCCGGAGTGAGTGGACGGCCTGCGCGTACGTCAGTGCTACGCGGACCCTGCCGGGCTGGACACGCCACGGCCTTACCCCATGGTACGTGGCCTTGACGGGCACGGCCTCCGCGGGCCAGTCCGCGGAGGCCATGGGCGACGCTGATCGCCCTTCCTGCTTGCCCTTCCTACCTGTCCTTCTCGGTTGCCGTTCCCCCCTGCGCGCCCTTCTTCAGGAAGCCCATGTCCTCGTAGAGGGGGGTCTGGAACCCGAAGGCGCCGGCGTTGGCGAGGTTCAGGCGGGTGGCCATGAGCTGGGGGCGCTGATAGAGGGGAATCGATCCGGCGGCGGCCCAGATCCGGGCGTCGGCCTTGCGGACCAGGGAACGCGACTCGTCCTCGTCCAGCGTCGCGATGGCCTGGTCGAAGAGCTGGTCGACCTGGTCGGTGCCGACCCGGGTGTAGTTCTGCTCGACGGCGAGGGAGCCGTCGGCTGCCGGGACCGGCTTCGCGTAGATCGGGCGGGCGTCGGTGGCGGGGAAGGCGGAAGCGGGCCAGGAGTACAGCGCCAGGTCGTACTGGCCCGAGGCGATGTGGTCCTTGAAATAGCTGTCGTCCGGCACCCTGGACGTCTCGGTACGGATGCCGATGCGCTCCAGCATCCGGGAGATCTGGTCGGCGACCGTGCGCAGCGAGTCCGAACCGGGACCCGAGGGCAGGACGAAGCGCAGTGTCAGTGCCTTGCCGTCCTTGGCGAGCGCGCCGGCCGCGGCGCCCGCCGGGGCGGCCGTGCCCTTGGGCGCGTAGGCGCCGGGCGCCCCGCCCTGCCGGTTGTCCTTGGGGACGTACTGCCTGCCGTCGAGATGCTTGCCGGCCTCGCCGTCCGCGTGCTGCTTCTCGTTCTTCCCGTGCTTCTCGGCGTGGTCCTTCGCGTCCTTCCTGTCCCGGTCGGCCTCGCCGTTCTTGTCGTCCTCGCCGACGATGAACGTTCCGTCGTCCGGGTTGGCGTCGGAGTCCGCCTTCTTGCCCTCGGGCCCGGCCGCCTTGTCCTTGTCCTTCTTCTGCTGCTGTTGCTGCTGCTGCTCGTTCACCGGTCCCCCGGGCACCCATCCGGCATCCGCCAGCAGCGCCTGCGCCTCCTTGGTGTCCTGACCTCCGAGCGCGCCGCTGTTGTCGGCGTAGTCCGGCTGGCCGGAGAGCGCGAGGTGGCTGCCGACCGGGACGGCGGGCAGGCCCAGCGGGCCCAGGACGGCCTTGGCGAGTTCGTCGCGGTTGATGGCGCGGGCGACGGCGCGGCGGACGCGCTCGTCGGCGAGCGGGCCCTCGGAGCCGTTCAGGGCCAGCTGGGTGTAGGCGGGCTCGAGGGACTTGCGGACCACGAAGTCGCGCAGTGACGTCTGCTGACGGGCGTACGTCGCGATCGCCGCGCGCTGCTGCTTGCGGGCCTTGATCTCGTCGGATGCGGCTCCCGCGTCCGAGCCGTGCGCGACCGCCCAGGAACGCAGCGCCTTCGCGGGCGTGAGCGCGGAGCCCGCACCCTGCAGCGGGGTGGTCACCGATCCCTGCAGCGGTGCGGTCCCCTTGTCGCCGGCGGCGAGCGTGATCCGGCCGGCCTCTTCGGGGTCGATCTCGGCCAGGTCGACCCTGTCGGCGGCGAGCGCCTCGGCCCGCTTGTCGCGCGGGACGGCGATCAGCGCGATCTCGGAGAGCTTGGCGGGGCGGCCCCACCAGCGCGGGTTGCGGGCGAGGCGGACCTCGCCGCTCTTGTGGTCGATCTTCTGGAGGGTGAACGGGCCCGCGGTGGCCTGAAGCTTGGTGCGCGCCCCGTCGTTGAAGGCGTCCGCGGTGCCCATCACGTCCTTGGGGTACAGCGGCGAGAAGAGCGACTTCCAGTCGGCGTAGGGACGACTGAAGGTGACGCGGACCTCCAGGTTGCTCTTGCCGCGCTCGATCTTCTCGATGCGGTCGTAGCCGGCGTTGCGGGCCGTCCAGTACGCGCTGTCCTTGCCGGACAGGGCGCGCCACTGGGCGGCGAAGTCGGCGGCGCCGATCTCGCGGCCGTCGCTCCAGACCGCCTGCTGGTTGAGCTTGTAGAGCACGACCTGCTGGGGCTCGGTCTCGACGATCTTGGCCGATTCGAGGTAGTCGGGGTTGAGCCGGGGGGTGCCGTTGGAGTCGAGGCGGTACAGGGCGGGCATTACGGCGCCGGCGATCCGGGAGGTGCCGGCGTCGGCGTCCGCCTGGAAGGTGTTGAGGGTCTGCGGTACGGCGTCCACCGCCCAGCGCAGGGTGCCGCCGTCCGCGATCCGGTCGCGGGTCGCGGGTGCGATGTCCTGCGCGGCGAGGGGCTTGGCGACCTCCTCGTCGGCGCTGCACGCGGCGAGGGCGGGTACCGCGAGTGCGCCCGCGGTGAGGAACGCGACCGAGCGCATCACCGCGCGCAGTCCGACGCCGTCGTGGGACATCACTGCAACCTCCGGTGGGGAGAACGGGGCCGGATCTGATCACTTTTGGCGGAATATGCGGTTGATCAGATGTATGTGCCCACTGAACGGGAGGGGGAGCGTAGGGGTGCGGCGACACGACGGGAAGCGCCCGAAACCCCACCCATCCGGCCCAAGCTCCCTCGCCCCCGCCGCCCCTACCCGTCCCATCCCCGGGGGCTCCGCCCCCAGACCCCCGCATCGGCCCGAACGGCCTCGTCCTCAAACGCCGGACGGGCTGAAGGATGCACGCCAGCGCCCTCAAGGGGCGCGGGGAACTGCGCGCCCAGCCCCCACCGGCCCGCAGCCGAAGAACACGGCGGCCGGGGTACGGGGCGCAGCCCCGACCCCTCAGGGGCGCGGGGAACTGCGCGCCCAGCCCCCGCCCACCCACAGCCGAACAGGGATCCGCGGCGCAGCCCCGTCGCAGGGCTCGGATTCGCTCACGTGTCGATGTAAATCGGCCCCGGGGGGCGCATTCCGGGGGCGTGAGCCGTCAATCCGTGCAGATCCCTTCCCACGGCTCGGTGTGACGCGCAACACTCGCAGGCGCATGAACGTTGCCGCCTTGGACCGCAGGGTCCTGGAAGTGAGGGCAAGTCATGTCCGTACACGACGACTTGACGTCAGTTCAGCGATGCATCGACGACCTCGTGAGGTCGGTGGGACGCCTCGAGCAGCAGATCGGCGGAGGCGGCCTGGAGATGCGCCGCGTCCGCGCCGACGCGGACCACCTGCGCGAGAGCGTCGCCCTGCTGCGCGAGTCCGCCCCCGGCCTCTCCCCGCCCCGGCGCCCCGATCTCGTCCCGATCCCCGACACCCCGTACGACAGCTCCTTGTGGACGGATTCGGACGACGAGGGACTCGGCGCCCACGACCGCCACGCCCCGTGAGCGCCCCGGAGGCGAAAAGTTGAGCACTGGCACTGAACCCCGTCCGACCCCCGGCGGCGTACACACCGGTACGCGCGCCGCGATCACCGCCCCGCATCTGCGCACCGACCGCTGGTGGCTGGCGCCCGCCGTCACCGCCGCCGGGCTGCTGGCCTTCGTCGTGTACTCGACCTGGCGCGCGTTCGCGGACACGAACTACTACTCGGCGCCGTACGTCTCGCCGTTCTACTCGCCCTGTCTGGCCGAGCGGTGCCGGACGATGCACGCGGGCCCCAACGCGGACCTCTTCGGGAGCTGGTGGGGCATCTCCCCCGCCATCATCATCCTGATCTTCCCGCTCGGTTTCCGGCTGACCTGCTACTACTACCGCAAGGCCTACTACCGCGGCTTCTGGGCGTCGCCGCCGGCCTGCGCGGTCGCCGAGCCGCACAAGAAGTACACCGGCGAGACCCGCTTCCCGCTCATCCTGCAGAACGTCCACCGGTACTTCTTCTACGCCGCGATCGTCGTCGCCGGGATCCTGACCTACGACACCGTGCTCTCGTTCCGCGACGAGCACTACCGCTGGGGCCACATGGGCCTGGGCACCCTGGTCTTCCTGCTCAACATCACGCTGATCTGGGCGTACACCCTGTCCTGCCACTCCTGCCGGCACATCGTCGGCGGCAAGCTCAAGCACTTCTCCAAACATCCCGTGCGCTACCGGATGTGGCAGTGGGTCGGGAAGCTGAACGCCCGCCACATGCTGCTCGCCTGGGCGTCGCTGATCAGCGTGGCGCTCGCCGACTTCTACGTGTACCTCGTCGCGTCCGGCGCCTTCGACGATCCGCGCTTCTTCTAGCTGAGTGGGGCCCTCTGATGTCCGTGGTTGACAGGCAGGAGTGGGACGTTGTCGTGGTCGGCGCCGGTGGCGCCGGACTGCGCGCCGCCATCGAGGCGCGCGAGCGTGGCGCCCGTACGGCCGTGATCTGCAAGTCGCTGTTCGGCAAGGCCCACACGGTGATGGCCGAGGGCGGCATCGCGGCCGCGATGGGCAACGTCAACTCCGGCGACAACTGGGAGGTCCACTTCCGCGACACCATGCGCGGCGGGAAGTTCCTGAACCAGTGGCGGATGGCCGAGCTGCATGCCAAGGAAGCCCCGGACCGGGTGTGGGAGCTGGAGACCTGGGGCGCCCTGTTCGACCGTACGAAGGACGGGCGGATCTCCCAGCGCAACTTCGGCGGCCACGAGTATCCGCGGCTCGCGCACGTCGGCGACCGGACCGGGCTCGAGCTCATCCGGACCCTCCAGCAGAAGATCGTGTCGCTCCAGCAGGAGGACATGAAGGAGACCGGGAACTACGAGAGCCGGCTGAAGGTGTACCAGGAGTGCACCGTCACGCGTGTGCTGAAGGACGGCAACCGCGTCTCCGGCGCGTTCTGCTACGAGCGCGAGTCCGGCCGCTTCTTCGTGCTCGAAGCGCCCTCCGTCGTCATCGCCACCGGCGGTATCGGCAAGTCGTTCAAGGTGACGTCGAACTCGTGGGAGTACACGGGCGACGGCCACGCCCTCGCACTGCTCGCCGGGGCGCCGCTGCTCAACATGGAGTTCGTGCAGTTCCATCCGACGGGCATGGTCTGGCCGCCGTCGGTGAAGGGGATCCTGGTCACCGAGTCGGTGCGCGGGGACGGCGGGGTGCTCAGGAACTCCGACGGCAAGCGGTTCATGTTCGACTACATCCCGGACGTCTTCAAGGAGAAGTACGCGCAGTCCGAGGAGGAGGGCGACCGCTGGTACGAGGACCCGGACCACAACCGGCGTCCCCCGGAGCTGCTGCCCCGCGACGAGGTCGCCCGCGCCATCAACTCCGAGGTGAAGGCGGGTCGCGGGTCGCCGCACGGCGGGGTCTTCCTCGATGTGTCGACCCGTATGCCCGCCGAGGTGATCCGGCGTCGGCTTCCCTCCATGTACCACCAGTTCAAGGAGCTCGCGGACGTCGACATCACGGCGGAGGCGATGGAGGTCGGGCCCACCTGTCACTACGTGATGGGCGGCATCGCGGTCGAATCGGACTCGGCGGCCGCGCGCGGCGTACCAGGCCTGTTCGCCGCCGGTGAGGTCGCGGGCGGCATGCACGGTTCCAACCGGCTCGGCGGCAACTCCCTCTCCGACCTGCTGGTCTTCGGGCGGCGGGCGGGACTGCACGCCGCCGGGTACGCCGCCGACCTGGCCGGGGACCGCCCGCCCGTGGACGACATCCAGATCGACACGGCGGCGGCCGAGGCCCTGCGGCCCTTCTCGGCCGAGGGTCCGGAGCCCGGTACGGAGAGCGGACGCCCGCCCGAGAACCCCTACACCCTCCACCAGGAACTCCAGCAGACCATGAACGACCTGGTCGGCATCATCCGCCGCGAGGCCGAGATGGAACAGGCCCTGGAGAAGCTCGCGGAGCTGCGGGTACGGGCGCGGCGGGCCGGCGTCGAGGGCCACCGGCAGTTCAACCCCGGCTGGCACCTCGCCCTCGACCTGCGCAACATGCTCCTGGTCAGCGAGTGCGTGGCCCGCGCCGCCCTGGAGCGCACGGAGTCACGCGGCGGCCACACCCGCGAGGACCATCCGACGATGGAGCGGACCTGGCGTCGCCTCAACCTCCTGTGCCAACTCACCGATCCCACGGGAGGGTTGGCGGCCACCGACCCGGTGCACGGTCAGATCGACCTCAGCCGCGAGACCACCGAACCCATTCGTCCCGACCTGCTCGCCCTCTTCGAGAAGGAGGAGCTGGTCAAGTACCTCGCCGAAGAGGAGCTCTACGAGTGAGCAGCTACGAGGCCCGCTTCAAGGTGTGGCGCGGGGATGTGAAGGGCGGCGGCCTGAAGGACTTCGCGGTCGAGGTCAACGACGGTGAGGTGGTGCTGGACATCATCCACCGGCTCCAGGCGACCCAGGCCCCGGACCTGGCCGTCCGCTGGAACTGCAAGGCGGGCAAGTGCGGTTCGTGCTCGGCGGAGATCAACGGGCGCCCCCGGCTGATGTGCATGACGCGCATGTCGGTGTTCACGCGGGAGGAGACGATCACCGTCACACCGCTGCGCGCCTTCCCGGTCGTACGGGATCTCGTCACGGACGTCGGCTTCAACTACGCGAAGGCGCGGCAGGTCCCCGCCTTCGTCCCCCCGGCCGGTCTCGGCCCCGGCGAGTACCGCATGCAGCAGGAGGACGTGGACCGCTCGCAGGAGTTCCGCAAGTGCATCGAGTGCTTCCTGTGCCAGGACACCTGCCATGTCGTGCGCGACCACGAGGAGAACAAACCGGCGTTCGCGGGCCCGCGCTTCCTGATGCGCGTCGCCGAACTGGACATGCACCCGCTGGACGCGGCCGCCGACGCCGGCCTGGACCGCAAGCGCACCGCCCAGGACGAGCACGGCCTCGGCTACTGCAACATCACCAAGTGCTGCACGGAGGTCTGCCCCGAGGGCATCAAGATCACGGACAACGCCCTGATCCCCTTGAAGGAACGGGCGGTCGACCGCAAGTACGACCCGCTGGTGTGGCTGGGTTCGAAGATCAGGAGGCGGGACTCGTCTTCATAGGGCTCTTGGGAGCCTCAGGACTCTAGGGAGTCGAAGGAGCGGTGGGGCCGCGGCGGCGGTCCCGGGTCGCCCGGTGCATCAGGGCGGCCCCGGTGATCAGGCCCGCGCCGCTCACGAGGGCGCCCGCGAACTGGAGGAAGCCGGGGCCCGAGAAGGCCAGGTTCAACGACTGGAGCGCGACGGCCGCCGTCACCAGCAGCGCGCCCTGGCCCCACAGGCGACGCCGGACGACGGGACGGCGCTCCCACCCCGGCACCCGGCCGCCGCGCACGGCGACGATCCCGACGGCCGCCGCGAGTCCGAGGACCACGCCCTCGCCGAGGCCGGCCGCGAAGAGCCAGGGGCCTGTCATCGGCGTTCGGGAATGCCGGGGCGACCGGGACGCCGCGAGCGCATCTGCATCACGAGTCCCGCGATGAACAGGGCCATACCGGTCATCGCGAAGGGCGCCATCCTGAGGTCGGGCCCTCGGAACGGACCGATGAACATGTACAGGGACATCCCGGCGGCCCCCACCACCGAGCCGTACCCCCACAGCTTCGGCCGGAAGACACGGGGGCGCAGCCAGGGCGGCACCCAGCCCGTGACGATCCCGGCGATCCCCATGAGCGCCGTGCCGGTCATCGCCAGCGCGGCCAAGCCCACCAGATACGGGCGCACGGACTTCCCCCCTCCCCCGGAGCGCGCCGAACCGGCGCGTGCCCTCAGATCATGGCACGGGGTTCTCCAGCAGCGTGAGGGTCTGCCCGACGCTGTGTTCCGCGATCGCCCGCATGAACTCCGGATCCGGGAAGTCGCCGTCGAGGAGCCGGAGCGGGCCCGCGACGAGCGAGAGGTGCATGGCCAGGCGGTAGAGGCGCAGCCGGTCCTCGTCGAGGCCGTCGGCGCGCAGTGCTGCGTAGGCGTCGTAGCCGTGGTCGAAGCGCTGGCGCAGGAAGACGTGCTCCCACTCGGCGTCGAAGTAGAGCAGTCCCTCGATGTCGATGAGGGCGGGGTGGCCGTGCTCGTCCACGAGGACGTGGTCCGGGCCGAGTTCGCCGTGGATCAGACCGACGCGGCTGCGTGGTCGGACCGTCTCGGCGAGGGCGTGCAGACGGTCGTACAGAGCCTCGCGTACGGCGGCGATCCGAGGGTCGCGTGCGGCGGCCTCCGCCAGGTCGGCCAGGGCCCGTTCGAGGACGACCCGCTCGCACGAACCGCCGTGCGCGCTGCCGCCGTTGTCGACGACGGCGACCTTGCCGTGGCGGGGTGCGGGGTGGGCGTGCAGGGTGCGCAGGGCCTCGGCCAGTTCCCGCAGGGGCCCTTCGGCGGCCTCGGGGTCGCGGCGCAGCAGGTCCTCGAGACTGCCGCCGCGTACGTCCTCCACCACGGCCACGTCCGAGGGCAGATGCGTGTGGCTGCGGTCGGCGAACAGCAGGCGGGGCGTGCGGATGCCGAGGGCGGTGAGCCTGTCGTACGCGGCGCTGAAGAGGTCGAGCCCGGAGGCGTGCGAGAAGGAGTCGCGGGGGTCGGCCGGGGCCGCGTCCCAGTAGTCCTCAGCCGGGTCCCAGACGTAGGCGACCGCGGTGGAGCCGTCGTCGAGGAAGAGCCGGTAGACACCCTTCTTGCTGCCGCCGCGCAGCCGGGCGACCGCGGTGAGCGTCCGGGCCGGGCCGAGAGCGGCACGGGCGAGGGGCACGAGCTCGTCCCTCGTGAGCGGCCTGCGCGTGGCGGTCATCGGACCCAGCCTTCCTCGTACGCCGTCCAGTCCTTCTCCCGGGCGGCGAAGTCCACGTACAGCGCGACGCCGAAGTGTTCCCGGGTGCGGTCGGTGCGGGAGAGTCCGAGGCGGGTGCCGCGGACGGCCGCCGCGACCGTCTCGGCGGAGCCGTGGTGGTCCATGTTGTCCTCGTAATAAAAGGGCAGGCCCATCAGCAGGTCGGTCGACTTCGGGGTGACTTCGAGGGCGAGGGAGGTCTGCTCGGCGACGTAACCCCCGTACAGGCTCTCCAGCGGAAGCGCCGTGTCGTACGACATCACGGCGATCTGGTCGACCCGGCGGGCGACCTGTCCGAAGAACGACTGGGACCACCACTTGGGGTGCGCGGTGAAGGCACCGAAAACGGAGTGGAGGTTCGGGAGCGGGTCGATCTGGTGGGCGGCGACGGAGAGCTGGGCGTCGTGGGCGCGGGTGACGCGGCGCAGATCATCCAGCAGGGAAAGGTAGTTCGAGTCGTCGGAGTGCAGGGGCTCCAGGTCGAAGTGGGCGCCCTCGAAACCGGCGTCGAGGATCTGCCCGGCGGAGCGGACGACGGCGGCCCGGGTGGCCGCCCGTTCCAGACGCATCCCGACCTCCCCCTCGGTGGCGAGCACGTCGCCGAGCCAGGCCTGGACACGGACACCGGGCAGTTCGCGGTGCACGGCCTCGACCAGCCAACGCGCCTTCGGGTACGCCGACTCGGGCAGGGTCCCGTCGTGCTCCAACGGTCCCGCGTGCACATACAGGTCCCGGATCCCGGTCGCCCGCAGCCGCTTCGCGAGCGCCTTGACGTCCGCGTCCTTCTTCCGGCCGTCCACCCAGGCGTGGCCCATCCAGAGGGCGTCACGGTTCCTGGTCTGGGTAGCGGGGGCCGGGTCTCCGGCGTAGTTGACCCGCAGGGCGGTGCCCGCGGCGAGCAGGGAGAGCACCGACACCAGAACGAGCGCGAGCGCGACCCGTTTGGGCCAGCGGAGGCGGGGGTGCCGCCAGCCCCGGCCCACCGTTCGAAGCCAGGCGGGAACCCGGCTCGGGGAGGTACGGCCCTCGTCGTCCTCCGGCCCGCTCTCTCCCCCGCCCGCCCCCCTGTCCCTACCCGCCCCGACCGGTGTCGCCGGCGTCTCCGCCTCCGTGTCCACCTCGGTCCCCGTGCGCTGCTCGTCCATCCCCCGTGCCCCCTCCGTATGCCCCCGTATCCCCGGTACCTTAAGCGGCCTCGCCTCGGCGCACCCCCGGTCGCGCGCCGGCGCAAGCGGTCATACGCTCCCAAATGTGACGTCGCCCCTGAGCCGAAGCCGGTCACGCCGAGCCACGTCCCACATAGCCGTACGGGTGGCGCATGCCGTGCTCGGGGGGCTGCTGGCAGTGGGGTGGCTGCTGCTGCCCATCGCACGGGCGGGAGCCGACGAGGTGCGGGCCGCGCCCGGGCGGGGTGGGACGAGCACCGGCGATCTCGTGCTGCCCCTCGTCGCGGTGGTCGTCGCGGTGGCGCTGGCGGCGTACTCGTACGCGCGGCGGACACGACGGGCCCGGACCCGTACGACGCCCGGCGGCGGCACCCCGCACCCCGTGCCGTTCGCCGAACTCGACCGGCGGGCGGGGCGGTTGCTCGTGGAGATCGACGACTGCGTGCGCACCGGAGCGGAGGAACTCGGCTGGGCCGCGGACCGGTTCGGGGAGGAGGCCGTCGCGACGTACACGGACGCACTGGCGTTCGCGCGCTCCGAGCTGACGGCTTCCTTCCGACTGCGGCAGCGGCTGGACGACACCCTGACGGACGACAGCCTCGTGAGGCGGCAGCTGCTGGAGGAGATCGTCGCCCGCTGCACGGAGGCGGGGCGGCGGCTGGACGCGGAGGCGCCCGGGTTCGATCTGCTGCGCGCCCTGGAGCGGACGTCGCCTGCCGCGCTGGAGTCGGCGGAGGCCCGTTTCCGGAAGCTCAGCGCGCGCACCCCGGCCGCGGAGACGACGCTCACCGAACTGCGCGAGCGGTACGCACCCTCCGCGTCCCTGTCCGTCGCGGGCAACGTCGAACAGGCCAAGGACCGGCTCGTCTTCGCCACCACCCGCCTGGACCGGGCCCGGCAGTCCCTGGACCGGGAGGAGGGCGCGAGGGCGACGGCGTATCTGCGGGCCGCCGAGTCCGCCGTCGACCAGGCGGACCTCTTCGTGGCCGGTATCGACCGAGTGGCCTCCGAACTCGCCTCCGCGACGGCCCTGTTGCCCGGCGCGCTGCGTGACGCGGACGCCGAGCTCGGGGCCGCGCGCGGACTCCCGGCCGTCGGTGCGCTGCCCGGTCGGATCACGCACGCCGCGTCGGCCGTCGCCGACGTGCGGCGGGAGATCACGGGCGGCGTCCGACCGTACGACCCCCTCGGCGCCCTCCGCCGCCTCACCACAGCCGGGGCACCGCTCCTGGCCGAGGACCGCGTGCCCGTCGACCGGGCCTTCCTCGACCGGGCCTTCCTCGACCACGCGGTCCTTCCGGCCCGCAGTGTCGTCGCCCTCGCCTCCGAGTTCGTCACGACACACCGGGGAGCGGTCGGGGTCGAGGCCCGGACCCGGCTGTCGGAGGCGGAGCGGCACCTCGCGCTCACGCCCCGCACCCTCGTCGACGTCCGGCGTGCCGATGGGCTCGCCCTGGAGGCCCAGCAGCTCGCGGAGCGGGACGTGCGGGCGTACGGGAATCCGTACGCCGGGCCCGAGGGCGCGGGCGTCGGCGGTGCGGTGCTCGGCGGGATCCTGCTCGACGACACGCCCGACGCCCCCGCGGCGAGCTTCGGCGGACCGAGGACACGCGGGCGCAGGGACTTCTGAGGGCGCGGGAGCTTTTGGGGGCGCGGGGGCTTTTGGGGGCGCAGGGACTTCTGAGGGCGCGGGGGCTTTTGGGGGCGCGGGGGCTTTTTAGGGGCGCAGAGGCTTTTAGGGGCGCGGGGAACTGCGCGACCAGCCCCCACCGGCTCGCAGCCGAGGAACCACCGGGCCGGGCGGGGAATGGAATCGGGGCGAAGCCCAGCCCAAGGGGTGCGGGGAACCGCGCCGTCAGAACAGGCTCAGCAACGCCTCCGCCGGGTCCGTGAGAGGCGTACCGCCGTCCGGGAGCGGGAGTTCGAACCAGACCGTCTTGCCGCGCGGCGTCCGCCGCGAGCCCCACGAGGCGGAGAGCAGGCCGACGAGCTGCAACCCCCGGCCCCCCTCGTCCGTGTCGCGGGCGCGGCGCCGGCGCGGCTGGACGAGGCCCGCGTCCCAGACCTCGCACACGAGGGTCCGGTCCAGCAGCAGGCGCAGCCTGATCTCACCCTCGCCGTAGCGCAGCGCATTGGTGACGAGTTCGCTGACCAGGAGCTCGGCGGTGTCGACGAGCGGCTCCAGGCCCCAGGCGGTGAGCTGGGTGCGCGCGTACTCACGGGCCCGCCCCACACTGCGCGGCTCGCGCGGCAGCGTCCAGTCGCCGACGGAATCGGCGGGCAGCCCCTGGACACGAGCCATCAGCAGCGCGATGTCGTCCTCGCCGTGGTGGGTGTCGAGGGTGTTGAGGACGTGGTCGCACACGTCCTCCAGGGGGCGGGAGGGGTCGGTGAGCGCGCCGACGAAGGCCTGCAGACCCTCGTCGAGGGGATGATCGCGCGATTCGACCAGTCCATCCGTGTAGAGCGCCAACAGTGCGCCTTCGGGTAGTTCGACCTCCACCTCCTCGAAGGGCTCGCCGCCCACCCCGAGGGGCATGCCCGGCGGCACGTCGAGCATCAGCGCGCTCTCGCCGGGTTCGACCAGCACCGGCGGCAGATGGCCCGCGTTGGCGAAGGTGCAGCGGCGGGTCACGGAGTCGTACACCGCGTACACGCAGGTCGCCAGGTACACCTCGGAGAGGTCGGCGTCGCGGGGCTGGCGGGCCGCGCGGGTGGCCTGCTGGACTCCGCCGGGGGTGCCGAGACCGCGGGCGATCTCGTCCAACGCCGAGAGGACTTCGGCGGGTTCGAGGTCGAGGAGGGCCAGGGTGCGGACCGCGGTGCGCAGTTCACCCATGGCGACCGCCGCCCGCAGACCGCGCCCCATGACGTCGCCGACGACCAACGCCGTGCGGTGCCCGGGGAGTTCGATGACATCGAACCAGTCGCCACCGACCTCGGTGGCCGCGTTGCCGGGCAGGTACCGACACGCGATGTCCAGACCGGAGGCCTCCGGGTCGCCCGGCGGGAGGAGCGAGCGCTGCAGGATCAGCGCGCGTTCGTGCTCACGGCGGTACAGCCGGGCGTTGTCGATGCAGACCGCGGCGCGCGCCGCGAGTTCCACCGCGAGCGCCCGGTCGCGGTCGCCGAAGGGCTCGCTGCCCTTCGTACGGGAGAACTGGGCGAGGCCGACCACCGTATCGTGGGCGACCATCGGGACCGCCAGCGTGGACTGGATGAGCCCACCGTCCTCGGCGGGGACGTGCTGGGGGCGGGCGGTGCGCAGGGCGTCCGCGCAGGGCGAGTTGAACGGGTAGTGGTGGACGGCGCCCACGGCCACGGGAGCCGGTCCGCCGATGAACGGCGCGTCGGACACGGCGCTGGCGAAGGCGACCCGGCGCAGCTCCGCGCTGCCGTCGGCGAGCGCCCGCGGGGTCTCGTCTCCCGCCAGCAGGCCCTGGTACAGGTCGACGGTGGCGAGGTCGCAGAAACCGGGCACGACGACGTCGAGAAGTTCGCGCGCGGTGGTCTCCAGGTCGAGGGAGTTGCCGATGCGGGCGCCCGCCTCGTTCAGAAGAGCGAGATTGCGCCGGGCGGCGGCAGCTTCCCGGGCCGCGGCGCGCCGGCTGGTGATGTCGGTTCCGAGCCAGGCGATACCGATGGGGCGCCCGGTGCCGCTGTGTACGCGGTACAGGTTGATCGACCAGTGCCGGCGGTCGTCGGAGCCGGGTATGAAACCGGTGACGTGCATGTCCGTGATGGAGTCGCCGGTTTCGAGGACACGGCGCAGCGTCGCGGCGACCCGATCGGCCTCGGAGCGCGGCAGATAGTCGTGGACCGTACGGCCGCGGTGGCTCTCCACGTTTCCGCCGAACACCGAGGCGAACCGCTTGTTGGCGCGCCGGACCCGCAGATCCGTGTCGATGAGCAGGAAGCCGAACGGAGATTGACCGAAAATCGCCTGCGAGGCGGCGAGGTCCGTCTCGATGCTGCGGAGGGTCCGGACGTCCACGACGATGCACACGGCGGCCCGTTCGCCGTCCTCCGTCGTGGTGGGCATCACATAGACCTCGGCGAGGCCCTCGGCGCCCGGCTCGCCGTCCTCGGCGGCCGGCATGCGGAAGGGGACCACACCGGTCCACTCGCGGCCGTCCAGGATCTCCGCCATCTTGCGCTGGCCGCGCTCGCGCTGGTCGGGTTCGAAGAACGCCTCGATGGGGTCCATGCCGAGGGCGCGCTCGGGGGATATCCCGAAGAGCTGCTCGGCACGCAGGCTCCACTGGTCGACGAGGCCGTCGGCGCCGATGGAGAACGAGGCGACCTTGATGTAGTCGTAGATCGAACCGGGCGGGCTGCTCTGCCACATCGCGTCGCCCATGGGTTCGCCGGACGGTTCGACGGGCGATTCAACGGGCGCTGCGCCCCGCGGTCCACCAGGCGACTTGGCCGTGGCCCGGTGCGTGTCCGCGCCGATGTCCGTGCCCGCGTCCGTCGGATCGCCCGTCGAGGCGCCCGCCGTCCGGGACCTCGCGTCGTCGCTCGGTCCGGAGGGCGCGCCGCCCCATGGTGTGTTCGTCGGCTCGGTTCTCGCGTCGCCTCGCGGTTGGGGCACGGCGTGGCCCATCGCCCCGCCCGTCGCTCCGGCCACGGCGGAATCGCCCGCGGCCCCCGCCCTCGCGCCGTCCGACGGGTCCTCGGACTCCGTGGCCTTCGCTGGTATCTCGCTCACGCGAACCGTCCCCTCCAGCTCACCGCGTCCGGCACCGGTCACCGGGGGCGGCTGCCCGCAGTATCCAGCACTACGGCGCCGCACAACACGGTGTTCACGATCACAGCACGGTCCCGATGGTTTTTGGACCGGCCGCGACATACTCCCAGTCTTCTAACCAGGTGGCGCCCCATCGAATCAAAGACTCCGGACAACTCTGGTGGCCTGAACCAATCGGTCGCCCCACCCTCCGCCCGACACACCCTCAGCACGACACCCGACGCACCCTCAGTCGGGCGTGGTCCGCACCCTCAACCCGGCACCGCCGACCCCTTCAGCCGGGCACCCCCAGCTCGAACCACACCGTCTTTCCAGTGTCCCCGGGCCGGGTACCCCAACGCCGCGACGACCCCGCCACCAGTTGCAGCCCTCGACCACTCTCGTCGTCCGCGTCGGCGGACCGCTCACGGGGCGGGTCGGGCAACGGGTCGGAGACCTCCACGAGGAGAGCACCCGGCAGCCCCCCGGGTCTGACCAGACGGACACCGATGGGGCCGGCGGCGTGCCGCAGCGAGTTGGTCACCAGCTCACTGACCAGCAGCGCGGTCACATCACCGAGGGAATCCAGCCCCCAGGTGCGCAGCTGGCCCCGGACGACAGCACGGGCGGTACGGACGGCACCGGGCTCCGCGGGAAAACTCCACTCGGCACAGTCGCCTTCGGTGTCGATCACGCCGATCACTTCCCAGGCCAGGAACCCACCCATGTCCGGTTTCGTGGGGTTAATGGGCACATACCCGATATCCGGGACGCCTTACCGCACACGTGGGTGCACTGTGGCACGAACGGCGTACGGAACTTCGGGCCGCGGCCACGGCTCACGCTCTCCCGCTCCCGAAAGCTGTACACACAGCGCCGCGCACCGGCGCCCGCGCCCGCACCTCGTACGTCACCGGTGTCCCCCGAAGAGAGGAGCCGGTGCGCGGCACCTGGCCCCGCGGCCCGTCGGCGCCCAGGGGGTGTCGTTCGGATCACCCCCTGGACAGATCCCGGCCGTCCCAGCGCCGCAGCACCGCCTTCACGGCGGGGACGTCCTGGTCCAGCCAGTCCACGTCCCAGAGCTCGCCCGGACTCAGCCAGCGCAGGGCGTCATGATCCTCGAGGGGCGTGGGGTCGGCCGAGCCCGGGAGCAGCCGCGCGGTCCACACACGCAGGACGTACGGCGTCCGCAGGGGCCACTCCCCCGGGACGCGCTCGACGGACTCCGCCGTGACGCCGAGTTCCTCGCGCAGTTCGCGTACGAGGGCGGCTTCCGGGGCCTCGCCCGGTTCCACCTTGCCGCCGGGCAGCTCCCAGCGTCCGGCCAGTTCGGGGGGTGCGCTGCGGCGCGCGGCGAGGAGGCGTCCGTCGTGCAGCAGGGCGCCGCCCACCACCACGATCGTTTCGTCCATGCGCCGGAGCCTACGGCAGGACACACCGGACACGGACAGGACCTCGGACCGTCGAAGCCGGGGCCGTCACACCGTCACTTGGATCCGTTCTGCCCGATCCGCTCGACCCAGTAGAGCTGCTTGTGGCCGCGGTCGTCGAGGCTGTCCGCGATCTTCTGGGCCTCGGCCCGGGTCGCGTACCTGCCGACGCGGTAGCGATTGCCGTTGTCGTCCTGCCGTATGACGAGCCAGGGAAGAGTGATCGTGCCGTCGTTCATCGAGCCCCTCCACTTCCCGCCCCCGGCCCGCGCCGTGCCCCGCACCCTAACGAAACCGCAATCCGCATATGCCCGAGCCTACGCCTAACCTTCACGCAGCGAATACGCCTTTACACAAAGAGGTACGCAACCAGCCAAGACGGAGGGGGCGCATGGGTACGAACGCGCCGTCGAGCGCCCTCCGTGCGCCCGTCAGGCAGCGCGAACTCCGCCCCGCGCAGGGCATTTGAGAAAGGCCAGATTGCAACCGACGTCGCACGCAGGGCACTTGGCGGTCGGCTCGCCCGGGACCGAGGGCCCCCGCCCCGCGGACGCCGACCGGCCGTGAACTCCTACGCCTACTTCACCGGCAGGTGGTACGCGATGCGATACCGGTCCGCCGGTACGACGACGTCGGCCGTCTCCACCGGACGGCCCGAGGCGAAGTACGTCCGCTGGATGACGACGACCACGTGGCCGGGGACACCGCCGAGCGCGAGGAGTTCCTCCGCGAGGCCGGGACGGGCGCCCACTTCCTCCGTGACGTTGTCCACGATCACGTCGATGGCCGCCATCCGCTCGACGACGCCCATGCCCCCGAGCGGGCCCTCTTCGGGGAGCATCACCGGGGTGCGGCCCGTGACGGCGAGGGGCTCCCAGGAGGTGGAGAGCATCATCGCCTCACCGGCGTCCCGGAAGACGTAGTTCGTACACATCACGCGGTCGCCGGGCCGGATCGAGAGGCGCTCGGCGATCGCGCCGCTCGCCTCGGCCTGCTCGCTGTGCGACTCCCAGGTGCCGCGCACGGCCAGGTCGGCCTGCTCCTGACGGAAGGGGGTCGCTCCACTGTCCGGGCGGTACCCGGAGCGGGCCACCCGGCGCGGCACCGGCCGCTCCCGCACATACGTCCCCGAGCCGGAGCGGCCCTCGACCAGGCCTTCGGCCATCAGCACCTTGCGCGCTTCCAGGGCGACCGTGTCCGAGACGCCGTACTCCTCGCGGATCCTGGCCTGGGAGGGGAGGCGGGTGTGCGGTGGCAGCGAACCGTCGACGATCTTCTTGCGGAGATCACCCGCGACACGCAGATACGCCGGCTGCTCACCGAAAGTCACTGGCCGCTCCCATCAGGTTGTACAGACAGCAACAGCCTGGCAACCGTGGGTTGTGCTGTGCAAGCGAAGGCCAAAGAATCACTCGATGTGATTACCTCTCCCCGCCGTGGGCTTTACCCAGGCACTTTCTCCCCGCTACAGCCCGCGTCACACCTCCAGACCGCCACCGCTTCCCCCGTTGCCCCGGCTGCCCCCGCCCCCGTCGTTCGACGGCGGGTTGGTGGTGAGGCCCAGAACCTTGCGTGCGGTGACCGTCACCCTCGGGTCGATGAGCTTCAGGCTCTTACTCGTAGTGGGCGGATCTCGTAGTGGGCGGAGAAGGTGTCCGCGCAGCAGATGCGCCGGCGGCGTCGAGCAGACTGCCGGGGCCGGGGTAACCCGCGCCGCTCAGGGCGAAGTTCGCGATCGCCTCGGCGCGCACGCATAGCCTGCGGGCATGACACCTTTGCCGGATCGCTTCTGCCCGGCGGACGGTACGCGCGTCCCCGGTGGCTCGCTCGACTGGTGCTGCCCGGTCTGCCGCGGCCCGCTCGACCTGGACTTCGCACCGACCCCCGCGCCCCTCACCTCCCTGACCGGGCGGGTGAACTCACTGTGGCGGTACACGGAGTGCCTGCCGCTGGCCGCGCCCACGGTCAGCCTGGGCGAGGGCCGCACCCCGCTGGTGGAGCTGCGCGGGGGCATCTCGGCCAAGCTGGACTTCCTGATGCCGACCCTGTCCTTCAAGGACCGCGGCGCCGTCCTGCTGACCGAGCTGGCACTGCGGCTGGGGCCACGGCAGGTGATCGCGGACAGCAGCGGAAACGCGGGGACGGCGATCGCCGCGTACTGCGCGCGGGCCGCGCTGCCCTGCACGGTGTACGTCCCCGAGGGCACGTCGCCGAAGAAGTTGGAGCAGATCGAGGCGCACGGGGCGCGGGTGCATCTCGTGGACGGGGACCGGGAGGCGACGGCGCGGGCGGCGCGCGAGGCCGCGGACCTGCCGGGCACCTTCTACGCCTCGCACGTCTTCAACCCGTACTTCCTGCACGGTACGAAGACATACGTGCACGAGCTCTGGGAGGACCTCGGCGGGCGCCTGCCCGATGTCATCGTCGTCCCCGTCGGCAACGGCACGCTGCTCCTCGGTGCCGCCCTCGCCGTCGCCGAGCTGCACGGGGCGGGGCTCATCGACCGGCGGCCCGCGCTGTACGCCGTCCAGGCAGCCGCGGTGGCGCCGCTCGCGCACGCCTGGGCCGAGGGCGCGGACGACCTGGTCGGCGTCACCCCCTCCGCCCCCACCTTCGCCGAGGGCATCGCCATCCCGCGCCCGCCCCGGGCTCGCCAGATCCTGCGCGCCGTACGCGACTCCGGTGGCACGTTCCTCACGGTGACGGAGGACCAGATCCGCCACGCCCAGAGGGACTTGGCGTCGCGGGGCCTGTACGTCGAGTCGACGGGAGTGGCGTGCTGGGCGGCCGTACGGGAGGGGGTGCTCGCAGGACGTACGGCGGTGGTGCCGTTGTGCGGCGCGGGCGTGAAGACGGGTCCGGCCCGGGGGTAGGCGGGGCCGTCGGTCACCGCACAACGCCCCGGACGGCACTCACTCGTCGAAAGACGTGTCCCTCACGGCTCCCGCGCGCCACCCTGCCCCGGCCCCACGGCGCCCGCCAGTCGCATTTGCTCGTCCTCCACGATGCGGCGGGCGAGGGCGCTGTCGGAGATGTCGACCGCGTCCGGGCTCTGTTCGGCGGTGTCGCTGCGGCGGGCGTAGGCGTCGAAGAGGCGGGTCTTGTTCTTGAGGATGTGCAGCAGGCGCTGGTCGACGCTGTCGGTGGCGAGGAGGCGGTGCACCTGGACGGGGCGGACCTGGCCCATACGGTGGGCGCGGGCCACGGCCTGGTGTTCCATCGTGGGCTTGACCTGCGGTTCGCACAGGACGACCACGGACGCGGCCTGGAGGTTGAGCCCGATACCGGCGGCCTCGATCTGGCAGAGGAGGACCGCGTGACCGGGAGCGGCCGTGAAGTCGTCCACGAGACGCTGCCTGCGCGCGGCGGGCACGGCACCGGAGACCGGCCCGAACACGCCCTCTCCCAGGGCTTGTCGGACCAGTGCCAGCACATCGCGGAAGTAGGAGAACACCACCACCTTCAGTCCGTTCTCCGCCGCTTCGGCCACCAGTTCGCGCAGTCGCCCCAGCTTCGCGGACTTCTCCGCGTCGGCGTACGCGGCCCGGCGCATCGCCATGAAGTTCCCGTCCGCGACCGCTTTGAGGTACGCCTCCCGGTCCGCGGCGCTGAACTCCTCCCACTCGTCGACCTCCACCAGCGCGGGCAGTTCGGTGAGGACGTCGCGCTGGTTGCGGCGCAGATAGGCGGGGGCGACGGACTTGCGGAAGGCGTGCGGGCCGGCGGCCGCGGTGGTGTGCCGTATCGCGGGGAGGAGGGCCGGCTGGAGGTAGCGGACGAGGGTGCGGAACTCCTCGACCCGGTTCTCCATGGGCGTCCCGGTGAGGAACAGGACGCGCTCGCAGTGCCCCGTCCAGGCCGCGACCGCCCTGGAGCGGCGGGTGTCCGGATTCTTCACGTAGTGCGCCTCGTCGACGACCACCATCCCCGGCTTCGCCCCTTCACCGTCCGGGGCGGGCAGGCGGTGCAGCATGTCGTACGTGGTGATCGCGACGCCCCCGCGCTCCCGCCACTCCTCGTAGGCGTCCAGCCGTTCCGCGCCGTGCACCGGCAGGGCCCGCAGCGTGCTGCGCGCGCCGATCTCGCGCGTCCAGTTGATCAGTACGCTCGCCGGGCAGACGACCAGGAAGTGACTGTGCCCGTCCGCCGCGAGATGCGCGAGTACGGCGATGGCCTGCACGGTCTTGCCGAGCCCCATCTCGTCGCCGAGGACGACCCGGCGCTGGGCGAGCGCGAACCGGGCGCCGAAGTCCTGGTAGCCGCGCAGCGAGACCCGGCGCCGGGTGTCGTCCAGCGTCTGGGCGTGCACCCGCTCGGCGACCTCCGACGGCAGGAAGCCTTCGGCGGCCGCCACGTCCGAACGGTGCTCGCAGACCTCGGCGAGCTGGCTGTAGTACTCCGCGGAGCGCAACTCGAAGTCGACCCACGCCTCGATCTCGGATGCGGGCGTCCGCAGCAGGTCGGTCGAGGCCTGCGCGAGCAGCAGGCGTACGTCACGGGCGCCGGCGTCGGCGGTCAACTCGCGCAGTTCGGCGACCGCGTCGAGCGCGCTCCGTCGCCGCTCCCGCCCCGCGAGCGCCATCCCCAGCCGTCGTCCGGCGGGCCGGGCCGCGGGCAGCAGCGCCCCGAGCCGCCCGTCGAGCCGCGTCGCCGCGTCCACGGCCCGGCGCAGCTCGGGACCGGCCTCGACGAGGGTGCGCAGCGCGATCACCAGGGCGGTCGTGCGGGGCTCGGGCCGGTCGACGTCCATCCGTACGGAGACGGTCTCCTCCACCGCCCTCGCGAGCTGCCGGGCCGCCGCGAGGGCACGGTCGGCGGTCTGCGCGCCCACCCCCGGCAGCCGGCGCAGCTCGTACCGTCCCGCTTCGTACACCGCCCGCACCGAAGCGAACCCGGCCGTCTCCAGCGCCCCGAGCCGCAGCCGCCCCTCGGTGACGTCCTTCAGCCGGGAGACGGGGATGGACTCCAGCTCCTTGCCGACGAGTTCGGCGTGGATCGGTGCCAGCGCCGCGCGCACCGCTTCGAGCGCGCGGGCGTGATCGGCGAGCACACCCCGCGCGGCCTCGTGCAGTCCGACGCCCTCGGCGAGCAGACTCCGCTCACGTTTCCCCACCGGCCCGACATTACTGCCCCCCACCGACAGCCCGACTCGCCTCCGGGTGCGCCGACGGAGGCAAGCCCCTACGCCATCGCCCAGGAAGGTCGATCACCTCGTTGACGGTCTCGTGGCCCGGGCCGCGCCGAATCGCTACGGTTGAGCCATGACCGCACTGCCCGACTGGATGCGCCCGCCGCGCTTGGAAGGCTGGTTCGCGGAGGACCTGGACCGCCTCCCCGAGGCACCCCGCCATACCGAGCTGATCGACGGAGCCCTCGTCTTCATGATGTCGCCTCAGCGGGCCTGGCACGGCCGCCTTGTCACCGCCCTGACCACCACGCTCATGGCGCAGGCGCCGGAAGGCTTCGAGGTCGAGCGGGAAATGACGATCCGCCTCGACGCCCGCAACCGCCCCGAGCCGGACCTCTTGCTGACGGACCTGCCCTACGACCCGGACCGCACCTGGTACGCCCCGGAGGACGTGAAACTCGTCGTCGAGGCGGTATCCCCCGAATCCGCCCACCGTGATCGCACCGTAAAACTCCGCAAGTACGCGGAGGCCGGCATCCCGCACTACTGGTGCATCGAGGACGAGGACGGCGCCCCCGTCGTCCACGTCTACGAACTCGACGAGCCGACCCGCTCCTACGCACCCGCCGGCATCTTCCGGGGCACCTTGAAGCGCCCCGTCCCCTTCGAGATCAGCCTGGACCTCGACAAGCTCACCCCGCCCCGGCACGCATAGAAGTCGGCGTACTCGACGAGCGGGTTCGACGTCCATCCGTACAGCGACCGTGTCTGCGGTTCGTCGGGCGTGCGGGTGCGTCTTGCGCCCACCGAAGAAGGGGTCCGACTCCGAAGAGCCGGACCCCTTCCGATCCGCGTCATTGCCGGATCAGCGATGCAGTGGCATGTCATCCACTAGACGTTGAAGCGGAACTCCACCACGTCGCCGTCCTGCATGACATAGTCCTTGCCCTCCATGCGGGCCTTGCCCTTGGCGCGGGCCTCGGCGACCGAGCCCGTGTCGACGAGGTCCTCGAAGGAGATGACCTCCGCCTTGATGAAGCCCTTCTGGAAGTCGGTGTGGATGACTCCGGCGGCCTCGGGGGCGGTGTCGCCCTTCTTGATGGTCCAGGCGCGAGATTCCTTGGGGCCGGCCGTCAGGTAGGTCTGCAGGCCGAGGGTGTCGAAGCCGACGCGGGCGAGGGTGGCGAGGCCCGGCTCCTCGGCGCCCACCGACTCCAGGAGCTCCATGGCGTCCTCCTCGTCGAGTTCGGCGAGGTCCGCCTCCAGCTTGGCGTTGAGGAAGATCGCCTCGGCGGGGGCGACCAGGGTGCGCTGCTCGGCCTTGAAGTCCTCGTCGACCAGCTCGTCCTCGTCCACGTTGAAGACGTAGAGGAACGGCTTGGTGGTCAGGAGGTGGAGGTCGTGCAGGAGCTCCTCGTTGCCGGAACCCTGGACGATGCCCTGCGAGAAGAGCGTGTCGCCCTTCTCCAGGATCTCCTTCGCCGCCTCGACCGCCGCGACCTTGGAAGCGATGTCCTTCTTGATGCGCGACTCCTTCTGGAGGCGCGGCAGGACCTTCTCGATGGTCTGGAGGTCCGCGAGGATCAGCTCGGTGTTGATCGTCTCGATGTCGTCCTTGGGCGAGACCTTGCCGTCGACGTGCACGACGTTCTCGTCCTTGAAGGCACGGATGACCTGGCAGATCGCGTCCGATTCACGGATGTTCGCGAGGAACTTGTTGCCCAGGCCCTCGCCCTCCGAGGCGCCCTTCACGATGCCCGCGATGTCGACGAAGTCGACGGTGGCCGGGAGGATCTTCTGGGAGGAGAAGATCTCTGCCAGTTTCGTCAGGCGCGCGTCGGGGACGCCGACCACGCCGACGTTCGGCTCGATCGTGGCGAACGGGTAGTTGGCCGCGAGCACGTCGTTCTTGGTCAGGGCGTTGAACAGGGTCGACTTGCCGACATTGGGCAGACCGACGATTCCGATCGTGAGCGACACGTTGCGACTTCCCGTACGTGAGGGTGGGCGACAGGTCCGCGAAGGTGCGCGGGCCGATCCACCAGTCTACGGGGTGCGAGGTCCCTTACCGGCGACGCATCGAACGCATGGCCAAGGTCGGCCCATCGGCGTGTCTGAGGGGCTATTCCGCACATAAACCGACCTAAGTTGGTCCAGTGGAGCAACACAGGACGCGTCCCCCTCAGTACAGACCGCGACGCGGCGCACCTCTTCCCGCCCAGACCGGGCGCGCCGCGGCCGACCGTGTACGCAGGAGTGCGCCCCCCGCACGGCGACCCGCGCCCAGGCCCGCTCCGGCGCGACGGCGGATGCCGAACCCGCGGCTCACCGGGCTCGGCGGCGGACTGTTCTGCGCGGCGACGATGTTCGCGCTCGCCTGTCTCGACCAGTTGCTCTTCGGGGCGTCGCTGGTGGTCTACGGGGTGCTGTTCCTGCCGGTGTGCGCGCTGACCGCGCTGTGGGTGCGGCGGGGAGACATCGTCATCGCACCCGTCGTCGTGCCCATCGCCTTCGCGTTCGGACTGCTGCCCGTCGCCGACGGGGGCGGCGGGTTCGGGGGCGAACTGATGGGGCTCGTCACCGCGCTGGCGACCCAGGCGGGATGGCTGTACGGGGGGACGCTGGTCGCGGGGGTCATCACCACCGTACGGAAGATCCGCCTGATGAGCCGCCGGGCCGCCCAGCGCAGGGCGGCCCAGGGGCCCCGCCCGAAGGTCCGGCCGCGCCGCCGTCCGGCCTGACGGACACGACGGACACGACGGACACGACGAGGGGACCGATGGACACGACGGGGGGCGACGGACACGACGGGCGCGGGCGCACCGGCGCCGGGCTCCCGGCCCGGCCCGGCCCCGCGCGCCCCGGAGGGCCTACGCGGACTTCGCCGCCCGCATCGCCGCCCCCACGATCCCCGCGTTGTTCTGCAGCTGCGCCGGGACGATCTCCGCCTTGATGCCCTCGATCAGCGGCAGGAACTTGTCGGCCTTGCGGCTGACGCCGCCGCCGATGATGAAGAGCTCGGGCGAGAAGAGCATTTCCACATGGGCGAGGTACTTCTGCACCCGGTGGGCCCACTGCTCCCAGGTCAGCTCGTGGTCCTCCTTGGCCTTGGTGGAGGCGCGCTTCTCCGCGTCGTGGCCGTTCAGCTCGAGGTGTCCCAGCTCCGTGTTCGGAACCAGTTCGCCCTCGACGAAGAGCGCGCTGCCGATGCCCGTACCGAAGGTGAGCAGGAGGACCGTGCCCCGGCGGTCGCGCCCGGCGCCGAACTGCATCTCGGCGACACCCGCCGCGTCCGCGTCGTTCAGCACCGTCACCGGGAGGCCGCCCAGCCGCTCGCCCAGCAGGGCACGCGCGTCGGTGTCGATCCACGCCTTGTCGACGTTGGCAGCCGTCCGAATGGTGGCGCCGCCGGTGACCACCCCGGGGAAGGTGATGCCGACGGGTCCCGTCCAGCCGAAGTGACCGACGACCTCCTTCACGCCGTCGGCCACCGCGTCCGGGGTCGCCGGATGGGGAGTGAGCACTTTGCAGCGCTCCTCCGTCAGTTCGCCGCGGTCCAGGTCCACAGGGGCACCCTTGATCCCGGATCCGCCGATGTCCACGCCGAAGATCTGCATGGCCCCACGCTACGTCGTACGACAGACAGTCACTTCTCGGAGGGGGCGGAAGAACCGGCCGCCGTACGCTGCTCCACCAACGCCGCCGCCTCCGCGCGCAGATCGCGACGCAACTCCTTGGGCAGCGAGAAGGTGATGGACTCCTCGGCCGCCTTGACGATCTCGACGTCCTCGAAGCCACGGGCGGAGAGCCACTCCAGGACCTGCTCGACCAGGACCTCCGGGACGGATGCGCCCGAGGTGACACCGACCGTCGTCACACCCTCCAGCCAGCCCTCCTCGATCTCGTCGGCGAAGTCCACGAGGTACGCCGCCCGCGCCCCCGCGAGCTTGGCGACCTCGACGAGACGCACGGAGTTGGAGGAGTTGCGCGAACCGACCACGATGACCAGGTCGGCTTCCTCCCCCATCCGCTTCACGGCCAGCTGGCGGTTCTGCGTGGCGTAGCAGATGTCGTCGCTGGGCGGGGAGATGAGCTGCGGGAACTTCTCCTTCAGCGCGTCGACCGTCTCCATCGTCTCGTCGACCGACAGCGTGGTCTGGGAGAGCCAGACGACCTTGGACGGGTCGCGGACCTCGACCTTGGCGACGTCCTCGGGACCGTCCACGAGGGTGATGTGGTCGGGCGCCTCGCCGGAGGTGCCGATGACCTCCTCGTGGCCCTCGTGGCCGATCAGCAGGATGTCGAAGTCCTCGTTCGCGAACCGGACGGCTTCCTTGTGGACCTTGGTGACCAGCGGGCAGGTCGCGTCGATGGTGGCGAGCTTGCCGGCCGCGGCCTCGTCGTGGACGACCGGGGCGACGCCGTGCGCCGAGAACATGACGATGGACCCCTCGGGGACCTCGGCCGTCTGCTCGACGAAGATCGCGCCCTTCTTCTCCAGGGTTTGCACGACGTACTTGTTGTGGACGATCTCGTGGCGGACATAGATCGGGGCCCCGTACTGCTCAAGGGCCTTCTCGACGGCGATCACGGCGCGGTCCACGCCCGCGCAGTAGCCACGGGGGGCGGCGAGCAGGACACGGCGGCCAGGCGAAGCAGTCATGGCACCCATCGTAAGGCCGCGCCCGACGCGTCGGAGATCGCCTCCTTGGGGAGGCCGAGGGGGAGCCGGACGGGGTGAGCGGGACGCGGCCCTCGGGGGGCACGATGTCCGACACGCAGACCACCGCCGGAGCGGCCGACGAGACCGGCGCCGGGTACGGACACCTTGTCAGTGGGGGCCGTTACTCTCGGGCGCATGGCTCTCAACACGTCCGCGGACGCCCCCCTGCCCGTCGGCGAGGTGTCGCGGCTCATCGGAGGCTGGATCGACCGGCTCGGCGCGGTGTGGGTCGAGGGACAGATCACCCAGTTGTCGCGGCGCCCCGGCGCGGGCGTCGTCTTCCTGACCCTGCGCGACCCGTCGTACGACATCTCCGTGAGCGTCACCTGCTATCGGCAGGTGTTCGAGGCGGTGGCGGACGTGGTGAGCGAGGGTGCCCGCGTCGTCGTCCTGGCGAAGCCCGAGTGGTACGCGCCGCGCGGGCAGCTGTCGCTGCGGGCCACCGAGATCAAACCGGTCGGCGTGGGGGAACTCCTCGCGCGACTCGAGCAGTTGAAGAAGTCCCTGGCGAGCGAGGGGCTGTTCGCGGCCGACCGCAAGAAGGCCCTGCCGTTCCTGCCGCAGCTCATCGGGCTGGTGTGCGGGCGGGCGTCCGCCGCCGAGCGGGACGTGCTGGAGAACGCGCGGCACCGCTGGCCTGCCGTCCGCTTCGAGGTGCGCAACGTCCCCGTGCAGGGGGTGCACGCGGTGCCGCAGGTCGTGCAGGCCGTGAAGGAGCTGGACGCGCTCGACACCGTGGACGTGATCATCGTGGCGCGCGGCGGCGGCAGCGTGGAGGACCTGCTGCCGTTCTCGGACGAGCAGCTCGTACGGGCGGTCGCGGCCTGTCGTACGCCGGTCGTGTCGGCCATCGGGCACGAGCCCGACAACCCGTTGCTGGACTTCGTGGCCGACCTGCGCGCGTCCACGCCGACGGACGCGGCCAAGAAGGTCGTACCGGACGTCGGGGAGGAGTACGAGCGGGTGCGGTTCCTGCGGGACCGGGCGCGGCGGAGCGTCCAGTCCTTCATCGAGCGGGAGGAGCGCGGGCTCGCGCACGCGCTGGCCCGGCCCTCGATAGAGGATCCGCACCGGATGGTCGATGAGCGCGCCGACCAGGTCACCGCGCTGCTGGACCGCGGGCGGCGCACGCTCGGGCATCTGCTCGACCGCGCCGACTCGGAGTTGACGCACACCCACGCGCGTGTGGTGGCCCTCTCCCCCGCCGCGACCCTGCAACGGGGGTACGCGGTGCTCCAGAAGGCCGACGGTCATGTGGTCCGGGACCCCGACGAGGTCGCGGCGGGCGAGGCGCTGCGGGCGCGGGTCGCCGAGGGTGAATTCACGGTACGAGTCGATGCATAGGGTGGGCGCATGACCAGCAAGGTGGACGAAGCGCTCGGGTACGAGCAGGCGCGGGACGAGCTGATCGAGGTCGTACGCCGCCTGGAGGCGGGCGGCACGACGCTCGAGGAGTCACTGGCGCTCTGGGAGCGGGGCGAGGAGCTGGCGAAGGTCTGCCGCCGCTGGCTGGAGGGCGCTCGGGCCCGCCTGGACGCGGCGCTGGCCGAGGAGGAGTCGGAGAGCGGGGACAAAGACGGGCACGGTGACGGGGGCCGCGACTCCGAGTGACGTCATGACGTTCGCTCCCTTTCGCAGCCGGTGACACCCGGCGACATCCCCAGTGACACCCGGCCGCCGTCCCGCTCGGTGACGGCGGCCTCGTCGTTCCCCGGAACCCTGGCCTGACGCCCGGAAGCGACCTCGTTCCCCCTCACTGTTCCCCCTCGCTCCTTCTCACTCCCTGTGAAGCGGATCACCTCACCCCGTTTTTGGTTGAACCTTAAACCTCCTCCCCGTACTGTCGACATCGCCAACCGATCCCCCCGGATCCACCGCACATCCCGAGAAGGTTTCTGATGTCTCTCGTTCTTGACCCCACCGCCCAGGACCTGCTGTTCCGCGAGGCCCGTACCGCCAACACGTTCACCGACGAGCCGGTGACCGACGAGCAGGTGCAGGCGATCTACGACCTGGTCAAGTACGGCCCGACCGCCTTCAACCAGTCGCCGCTGCGCATCACCCTGGTCCGCTCCGCCGAGGCCCGCGAGCGCCTGGTGCAGCACATGGCCGAGGGCAACCAGCCCAAGACCGCCACCGCCCCGCTGGTCGCGATCCTCTCCGCGGACAACGAGTTCCACGAGGAGCTCCCCGCCCTGTTCCCGCACTTCCCGCAGGCCAAGGACGTCTTCTTCGCCGAGCGCCCGGCCCGTGAGGGTGCCGCCTCGCTGAACGCCGCCCTGCAGGCCGCGTACTTCATCATCGGCGTCCGCGCCGCCGGCCTCGCCGCCGGCCCGATGACCGGTCTCGACTTCGCGGGCGTCCAGAAGGAGTTCCTGGACGACGACCACACCCCGCTGATGGTCGTCAACATCGGCAAGCCGGGCGAGGACGCCTGGTTCCCGCGTTCCCCGCGCCTGGAGTTCGACCAGGTCATCACGACCGTCTGAGCCCCCGCGTACGCCCCGGCGCGTACGCGCGTGAGACGAGAAGGGCCCCCGGCAATGGCGCCGGGGGCCCTTCTCATGCGCGTACACGGACGTATTACGGGACGCATCACGACGTCACAGCATTACGACGTCACAGCATTACGACGTCACGACGTCACGACGTCTTCAGCGCCTCCGCCATCTTCGTCAGCTGCCCGAACGACGCCGTCCCGGTCACCACGGTGGTCGCCCCCTTGGCCTTGAGCACCAGGGCGTCGTACTTGTCGCCCTCGTACCGCTGCCACGTCGCGTCACCGATCCGCTGGGTGGCCTTCGTCTCCTTGGCGCCCTGGCTGGCCGAGTCGACGAAGGCGGCCGCGGGCTGAGTCGACTGCTCGACCGCCACGTACTGACCGTCGGGGTCGTGGAAGCCCAGGTGCCAGGCATCGAACTCGGTGCCGTCGTAGCGCACCGAGGTCGCCTTCCACGCCGTCGGCAGACCCACGGGTGCCGCCACGGGATACGACGCCGCGCGGCGCGCCGTGAGCAGCTCGACGCGGTAGTCGACGCGCTTGAGAGGAGGCGCGGAGTCGTCGTGCGGGATGAAGATGTAGATCACGCCCGCCATGAGCCCGATCAGACCCAGGGAGAGGAGCATGTCCCGGACGCTCTGCTTGCCTTTCGTACCTGCCACGCCCCTATCGTCGCAGGTGCCCTGGCCTGCTCATCCGTGGGGCCCCCTGCTCATTTTGTCAGCCTGACGATAGAGTCGGGGCACACCCTCATCCGGCCGTCGTCGTATCAGAAAGGTGCGTCTCGATGACCGAGAATCATCAGCTGCCGTCCGAACTCGAGGTCCCTTCCGAGGCCCCCGACCGAAATCTCGCCCTGGAACTGGTCCGGGTCACCGAAGCCGCCGCGATGGCCGCGGGCCGCTGGGTAGGCCGCGGCGACAAGATCGGTGCCGACGGCGCCGCCGTCCGGGCCATGCGGACCCTCGTCTCCACCGTCTCGATGAACGGCGTCGTCGTCATCGGTGAAGGCGAGAAGGACGAGGCCCCGATGCTCTTCAACGGGGAGCGCGTGGGCGACGGGACCGGTCCCGAGTGCGACATCGCCGTCGATCCGATCGACGGCACCACGCTCACCGCCAAGGGCATGGAGAACGCGATCGCGGTGCTGGCCGCCGCCGACCGCGGCACCATGTTCGACCCGTCCGCGGTCTTCTACATGGACAAGCTGGTCACCGGGCCGGAGGCCGCCGACTTCGTCGACATCAACGCGCCCGTCTCGGTGAACATCCGCCGGGTCGCCAAGGCCAAGAAGTCCTCGCCCGAGGACGTCACCGTCGTGATCCTCGACCGGCCGCGCCACGAGGGGATCATCAAGGAGATCCGCGAGACCGGCGCCCGGATCAAGCTGATCTCCGACGGCGACGTCGCGGGCTCGATCCTCGCGCTGCGCGAGGGCACGGGCATCGACCTGCTCCTCGGCGTCGGCGGTACGCCCGAGGGCATCATCTCCGCCTGCGCCGTGAAGTGCCTGGGCGGCACCATCCAGGGCAAGTTGTGGCCCAAGGACGACCAGGAGCGACAGCGCGCGCTGGACGCCGGGCACGACCTCGACCGTGTGCTGCTCACCGACGACCTGGTCTCCGGCGAGAACGTGTTCTTCGTCGCCACCGGGATCACGGACGGGGAACTGCTGCGCGGGGTGCGGTACCGGGCGGAGACCGCGACCACCGAGTCGATCGTGATGCGGTCCAAGTCGGGTACGGTGCGCCAGATTCGGTCGGAGCATCGGCTGAGCAAGTTGCGGGCGTACAGCGCGATCGACTTCGATCGCGCCAAGTAGCTCCACGGGGGCGCTCCGCGGGGAGTGCCGGGGAACCGCGGGTTGCGGGTCACTGCGGGTGCGTCGTGACCGGTCGCGCCCACGCGGCGGAGCCGCAAATGTCACAGCCCCGCGCCCCTTACGGGGCACGTGCAAAGGGGCCTGCCCTGTGCGGAGGGCGGCCCCTTTGGCGTACGTGCGGTCAGCCGGCTGCGGCTATCGTGCCGCGGGCGGCCTTCTTGAGTTCCAGGTCGCGGCGGCGGCGCCGGGCGAGCACCACGCGGCGCTCGGCGGCGGTGAGGCCGCCCCACACCCCGTACGGCTCGGGTTGCAGCAGCGCGTGTTCGCGGCACTCGACCATCACGGGACAGCGGGCGCAGACGCGCTTCGCCGCCTCCTCGCGGGACAGCCGGGCCGCCGTGGGTTCCTTGGAGGGCGCGAAGAACAGGCCGGCCTCGTCCCTGCGGCACACCGCCTCCGTGTGCCATGGGGCTTCCTGATCCCTGTCCCGCACTGGCGCCCGCTGGGCCGGAACGGCAGCTACCTGCAGGGACTGATGCGGCGGTTGCAGCACGGTCTACTCCTGACGACGGCTTCGCGGGCGTGCCGGGCACCGGGGGAAGTCCCACAGCGCCCTCCAAGAGGCGATGCAGCAAGCCCTACCCGCTGTGCGCGCGCCTATGCACTGAGTTCCCGAGAGCGGAGCCGGTCGTTCAAAACGGGGCGCGGGTGAGTGGACCAATGCGCCCCGCGCGCCGTCGCGTTCACAGGCGTCAACGGTCGAGGTGCTTGCGCAAAGTCCTGTCCACGCGGTCCATCGTGCGGTCGAGGATGTCGGCGACGAGCTTGCCGCGCTTGGGCCGCGCCTCGATGTTCCCCAGCACCGCGAAGCCTTCGACGTAGACCACGGGAGCGTCGGGGTCGCCCCCGTCCGTGGTGTGCGTCTCGAAGTTGCCGAGGACGCCGCCGCCGCTGCCGCGCAGCGAGACGTTCTCCGGGACCTTGATCTCGACGTTGCCGAAGACCGAGATCGCCTTGATCACGACCTGTTGGTACTCGAAGATCGCCTCGCTGAGGTCGATGTCGACGGAGCCGAAGACGGCGTACGCGTGGATGCGGCGCCCGGCGCGCCAGCGGCCCTTGCGCACGGCGGCGCTGAACACCGCCACCACGTTCTCGTCGGCCTCCGCCGGGATGCCGCCCGGCTGGGGGCGGTTGGGCACGGACGTGTACGCGGGGGTCGCGCGGCCCGCGCGCGCGGCGGGCAGGTCCTGGACGAACCGGTCGAGCTCTCCCACCGTCTTCGTGGCCAGCACCCCCTCGATCCGCTCGGCGTGCTCGTCGGCGGTGAGGCGCCCCTCGGCGAGGGCATCGCGCAGAATGTCGGCGATCCGGTCACGGTCGGCGTCGGAGGCCCGGAGTTCGGCGTCGGAGGCCCGGGTTTCGGTGCGCTTCTGAAGGTCCACGACAGCAGCGTACCCAAACGCGATAGATCGCGACTACCCCTTCTCCCGACCTGTGGAAAACCGCCCCCTCGCGCCAACTGAGCCTTACCTCACAGACTCGGCGTCCGCGTCAGGTTCTACGCTGGTGGACGCTGCCAATGGAGGCATGCCGCTGTCTGTCGAGTGAGGAATGGGCTAGTGCCTGAGTTCGCGTACACCGATCTGCTCCCCCAGGGAGAGGACACCACCCCGTACCGGCTGGTGACCTCCGAGGGTGTCTCCACCTTCAAGGCCGACGGGCGCACCTTCCTCAAGGTCGAGCCGGAGGCGCTGCGCAAGCTCGCCGCGGAGGCCATCCACGACATCCAGCACTATCTGCGACCCGCGCACCTGGCGCAGCTGCGGCGCATCATCGACGACCCCGAGGCGTCCGGCAACGACAAGTTCGTCGCCCTGGACCTGCTGAAGAACGCGAACATCGCGGCCGCCGGCGTGCTGCCGATGTGCCAGGACACCGGCACCGCGATCGTCATGGGCAAGCGCGGGCAGAACGTGCTCACCGAGGGCGGCGACGAGGAGGCCCTCTCGCGTGGCATCTACGACGCGTACACCAAGCTGAACCTGCGCTACTCGCAGATGGCTCCGCTCACCATGTGGGAGGAGAAGAACACCGGGTCGAACCTTCCGGCGCAGATCGAGCTGTACGCGACCGACGGCGGCGCCTACAAGTTCCTGTTCATGGCCAAGGGCGGCGGTTCGGCGAACAAGAGCTTCCTGTACCAGGAGACGAAGGCCGTTCTGAACGAGGCCTCCATGATGAAGTTCCTGGAGGAGAAGATCCGTTCGCTGGGCACGGCCGCCTGCCCGCCGTACCACCTGGCGATCGTGGTCGGCGGCACGAGCGCCGAGTACGCCCTGAAGACCGCGAAGTACGCCTCCGCGCACTACCTGGACGAGATTCCGGCCGAGGGCTCGGAGCTCGGTCACGGCTTCCGGGACAAGGACCTGGAGCAGAAGGTCTTCGAGCTGACCCAGAAGATCGGCATCGGCGCGCAGTTCGGCGGCAAGTACTTCTGTCACGACGTGCGCGTGGTGCGTCTGCCGCGGCACGGCGCGTCCTGCCCCGTCGCGATCGCGGTGTCCTGCTCCGCCGACCGTCAGGCCGTCGCGAAGATCACCGCCGAGGGCGTGTTCCTGGAGCAGCTGGAGACCGACCCCGCGCGCTTCCTGCCGGAGACCACGGACGAGCACCTGGACTCCGCCGGGGACGACGTCGTCCGGATCGACCTGAACCAGCCGATGGACGACATCCTCGCGGAGTTGACGAAGTACCCGGTCAAGACCCGGCTCTCGCTCTCCGGCCCGCTCGTCGTGGCGCGCGACATCGCGCACGCCAAGATCAAGGAGCGGCTGGACGCGGGCGAGGAGATGCCGCAGTACCTGAAGGACCACCCGGTGTACTACGCCGGTCCGGCCAAGACCCCCGAGGGTTACGCGTCGGGTTCGTTCGGCCCCACCACCGCCGGCCGCATGGACTCCTACGTGGAGCAGTTCCAGGCCGCGGGCGGCTCCAAGGTGATGCTCGCGAAGGGCAACCGTTCCGCGCAGGTCACGGGCGCCTGTGACGCGCACGGCGGCTTCTACCTCGGCTCCATCGGCGGCCCCGCCGCGCGGCTCGCCCAGGACTGCATCAAGAAGGTCGAGGTCGTCGAGTACGAGGAGCTCGGCATGGAAGCCGTCTGGAAGATCGAGGTCGAGGACTTCCCGGCGTTCATCGTCGTCGACGACAAGGGCAACGACTTCTTCCAGGATCCCGCCCCGGCCCCGACGTTCACGACGATCCCGGTGCGGGGGCCCGGGCTGTCGTAAGTCCTCGGGTGCGGCGGGGACACTTCTCGCCCCCGCCGCCCCTACCCGTCCCCTCCCCCGGGGGCTCCGCCCCTCCGACCCCGCCGGGGCTGCGCCCCGGACCCCGCTTCGGCCCTGGACGGCCTCGTCCTCGAACGCCGGACGGGCTGAGTGGTGCCGTCCGACGAACAAGTCGAACGACTCTTCCAGGACCCGGCGCCCCAGCCGACGTTCACCTCGATCCCGGTTCGGGCCCCTGGGCCGGCGTAGCGCCCGCGGTGCGGCGGGGACGGCCCGCGGCGGAGCCGCTGATGGATTCAGCGCCCCCCGCCGCCCCTACCCGTCCCGTCCCCAGGGGCTCCGCCCCTTCGACCCCGCTGCCCGCGTCGATTCCGGTGCGGGCCCCTGGGCCGACGTAGCGTCCCGGGACGTCAGAGGCGGGTGTTCGCTGCCCGGGCGCGTCCCGCCACGCCCCGATGCTGTCCCACTTCGTCCCAGGAACGAGTGGGACAGCATTTTTGTGAGCTTTGCCGGAAACCCTCCGTCATGACCGGATCACAGCCTGTGGTCCGCAGGTCATCTCGGAGGGAAATCCCATGATTGGTCGCACTTTGCGCAACGGCCTGGTGGCCGCGATCGCGGCTGTCGCCGTCTTCCCGGTGACAGCCGTCGCCTCCGCCGCCCCGGCCGCCCCACACGTTCCCGGCCGGGGCGCCGCATCCTCGCCGGTCGCGTCGTCGAGCTGGTACCCGGCGTCCCCGCAGTCCTCGATCCCCGGCCTCCAGCGTGCCCCGCACACCCTGCCACTGGCCCCGAGGCACCACCACAAGCACTACGCGATCACCCACGCCCGGCACCACCTCACCCGGCACGTCCTGGGCCGGGTGACGACCCACCACATGCGTCTGCACGTCCGGTCCGGCCCGGGTACCGGCTACCGGATCGTCGGCTCACGGCGGGCCGGCCACGTGGTGACTCTCGTCTGCAAGAAGAGCGGTTCCTCCGTCATGGGCAACTCCCGCTGGTACAAGCTCGCCCACGGCCGGGGCTACGTCTCCGCCCACTACGTCCGCAACAGCCGCGCCGTCCGCTGGTGCTGACGAACACCTCGCCGCTCGCCTCCTGACGTCCGACGCCGGCCGGCGGGGCGCGGTCCGCCCCGCCGGTCGGTAGGACAAGTCGATCAGCCGACGACCCCACTCCCCTGACGAAACAGCAGGTCAACTCACCTTCATATTCGGTTCGCATTCGGGCGATCGGGGTGTGCCCGGGCGCCTTGCGAGGGAACACATCAGGGCGGTCACCCCGGCAGGGCGAGGGAGCGAGAGGAAGAGCCACGTGAGGGTCAAGAGACAGCCGCTGCCCGACTCGTTGGACGAGACAGAACACAGCAAGACGGTAGGTACAAGAACAGAACATATGGAAATGGAGGACATCGACGAGGAGCAGCTGCTGATGGAGCGGCTCCGGTGCCTCAAGCAGCGGACGGGGCTGAGTCTGGCCGCGCTGGCCTCCGTGACCCCGTTCAGCAAGTCGACCTGGCACCGCTACCTGAGCGGTGATCAGTTTCCGCCGCGCTCGGCGGTCGAGTCGCTCGGCCGCCTGGCGGACACCGACCCGGGTCCCCTTCTCTCCCTGTGGGACGCCGCGTCCCGGGCCCAGTCCAGGGCGGCGACCCCGCCCCTGGGGGCCCCGGTCCCACAGGCCGCGGTTCCGGACGCGCCGGTTCGGGGCCGGCGCGTCCGGGGGTCCAACCGGGCCGTCATCGCCCTCGCGGCGATGGCGGCCACGGTGGTGGTCACCGCGGGCGCCACCGACGTCCTCGACCCCGACCAGCCCGTGGCCCCCGCCAGCACCTTCTGCCGGGGCCACGGCTGCCAGGGGCAGTTCCCGACCTCCGAGGTCTGCGGCCGTGACGCGCGTACGGAGAGCACCGTCACGCGCGCCGGGCAGGTCGTGCTGCTGCGTTTCTCCCCCTCGTGCGCGACGGTCTGGTCGGAGGTCCGCACCAGGACCGGCGGGGCGCGGGAGATCTCGATCAGATCGGACCAGGACGAGCTGTCCGCCGCCTACCCGGGCGACCCCTCGGACGGCTACAGCAGCCCGATGCTGGCCGCGTCGAGCCCTCGCGGGGCGGAGGCCTGCGCCAAGGTCGGCGGGACGTCGGCGTGCACCGGCCCGCTCGGCGGCTCGCGGACCTGACTCCCGGGGAGAGCGGCTCACGGAGTTGAGTTCCCGGGAGAAACGGGAGCCGCCTTGCCGGGAACACGGGGCACGTCCGCGATGCTGTCCCCACTGGAGGTGATCGTCGATGGCCGACGAACAGGCAGCCCCGTACCGGATCGAGCACGACTCCATGGGTGAGGTCAGGGTGCCCGCGGACGCGAAGTGGCGGGCCCAGACCCAACGGGCCGTGGAGAACTTCCCCATCTCGGGTCAGCGTCTGGAGCGCGCGCACATCGAGGCGCTGGCGCTGATCAAGGGCGCGGCAGCCAGGGTCAACGCGAAGCTGGGGGTGGTCGACAAGGACGTGGCCGAGGCCGTCCAGGAGGCGGCGGCCGAGGTCGCCGAGGGTCGCTGGGACGCGCACTTCCCGGTGGACGTCTTCCAGACGGGTTCCGGAACGTCCTCCAACATGAACACCAACGAGGTCATCGCCACGCTCGCGACCGAGCGGCTCGGCAGGGACGTACACCCCAATGACCATGTGAACGCCTCGCAGTCGTCGAACGACGTGTTCCCGTCCTCGATCCACATCGCGGCCACCGCCGCCGTCACACGGGATCTCGTTCCGGCCCTGGAACACCTCGCGGCCGCCCTGGAGCGGAAGGCCGAGGAGTTCGCGGACGTCGTGAAGTCGGGGCGTACGCATCTCATGGACGCCACGCCGGTGACGCTCGGGCAGGAGTTCGGGGGGTACGCGGCGCAGGTGCGGTACGGCGTCGAGCGCCTCCGGGCCTCGCTGCCCCGGCTCGCCGAACTGCCGCTCGGTGGGACCGCTGTGGGCACCGGGATCAACACGCCGCCCGGGTTCTCCGCGGCCGTCATCGCGGAGGTGGCGCGGGCCACCGGGCTGCCGCTCACCGAGGCCCGTGACCACTTCGAGGCACAGGGCGCGCGGGACGGGATCGTCGAGACGAGCGGGCAGCTGCGGACCATCGCGGTCGGGCTGACGAAGATCGCCAACGATCTGCGGTGGATGGCGTCCGGTCCGCGCACCGGGCTGGCCGAGATCAGCCTGCCCGACCTCCAGCCCGGCTCCTCGATCATGCCCGGCAAGGTGAATCCCGTCATTCCCGAGGCGGTGCTGATGGTCGCGGCCCAGGTGATGGGCAACGACGCGACGGTCGCCGTCGCCGGGGCCGCCGGCAACTTCGAGCTGAACGTCATGCTTCCGGTCATCGCGAAGAACGTCCTGGAGTCGATCCGTCTCCTCGCCAACGTCTCGCGCCTGCTCGCCGACCGCACCGTCGACGGGATCGTCGCCCACCGCGAACGGGCCCGCGAGTACGCCGAGTCCTCGCCGTCGGTCGTGACACCGCTCAACAAGTACATCGGCTACGAGGAGGCCGCCAAGGTGGCCAAGAAGGCACTGGCGGAACGCCGGACGATCCGCCAGGTCGTCCTGGATTCCGGATACGTGGAGCGCGGTGACCTCACCCTGGAACAGCTGGACGAGGCGCTCGATGTCCTGAGGATGACGCATCCGTAAACGGCGTTCACCCCCGGATGACCTTGGAAGCCATGGGGTGACGCCTTCGTTACGTCATTCGCTCCATGACGCGAACCGTGACGCGCACCGCAGCGTCGTATGCCTGTGGCACCTAATATCTGGTCATGGCAGAGGGTGGAGCGGTGAGGCGAGTGGCGGCGGGCGGGTCGACGGTGTACTGGGCCCCCGGGAGTCACATTCTGTGGCGGTACCGGGAGAACGCCGGTGAGCACTTCCACATCTGCCGCCCCGTGACCGTCGTACGGGACGACGAGGAACTGCTCGCGGTGTGGATGGCGCCCGGCACCGAGTGCGTGAAGCCCGTGCTCGCCGACGGTACACCGGTGCACGGAGAACCGCTGGAGTCCCGCTACACCAAGGCGCGAACGGTGCAGCGGGGCCGCTGGTTCGGCAACGGGGTGCTGAAGCTGGCGCGGCCCGGCGAGCCCTGGTCGGTGTGGCTGTTCTGGGAACCGGGCTGGCGGTTCAAGAACTGGTACGTGAACCTGGAGGCGCCGCTCGCCCGTTGGGAGGGCGGGGTCGACTCCGAGGATCACTTCCTGGACATCTCCGTGCACTCGGACCGCAGTTGGCACTGGCTCGACGAAGACGAGTTCGCACAGGCGCAACGGGCCGGATTGATGGATACTCAACTGGCCGCACAGGTAAGACAGGCAGGGCACTGCGCGGTGGAGGTGATCCGTGCCTGGGGCGCGCCGTTCTCGGACGGCTGGCAGCACTGGCGCCCGGATCCCGCCTGGCCGGTTCCTTCCCTGCCGGACGACTGGGACCGTACGCCCGCGCACGTGTCCTCATGAGACCCTTGATGCGCCCCCGTGGTACAACCGTAGGATCGTCCTCCGCAAGGGCGCACAGCAGCAACTCCCGCAGCATGCGCTGGGCTTGACCATACGTCACCGAGGGGCGGCAGGACGTGAGCGAGGGGTACGAGGGCCACGGCGGTACGGTCGGCGGACGGCCCACCGGGCCGCACAGGGCGTTCGGCCCGACGACGGCGTTCACGTCGACGACGGGCAGGCCCCGTCCTGACGACGCGCAGAATCCGTTCCCGGGACACACATTCCGGGTATCGGGGCTGCGGGACGAACTGCACGCACGGCGCGCAGCCCCGGACGGATGGATTCGACACGCGTGACGGAGCACCCCACCTCGCACGAGCGCCGCCAGAGCGGCGCCGGCCGGCCCTCCACCCCCGCGGACCCCCGCGGGGCGCTCCTGCGTACCCCGGAGCCGCAGCGCGCGCCCGGCGCCTTACCCGCACAACCCGCCCGCACCGGCGACGCCGCGCCCACCGGTTCCGCTCCGAGCACGCCCTACGGCCAGCACGGATCGTCCGCCACCCAGGCGTCGGCGAGCACCGACACACCGTCGCCCTCGGGCACCGGCGCGTCCACGCCGCCGCCCGCCTCTCCCGGCCCCGAGCACTCCCAGCCCTCGGCCAGCGAGCCCGACGCGCACCGCCCGCGCCCGGCTCCCGAGGGCATCCCGGCCCAGCCGGGCGTGGAGGGCGACCGGCCGTCCGGGAACTCCACGGGCACGGACCGGCGTACCGGGCAGGGGCTGCCGCACGCGGGCCCGATGCCGATGCGTCGGGACGGGGACCGGCTGCGCTTCGTGGGCGCGGCGACCCGGCGGATCGCCCGCGGCATCGACCTGGACGAGATCGTCATGGGGCTGTGCCGGGCCACCGTGCCGACCTTCTCGGACGCGATCCTCGTCTATCTGCGCGACCCGCTGCCGGTCGGCGACGAGCGGCCCACCGGGCCCCTCGTGCTGCGACTGCGGCGCACCGACCGGATCCCCGAGGAGCGCGACACCGACAACGGCTTCATGCCCGCGCTGCGGCCCGAGCCGAACGAACTTTCGGCGATGACGGCCGAGCTGTGCGAGGTGCGCCCCGGCGGCGCCCTCGCCGAGGTGCTGCGCGGCGTGCGCCCGGTCTTCGCGGACGCGCCCGCCGCCCGGGCCGCGCTGCCCGAGCTGCTTGGCGACGAGCTGATCGTGCCCACCGGCCAGCGCGCGATCCTCGCCCCGCTGCGCGGGCGGCGCCGGGTGATCGGCGCGGCGCTCTTCGTACGCCGCCCCGAGCGGATGGCGTTCGAGACCGACGATCTGCTGGTCGCGGCCCAGCTCGCCACGCACAGCGCGCTCGGCATCGACAAGGCGGTGCTCTACGGCCGCGAGGCCTACATCGCCGACGAGCTGCAGCGCACCATGCTGCCCGAGACGCTGCCGCGCCCCACCGGAGTGCGGCTGGCCTCGCGCTATCTGCCGGCCGCGGAGACCGCCCGGGTCGGCGGCGACTGGTACGACGCGATCCCGCTGCCGGGCAGCCGTGTCGCCCTCGTCGTCGGTGACGTCATGGGCCACTCGATGACCTCGGCCGCGATCATGGGCCAGCTGCGCACCACCGCGCAGACCCTCGCCGGGCTCGACCTGCCCCCGCAGGAGGTGCTGCACCACCTGGACGAGCAGGCCCAGCGCCTGGGCACCGACCGCATGGCGACCTGCCTGTACGCCGTCTACGACCCGGTCGCGCACCGGATCACCATCGCCAACGCGGGCCATCCGCCGCCGGTGCTGCTGCACCTGGGCGGCCGGGCCGAGGTGCTGCGGGTGCCGCCGGGCGCCCCCATCGGCGTAGGAGGAGTGGATTTCGAGGCGGTCGAGCTGGACGCGCCCGCCGGGGCGACGCTCCTGCTGTACACGGACGGCCTGGTCGAATCGCGCCTCAGGGACGTGTGGACCGGCATAGAGCAGCTGCGCGAGAAGCTCGCCGCCACCGCGCAGCTCACCGGCCCGGACCATCCGCCACCACTGGAAGCGCTCTGCGACGAGGTGCTGGACATGCTCGGTCCGGGCGACCGGGACGACGACATCGCGCTGCTCGCCGCCCGCTTCGACGGGATCGCGCCGAGCGATGTGGCGTACTGGCACCTGGAGCCGGAGGACGCGGCCCCCGGGCGGGCCCGGCGTCTGGCCCGCCGGGCGCTGTCCCGCTGGGGTATGGAGGACATGAGCGACTCCGTGGAGCTGCTCGTCAGCGAGGTCGTCACCAACGCCGTGCGCTATGCGTCACGACCGGTCACCCTCCGTCTGCTGCGCACGGACGTGCTGCGCTGCGAGGTGGGCGACGACGTGCCGCAGCTGCCCAGGCTGCGGCAGGCGCGCGCCACGGACGAGGGCGGGCGTGGCCTGTATCTGGTCAACAAACTGGCCAGACGGTGGGGCGCCACGCGCCTGAGCACCGGAAAGGTGGTCTGGTTCGAACTGAACCGGGGCTGAATGGGCCGGGGGCCGAGGGGTACGCGATCCGTCTCGCCCCACGGCGGCCCGGTTGCCGACATCCTGTCGGCAGAGTTGACTGCTGAGGTGAGCGAAGCGATCTGAAGACTCTCTTTATGACGGGAGGACGCTCGTGACGCAGACACCCCAGAAGGCTCCGTACACCACGAACAACGTCGGCATTCCGGTGGAGAGCGACGAACACTCGCTGACCGTCGGTCCCGACGGCCCGATCCTGCTCCAGGACCACTACCTCATCGAGAAGATGGCGCAGTTCAACCGGGAGCGGGTCCCCGAGCGGGTGGTGCATGCCAAGGGCAGTGGCGCATACGGGTTCTTCGAAGTAACGAACGATGTCAGTCAGTTCACCAAGGCCGACCTTTTCCAGCCGGGCAAACGCACCGAAATGCTGGCCCGTTTCTCCACCGTGGCCGGCGAACAGGGGTCGCCCGACACCTGGCGCGACCCGCGCGGTTTCGCGCTCAAGTTCTACACCGAGCAGGGCAACTACGACCTGGTGGGCAACAACACCCCGGTCTTCTTCGTCCGTGACACGATCAAGTTCCAGGACTTCATCCGCTCGCAGAAGCGCCACCCGGCGACCGGGCTGCGCAGCAACGACATGCAGTGGGACTTCTGGACCCTCTCGCCCGAGTCGGCACACCAGGTGACCTGGCTGATGGGCGACCGGGGCATCCCGAAGACGTACCGCAACATGAACGGCTACGGCTCCCACACCTACATGTGGATCAACGGCGCCGGTGAGAAGTTCTGGGTGAAGTACCACTTCAAGACCGACCAGGGCATCGACTTCCTCACCCAGGCGGAGGCCGACGAGCTGGCCGGGTCGGACGCGGACAAGCACCGCCGGGACCTGTACGAGTCGATCGAGTCCGGGAACGCGCCGAGCTGGAGCCTCAAGGTCCAGATCATGCCGTTCGAGGACGCGGCGGACTACCGTTTCAACCCCTTCGACCTGACCAAGGTCTGGCCGCACGGGGACTATCCGCTGATCGACGTCGGCCGGATGACCCTCGACAGGAACCCCGAGGACTACTTCATCCACATCGAGCAGGCCGCCTTCGAACCGTCCAACCTGGTGCCGGGCATCGGCCCCTCACCGGACAAGATGCTGCTCGGCCGGCTGTTCTCCTATCCGGACACACACCGGTACCGGATCGGCCCGAACTACGCCCAGCTGCCGCCGAACCGCCCGCACGCCCCGGTGAACTCGTACGCCAAGGACGGCCCGATGCGCTACGAGCCGTCGCTCGCGGCGCGCCCGTACGCGCCCAACTCCTACGGCGGCCCCGCGGCCGACTTCTCCCGCTTCGGCGACCCGGTGAGCTGGGAGGCCACGGGCGAGCTGGTGCGCGAGGCGTACAAGCTGCACCGCGAGGACGACGACTGGGGCCAGCCGGGCACGATGGTCCGCCAGGTCCTCGACGACGCGGCCCGCGGCCGCCTGGTCTCGAACGTCAGCGGCCACCTGAAGGCCGACGTCTCCCGCCCGGTCCTGGACCGCGCCCTGCAGTACTGGCGCAACATCGACAAGGAACTGGGCGATCGGATCGCCCACGACGTCAACGGAGGCTGAGCGCCCGGGTATGCGGTGCGTGGCGCCCGAGGTGGAATCGATCCGACTCCACCTCGGGCGCCACGCGCTTGTGGCGTTGTAGGGGCGGCAGCATCCGGACGTGAGGACGAACCGTGCAGCTTCAAAACGTACTGAACCGTCTCGACCGGTGGCTGGAAGTCAACGCGCCGGATGATTTCAGCACGTTGAACCCGCCCGCGACGGCGTCGGAAATCGATGCGATCACCGAGGACAGGTTCCAGCTCGTCCCCGAGATCCGGACGTGGCTGGAGCATCACAACGGCGTATCGACCCACTTCCGGCACAGCGGCCCCGGCGGCTTCATTCCGGGCGGCCACTATCCGGTCGACGCCGAGCGCATGCTGCTCGGCCGGCGGGACATGGAGCAGGACGTGGCGTGGAGCCAGGAGGACGACAACGCGGACTTCGTCGTGGGCCGGACGGCTCATGTGAAATGGGTGCCCCTCAGCAGTACGCACGTCGGCACGCAGCTGATCGTGGACCATCGCGAGGGGTCGGCGTACGGCGCCGTCCTGGAGATCGACCAGGATCTGGAACTGTGGGGGGTCGTGCGCTGGAAGAGCCTGTCCGAGATGTTCCAGGAGACACTCGAATCCCTGGAGACCGGACGGCCCGTCGTCACGGCGATCGGCAGGGAGATCCGTCCCGAGACGGTCCGCGAGTCGGACGGTACGAGCAACGTCGTCTGGACGTGACGTGGGAGGGCCCACCGAGTAGTAGTCGACAGCGGCCGGACGCCACGCCCGGTGGGTCACCGGGCGCCCTTCTCCTTCGGCCCTGGCGGGCCTTTTTGACGGTTACTGCTGGTTGTTCGGGTTGAACGGGTCCTCTGGTGTGATCTCGTCGGTCGGGGTCTCCGCCGGAGTGGTCGGGGGCGTCGTCGCCGGGGTGGTCGGGGGCTCGGACGTCGGGGTCGGCGGCGCGCTGGTGGTGGGCGGCTCGCTCGTCGGCGGCTCGGTGGTCGGGGTCTGCGACGGCGTCTCGCTCGGCGTCTCGCTGATCGTCGGCGGGGTGGTGGGCGCCATCGCCGCGCCCTGGGTGGTGTCCAGGTCGAAGGTGGTGACGCCGCCCATCGCGTTGAAGGTGTACGCCGCCCATATCTGGGCCGGGAAGCCGCCGCCGTTGACACGGCCGCCGCCCGCGGCGCCCTTCAGGGAGACCTGCGTACCCTGCTTGACCACCTTGCCGGCGCTGTCCTTGCGGTCCTTGGGAACCTCTCCGAACAGACCGACCGAGGTGACCAGGTTCGGCGTGTACCCGGTGAACCAGGCCGACTTGTTGTTGTCGGACGTACCGGTCTTGCCGGCGACCTGCTGGTCGTTGCGGTCGACCGCCTGAGCCACCGAGACCTGGGCCGTACCGTCGTTGACCACGCCGGTGAGCACCGAGGTGACCGTGTCGGCCGCCTGGGAGCTGATGACCGGATCGCCGATCGGGTTCGGGAAGTCGACCGTACGGTCCTTGTGCTCGGCCGAGGCGACGAGGGCCGGGGTGACCTTCCGGCCGTGGTTGTCGAGGGTCGCGTAGATGCCGGCCATCTCCAGCGGGCTCGCGCCCATGGTGCCGAGGGTCTGCGCGGGCACCGCCTGCACGCCCTTGGTGTCCATGCCGAGCTTGCCGGCGACCTTGAGGACCTCGTCCATGCCGACGTCGACGCCCATCTGCGCGAAGACGGAGTTGATGGACTTGTTCATCGCGGTCTGGACGGTGACGTCGCCGTAGTCCTGGTCGTCCTCGTTGGGCGGCGCGAAGCCGATGCTGCTGCCCTCGACGGAGCGACCGCTGGTGCCGTCGTAGACCGTGTCCGCCGTGATGTCCTGGCCGTCCTGCGTCTTGGCCTGCTCGTCCAGGGCCGCCGCGAAGATCAGCGGCTTGAAGGTGGAGGCGGGCTGATAGTCGCGGCGCGTCGCGTTGTTCACGTAGTGCTTGAAGTAGTCCTCGCCGCCGTACATCGCCACGACCTTGCCGGTCTTGGGGTCGACGGACGCAGCACCGGCCTCGACATCACCGTCGACCTTGCGCTTCTTGGCGTCCAGCTTGCCGGTGAGCTTCGTCTTGACGGCGACTTCCAGCTGCGTCTGCTTCTTCTTGTCGATGTTGAGCGTGATCGTCCAGCCACCCGCGTCGACCAGCGCCTTGGCGTCTTCGTAGTTGGCGGCGGCCCCCTGGGCCACGAGCCGGTTGGCCAGCGCGCTGTTGGCCGAGTCCACCAGGTATCCGGTCTGGCCCTCCATGCCGGGCACGCCCTTGGGGTCCTGCGGGACCGGGAACTTCGCGGTCGCGCGCTTGGCGGCGGGCAGCCAGCCCTCCTCGACCATGTTGTTGAGGGTGTAGTTCCAGCGGGCCGTGACCAGCCGCTTGCCGGTGTCCGTGGCGACACCCCAGTCGTACTGGCTCGGGGCCTGGAGCAGCGAGGCGAGGTACGCGCCCTGCTCGACCGTGAGGTCGCTCGCGTCCTTGCCGTAGTACGCCTGGGCCGCCGCCTGGATGCCGTAGGAGTTGCGGCCGTAGTAGCTGGTGTTGATGTAGCCCGCGAGGATGTCGTCCTTGGACTGCTGACGGTCCAGCTTCAGCGAGATGACCAGTTCCTTCAGCTTGCGCGTGACGGTCTGGTCCTGGGTGAGGTAGTAGTTCTTGACGTACTGCTGGGTGATCGTCGAGCCACCCTGCTTGCCCTTGCCGGACAGGGTGTTGATCAGACCGCGGGCCGTGCCCTTGAGGTCCACGCCGGCGTCCTTGTAGAAGGACTTGTTCTCCGCGGCGACGAAGGCCTTCTGGACGTCCTTGGGCACCTTGTCCAGGCCGACGATCTCGCGGTTGACCTTGCCGGTTCGGGCGAGCGTGCTGCCGTCGCTGTACTTGTAGATGTTGCTCTGCTGCGTGGCGGCCGCGTTGCCCTGGGGTATGGACACCACCATGTAGAGCACGACGAAGGCGCCCATGCCGAGCAGACAGAATCCCAGGAAGGTGCCGAGGATCGTCTTCCAGTTCACGAACCGGCGTATGCCGGTGCGGCGTGGCTTTCCTCCGGACGAGGGCATGGCCGCCGCGCGGCGGCCACCGTGCTGCCGCGCTCGTCTCTCTTCCGCTCGTCCCATGGCTGCGTCCGCTCCGCTCGCTCTCGTGTCGCGCTCTCTTGTACGCGTGTCCTGCCGCGTTCACTCACGCGCTCGGGTGTCGCGTTCGTGTTCGCGCGTCACACAGGTTCGCCGCTGAGGTCAGCTCAGCAAACTAACACCACGCGCTATGACAAAGGGCTGCCGATCCGGTCTTTTGCGGACGTGACAATCAGCACGTACCACTCAGGACATCGCATCCGCCCCATCTCAATCGACGTGCGGGAGGGGTGGAAGGTTGTCGTGCCGGGTAAAGTGATATCACTTAGATAGGCCTGGATGGCCATGGACGGGCGGGGGCCATACGGGCTTCCGCCGTACGTACGACAACGGGGGGCACCCATGCCGGAACACGACTCCACTCCCAACGGCTCGACCGCCGGCGACTCGACTCCCGGCGACGCCTCGGCTCTCGCGGAGATCCCGCGGATGCCCGATCCGCGGGTACGGGAGTTCGTCGCGCACAGCATCGGCGGCGGGCTCGCGCTGCTGTTCGGCCTGGTCGGGCTGCTGCTCGGCGCCGGCGCGATCGCGGCCGCCACGACGGTCGACGCCGGCGGGGCCAAGGCCGCGCTGATCGTCCCCGGCATCCTGATCGGCCTCGCCGCGTTCATCGCGATGTGCGGGCTGAACACGGTGGCGCCCGGTGAGGCGCGGGTCGTCCAGCTCTTCGGGCGGTACCGGGGGACGGTCCGCCAGGACGGGCTGCGCTGGGTGAACCCCCTCACCTCCCGCACCAAGATCTCGACCCGGGTCCGCAACCACGAGACCGCCGTCCTCAAGGTCAACGACGCCTACGGCAACCCGATAGAGCTCGCGGCGGTCGTGGTCTGGAGGGTCGAGGACACCGCGCAGGCCACCTTCGAGGTCGACGACTTCCTGGAGTTCGTCGCCACACAGACCGAGGCTGCCGTACGGCACATCGCGATCGAGTACCCCTACGACGCCCACGACGCGGACGGTCTCTCGCTGCGCGGCAACGCCGAGGAGATCACCGAGAAGCTCGCCGTCGAACTGCACGCGCGCGTGGAGGCGGCCGGGGTCTCGATCATCGAGTCGCGCTTCACGCATCTCGCGTACGCTCCCGAGATCGCCTCCGCGATGCTTCAGCGCCAGCAGGCCGGGGCGGTGGTCGCGGCGCGGCGGGAGATCGTGGACGGGGCGGTCGGGATGGTCGAGGCCGCGCTCGCCCGGATCGCCGAGCGGGACATTGTGGAGCTGGACCCCGAGCGGAAGGCGGCGATGGTGTCGAACCTGTTGGTGGTGTTGTGCGGTGACCGGGCTCCGCAGCCCGTCCTGAACACGGGGTCCCTCTACCAGTGACGGATCCCTCCGAGGGTTCGGTCCCCGAGCGTCGGCCACAGCCGCGGCAGCCGCAGCCGCGTAAGCAGGTTCTGCTGCGGCTGGATCCGCTTGTCCATGAAGCGCTGGCCCGGTGGGCGACGGATGAGCTGCGCTCGGCCAATGCGCAGATCGAGTATCTGTTGCGGCGGGCGCTCGCGGAGGCGGGGCGGTTGCCGGGTGGGGCGGGGCCGATTCCACGACGGGGTCGACCGTCCGCTCCCACGACGGACGCGACGGAGGAGTAGTCACCGCCGGGCCCCTCTCCCCGCCGCGTCCGCCTGTCTGCTGCGTGCGGGTGGGTGGGTGGGTGGGTGGCTGGTCGCGCCGCTCCCCGCGCCCCTCAAAGCCGGAGGTCGCCCATCGCCTGCAGGCCGGTGGGGGCTGATCGCGCCGTTCCCCGCGCCCCTCAAAGCCGGAGGTCGCCCATCGCCTGCAGGCCGGTGGGGGCTGATCGCGCCGTTCCCCGCGCCCCTGGAGGCCGGAGGTCGCTCGTCGGCTGCGGGTCGGTGGGGGCCGGTCGCGCCGTTCCTCGCGTCCTTGAAAGCTTCGGATCGCCCGGTGTTCCAGGGCGAGGACGGAGGCCGTTCGCCCACCCGCCTCGGGCCGCACCTTTCAGCCCGTCCGGCGTTTGAGGACGAGGCCGTTCAGGCCGATGCGGGGGGCTGGGGGCGCAGCCCCCAGGGATGGGACGGGTAGGGGCGGCGGGGGCGAGGGAATCGTGGTGACGGAACCGTGACAATCGGGCGTGACCTGCACGGACGCAGGGTCCACCATGATCTATTCGCGGCGTGTATACGTGCCGTGTATACGCCGTGTGTAGAGTGCTCGACATGTCCATCGGTCACACCCTCCTAGGACTCCTGGAGTCCGGGCCCCGCCACGGTTACGACCTGAAGCGGGCCTTCGACGAGAAGTTCGGTCACGACCGGCCGCTGCACTACGGCCAGGTCTACTCGACGATGTCGCGGCTGCTCAAGCACGGACTCGTCGAGGTCGACGGGATAGAGGCGGGCGGCGGCCCGGAGCGGAAGCGGTACGCGATCACCGACGCCGGGATCACCGACGTCCAGCAGTGGCTCGCGACGCCGGAGAAGCCCGAGCCGTATCTGCAGTCGACCCTCTACACGAAGGTCGTCCTCGCGCTGCTCACCCACCGCGACGCGTCCGAGATCCTCGACACGCAGCGATCCGAGCACCTGCGGATGATGCGCATCCTGACGGACCGCAAGCGCAAGGGCGACCTCGCCGACCAGCTGATCTGCGACCACGCCCTCTTCCATCTGGAGGCCGACCTGCGGTGGCTGGAACTCACCGCCGCGCGCCTCGAAAAACTCGCCGAGGCGGTAACCCGATGACCCCCGCAGGCTCCCTGCTCACGGCCCACGACCTGCGCAAGGCGTACGGCCCCACCAACGCCCTCGACGGCGCCGAGTTCTCCATCCACCCGGGCGAGGTCGTCGCCGTGATGGGCCCCTCCGGCTCCGGCAAGTCGACCCTCCTGCACTGCCTGGCCGGCATCGTGACACCGGACTCCGGGTCCATCGTCTACAACGGCCAGGAAATGGCGACCATGAACGACGCCCAGCGCAGCGCGCTGCGGCGCAGCGAGTTCGGGTTCGTGTTCCAGTTCGGGCAGCTCGTTCCCGAACTGACCTGCGTCGAGAACGTCGCCCTCCCGCTGCGCCTCAACGGCACCGGGCGCAAGGACGCCGAGCGAACCGCCCTGTCCTGGATGGAACGTCTGGAGGTCGACGACCTCAAGGGCAAGCGCCCGGGCGAGATATCCGGCGGCCAGGGACAGCGGGTCGCCGTGGCCCGGGCACTGGTCACCAGCCCGCGCGTACTCTTCGCGGACGAGCCCACCGGAGCACTCGACTCCTTCAACGGCGAACGCGTGATGGATCTGCTCACCGAGGCGGCCCGCTCGACCAACGCCGCCGTCGTCCTCGTCACGCACGAGGCACGGGTGGCCGCCTACTCGGACCGCGAGATCGTCGTACGCGACGGAAAGTCCCGAGACATGGAGCGGATCGTATGAGCGCGGCTCCCAACGTCCGGCAGTGGTCCAGAGACCTGGCCATGGGCGCCAAGTTCGCCTTCACCGGCGGACGCGAGGGCTGGATGCGTGCGGTCCTCACGGCCGTCGGGGTCGGGCTCGGCGTCGCGCTGCTGCTGCTCACCACGGCGCTGCCGAGTGCGATCCAGGCCCGCAGCGACCGCGAGAAGGCCCGTACGGACATCACGTTCACCGATGTGGGCATACCCAAGGCGTCCGATCGGACCCTTCTCGTCGCGGCCGTCGACGACACCTACCGCGACAAGGACATCCGCGGACGCGAGGTGCAACCCGAGGGGGCCCGGGCGCCGCTGCCGCCGGGGGTGAAGAAGATCCCGGCGCCGGGCGAGATGGTGGTCTCCCCCGCGCTGGCGGACCTGCTGAAGTCCGACAGCGGGAAACTGCTGCGCGAGCGGCTGCCCTACCGCACCATCGGCACCATCGGGGAGCCCGGTCTCGTCGGCGCGAGCGAACTCAGCTTCTACGCGGGCGCCGACAACCTCGCCCCGAGGATCGACGGCTCCAGAGTGACCCGTATCGACCACTTCGGGGAGCCCCTCGGACCGCCCGACGAACTGGACCCGGTACTCCTCCTCCTGATCATCGTCGTCTTCGTGGTGCTGCTGCTGCCGGTCGGTGTCTTCATCGCCGCGGCCGTGCGCTTCGGCGGCGAGCGGCGCGACCGGCGGCTCGCGGCACTGCGCCTGGTCGGCTCCGACAGCCGGATGACCCGGCGGATCGCCGCGGGCGAGGCCCTCTCGGGCGCCGTCCTCGGGCTCGCCTTCGGCACGGTCTTCTTCCTGCTGGCCCGTCAACTGGCGGGATCCGTCGAGATCTTCGGCAAGAGCGTGTTCCCGAGCTATCTGAACCCCACGCCCGCACTGGCCGCCCTGGTCGCCGTCGCGGTGCCCGCGGCCGCGGTCCTCGTCACCCTGCTCGCACTGCGCGGGGTCGTCATCGAGCCGCTCGGAGTGGTCCGTGCGGCCAAGCCCGCGCGGCGCCGGCTGTGGTGGCGACTGCTGCTGCCGATCGGCGGACTCGCGATGCTCTACCCGATGATCGGCAAGGGCAACACCAGCGGAAACTTCAACCAGTACCTGGTGATCGGCGGTGTCCTGCTGCTCCTGATCGGCGTCACGGCGCTGCTGCCCTGGATCGTCGAAACGGTCGTCGCCCGGCTCGGATCCGGCTCGGTGTCCTGGCAACTCGCCATCCGCAGACTCCAGTTGAGCAGCGGGACGGCGGCCCGCATGGTCAACGGCATCGCGGTCGCGGTGGCCGGCGCCATCGCCCTGCAGATGCTGTTCGCCGGGGTCGAGGGCGACTACACCAAGGACACGTCGAACGACCTCGAGCGGGCACAGATGCAGGTCCGCCTCCCGTACGACGTCCCGCTCGACCAGGCCCGCGAGCAGTTCGCGCGGACCAAGGGCGTGCGACAGGTCACCGCGATCGGCACCGGTTCGCTGGGCGACAAGAAGCGGAACCCCAATACGGCCACGAGCGTGACCGTCGGCAACTGCGCGTCGCTGCGCGAGGTGGCCACTCTGAAGACGTGCCGCGACGGCGACGTCTTCCTCGTCAAGGGCCCCGACAGCGACCTGGACGCGGCGAAGCTCGGCAAGCCCGGCCGAACCCTCTACATCGACCCCTCCTACGACGAGAGCTTCAGGGGCAGGCAGGCCGCCTGGACCGTACCGCAGGACATCAAGGAAGCCCGGGTCCGCACGGACGCGACGAACGGTCTGGGCGGCGGCATCCTGTTCACCCCGAGCGCGCTGCCGGCCGGGGCCGCACAGGCGATCGAGGGCGACGCCTACCTGCAGATCGACCAGTCGACACCGGACGTCTACGATCTCGTTCGCAACACCACGGCGAAAGTCAGCCCGCTGGCCCACGCCTGGACCTGGGCGTCGACCGAGCAGGACAACCGCTACACCTCCATCCGCACCGGCCTGTCCGTCGGCGCGGCCTGCGTCCTGTTCCTGATCGGCGCGAGCCTGCTGGTCTCCCAGCTGGAACAGCTGCGCGAGCGAAAGAAACTGCTCTCCGTCCTGGTCGCCTTCGGCACTCGACGCCGCACGCTGAGCCTGTCGGTGCTCTGGCAGACGGCGATCCCGATCGCGCTGGGTCTGTTGCTCGCTTCCGTGGTCGGCGTGACCCTGGGCGTGGTCCTGCAGAAGATGACGAGCGTCTCGGTGCGCGTGGACTGGCCGAGCCTGCTGTCGATGACCGGCATCGGCGCGGGAGTCGTCCTGCTGGTGACCGCACTCAGCCTGCCACCGCTGCTGCGGCTGATGCGTCCGGACGGCCTGCGCACCGAGTGACGGGGCCCGTGGGCCGGGGCGCTCAGGCGTCCCGGCCCCACACCCGTACCGGCAGGGGTCGCAGCGCTTCCCGGAGCGCTGCGGCCAGTTCTTCGTACTCGCCGCCGCGCGCGGCCCCGGCGCGCATCGCCAGCGCGATCCGCCGGGTCGGCGCCGGGTCCGCGAAGTAGCCGGTGAGGAGCTGGTTGCTGCGGGTCGTCTCGACCTTGACGGCGGTGCGCGGCAGCAGGGTGCAGCCGAGGCCGCCGGCGACGAGCTGGACCAGGGTGGACAGGCCCGCGGCCGTGGTGGTGACCGGCGCGTCCTCCCGGCCCGCCTCGCGGCAGATGTCGAGGGCCTGGTCGCGCAGGCAGTGCCCCTCGTCGAGCAGGAGCAGGTTGAGCTCGCGCAGGGCTTCGCGGGGGATTCCCTCCCGGCCGCCGAGCGAGTGGTCGAGGGGGGTTACGAGCACGAAGTCCTCGTCGAACAGCGGGAGTTCGGTCATGCCGGGCACACCGAGGGGGACGGCGAGCAGCAGCAGGTCGAGACGGCCGGAGGTCAGCCCGTCGAGGAGGTTGGCCGTCTGCTCCTCGTGGACCTGGAGGTCGAGGTCCGGGTAGCGGTCGTGGACCAGGTTGAGGACGGTGGGCAGGAGGTAGGGCGCGACGGTGGGGATGACGCCGAGGCGCAGCGCCCCGGTGAACGGCGCCCGTACCGCCTCCGCCTCCTCCATGAGCGCGCCGACCTCGGCCAGTACCGCCTTCGCGCGTACGGCGAGACGCGCGCCGGCGGGTGAGAGCAGCACCTTGCGGGTCGTACGCTCCAGGAGGGTCACGCCGAGTGTCTCCTCCAGGACGGATACCGCGCCCGACAGCGCGGGCTGGCTCATGCCGATCGCGGCGGCCGCGTCACGGAAGTGCAGGTGCTCGGCCACGGCGGCGAAGGCGCGCAGCTGGGCGAGGCTCGGCTGACGGCGCCCGTTCCCCTTGGAGCTTGCGTTGCCCATCGGGCTGGCCATGGCCGTACCTCTTACTCATAGTCACTGATAGTTTCAGTCAATCAACACGACCGAGTGTAGCTATTTCCGTAATCAATGCAGCGTGTGCCAACATCAAGTTCGTCCAACCCCTGGGAAACGCCCCCAAAAAGGGTTTTTCCTCGCTGCAAGGAGAGCGTGTGCTCACTGTCGGTGACAAGTTCCCCGAGTTCGATCTGACCGCCTGTGTCTCGCTGGAGAAGGGCGAGGAGTTCCAGCAGATCAACCACAAGACCTACGAGGGTCAGTGGAAGGTGATCTTCGCATGGCCCAAGGACTTCACCTTCGTGTGCCCGACCGAGATCGCGGCCTTCGGCAAGCTGAACGACGAGTTCGCCGACCGTGACGCTCAGGTGCTCGGCTTCTCCGGCGACTCCGAGTTCGTGCACCACGCCTGGCGCAAGGACCACGACGACCTGCGTGACCTGCCCTTCCCGATGATGGCGGACTCGAAGCACGAGCTCATGCGGGACCTCGGCATCGAGGGCGAGGACGGCTTCGCCAAGCGTGCGGTGTTCATCGTCGACCAGAACAACGAGATCCAGTTCTCCATGGTGACCGCCGGTTCCGTCGGCCGTAACCCCAAGGAGGTCCTCCGGGTCCTCGACGCGCTCCAGACGGACGAGCTCTGCCCGTGCAACTGGACCAAGGGCGAGAACACCCTCGACCCGGTGGCGCTCCTGGCGGGTGAGTAACCCTCCATGTCCCTCGACGAACTGAAGTCCGCCCTGCCGGACTACGCGAAGGACCTGCGTCTCAACCTCGGCTCGGTCATCGGCAACTCGGACCTTCCGCAGCAGCAGCTGTGGGGGACGGTGCTGGCGTGCGCGATCGCGGCGCGGTCGCCGCGGGTGCTGCGGGAGCTGGAGCCGGAGGCGAAGGCTCAGCTGTCGCCGGAGGCGTACACCGCCGCCAAGTCGGCTGCCGCGATCATGGCGATGAACAACGTCTTCTACCGCACGCGGCACCTGCTGTCGGACCCCGAGTACGGGACCCTGCGGGCCGGTCTGCGGATGAACGTCATCGGCAACCCCGGTGTCGAGAAGGTCGACTTCGAGCTGTGGTCGTTGGCGGTGTCCGCGGTGAACGGCTGCGGTCAGTGTCTTGACTCCCATGAGCAGGTGCTCCGCAAGGCGGGCGTCGACCGGGAGACGATCCAGGAGGCGTTCAAGATCGCTTCCGTGATCCAGGCGGTCGCCACGACCCTGGACGCCGAAGCCGTTCTCGCGGAGTAACCTCCGCGTCTTCTCTCAGGCCCCGTTCACCCTGGCCGGGTGGACGGGGCCGCGGCTTTCCCCGGGGGCTCCGCCCCCAGACCCCGGGTGGGTTCTTCGACTGCGGGCCCGGTGGGGGCTGGTCGCGCAGTTCCCCGCGCCCCTAAAAGCCTGGGGCGCCGGGGCGCAGCCCCGTGCCCCAGGGGCGCGGGGAACTGCGCGCCAAGCCCCCACTCACCCGCAGCCAAACGGATCCGGGTGGGCGGGGATGCGGGGCGAAGCCCTGCCGTAGGGGCGCGGGGAACTGCGCGATCAGCCCCCACCCGCCCGCGGACAAACGAACCCGAGCGGCCGGGGATGCGGGGCGAAGCCCCGCCCCAGGGGCGCGGGGAACTGCGCGATCAGCCCCCACCCGCCCGCGGACAAACGAACCCGAGCGGCCGGGGATGCGGGGCGAAGCCCCGCCCCAGGGGCGCGGGGAACTGCGCGATCAGCCCCCACCCGCCCGCGGACGAAGGACCCGTCCGGGGTGGGGTGGAATCGTCACGGAGATGGGGGGCGTACCGGGGCCACATCCAGCGCTGTGGCGCCCCGCGGCTCCGGCGCGTGCCGGAGTGCCGGCTCGCGGGAGTACGAACGCAGGTATCCCACCACCGTGTTGGTGACCGCCACCAGCGGCACCGCCACCACGGCCCCGCCGATCCCGGCGACCAGCCCACCCGCCGCGACGGACAGCACCACCGCCAGCGGATGCACCCGCACGGCCCGCCCCAGAATGAACGGCTGGAGGATGTGGCCCTCGATCTGCTGGACCGCGAGCACGACGAGCAGCGTCATCAGCGCGGTGAACACACCCTGCGTCACCACCGCGACCACCACCGCCAACGCCCCCGACACCACCGCGCCCACCAGCGGAATGAACGCGAAGAGGAAGATGAAGACGGCGAGGGGCACGGCCATGGGGACGTTCAGGAAGTAGATGCCGAGGCCGATGAAGATCGCGTCGATCAGAGCCACTATCACCGTGCCGCGCACATAGGCCGTCAGGGTCCGCCACGCACGGGGCCCCGCCCCGGCCACCCCCGGTCGCGCCGCCGCCGGCACCAGCTTCAGCGTCCACTCCCAGATCCGCTTGCCGTCGTAGAGAAGGAAGAGCGTCGAGAACATCGTCAGGAGGATGCCGGTCAGGGCTTCCACTATGACCGTCACGCCCTCCAGCCCCGCCGACGTGATCTGGTCCGTGTTCGCGCCGATCGCCTCCCGCAGGTTCTTGGCGATCTCGTTGATCTGCTTGTCCGTCACATGGAACGGGCTGTTGAGGAGCCACTTGCGCAACTCGTCGATGCCGTCCTGGATCTGGTTCGAGAGGTTGTCGATGTTCTCCTGGACCTGCCAGACCACGAACCAGCCGACCAGCCCCATGATGACGAAGCCGAGGATCGCGGTGAGCGCGGTGGCGAGGCCCCTGGGGAATCCCACCCTCTTCAGGCGCGCCACGGTGGGCTGAAGGAGCGCGGTGATGAGCAGCGCGGCGACGAAGGCCAGCACGACCAGCTGTACGGCGCTGATCACCCGCATCAACACCCAGAGCGTGCCCGCGAGAACGAGCAGCCGCCAGCCGGCCTCGGCCGCGACCCGTACGCCCCACGGCACGGCCAGGACGGGATCGGGCCGGGTGTCCGTCTCCGGCCCACGGGAGTAGTGGGGGACGGAAGCGGGGGCGGAAACGGCGGAGGGCTCCGACTCGGAATCGGATCCGGGTGCACGTTCGGGGGTGGCTTCGGGAGCGGCGTCGACAGGGGGCGCGGAAGGCTTCGCGTCCGTCCGTACCGTCGTCGTGGCGCCGCGCGGCGACCGGTCGTCGGTCTCGTCGATCAGGTCGAGCGAGCCCCCCGACTCCTTCTCCACCTCGGCGCGGCGCTCGTCCAACCGCGCACCCAGCTCGGTCAGCCCGGCGCCGAGCCGACCGAGCAACCCTGGCACTCTCGACATGATCCGTCCTTTTCCCCCGCTACTCCCCACCACTCCCCCCTGGAGTCGTCGGTTCCGACCGTACATGGCCGAAGCCCCTCACCCTAGGACGGGGAGGGGCTTCGAAAGGTTGAGCGGCCGAAGGTGACGACGGCTCAGTAGTTACCGTGGGCCTGCCAGTACGACCAGGCGCCGCAGGGGCTGCCGTAGCGGTCGTTCATGTAGTTGAGGCCCCACTTGATCTGCGTGGCCGGGTTGGTCTGCCAGTCGGCACCGACGGACGCCATCTTGCTGCCGGGCAGCGACTGCACGAGACCGTAGGCGCCGGAAGAGGGGTTCTGCGCCCTGTAGTTCCAGGTGGACTCGTGGTCCACGATGTTGCTGAAGCACTGGAACTGACCGCTGGGGATGATCTGGCGCGCGAGGGCCTGGACCTCGGCGACGGTGTACGAGGACTGCGGGGCCAGGCTGACGGCGGCACGCGTCTCCGAGCGGCTGGCCGCTTCCGCGGCTTCCTTCCGCTTCTTGGCGTCCGCCGCGGCCTTCTGCTTCGCGACCGCGTCCTTGGCCGCCTGCTTGCGGGCAGCCTCCTCCGCGTCCTTCTTGGCGCTCGCGTCCGCGGCGATGGCCTGTGCGTCGGCCTGCTGCGTCAGGGACGCGGTCTGCACCTGGGCCTGCTGGCCCGCAGGTATGTCCGCGAGGAGGGTCGAGTCACTCGCCGTCGCCTCAGCGTCGATAGACGGCTGGCCAGTGCTGCCCGAGGCAACACCACTCACGGCTCCGACAGCGGTGACCGCGGTGGCCGAGGCCACTGCGAGTCCCCGGACCGAAATCCGGCTCACACGGTTTCCTTCCAGCATCGCCCGCTTAGGTGACCCTCGCGGACGCAATCGTGCCCCTGAACACTGGCCTCCCAACTGCGGGGTCACGGGAGGCACGGGCCCGGTGGGCAACTCCCTTGACGGAAGCGCCGCGTGGTGCGCGGGCGGCATACGACGACTCTATGGAGTTCTGGTGTTCCTGAGGTGCGGTACCGCTGGGGGTACACGTGTGTCGTATGCGGGGCCTGACAGGACTGAGACTCTGCCGTAACCCGACGCCGCGAGGCAATTCCCCGTTGCGTGTGAAAGCTCACACCCCGTTTGCCCCAGGAGTTTTGCGGAAACAAGCGCGCACGAAGACGCCGCCCGGCTAGGCTCTTCGCCTTTTGCCGGGCGGCGTCAACTACCGTGCATCCACCACGTTTTGACCAACCGGGTCAAGTGGTGCCAGATGGAACCAGGCGGGTCAGATCTGTCCGTCCTCCAGCATTTCGGTCACAAGCGCCGCGATCTGGGACCTCTCGGAGCGGTTCAGCGTCACGTGCGCGAAGAGCGGATGACCCTTCAGCTTCTCCACGACGGCGACCACACCGTCGTAGCGGCCGACGCGCAGATTGTCCCGCTGTGCCACGTCATGGGTGAGAACCACCCGCGAGTTGGCGCCGATGCGGGACAGAACGGTCAGCAGCACGTTCCGTTCCAGTGACTGGGCCTCGTCCACGATCACGAAGGCGTCGTGCAGGGAGCGGCCGCGGATGTGGGTGAGCGGCAGGACCTCCAGCATGCCGCGCGCGGTGACCTCCTCGATCACATCGCGCGAGGTGACCGCCGACAGCGTGTCGAAGACCGCCTGCGCCCAGGGGCCCATCTTCTCGGCCTCGGAGCCGGGCAGATAGCCGAGCTCCTGCCCGCCCACCGCGTACAGCGGCCGGAAGACCATCACCTTCTGGTGCTGGCGCCGCTCGAGCACGGCCTCCAGACCCGCGCAGAGCGCGAGCGCGGACTTGCCGGTGCCGGCCCGGCCGCCCATCGACAGGATCCCGATGTCCGGGTCGAGCAGCAGATCGAGCGCGATGCGCTGCTCGGCGCTGCGACCCTTGATGCCGAAGGCCTCCCGATCGCCGCGCACCAGCCGGACGTTGCCCTCGGAGGTGACTCGGCCGAGGGCCTTGCCGCGCTCCGACTGGATCGTCAGACCGGTGTGCACCGGCAGGTCGGCCGCTTCGGGGACGTACGCGTGTCCCTCCTCGAAGAGGATGTCCACCTGCTCGCCGGACAGGGTCAGTTCGGACATTCCGGTCCAGCCGGAGGAGCCCGTGATGGCCAGTTCCGCGCGGTACTCCTCGGCGAGGAGACCGACGGACGAGGCCTTGATCCTGAGCGGCAGGTCCTTCGAGACGACGGTGACGTCGTACCCCTCGGCCTGCAGGTTGCGGGCGACCGCGAGGATGCGGGAGTCGTTGTCCCCCAGGCGGTACCCGCTGGGCAGGACGCTGGGGTCCGAGTGGTTGAGCTCGACGCGTACGGTCCCACCGAGTTCCCCGATCGGGATGGGGGCGTCGAGGCGGCCGAACCGCACCCGGAATTCGTCGAGCAGGCGCAGGGCCTGCCGGGCGAAGTAGCCGAGTTCCGGATGGTGCCTCTTGGCCTCCAGTTCCGTCACCACGACGATCGGAAGCACGACCTCGTGCTCGTCGAAGCGGCTCAGGGCGTTCGGGTCGGCCAGCAGGACGCTGGTGTCGAGAACATAGGTGCGCCGGTCTGGCATACGACGCTTTGTGCTGGTCACCACGGAAGGACGTACCCCCTCGGATGAGGTCGGGGAGCGACGGAGAGGAGCTGGACCGGTCCTGGCCGCATTGCGCGGGCCGGAGACCGGCCCTCCGTCTCGTCCGTACTGACCGCACGGTCGGGCTGGTGCAAAGGGCCTCCCGGGCGGACGGCCCCGTGCCGTCCGCTGAGATACGACACCCGTGGTTCGGGCGTCGACCTGCATGGCTTATGCCCTCGAACATGCGCGGCCATGCAAGAGCATGTGACCACGCGTTCGTTAACTCCGGATGACGCGCACCCCTCGCACCCCCCTGGGTCAGCCTCCGTAGCGGCGGTGTCGCGCCGCGTAGTCGCGCAGGGCGCGCAGGAAGTCGACCTTGCGGAACGCCGGCCAGAAGACTTCGCAGAAGTAGTACTCCGAGTGGGCGGTCTGCCACAGCATGAATCCGGACAGCCGCTGCTCGCCGCTGGTGCGGATCACCAGGTCGGGGTCGGGCTGGGCACTCGTATAGAGGTGCTTGCCGATGAGGTCGATGTCCACCGACTCGGCGACGTCCTCGATCGAGGAGCCCTTGTCGGCGGCGTCGAGGAGCATGGAGCGCACCGCGTCGGCGATCTCCTGGCGGCCGCCGTAGCCGATGGCGACGTTGACCACTATCCCGTCGACGTGCGCGGTGGCCTCCTCGGCCTCCTTCAGTGCGGTCTGCATCTGGGAGGGCAGGATGTCCGGCGTGCCCACGTGGTGCACGCGCCAGCGGCCGTCGGCGGCGAGGGTGCGTACGACGCCCTCGATGATGCCGAGCAGGGGGACGAGCTCCTCCTCGGGGCGGTCGAAGTTGTCCGTCGACAGCAGCCAGAGGGTGACGACCTCGACGTCGGTCTCCGAGCACCAGCCGAGGAACTCCTCGATCTTGTCGGCACCGGCACGGTGCCCCTGGGCGGCCGTGCTGCCCGCCGCCTTCGCCCAGCGTCGGTTGCCGTCCATGATGACGCCGATGTGCTTGGGCACCTGGTCGTGGTCGAGGTGGCCCTCCACCCTGCGTGTGTAGAACCTGAGCAGCAGCCGGCGCAGGTTGTCCCGCAGGTTCACGTGTTGTCAGCCCCTCCGTGCGGATCGGACGGGCGCGGCAGAGCGGCCTCGCTCAGCGCAACCCCTGTCCATATGACGGTCCCCGGGGGCGAAGCCTACCCCCGCGAAACCAACGGCCCGGCAAGGGCCCGTCCGGTCGATCACGGTGGAGGAAAGCAGCGGCGCCTCGTCGATGTCGGTGAACGGGGTGGGGGCGCTGTGTCACCAAGGCCGGTCGCCGGGGTCAGGGGGGCGCACGGGGGCGCAGGCCGAGGCTGCGGTGGGGTGGGGCGTGAGGGCACAAAAAACGGGCCGGTCCGTGGGGGGGAGACGGACCGGCCCGAGGGGGGGTTTCCACCATAACCCTTCGTAAGTGATGCTGCGTGCATCGGCGTGCCACAACTACTCTCCGAAACCGGACGACGACGCCATGGTGGCCCCGGAACCTCTCATTCAGGGCTTGACCATGGCCGAATCGCAGCGGATTCAAAGGGAATGGAGAGGTAAACGGAGAGATCCGGAGAGTCTGCGACCAACTGGGTCTTCCCTGCCGACTCGCCCCCACGTACTCCGGGAGAGTGACGCGCCTCCGTGTCGCCCGCTTGACGGCGCCGCTAACTTCGCACCCATGGCCACTCTCACCACGCCGGGGACCCCCGCACCGGTGCCGCTGGAGGTCGCCGCGTCGGCCCGCGCCCGGCGCCGTGGACTGCTCGGCCGCGACGGGATCGACGGGGCCCTGCTGCTCTCGCCGGCCGCCGCGGTGCACACCCTGGGGATGCGGTTCGCGATCGACGTCGCCTATATGGACCGGAAATTCCGCGTCCTGGCGGTGCGGACGATGAAGCCGGGGCGCATGGGGCGCCCCCGTCCACGCTCCCGCCACATTCTGGAGGCGGAGGCCGGGGCGATGGAGCGATGGGGCGTACGACGCGGGGCACAGGTCACGGTGCACGACCGGTGATGTGGCGCCAGGCGGGGGCGCAGCACCGCGCAGCCCCCTCCACTGCGCGGTGCCACACGCGCAGCTTTGCTCACGCGAATTACCTTGGTCTGAACTTACGCGAGGCGAACACCCTCAACGACCCACCCCCGATAACGATGTGGAAACCCTGTGCAGAAGTCCGTCATACGGACGGACATCTCACCCATGAAAGGTCGCATCAGGGTGTTTTCGGTCAATCGGTTCCCGGGTGCTCCAGCGGACAGATTCTGACCTCATTCCCGCCTACCTTCGCCGCATGACCCTGAAGATCACATGGAACGAGGCGAGCGCGCGCCGCATGGAGCGCCAGTGCCTGGCCGTTCCGGCGCGCGGCGGGACTCCGGTCGCCGACGTCGTCGGTGCGATGCTCGGCGCGCACGCACAAGTCCTGTCGGCGGCCGAGGTGTCCGTGGGCATACGCGCCGACGGGGTCACGCGGGCAGACGTACGCGCCGCGCTCTGGGAGGACGGCTCGCTGGTGAAGACGTACGGCCCACGCGGCACCGTACATCTGCTCCCCACCGCGGAACTCCCCCTCTGGACCGCCGCGTTGACGGCGATCCCGTCCGGCCGGAGCCCCTCCGCGCCCGCCGTCCGGCTCACCGAGGAGCAGGCGGACGAGGTCGTGGCGGCGATCGGGGACGCCCTGGACGGCGCGCGGCTGACCATCGACGAGTTGAGCGACGCGGTGGTGGCGCGCACCGGGTCCTGGGCCGGGGACCTGGTGATGCCCGCGTTCCAGGGCATGTGGCCGCGCTGGCGGCAGGTCATGCACCGGGCGGGTCAGCGCGGCGCGCTGTGCTTCGCCCCCAACCGGGGCCGCAAGGTGACATACACCCGGCCCCCGCACTTCGAGCTGCTCGCCGCGGACGAGGGGCTCGCTCTGCTCGTGGAGCGCTATCTGCGCGCGTACGGACCGGCGACGCCGGGGCGGTTCGCCAAGTGGGCCGCGGCTCCGCGCGGTTGGGCCACGGAGCTCTTCGCCTCGCTGGCGGGTGCGGGGGTCATCGAGGAGGTCGACTTCGAGGGGTCGGCGTGGGTCGCGGCGGGCGACACGGAGTTTCCGGGGGCGCCGGTGCGCGGGGTGCGGCTGCTTCCGTACTTCGACGCGTACGCCATCGCCGCGGGGCCCCGCGAGGTGCTCTTCCCCGGGCCTGCGTACGCGCGTGCGCTCGCCGGCGGTCAGGCCGGGAACTTCCCCGTGCTGCTGGTCGACGGTGTGGTGGCCGGGGTCTGGCACCAGCGGCGCCGGCGACGGCGTACGACGGTCACCGTGGAGCCGTTGGAAGGGCTGACCGCGGAGCGGGAACGGGAGTTGGCGCAGCAGGTGGAACGGGTGGGCGAAATCCTGGAGGCGAGGGCGGAGTTGGTGGTGGGGAGGGTGACGGCGGGCCCGCACGCCTGAGCCACCGCTCCCCTACGGATGACGCGGCTTGCGCGCCTCGACCAGGAAGCGGGCACTGTGGGCGACGAACGGGCCCTTTGTCTCGATCCGCTCGTGCAGGGCACGCAGCTCGGTCCGGTACCGGTCGACGGTGAAGCCGGGGACCATCCAGATCACCTTGCGCAGGAAGTGGACGACGGCACCGATGTCGTGGAACTCGATGCGCAGCCGCTCCGCGCGCAGGTCGACGACGTCGAGCCCGGCGGCCTCGGCGGCGGCGCGGGCGCGGTCCGGGTGCCGGCCGTTCCTGACGTCCTCCGGCAGCGGGCCGAGGAAGTACTCGACGAGTTCGAAGACGCTCGCCGGGCCGATCTGCTGGGAGAAGTACGTGCCGCCGGGGCGCAGGACACGCGCGATCTCGGACCAGTGCGTCGTGACCGGGTGCCGACTGGTGACCAGGTCGAAGGCGCCGTCCGCGAAGGGCAGCGGGGCGTCCTCCGGAGAGGCGACGACCACGGCGCCACGGGGGTGGAGCAGGGCGGTGGCCTTCGCGACGTTCGGGGGCCAGCCCTCGGTGGCGGCGATGAGCGGGGGCAGCGTCGGCGCGGAGGCCAGCACCTCACCACCACCGGTCTGGACGTCCAGCGCGGCGGACACGTGCGCCAGCCGCTCCCCCATCGCCCGCGCATACCCCCACGAGGGCCGCTCCTCGCTGGCACGCCCCTCGAACCACGAAAAGTCCCAGCCCTCGACGGACACGGCCACCCCCTCGTCGACGAGGGCTTCGAAGGTACGGGTGGTGGTCATGGGGGGATCTTCTCAAGGGGGTGGGAGGGGAGACGAGGGGTTTTTCTTCGGGCAACGGGGTTCCGGGGCGAGGGGTCCAGGGCCCTCGTCGCCGGTGCCTTCACTCCCCAGGGAGTACGAGCAGGGTGTGGGCGTCGTCGCCGTGGTGGACGGTGCCTTGGTGGTGGAAGCCGTGGCGTTCCAGGAGGCGTATGGAGGCGGTGTTGCCTGTGAAGGGGTCGGCGTACAGGGGGCGGGTTCTTTCCAGCTCGAGGAAGCGGGTCAGAGCCTTGGTGCCGATCCCCCGGCCCCAGTACGGGCGGCCGAACCAGTAGCCGATGAAGCGCCGCTCGCCCTCCCACCAGGAGACGAGGTTCCCTGCCGGCACACCGTCCACGGTGACCGTCCGCACGAGGACGGTGTCGTCGCCGAGGATCCTGGTCCTCCAGTGGGCCATGAACGCCTCGCGCGTCCGGGGCTCGAACCTCGACCGCCGGGCCGCCTCGGGATCGTGCTCGTAGGCCAGGAACAGGTCGAGGTCGGTCTCGACCGTGTCCCTCAGCCGTACGTCGTCATCGCTCATACCGACGAGTGTGGCAGCGGGCACCGACAACGACCCGCCTACGTGATGAGCGGCCGTACTTCCTCCGCCGCGAACCGTACGAAGGCCTCGGGGTCCGGTTCGTCCGCGGTGGGCTGGAGGACCACGGTGTCGGCACCCGCCTCCGCGAGGCGCTGTACGGCCTTGGCGACCGCGCCCGCGTCCCCGGCGACGCCGTGCTCCGGCAGCGGATCCTCACCGTTCGCCTCGATCTCGGCGCGCAGCCGGGCCGCCGCGTCCGGTCCGGTGGCCGTGTGCAGGTAGACGACCACCCGGTGGTGGTCGGTCCGGCCCGCCGACTCCCGCCCCTCGTCGATGAGTCGGCGCGCCCGCCGTACCCCTTCCGGCCCGGTGGCGGCGGTGAGGACGGTGCCGTCGGCCGCGGCCCCGGAGAGCCGCAGCGAACGCGGCCCGGTGGCACCCGCGAGCACCTCCGGTGCCCCGGCCGGCGGCCAGTCGAGAGCGACGCCGTCCAGCTTCACGTACCGGCCGTCCGTGCTGACCCGTTCGCCCCGCAGCAGCGCGCGCAGCGCGTCGAGGTGCTCGCGCAGCAGCGTCACGGGCGACTCCGCTCGCGCCCCGACCTGCCCCATCCAGTCCTGTACGCCGTGTCCTACGCCCAGGATCGCGCGCCCCGGGAACATCCGGTGCAGCGTGGCGGCCTCCATCGCGGTGACCGCGACGTTGCGCAGCGGGACGGGCAGCAGGCCCACGCCGACCCGGACCCGTTCGGTCCAGGCGAGGGCGGCCGCGGCGGCCGAGATGCCCCCTTCGAGGAAGCAGTCCTCCCACAGCCACAGCTCCTCCAGGCCCGCGTCGTCCGCCGCGCGCGCGAGGGCCCGCAGACGCTCGGGGGGCAGTTGGGGCCGGAACACCACGCCGAGAACAGTCATGGAGCCTTCCTACCGATGCCCCGGCTCGCGGACAACACCTTTACGCCTCGGCGGGGGCGGTGCTGTCTCGTTCGTAGCGCAGGAGTACGACCCCGTTGCCGAAGGCCCGTGTCTCGACGAACCGGAGACCGGTCGGGGTGTGCGTCTCGGGGAACAGGGGTTTGCCGCGGCCGATCAGCACCGGATGGACGTACACCCGGAACTCGTCGACCAGGTCGTGCCGCAGGAACGCGGCCGCGAGGTCGGCGCCGCCGAGGCCGAGGTCCCCGCCGGGCTGTTCCTTGAGCGCCCTGACCTCGTCCGGTACGACGTCCCGGACGATCGTGGTGTTCCAGTCGGCCCGCTCCAGCGTCCGCGAGTACACGTACTTGGGGATGTCCCGCCAGATCCCCGCGAACTCGACCGTCTCGGGCGTACTGTCCGGGCTGTCCGGATCCTGGTCGGCCGTCGGCCAGAAGTCGGCCATCAACTCGTGCGTCACGCGGCCTTCCAGCAGCCCGCCGAGCTTCCTGACCTCCACGTTGAAGTGGCGGTGCAGCTCCGCGTCGACGCGATGCCAGTCGATCTCACGGTTCGGTCCCTCGATGAATCCGTCCAGGGACACCGACATCATCAGGACGATTCTTCTCATGACACCAGGTTCTCAGCTCTGGGCCCCCGAGGAAGCACCGTTCACCGCGCCGCGTGGGAACGTCACCTCCACCCGGCGGTTCTTCCGACGGCCCTCCTCCGAGGTGTTGTCCGCGATCGGGTAGTCCTCGCTGTAGCCGCGCACCTCGAAGGTGACGTCCGTCGAGCCGAGCGCCGCCGCCAGTTCGTCGTGGACGATCTCCGCGCGCTTCTTGGAGAGGACCAGGCCGTGGGCGTACGAACCGAGGTTGTCGGTGAACCCGAACACCCTGACCGTCGTCGCCTTCTGGTTCTTGATCTCGTCCGCGATCGCCTGGATACGGGAACGGGCGTCGGGGTTCAGCTTCGAACTGTCCTTGGGGAACAGCACCTCGGCCTGCAACGCGAACGTCACGTCCGAGTTAGTGTCCTCCCGCCGCTCCTCACCCCCGAGGTCCTCGACGACCGACTTGATGTCCAACACCTTGGCCGGCGCGAGCGTGGCGCCGTCGGCGAGCTTCAGGCCGGGGCTGGTGGGGTCGACGGTGGGGGGTGGGGAGGTGGTGACGCTGCCCGGCGGGGCACTCGGGTCAGTGCCGTCGGCGTGCGCCGGGCCGCCGGCGAGGCTCAGCGCGGCCAGTACGGCGAGGGCCGTGAGCGTGGTCGCGGCGCTACGGGGTGGGAGGGCCATGGTCACTCGCCGTCGGAGATCTGGATGGAGGCGGGGGGCATGGAGCCGACCTGGAAGTCGACGTTGGTGGTTTCGGCGGGGGGTGCGGGGAACTGGGCGAACCAGTCGGCCGACTGGCCCGCTTCCACGCCACCGCCGTCGAACTTCGTACAGAGGCAGCGCCCCTGGGTGTCCCGCAGGACGAGGTACTTCTTCTTGCCCTTGCTGTCGATCAGGGAGGCTCCGGCGAGGGAGGCGCCGTTTCCGCTCAACTCTCGCTCGTCACCACGCCAGTTCGACGCAATCCAGAACTGGCCGCCGCCGTTGGTCACCTTGCCGCTCACGGTGACATAGCCGCCCTGGTCACGGGCGGCCGAGGTGACGGTGAGTGTGATGTCGCCGCCCTTCACCTCCGCCAGTGCCGTCTCCTGACTCGGTGTCGAAGACGCCTGCGGCTTGCTTCCGCCGCCTTTGCTCGACTGGGAGGTCGAGGTCCCGCTCGGCTTGTCGCCGCCGTCTCCCCCGCCGCAACCGGACACCGTGAGGAGCAACCCAGTCGTGATGGCCACCGCGGCCAGTGCCCGTCGGCCCTTCATGGTGTGCCGGAGATCCATCGGTACGGCTTCCTCTCACTCGGCCAGATGCACAGAGAACAGCACGGAAGCGTCCGGAAGGTCGACCGGATCGAACTTTCCGGGGTCGATGTCGACGGTCTGCCCGTCGCAGTTCAGTTCCACGGGCTTCTTGGGATCCGCGGCCGGATCGAAGTCGCAGCGCGGCTGGATGACAGCGGTCGCATGGGCCGTCGCGTGCTTGTCCGTGCCGGGAATGATCGACTTGCCCACCGTGTACCGGGTCTCGATATCCACCCGGTAGCCCAGAAATCCGTTCACTGCGGTCGGGGTAAAACCCTGGACGGTCGAGTCGTTCTCGGCGGCCAGCCGATCAGCCGCGGCCGCGGCCCCCGTGCCCTTGAACAGGTCGCCCTTGAGCCAGTCCAGCCAGGGGTCGTCCGTGCCCACGGCCCCCGCCAAGCCCGTCATCAGCTCGTCGCGGGAGTCCCGTGCGGCCGCCAACGCCGCAGCGTCCGCCGCGGATTGAGCTCCATTCCGGGCGGACGCTGCTTGGGCGAACACGAAGAAGGCGAGCGCAGCGAAGAGAAGAATCCCCGACAGCCAGATGTAGATGGGGAGGGTCTGTCCTCGGTCGCTGCGGGCCGGGTGGATCAGCCGCCGCCACCGCCGGTGACCTGGGTGACTGCCGTCCGGATCGCTCCCGAGATCATCCCGTCCAGGCCGATCTGATCGATCAGCGTGAAGATCCCCGCGATGATGATCATCAACCCGGCGTACTCCACGAAACCGGCGCCGGCGTCCCGTCCGCGGCCCCGCATCCGACCGGCGACGGTCTTCGCCCAGGTCTCCACCCGGACCCCCACCCTCAGCGTCCAGTCCCTCGTCACCATGGCCCCTGTCCTCCCACCCGACGCCACCAATACCGACCCGAGCACCGTACGTGAGACCGCGCCTACTCCGGGTGGGCCCAGGGGCCCAACTTCCCGTTGGTGGAGTCATCGGCTCCACCCCTCACGTGCCGTGCCCAACCAGTGGGCGATCGCTTCGCTGCGCGAGGAACTGTGCAGCTTTGCGAAGATGCGGTTGATGTGGTTCTTGACGGTCTTCTCGCTGATGAAGCAGGCGGCGGCGATCTGCTGATTGCTCATGCCGGACGCGATGAGATCCATGACCTCCACCTCCCGTGAACTCAGGCCGAAGTTGAGCCGGTTGGGCACGCGGCGGTGGAGCCTCGCCGCGAAGCCGGACCGGACCTTCGACGACTGTCCCACAACCAGTTGCAGATGCGAAGGAAAATCGTTCGGTTCGTACGAAACACCGAGTGAATCCGGGACAGTCGCCTTCGCGGGCCGTACCGCGTGCCGTACCTCCCGTACGGCGGAGATCAGTTCGGCGGCCGTGAACTCACCGTGGACGAGATAGCCGACCGCACCCCGCCGCAACGCCTCGGCCACGACCTCGGGTTCGCGGCTGTAGGTCAGCATCATCACGGGGGCGAGCAGGGAGAGGGCGGGAAGGGCCGTCAGGCCGTCCGTGCCGGGCATGCGGACGTCGAGGAGGACGACGTCCGGACGCAGTCGGGTGGCGGCCGCGATGGCCGCCTCGCCGTCGGCCGCCTGCGCGACGACCTCGAGGTCCGGGTGGCCGTCGAGCAACGCGGCCAGGCCGGCCCGGACGACCGGGTTGTCGTCGGCCACGAGTACACGGAGGTTCGGGCCGGGAAGTGCCTGGTCAGGCATGTGCGGCCTCCTCTTGGGGGGTGGGGGGACGGTGGGGGACGGCGGAGGATCGCGGGAGGGTCAGGTGGATCTCCGCGCCTCCTTGCGGGGAACGGTTCAGGTCGATACGGCCGCCCAGCGACGCGGCTCGCTCCGCCATGCCGAGCAGACCGAAGTGGCCGGATCTGGTCAGGTCGTCGAGGGTCAGGTCGTCGAGGGCGACGGGCGGGGGGAGGCCGACTCCGTCGTCCGATACGCGTACGGCGCACTCGGCTTCCGACACGTCGAGTTCCACCGTCACCCGCGTCGCGTCCGCGTGGCGGTGCGCGTTCTCCAGCGCCTCGGACACGATCGCCAGGATGTGGTGGGCGGTGGCGTACGGGAGGATCGGGGGCTCGCCCCGGTGGCGGAGGGAAGTGGGGAGGTGGGTGCGGGACTCGAAGGCCCGTACCCGGGTGCCGAGTTCGGACAGGACGTCCGTGTTCGCACTCGTGAGGTCCGTGTGGCGGCGCAGGTCGGAGAGGAGGTCGCGGGACTCCGCGGCCGCCCGGCGCGCCGCGCCCGCGACCATCGTCGCCTGCCGCCCCAGCGTGTGCGGGTCCGCGTCCCCGGCGGCGGCCGAGGCGGCGAGGGCCTCGGCCGCCAGGGCCAGGCCGTGCAGGGTCTTCGCGACCGAGTCGTGCATCTCGCGGGCCAGGCGGGCCCGTTCGGACTCCACCGCCTCGGCGACGGCCAGGCGGGAGTTCGCCTCCGACAGCGCCTGGCTCGCCGTACCGAAGCGGAACATCAGGTTTCGCAGGGTGACGCCGATGATGCCGGCGCCGACGCAGAAGCCCGCGACGAGGAGGGTGCTGGCGCCGGCCCCCGGGTGGTGTTGCCAGGCCCTGTACACCGTCACCAGCACGATCAGCTGCAGGCCGGTGAAGATGCCCGAGCCGCGCCAGCCGTACAGCAGGCCTGCCAGAAGTGGGGTGCAGACCGTCGCGTACGCGAGCGGGGACGCGGGGGACGCCGTCAGGAGCAGGACCGCGCCGAAGGTCAGGTCCACGGCCATGAGGCCGGGGTGCGCGAGGAGCCGGGGGCCGAACCGCTCCCAGTCCCTGAGCATGGCGTACGAGCCCATGACGCCGAGGACGGCGGCGGCCAGGACCGTGTAGCGGGGCGGGCCGTTCACGGCGTTGGTCATGGCGAAGGGGGCGCCGATGGCGATCGCGGCGAGGCGGACGCCGAAGGCCTGGCGGCACAGGGCCTGGAGGGCGTTGAGCTGGAGGCGGACGCTTCCGGGGGCCGGGGCGTCGTCGGCCAGGTAGCCGTCCTCGGTGCTCGCGAGGTGCCGTCGCGCCCACAGCCGGGTCAGCCACGGCGGGGGCTGCGACAGCCACTGAGGGAGCGTCCAGGGCGGTGACGGCCTCGGCAGGGGAGTACGGCGGCTGGTCATCAGCGGCCCAGGATCGAACCGAAGTTCGTGCCCGACCCCAGGAACATGCCCGTGGCGATCAGGATCATCGTCGCCGGGAGCATGAAGACGAGGGTCACCATCGTCGCCTTGGGGATGGTCTTGGCGGCGCGGCGGCGGGCGTTCTGGGCGTCCGTGCGGCGCATGTCCGTGGCGAGTTGGATGAGGGTCTCGGCGATGGGGGAACCCAGCTCCTCGCCCTGCTGCAGCGCCGAGACGAACTGGGCGACCTGCTCGGAGGAGTTGCGCTTTCGCAGTTCGTCGAAGGCCTGACGGCGGCTGACGCCCATGTCCATCTGGCGCAGGGTGATGCGCAGTTCGTCCGCCCAGGGGCCCTCGTACTTCTCCGCGACCCGGTCCAGCGCCTGGCGGAAGCCGAGGCCCGCCGAGACCACGACCGCGAGGACGTCGAGGAAGTCGGGGAGGGTGCGGTCGATGACCTCCTTGCGTTCGCGGACGGCCTGCCAGATGAGGGCGTCGGCGGCGACGAGCCCGAAGGTCAGGGTGAGGACGGCGAACAGGAGCTGGCCGTTGGAGAGGAAGACGAGGCCGAGTACGACGCCGAAGACGCCGTACACCGCGCGGCGGGCGGCGTAGCGGTTGAGGGTCAGGCCGCCGGGGTTGCCCGCCATGTCGATGCGGCGGCGTTTGGCCTCGACGCGGCGGGGGCCCATCAGGCGCAGGACCGTGGGCGCGAAGCGCATGCCGAGGCGGTCGACGGCGGACTCGGCCGTGGAGACGCGGGTTCCACCGACCTCCAGGGCGAGCGCGAGGTCGCTCGGGAGTTTGGCGTCGGCGCGGATCATGCGGATGCCCAGCAGGGCGCCCGCGACGGCCCCGGCCGTCAGGAGGGCGAGCAGCAGCGCGAGCAACGTGACCCCTCCTCTCTCAGACTTCGATCTTGCCGAGGCGGCGGATGACGAAGAAGCCGACGGTGTAGAGGCCGAGCGAGATCAGGACGAGGGTCTGGCCGAGGCCGGAGCCGGTGACGCGGGCGAGGGCGCCCTCGTTCGAGGAGTTGATCAGGAGCAGCGAGCCCAGACCGAGCATCGGGACCGTGAAGGCGGTGGCGTTGACCTCGGAGAGCATGGTGCGGACCTCGCGGCGGGTCTCCTTGCGGTCCTCCAGGGTGTGGGTGAGGTTGCGCAGGGAGCTGACGACCGAACCGCCCGCCTTGTTGGCGAGGACCAGGGTCGTGACGAGGACGATCAGCTCACGGGACGGGAGGCGCTCGGAGAGTTCACCGAGGGCGTCGTCGATGGTGCGGCCCAGCATCAACTGATCCGCCACGTGGGCGAGTTCCTCGCCCGCGGGGGCTTCGAGCTCCTCCGCCGCCATCGCCAGTGCCGTCCGCAGGGCCAGCCCCGCGGCGGTCGCGTTGGCCAGCAGACGGGCCACGTCGGGGAGTTGGCCGATGAAGGCCTCGATGCGTTTCTGGCGCTGCCAGTTGAGGAAGATGGCCGCGCTCCACACGCCCACGAGGGCGGCGATCGGACCGAAGAAGGGGGCCAGCACCGACGCGGCGATCAGCCACAGCGCGACGACGACGGCGGTGACGTACGTGGCGAACTCCCCCGCCGTCACGTCCAGGCCCGTCGCCGACAGGCGCAGGTGGATCGTCCGGCCGAGGCGGGTGCGGCGCAGTCGGCGGTCGATCGCGGCGAAACGGCGTACGCGGCCGGCCGCGGTGCGCAGCGGGCCGCCGCCGGAGAGGCGGTCGACGAGGGCCAGGCGCTGGGCACGGCCCGAGGCGTACATGTGGACGCCCGCGACGGCGAGGGTGCCGCACAGCACGGTGGCGCCGAGGGCGAGGAGTGCGGGGTTGTTCATGGCTGCCTCCCTTCGGGGGCGGGGTTGGTCATCCGATGGCCCGCCTCGTGTCGAGTACGTCGAGGACCTCGGCCACGCCGAACGCGGGCGGCAGCGGTTCGCCTGCGACGTACAGCTTCTCGGCGGCCTGGCGCGGCAGCTGAAGGTGCTCGAAACGGCCGTGTACGACACGGTCGGGTCCTGCGGGGCGCGGGACGAAGCGGGTGACGGGGACGACGCGGAACTGTTCGCGGCCGTGCGAGACGACCAGGGCTATCTCGCTGACCTTGCGGGAGCCGTCGGCGTGGCGGGTGAGCTGGACGACGACGTCCACGGCCGAGTTGATCTGGTCCTTCAGCGCCTCGAAGGGGATCTGGACCTCGGACATCGAGCCGAGGGTCTGGAGCCTCATGAGGGCGTCCTCGGCGGAGTTCGCGTGGACGGTGGCCAGGGAACCGTCGTGACCGGTCGACATCGCCTGGAGCATGTCGAGGGTCTCGCCGCCGCGGACCTCGCCGACGATGATGCGGTCGGGCCGCATACGGAGGGAGTTGCGGACCAGGTCGCGGATGGTGATGTGGCCCTTGCCCTCGACGTTCGGGGGGCGGGACTCCAACCGGATGACGTGTTCCTGCTGGAGCTGGAGTTCGGCCGAGTCCTCGATGGTGATGATGCGCTCGTGGGACGGGATCAGGCCGGAGAGGGCGTTGAGCAGGGTCGTCTTGCCGCTGCCGGTGCCGCCGCTGACGATGACGTTGAAACGGGCCCGCACGAAGGCCGCGAGCAACATCAGCATCTGCTCGTCGAGCGAGCCCAGGCCGATGAGCTCGGGCAGGGTGTACGCGCGGGGGAAGCGGCGGATGGTGAGGGTGGGGCCGGTGAGGGCGAGCGGCGGGATGATGACGTTGACGCGCTCGCCGGTGGGGAGGCGGGCGTCGACCATGGGGTTCGACTCGTCGACGCGGCGGTTGACCGTGGAGACGATGCGCTCGATGGTCTGCATCAGCTGGTCGTGGGAGGCGAAACGGAGAGGGAGCTGTTCGACCCGTCCCGCCCGCTCCACGAAGATGGAGTCCGGCCCGTTGACCATGATCTCGGTGATCGACGCGTCGGCGAGCAGCGGTTCCAGGACGCCGAGGCCGAGGGCCTCGTCGACGACCCGCCGGATCAGCTGGGAGCGCTCGGCGGAGGACAGGACCGGGCCCTCACGGCTGATGATGTGGCCGAGCACGCGCTCCAGGCGCACCCGGCGTTCGGCCGCCGCCAGGCTCGACATCTCCGCGAGGTCGATCTCCTCGAGGAGCTTGGCTCGGTAGACGGCGACGAGGTGTCCGTCCTCGCGGGCGGGGCCCGACTCGTCGGGGGTGGAGAGTCGGCTGCGCAGGCTCATGGGTTCAGCTCCTCCCGGTCATTCGTCTCGTTCGTCGGCTCAGTTGTCGGTGGGCATGGTGGCGTGGCGGGTGACGGTGTAGGGGCCGAAGAGGGGAATGACGGACGGGACGTGAACGGTGACCGTCGCGGTGGTCGTGTCCGCGCCCTTCGCGGGAGGGGGAACAACCGGCTTCAGCCATCCGCTCACTGCGGCCTGACCTGCGGCGGTCCCCTCTGCGGGGCCACCCTGCTGGGAGGCGACCCGTGCCGCCGCCCGCGCCCCCGTCCCCGCCTGGTTGATCCCGTAGCCGATGAGGCCGAGTTGGATGGCGGCCATCCCGATGACGAGCAGGATGGGCAGGAACCCGGCGAACTCCAGCATGGAGACGCCCCGGTCGTCGCGGAGCCGGCGCCTCAGCCACCGTAGGGGCCTCATCCGTCGTTCCCCTCCAGCGCGGCGCCCGCGTTCCCGTCCACGTGCCAGCCCGCGTCGAAGCCCGGGAAGAACAGCGGCACGTCGACCTTCACGGTGGCCTTCATGACCGAGCCCGCCGGGCCGCAGGTGATCTCGGCGCCCTGCCAGGAACCGGGCAGATGTTTGCTTCCAGCGGCCGCGCACGCGCCCTGATAGTCCCCGTGGTTGACCGCGTTCGCCGCCGTCGCCGCCCGCGCCGCCTCGTCCGCCGCGTTCCCGGCCAGCGAGTACGAGTAGCCGTACAGCACGCACTGCCACAGGATCGTCATCACGACGAGCAGGATGGGGAACATGCCGGCGAATTCGAGGGTGACCGCGCCCCGGTCGCCGCCCTTGCGCCGCAGGGCCAGTGCGCCCCGGTCCGACGAGGTCTTGCGGCGCCTGCCGCCGCCCCCGCCGGTCTCCTGGGCGACCACGAGACCGAGTTCCCCCGCCAGCGTCCACAGCGCCTGCTTGACCGTCGAGCGGGTGTCCAGGTCCTGGAGGCGCCCCGCGTCGACGACGGACTGGAGTTCCTTGAAGGCGGCGGGGACGGGGGTGCGGGCGACCTTGGTGCCGGTGACGCGTTCGACGAGGGAGGGCTGGATCTCCGTACCGCGGGCGAAACGGTTGACGACGGTGGTCGTCTCCTCCGCCTTGCGGATCTGGAGGCGGTCCCACATGCGGACCATGCGTTTGGCGGCGCGGACGGCGACCACGTCGGGGGTGACGAGGAGGAGGGCCCGGTCGGCCATCTCGACGGCCGCGGCGGTCGCGGAGTTCATCTGGGCGCCGCAGTCGACGACCACGACGTCGTGGCGGGAGCGCAGGGCGCCCAGGACCTGGCGGGTCACCCGATCGGTGACCTCCTCGCCGCGCTCGCCCTCGGCCGGGGCCAGCAGGAGGCCCACTCCGCTGTCGTGGGTGTAGACGGCGTCCTGGAGGACGCGGGGGTTGATGTCGCTGATTCCGGCGAGGTCGGCGATCGACCGCCGGAACTGGACGTCCAGGTACGAGGCCACGTCCCCGGACTGGAGGTCGAGGTCCACCAGCGCGACGCTGCGCCCCGACGCCTGGGCGGCGAGGGCGAGTTCGACGGCGGTGACCGTCGCTCCGACGCCGCCCTTCGCCCCGGTGACCGTGACGACGGTGCCGCCGGGGCCCGTGTACAGCTCGGGGGTGCCGCTGCCGAGGTGGCGGCGCATGCCGAGCGACCACCCGGCGGCGGCCTGGACGCGTTCGGCGAGGGCGTCGTAGCCCAGCGGGAGGCCGATGATGCCGCGGGCGCCGGAGTCCATGGCGGCGGTGAGGACACCGGTGCTGGTGTCCGCGGTGATGAAGACGACGCCGATCGCGGGGAAGCGCATGACCACGTCGCGGATCAGGTCCAACGCCGGTACGGGACCTATGCGTTCGTGGACCAGGACGACTTCGGGCAGTTCGTCGAGGGACTCGGCGGCGAGCCGCGCCAGGGTGTCGAGGAGCGCCGTCGAGTCGGGGACGGGCGGGGCCGGCTCGGCGTCCGCGAGCTGGCTCAGCAGGGTGGCGAGCGCGCGGGCCGAGTCGACGTCGCTGACGGCCGGGAGGATACGGATGGTCATCGGCACAGCCCCGTGGGCGTGGACCTCATGCGCGGCCTCCTACTTGTCCTCGTCGAGGGTGTACGTACGGTCGCCGGGGGCGACGGTGGCGTCGGAGCCGCCCGCGACCAGGGCGAGGCGGACATGTTCGGCGAACGACTCGGCGTACGCGACGCGTTGGGCGTCGGCGGTGTCGAGCGCGAAGGTGATGGGGACGGCCTGGGTGGCGCTGTTGCGCCGGTCGTTGCTGGACTGGCCGGGGTCGAGGGCGGTGAGTTTGCCGACGTCGATGACGCGGGCGTTCGCCACGATGACCTTGGACTGGTCCTTCTGCTTGTCGTTCTCGGCCTTGAAGGTGGCGTAGATGTTGACCCTGGAGCCCGGGTCGATCTTTCCGGCCACACCGGTCGCCGCGTCGATCATGATCGCGATCTCCTGCTGGCCCGCCTCCAGCGCGGGCCGGTCCACGATCATGTCGGTCTGGAGCAGGGAGCCCTTCTGGAGCTGGGTGACGGCGATCTTCCCCCGGATCTGGCCGAGGTTGGTGACCGCCGTGCTCGACAGCCAGCGCTCGGGCATCGAGACCCGCTGGAACTGGTCGGCCGACAGCTCCTTGTAGGGCGCGATGTCGTCCTTCAGGCGGTACGCCGCCACCTCCGGGCCGACCTTGGAGTTCACGTCGCGGATCACCGAGAGCACTCCGGCGAAGGCGCCCAGGGCGCACAGGACCGAGAGGACCAGCAGGATGACGCCGCGGCGCTGGCGTGAGTTCATGACGCGGACAACCTCGATCGTGGGGCGGGGACGGCGGGGTCGAGCGGTCGTTCCTGGTGCTCTTCACGTGTACTGCGGGTGCTCAAGTTGCGCCTCGGGGCAGAGCGCGTACTGAGGATGCTGCCCGCACCGTGGCCGTCGGAAGCTCGGGAGGCGGGGGCAGCGGCGCGGCACAGAACCCGCAGCGGTCACCGATGAGTTCGAGACCGCACCAGTGGCACTCCTCCCGGCGGACGGACGACACGAGCTGGTAGAGCACGGAGACGTCGTACAGTCCGGCGGCGAACTCGGCGAGCTTGGTGGTGCCCCACCAGCGGGCCGACTCCTGCGGCAGCGGTACGGTCAGGGCGCCCTGCACACGCCAGGCGGGTGCGAGGGTCGCGGTGACCCAGTCGGAGGGCGGCTGGCCCGCGGCGACGAGCAGCCGGGTGCCGAACTCGGGACCGGTCAGCTCGTCCTGCCCGATCCGGGCCAGCTGCGGGCGTGGATGGGACAGTACGGCGAACTGGGCGCCCGGTACCCATGACTTGGCGTGCGACTTCAGCGTCACCGGGACCCGGTCGAGCTTGGCGACCGAGCCGAGCAGGGCGCCGGCGTAGATGTAGTGGGCGAGCAGCCGGGCGGAGGAGGCGAGCACGCCCGGGCTGAAGTCGCAGACCGACAGCTGCCGCAACTGCTGGGCCAGCAGCGCCACTCCGAGCGGCGGCAGGTCGATGCCGAGCAGGGCGATGCGGTCGCTCTCGAGGACGGAGCGGACGGTGTGCAGCCGCCGGGTGACCGCGTCCTCGACCGAGACCGGGTAGAGCGCGATGACGTATCCGTGCTGCTCGATGAGGGCGTGCATGCCCGTGAGGGAGCTTTCGAGACTGTCGAGGGGCTGGACCACGGCGGGTGGGGTCTGCCGGTCGTGCGGCGGGAGCACCAGATCGGGACTGGTGACGGCTATCGCGGTCGGCACGCTGCACACACCCCGTTCACTGTGGCGGGGTGGTCGACCACCGCCTCAGATGGCCCCTGTGACGTCCTCTTGCATCAGCACCATATCCACGGCATGGCCGCCTCAACACCGAATCTTCCAGATCAACTCACGGAAGGTACGGGCTTGATCAACGGAGAGTGAGACGAATATGCCACAAGTCGCCCACCCTGTGGGCCGGTTGGAGCGCCCTGCCACCCCTGTCACCCACCAGAGGTCTTGACAACCCAATTGGTCTGGACCAACTTGTACGCCAGCAACGTACGACGGTGGCCACCGTTGCGCACCCCGGCTTCCCCCCTTCTCCTCCCCCTCCCCTCCCCTCCCCTCACCGGAGGTCCCAGTGGACCGCGTCATACGTATGCCCCGACCGCCCCGACGCAGATGGGCGGGCGCCCTCGCCGCCGTCGTCACCGCCTCCGTCCTCTCCCTCACCGGTCTGGCGGGCCAGGCCCAGGCGGCGGACGTCAACAACGCCAAGAACGGCGGCTACGAGTCGGGCCTCAGCAACTGGACCTGTACGGCGGGCAGCGGTACGACCGTCTCCTCGCCGGTGCACGGCGGCTCGGCCGCGCTCAAGGGCACGCCAGCCGGGCAGGACAACGCCCAGTGCACCCAGGCCGTCGCGGTCAAGCCCAACTCGACGTACACGCTGAGCGCGTGGCTGCAGGGCGGGTACGCCTACCTGGGCGTGACGGGCACCGGCACCACGGACGTCTCGACCTGGACCCCCGACTCCGCCTCCTGGAATCAGCTCTCGACCACCTTCACCACGGGCGCGTCGACGACTTCGGTGACGGTGTACACGCATGGGTGGTACGGCCAGGCCCCGTACTACGCCGACGACCTCTCGGTCTTCGGCCCCGACGGCGGCGGAGGCGGCGACCCGGCCCCCACGGTCCCGGCGGCACCCACCGGTCTGACGGTCTCCTCCACCACGTCCTCCTCCGTCTCCCTCTCCTGGAACACGGTGTCGGGCGCGACGGGCTACAACGTCTACCAGGCGGGTACGAAGGTCCAGTCGACGACGGGGACCTCGGCGACCGTCTCGTCCCTCGCGGCCTCCACCTCGTACTCCTTCCAGGTCACGGCGACGAACGCGGCGGGTGAGTCGGCGAAGTCGACGGCGGTGACGGGCACGACGACCGCGTCCTCGGGCGGCGGTGGCGGCGGTTCCCTGCCCAAGCACGCCGTCACGGGCTACTGGCAGAACTTCAACAACGGCGCGACGGTCCAGAAGATCTCCGCCGTGCAGTCCCAGTACGACATCATCGCGGTGGCGTTCGCGGACGCGACGACCACGCCGGGCGCTGTGACCTTCAACCTCGACTCGGCCGGGCTCGGCGGCTACACCGTCGACCAGTTCAAGGCGGACATCAAGGCCAAGCAGGCCGCGGGCAAGAAGGTCGTCATCTCCATCGGCGGCCAGAACGGCGCGGTGTCGATCAGCGACTCCACGTCCGCGACGAACTTCGCGAACTCCGTCTACTCCCTCATGCAGACGTACGGCTTCGACGGCGTCGACATCGACCTGGAGAACGGCCTCAACGCGACGTACATGACGCAGGCCCTGCGGTCCCTCTCCGCCAAGGCGGGCTCGTCCCTCGTCATCACCATGGCCCCGCAGACGATCGACATGCAGTCCACGTCGAACACGTACTTCCAGACCGCCCTGAACATCAAGGACATCCTGACGGTCGTCAACATGCAGTACTACAACAGCGGTTCGATGCTGGGCTGCGACGGCAAGGTCTACAGCCAGGGCTCGGTCGACTTCCTCACCGCCCTCGCCTGCATCCAACTCCAGGGCGGCCTGGCCCCCTCCCAGGTGGGCCTGGGCCTCCCGGCCTCGACGAGCGGCGCGGGCAGCGGCTATGTGTCTCCGACGGTGGTGAACAACGCCTTGGACTGCCTGGCCAAGGGCACCAACTGCGGCTCCTTCAAGCCCTCCAGGACCTACCCGGACCTGCGCGGCGCGATGACCTGGTCGACGAACTGGGACGCGGCGGCGGGCAACGCGTGGTCGAACTCGGTGGGGGCGCACGTGCACGCGCTCGGCTAGAAAGGTGCCCTTCGGCCGGACACGGTGCCGGCCACCCCACACAGGGGTGGCCGGCACTCGTCTGTCGGCGTTGCGTTTGATAATGCGCCGATGTGATGAATCCACCTGCGACGGATGACGGGTTCGGTGAACTCCGCACGGTGTGCGACCACTTCATCGCTTCCTGCGCGTCCCGAGTCAGGGGCACGGTGCGCTTGCACCTGGGCCGTGGCACGGCCCCGACCCGGTCGATCGTCGCGGAGCGCCCTCGGTACACAGGGGATCGGGAGGCGTGGGAGCAGGGGCGGCCCTGACACCCCGGCCCGCCGGTACCGACACCGCTACCGATGCCGTCCCGGGCGAGGCGGGTCACGTTACGTCGCGATGACCGATGCCCTCCTGAATCGGGGTGCCTAGTGTCATCTCGTCCCTGGTGGCAACGGATCGGAATCGGACCCGCATGCGTCTGCTCACGTACCTCGTCGGCTGCAGTGTCGACGGCTTCACCGCCGGTCCTGACGGACAGTGCGACCCCTTCGGCTTCGACGGCGATCTCAAGGCCGCCGTTCTGGCCGAGTACCCCGAGACCGTCCCGGACCATGCCCGCAGGCCGCTGGGCGTCGTCAGCACGGCGAACAGATTGTTCGACACGGTCGTCATGGGGCGCGGCGTCTACGAATCCGCTCGGGCGGCCGGTGCCGACAGCCCGTACCCCTGGCTGCGGCAGTACGTGGTCTCCTCGTCCCTGAAACGGCCCGCGTCAGGCGTCGATGTCGTCGCCGGGGACCCGGCGGAGTTCGTCCGCGGGCTGAAGCGGCGGCCGGGTATGGGCATCTGGCTGTGCGGCGGCCCGGTGCTGGCCGGGCGCTTGCTGCGCGAGGTGGACAAGCTCGTGGTCCACCACCGCCCGGTGGTGTTCGGGGCCGGCGTTCCGCTGTTCCACGCGGCATTCGACCCTGCCGCCTTCACGCTGACCGACTTCCGGGTCTTCGCCACCGGCGCGACTGTCACTACGTACACCAAGCAGTAGGAGCTCACGTGTTGTTTCGCCCCACGACCGAGGCCGATCAAGAGAGTGTCGCAGCAGTCATCGTGGATGAACCGGTGGGCTGGATCGACGCCGACCGCTACCTCGACGAGTTGAAGCAGGGGATGTACCGGCCGGAGTGGACCTGGATCGCCGAGGACGACGGGCGGATCGTGGGCCGTTCCCTGTGGTGGGGGCAGCAGGACAGCGCTCACCCCGTCGCCCTGGACTGTCTGTATGTCGACCCGACGCTCCCCGACCGCGCGGAGGTGGCGGCCGGGCTGCTGACCGCCGCGCTGCGGGCGTTCGCCGACGCCGGTGCGCCCAGAACTCCGCTGTACAACCTGACGCTGCCCGTCGGCTGGCGTGACACCCCGGCCGCGGTGGCCGCCGTGGAGTGGCGGCGCCGGGCCGCCGTGGCAGCAGGCCTCACGCACGAGGTGGAACGGCTGCGCCTGCAATGGACGGCCGCCGTCGGCCTCCCCGCGTCCAGGGGCCGGCTGACGTTCGCCCCCGCTTCGGACGAGGAGTTCCTCCGGCTGTTCCGTCGGATAGCCGTCGGCAGCCTGGACGACGAGACCCGCAGGAACATCGCCGTCAAGGGCGCCGAAGCCACAGCCAGGGACGAGATGGACTTCTATCTCGGCTGTCCCGGTCGGCGCGAGTGGTGGCGCGTGGCCCACACCCCGGACGGGCAGGTCGCGGGCCTCGCCCTCCCCTCCGCGACACCGTATGCCCGCAACGTGGGCTACCTGGGCGTCGTCCCCGAGTTCCGCGGCCATGGGTACGTGGACGACCTCCTCACCGAGATCACCCTCATCCACGCGGAGTCCGGTGCCGAACTGATCACAGCCACCACGGACACCGGCAACGCCCCCATGGCCGCGGCCTTCGCCCGCGCCGGCTACCGGACTTCGGAGATCCGCATGCTGTATTCGGCGCCGGTGGCGTAGGGCGGAGAGCCGGAGGCCCCTTCGCCCGAGGGAGACGGACGGTTGATGAAGGGCGGTTGATGAAGGGCGGCAGCGGGCGCGCCGTATGAAGAGAGCCGTATGAGCCGTATGAAGAGAGGAGAGCCGACTCTGATGCCGGTTTTCATCGAAGAGTTCACCGTGGCCGAGAGCGACAGCGGTCCCTACGCGCTCACCACGGGCCCGGACGGGGCGCTGTGGTTCACGCTGGTGCACAGCGGGGGCATCGGGCGTCTCGTACCCGGAGGGGTACTCACGCACCATCAACTCGATCCGGACTGCGGGCCGACGATCATCGCCGTCGGGCCGGACGACGCCTTGTGGTTCACCGAGCACCGTGCGCACCGCATCGGCCGGATCGCCCTCGACGGCAAGGTCGAGGAATTCACCGTGCCGACCGCGGAGTGCGGTCCGTTCGGAATCGCCGCCGGGCCGGACGGAGCGCTGTGGTTCACCGAGACCGCCGCCGACCGGATCGGCAGGATCACCACCGACGGCCGGGTGACCGAGTTTCCGCTGCCGGCCACGGGGACCTACCCCTCCGCGATCACCGCAGGCGCCGACGACGGGATGTGGTTCACCCTGAACCAGGCCGACGCGATCGGGCGGATCGGCATGGACGGAGCCGTCACTCTGCACCCGTTGCCGACCAGGTCCGCCGCCCCGGTGGGCATCGCGACCGGGCACGACGGGGCGGTCTGGTTCGTCGAGATCGGTGCTGGGCAGATCGGGCGGATCACTCCCGACGGCGGGATCACCGAGTTCCCGCTGCCCGACCGCACGTCCCGGCCGCATGCCATCACACCCGGCAGTGACGGCACGTTGTGGTTCACCGAGTGGGCCGGCAACCGGGTGGGCTCCCTCACCGCCGACGGCACTGTCACCGTGCACGACCTGCCGACCCCGGGCTCGGAGCCGCACGGGATCGCCCTGGGCCCGGACGGAGCACTGTGGACAGCGCTGGAAATCGGCGCACTCGCCCGCGTCGGCGTCGGTGTCCACACGCAATGAAGCAACGAAGCAACGAAGCAACGAAAGGGAACGCTCATGAAGTACGCACTCGTGATCTTCGAGACCGATGAGTCGCGCCACCGGATCCGGACCGACCGGGCCGCTCACCGAGCGGCGTACGAGACCTGGATCGGCAAGATCGCGGCGGCAGGCAAACTGATCAGTGGCGATGCCCTGGACACCGAGTCGGCCTCCGCGACGACCGTGCGCAAGACCACCGAAGCAGCCCCCGCCACGGTGACCGACGGGCCCGCACACCCCGGCGAGGAGACCCTGGGCGGCTGGTTCGTCGTCGACGTGGCCGACCGTGAGGAAGCCGTGGAACTCGCCAAGGGGCTCGGCACCTTGGAGACCATCGAGATCTGGCCGGTGCTCGAAGGCGCCTGAGGACGGCCCGTTGCGGCATCGCCCCTCCCCGGACGTACAGTGTCGATCATGATGCTCGGTTGCCGGCGGGGGGCGGACGGTGCAGGGGCGCACAGAAGAACGACACCATATTGAGCGAATGCTCGCCAACTCCCGGCACGGAACTAGCAGTTCACTGCTGTTGCACGGCGAGGCCGGCATCGGCAAGACCACTCTCCTTGAGCATGCGGCCGCCCACGCGGACGGCATGCGCGTGCTGCGGGTCGAGGGCATCGAGTCGGAGATGGACCTCGCTTTCGGAGGGCTCCATCAGCTCTTCCTGCCGGTGCTCGATCTGCTCGACCGGCTGCCGGGACCGCAGGCCGGGGCTCTGCGCGCCGTCTTCGGCCTGAGCGACGAGCCCGTACGGGACCGTCTCACCCTGGGGCTCGCCACCCTGTCGCTGCTGTCCGAGGCGGCCACGGACGACCCCCTGCTGTGCCTGGTCGACGACCTGCAATGGCTCGACCGGCCGTCCGGGGACGCGCTGACCTTTGCCGCCCGGCGGCTGAGGGACGAAGGCATCGTCATGCTCTTCGCCACCCGCGGCACCTCGCCGGAGAGCGGATCGAAGGCGCTGCCGCGCGTACACGTCACCGGCATCGACCGGCGGTCGGCCGTGGCGCTGCTGCCCGGCCTCGCCCCGCCGGTCGCCGAGCACATCCTCGACCAGGCGCAGGGAAACCCGCTGGCGCTGCGGGAGTTGGCCGCCGCGCTGACCCCGGCACAGCGCGCCGGACAGCTGGGGCCGCTGGCGCCGGCCGAGGCGCGGCCCGAGCTGCCCCATCAGCTCCAGGACGCGTTCGCACAGCAGATCCGCCACCTTCCCGACGCGACCCAGCGCACTCTCGCGGTGGCCGCGGCCGACGACACCGGGGACCTTCCCACCGTGCTGGCAGCCGCGGGCCGGCTCGACGGGGAGGTCAGGGATCTGGAGCCCGCCGAGCGTGCCGGACTGGTGTTCGTCTCCGCGCAGAAACTGCGGTTCCGGCACCCCCTCATCCGGTTCGCCGCCTACCAACAGGCCCCGCTGGCCTGGCGGATCGCGGCGCACCGAGCGTTGGCGGCGAACCTGGACGGCGCCCAGCACGCGCACCGGCGCGCCTGGCACCTGGCCGCCGCGACGACCGGCCCGGACGAAGAGGTCGCCGCGGAGTTGGAACGGGTCGCCGAGTGGGCCGGAAGCAGGCAGGCGATGGCGTCCGCGTCCGCGGCGTACGAGCGAGCCGCCCGCCTGACCGCCGATCCGCACCGGCACGCCCGCCGCCTGATCACCGCCGCGCAGAAGGCGAGCGAGGCCGGCCAGGACGAACGGTGCCGCGCTCTCACCGACCAGGTGCCACTGCCGTTGCGGGACCCAGGGATGGCGGCGGACTTCGCCCGCGTACGCTCCGTGGTCGAGCTCGGCTACGGCAGCCCCCGCCGGGCCGCCCGCATCCTGGCCGACTGCGCGGACACGATCTCGGCCGACCGTCCCGACAAGCTCGCGCCACTGCTGACCGACGCCATCCACGCGGCCTTCTGCGCGGGCGACGCACCCCTCATGGTGGAGATCGGCTTCCGCACACCCCACCTGCCGATCCTGGCCGTGCCCGCCCACCTCCTGGCGGGCGACCTGCCCGGCGCGCGCCGTGCCCTGGACACTCTCGTACGGGCCGGACGCCTCGCCGACGTCGGGCTCATGGACCAGTTGGTGACCGCGATCCACTGCCACCTGATGGCCGATCACGCGACCGCGCACGAACTGGCCGCAGCGGCGGTCGCCCACTGCCGCGAGCAGGGCATCGGCGGATGGCTGCCCACCACGCTGCATCTGCGCGCCCAGGTAGAACTGGCGCTCGGCCGACTCGACGACGCGCACGCACACGCCACCGAAGCGCTCCGGCTGGCCGAGGGCTACGACCTGGACCACCGAGCAGCCCATCTGCGCGCCCTGTTGGCGGTGCTGGCCGCCGTCCAAGGGGAAGAGGCGCAGACCCGGAAAATGGCCGAACAGGCACTGGAGTACACCCGCCCGCGCGAGGTCGGACGGGGCGCGGCGGAGGCGCTGTGGGCGCTGGGGCTGCTCGACCTCGCCCTCGGGCGGGCGCAGGACGCGCTGCGCCATCTGGAAGCGGCCCGGCAGGCGGCGGGCCACCCCTTCCTGGCCCGGCACCTGTTGCCGGATCTGATCGAGGCGGCCGTGCGCGCCGGACATCCGGAAGGAGCGAGGGCACCCGCGGACCAGCTCATGACATGGGCGGCCGACCTCGGACAGCTCCGCTTCACGGCCCAAGCACACCGCTGCGCGGCCCTGACCGGCCCGGACACACAGGCCGAGCAGCACTATCTGGCCGCCTTCGACCTGCACACCGACGGCGACGACTTCGATCGGGCGCGCACCCAACTCCTCTACGGCGAATGGCTGCGCCGCTCGCGCCGCAAGATCGACGCCCGCGACCAACTGCGCACCGCACTGAAAATCTTCGATCAGCTGAACGCCCGACCCTGGGCCCACCGCGCTCGCACGGAACTCCAGGCAGCCGGCGAAACCCACGACCCGTCCGACGCCACCGACTCCCCCCTGAGCCGCCTGAGCGCCCAGGAGCGCGAAGTCGTCCGCCTCGCGGCCACCGGCGCCACCAACCGCGAAATCGCCACGCACCTGTTCCTGAGCCCACGCACCGTCGGCCACCACCTCTACCGCGCGTTCCCCAAGCTCGGCATCAGCTCCCGAACAGAACTCGCCGACCTGCTCACGCCCTGACGGGCGCAGAAGAACAGGCAGGCCGGGCGCCCTTCCCGACCACAGGCACAAGCTGGGCCGAGCCGGGACGCCGGCTGCGACCGAGAAAGACCCACCTGGGCGGCAGGTGTTCCTGTGAAGCGCGAGGACCGCCGGACGGCTATCCCATCGGGCGGTAGTACCCCAGCACCCACGCCAACTGTGCGAACCACCCGCGCAACAACTCCCGCGGCTTCGCGGTCACCACGCACTCGTAGACCCTGCCGTCCAGGTGGACCACGGCGACCATCAGGGCCTTGCCGTTGGGGCTCGCCTTGTAGTGGACGCTGCGGATCTCGGCCCAGGGGAAGTCGACCGTGATGTCGTACATCTCGAAGGCCACACCCGACGCGTCGACGACGACCGAGTTGTGCTTGTCGACCGCCAGGAACTCCGGGCCGGGCGCCGCGGGCTGTGGCGGCTGCGGGGCGTACTGCGGCGGGGGCGGGCCGAAGCCGGGTGGGGTGGAAGCGGGCGGCTGGTCTGTCACTCCGGCAACCTATCCCCGCGTACGCGGATCCCCTACGTGGAGGGCTCCCCGTGGGCTCCCAGTGGCATCCCCGCGGGCCCCCTCTGGACCTTCTTTCCGTCCGCTGAAACATTTCCGGGGGGCCGGCGCATCAATGAAGTGAAGGCGGCGGTACCAAAGACACGGGGGCGGGATGAGACAGGTCCGGGGGGACGAGTACGCCGAGTTCGCGGCGGCGCGGGCGGGGCATCTCTACCGTTCCGCCTGTCTGCTCACCGGCGGGGACACCCATCTCGCCGAGGACCTGGTGCAGGAGACCCTCGGTCGCCTGTACGTCCGCTGGTACCGGGTCTCCCGCGTCGGCAACCCCGCCGGATACGCCCAGACCGTCCTCACCCGCACCTTCCTCGCCCACCAGCGGCGCCGCAGCAGCCGGGAACGCGCCACGGACGAGTTCCCCGACCTCCCCGACCCGCGCGCGGCCGACACCGACACGCCCCTGCGGCTGACCCTGGTCGAGGCACTCGGCCGGCTGTCCGCCAAGGACCGGGCCGTGGTCGTGCTGCGCTACTGGGAGGACCGCAGCGTCGAGGAGACCGCCGAGGCCATGAACGTCAGCTCGGCCGCCGTACGCACCCGCTGCACCCGCGCGCTCGCCCGGCTGCGGCTGCTGCTCGGGGACGCCCTCGGCGAGCACGCCAGACCCTGACGCCGACGACCGTACCGAGACTTCCGACCCACAGCTTTGACAGACAGCCCTTACGGAGAGCAGAGAGGGTGATGCGCCATGCCCGTTGACGACCGCGACCACGACCACCGGTACCACGACCACGACAAGGACCACGACCAAGAGGATCGTTTCGAGGTACGGCTCGGCGAGGCCCTGCACCAGGCCGGCGGGGCCTACGAGACCGACCGCCGCGCCCTGGTCGCCGCCGGCGCGACGCGCGGCCACCGACTGCTGCTGCGGCGCAGGGCCGCCGTCGTGGCGGGCGTGGCCTCGGTCGCGCTCGTGGGCCTCGGCGGGACACTCCTCGTACCGGGCGGCGACGACGGGCGGCAGTCCGTGGCCACCGGTGCCAAGACCCCTGTCGCTTCGGCCACTCCCAAGGCGTCGTACACCGGCGACGAACTGATCGGCATCCTCGAGAAGCTGCTCCCCCGGGGCGAGTTCAGCTCGGCGCAAGCACGCGGCACGGACGACAAGCTGCCGCCGTACGCACAGGTCGTCCACGACGACGGCAAGGGCAAGGCGGCCATCGCCGTCGGCTTCAACCGGGTCCTGCCGGGCAGCGAGCAGGCCCGCCAGACCATCGAGTGTCCGGACAAAGCCCTGACGCCGTACGACAGTTGCGTCGTGACCAGGCTGCCCGGCGGCTCGGCGCTCAAGATCTTCCAGGGGTACGAGTATCCGGACCGCCGCGCGGACACGAAGCTGTGGACGGCGGACCTCGTCACCCCCAAGGGTCAGCACGTCAGCGTGAGCGAATGGAACGCCGCGGCCGAGAAGGGCGCGCCGGTCAGCAGGGCCGAACCCCCGCTGTCCACGGCGCGGTTGAAGACACTCGCCACGGCCGCCGCGTGGCTGGGCGTCGTCGACGCGATCCCGGTGGACCCCAAGGCCCCGACGGCGGCACCCGCACAGCCCTCGGGCATCGCTGGCGGCGCGATCGCTTCCACGCTCGTCTCGCTGCTCCCCAAGGGCGTCAAGGTGGTCGCCAAGAGCGGCCCGGACAGCGGGTACGCCTATGTCGTCGTCGACGACGGCAAGGGCGGGAGCCTGGTCCAGATCAACGTGCAGCCGAACATGTCGGACGTCGAGGACCAGCTCTTCGGGGCGGATGCCGAGACGCTGGCCGACGGCACGAAGGTCGTCACGCACAAGGAGCCGGGCGAGAAGGGCGGCGCCGGCGTCGTCATGTGGACCGCCGACACCATCAGGACCGACGGGTTCCGTGTGGTGGTCAGTGCCTTCAACTCCGGCAGCCAGGAGACCGCCGCGACGCGCACCACCCCCGCGCTCACGACGAAGCAGCTCCGGGCGATCGCCGTCAGTACGAAGTGGCGCGGTCTGGGCTGAGTTCCCCCGCCGCTCTCACGCGTCGGACCCCGTCGGGCAGACCTGCCGGCGGGGTCCGACGCATGACCGGTTTCCGCCACCGGCTCTTTGTCGTCCCTTGACCTGCCCATGCCAAAGACTCACCATGAGCGCCACACCCGCACTCCGTACGTCGCACTGATTCCACCCCCCACACTCCGTTAAGGAGACTTCATGCGACTTCACAGACGCGGCAGGCGCTCCGTCACCCTCGCGACCCTGCTCGCGCTCGCCCTCGCCGCCCCGATCACCGCCACCGCCACCCACGCCACGGCGACGGGAGCGAAGACCCCCGCGCCCTCGGCCGACGACATCCGTCAGTACGAGATCCACCAGAGCACCACCCCGGTGACCCGCACCGCCATCCAGCAGACCGGCGTCACCGTGGACGAGGCCGACGAGGAGACCGTCGTCGTCTCGGGCCGCGCCGACCAGGTCAAGAAGCTGCGCCAACTCGGCTACGAGGTCTCCCTGTTGGGGTCCGCGCCGAACCGGTCGAACGGCACCGGTGACGTCCGCCTCCTCGACTTCCCCTCGGCCGACTCGAAGTACCACAACTACGCCGAGACGAACACGGAGATCGACCAGCGGCTCGCCGCCTACCCGAGCATCATGAGCAAGCGGGTGATCGGCAAGTCGTACCAGGGCCGGGACATCGTCGCCATCAAGGTCAGCGACAACGTGGCCACCGACGAGAACGAGCCCGAGGTCCTCCTCACCTTCCACCAGCACGCCCGCGAGCACCTGACCGTCGAGATGGCGCTGTATCTGCTGCGCGAGCTCGGGGCCGGATACGGCAGCGACTCCCGGGTCACCAACATGGTGAACGGTCGCGAGATCTGGATCGTCCCGGACCTCAACCCCGACGGCGGTGAGTACGACATCGCGACCGGCTCGTACCGCTCGTGGCGCAAGAACCGCCAGCCCAACTCCGGTTCCTCGTACGTCGGTACGGACCTCAACCGCAACTGGAACTACAAGTGGGGCTGCTGCGGCGGCTCGTCCGGCTCCACGTCCTCCGAGACCTACCGCGGCGCCTCCGCAGAGTCCGCACCCGAGGTGAAGGTCGTCGCCGACTTCGTGCGCGGCCGGGTCGTCGGCGGCAAGCAGCAGATCACGGCCGGGATCGACTTCCACACGTACAGCGAACTCGTGCTGTGGCCCTTCGGGTACACCACCGCCGACACCGCGACCGGCATGACCGCGGACGACGCCGCCGCGTTCAAGGCCGTCGGCCAGAAGATGGCGGCCAGCAACGGGTACACCCCCGAGCAGTCCAGCGACCTGTACATCACCGACGGGTCGATCGACGACTATCTCTGGGGCAGTCAGAAGATCTTCGACTACACCTTCGAGATGTATCCGACGTCCAGTTCCGGAGGTGGGTTCTACCCGCCCGACGAGGTGATCGAGCGGGAGACCTCACGGAACCGGGACGCGGTGTTGCAGTTGCTGGAGAACGCGGACTGCATGTACCGGTCGATCGGGAAGGCGACGCAGTACTGCAGCTAGGAGTGGGAAAGACCGGTGGGTGGGGAACTGCGGGCCGGATGTGGCCGGTCGCGCAGTTCCCCGCGCCCCTTACGGGGCGCTCTCGTCCGGGGCCTCTTCGGAATCCTCACCGTCTTCGAAGTAGGCGTCCAGGACCGCGTCCAGCTGGTCCTCCCACTCCTTGAAGCGTGCCCGGGCCGTCGCCTCGATCTCGATCGGGTACCAGCGGCGGTCCGGGGTGTGCACCGTGATGGTGAACCGCTTCCCGAAGCGGGGCGACTCCGTCTCGACGGCGCCGATCTCGTCCCAGCGGAACTCCGCCTCCTGGTCGTCCAGGCGCAGGTGTACGCCGCTGTGGTCGGCCTTGATCGAGGCGCGCCGGTCGGATGCCTCGAACACCGGCCCGTCCGGGTCGGGTTCGGGTTCGGGCTCGGAGTCCGAGTCCGAGTCGGATTCGGAGGTGGCCTCCTCTTCGGGTTCGGCGGGTGCCGTCTCGGCGACCGGCGTCTCGGGGGCGGCGTCCTCGACAACCGCCTCCTCGGACGCGGCCTCGTCAGGAGCGGCGTCCTCGACGACCGCGTCCTTCGGCTCCGCCTTCGCGGGTGACGTAAGCCCGGGGATGTACGCCGGGTTCACCGCGGCGGCGTCCAGGGGCTGGCTCTTCGAACCTATGCGCTGCTCCACAGCGGGCAGTATGGTCGAAGATCCTGTGTCGGACACAGCCCGCCCCCAAGTTGGCAACGCGACTGTTGTACGAAGACGGCCCGTACCTACACGAACAGGCTCACCACCGCCGCCACCGCGAAGCCCGCGACCGACAGCACCGACTCCAGGACCGTCCAGGTCTTGAGGGTGTCCCGTTCGGAGATGCCGAAGTACTTCGCGACCATCCAGAAGCCGCCGTCGTTGACGTGCGAGGCGAAGATGGAGCCCGCCGAGATCGCCATGATGACCAGGGCGACGAAGGCCTGGGAGTGGTCGCCCTCGGTCAGCAGCGGGGCCACGATGCCGGCCGTGGTGACGATGGCGACCGTGGCCGAGCCCTGGGCGACCCGCAGGACCAGGGAGATGAGGTAGGCGAGGACGATCACCGGCAGGCCGACGTCGTTGAAGGTGTCGGAGAGGGCCTGGGCGACACCGCTGCCCTTGAGGACCGCGCCGAAGACCCCGCCCGCGCCGACCACGAGCAGGATGTTGCCGACCGGCTTCAGCGAGGCCGTGGACACCGTCTCCAGCGACTTGCGGGACCAGCCACGGCGGATGCCGAGCAGGTAGTACGCCAGCAGCAGCGCGATCGTCAGCGCGACGAAGGGGTGGCCGAAGAACTCGATGACCGAGCGGCCCGTGGAGGGGTCGAAGGCGATCGAGGAGAACGTCGCGAGCAGGATCAGCACCAGCGGCGTACCGATGATGGCCAGGACCGTGCCGAGCGGCACCGGCTTCTCCTGCGGCGCGACCCCGGCGGCCCGCTGCTCCTCGACCAGCGCGGCCCGCGCCTCGTCGGCGGCCTCGGCCATGTCCTGCGGTACGGGGACGAAGATCCGCCTGCCGATCCACGCGGACCAGGCCCAGGCGGCGAGCACGGCGGGGATGCCGCAGACGATGCCCATGAGGATGACCCAGCCGAGCTGCACGTGGAGCAGTCCCGCGGCGGCGACCGGGCCCGGGTGCGGCGGCAGGAACGCGTGGGTCATGGAGAGACCCGCGAGCAGGGGCAGACAGTAGAGCAGGATCGACTTGCCGCCGCGCTTGGCGGCCGCGTACACGATCGGCGCGAGGACGAAGATGCCGACGTCGAAGAAGACCGGGATACCGAAGATGAGGCCGGTGAGGCCCATGGCGAGGGGCGCCCGCTCCTCGCCGAAGAGGTTCAGCAGCCGGGACGCCAACACCTCGGCCCCGCCGCTGACTTCGAGGATCGCGCCGAGCATCGTGCCGAGCCCGATGATGATCGCGATGTGGCCGAGGGTGCCGCCCATGCCGGACTCGATGAGGGAGACGGCGTCGGAGCGCTGGACCGTGCCGAAGAGTTCGGTGACGGAGAGACCGGCCGAGAGGCCGACGGCTATGGAGACCGCGAGCAGCGCCACGAAGGGCTGGAGTCTCGCCTTGATGATCAGGACGAGGAGCAGGGCGATGCCGAGCGCGGCGACGGTCAGCAGACCGGCGGTGCCGTGGATGAGGGCGATCAGACCGCCGGTGTGGGGTGGGGCCGGTGGCGCGGTGGTGGCGGCGAGCAGGGGCAGGGGCGAGGACATGAGCGAGGACATGGGCGGGGGACCTCTGCAGTCGGGTAAGTGGGGCATGCGGCTTTCGGGCAGGGGGGATCGCGGCACGGCGTCCCATGGGGGACGTCGTGCCGTGATGACGTACGGGGTGCGGGAGTTGGCGGGGGCGCTCAGCCCAGTACGGCGAGCGCGTCGATCTCGACGAGGAGGCCGGCCGGCAGGCCGACGTAGACCGTGGTGCGGGCGGCGGGGGGCACGGTGAGGCCCTGCTCCTCGAAGTAGGTGTTGTAGATCTGGTTCATCTCGGCGAAGTGGTCGACGTCCGTGAGGTAGACGCGGATCATCATCGCGTCGTCCCAGCTCGCGCCGCCCTCTTCGAGGATCGCCCGGACGTTGGCGAGGGTCTGGAGGGTCTGTTCACGCAGGGTGGGACCGGCGGGCGTGGGCGGCTTGCCCTCCTCGGCCGGGAGGAAGCCGACCTGTCCGGCGACCTGGAGGATGTTCCCCTTCTTCACGCCGTGCGAGAACTTCGCGGGCGGCGTGGTGTGGGTCTTGGGGGTGAGGGCGGTCTTCTCGGTCATGGACGTCGGGAACTCTCTTCCTTGGCTGGGGGCTTGCCGGAGTACTCGTGGCTGATGGCGTCGGCGGTCCGGCGCACCAGCGGGAGCAGGGTGAGGAGTTCGTCGGCGGTGACGACGACGTTCGGCGCGGAGACCGACATCGCGGCGACGACGCGTCCGTCGGCGCCGCGGACGGGGGCCGCGACGCAGTTGATGGACTCCTCGTGGCCACCGAGGTCGGTGGCCCAGCCCTGTTCGCGCACCGTGGCCAGCTCCTTGAGGAAGGCGGGCGCGTTGGGGGTCGAACGGGCCGTGTACATGGGGTAGTCGAGCTTGTCCGCGAGGGCGCGGCGCTCGGGCTCGGGGAGATCGGCGAGGAGGAGTTTGGCGACGGCGGCGACCGTGATGGCGACCGGCTTCCCGATCCGCGAGTACATGCGCACCGGGTAGCGGCTCTCCACCTTGTCGATGTAGAGGACCTCGTTCTCCTCGTACACCGCGAGGTGGACGGTGTGCCCGCACGTCTCGTTCAGCCGTACGAGATGGGGGTGGGCGATCTCGCGGACGTCGAGGTTCTCGACGGCTTCCTGGGCGAGGGCGAAGAGGCGGGCGCCGAGGCGGTAGCGCTGGTCGGACTGGCGGTAGACGAGGCCGTGCTCGTGCAGGGTGCGCAGGAGGCGGAGCGCGGTGGACTTGTGGACGCCGAGGCGGTCGGCGACCTGGCCGAGGTCGGCGGGGCCCTCGGCGAGCAGCGGCAGGATGCTCAGCGCTCGGTCGACGGTCTGGCTCATGGGGTACGTACCTCCTCCTGGGCCCGCGTGACGGCTTCGGTCCAGCCGGGGCCGAGTCGAAGTGTCTCCCACGCGTCGTCGTCCAGAGCGGCCAGCCGGTCGGCGTGGTCGCGGGAGGGGGGCGCGGCGAGGTCGCCGTGGACGGTGAGGGCCGCGGCGGCCATGAGGTGGCCGTGCCGGAGCCGCTCCCGGGCGGGCAGTGCGCGCAGGGTGGCGGAGAGGAACCCGGCGGCGAAGGCGTCGCCCGCGCCGACGGGGGCGACGACGTCGACGTGGAGGGAGGGGACGAAGGTGACCGTGTCGCCCTCACCGTCACCTTGGAAAAGGGTGGCGCCCCGGGACCCCTGCTTCACGACCAGCGCCCGGGGTTCGGGCAGCGCGGCGCGGATCGCCCCCGGACCGCCGGTGACGCCCCAGGCGGTCTCGGCCTCGTCCTCGCCCACGAAGACGAGGTCGCTGCCGCGGGCCAGGTCCAGCAGGACCTTGCCCGGTTCCTGGTGCTGCCAGAGGTGCGCCCGGTGGTTGACGTCGAACGAGACGAGGGGGCGGCCGGGGCGGCGCGCGGTGAGCTCGCGCACCAGGGCGAGGCAGCCCGCGGAGAGCGCGGCGGTGATGCCGGAGAGGTGAAGCACCCGTCCCGCGCGGACGGCGTCCAGGTCCATGGCGTCCGCCGCCATCGCGGAGGCGGCGGAACCGGCCCGGTAGTACGCGACCTCGTGGGCGTCGCTCGCCCGGTCACCCGCCGTGCGGAAGTAGACGCCCGTCGGGCGCGCGGGATCCCGTCGTACGGCGGAGGTGTCGACGCCGTACGCGGCGATCGCCTCGACGAGGTGGTCGCCGAAGCCGTCCGCGCCGACCCGGCCGACCCAGCGCGCGGTGTGCCCGGCCGCGGCGAGCACACACGCCACATTCGACTCGGCGCCGCCGATCCCCCGCTCGAACGACGGCACATCGGCGAGGCGCCCGGGCCGGGTGGGCAGGAACGTGACCATGGACTCGCCGAGCGCGACGACGTCGACAACGGTGGGGGTCACGATGACTGGGGCTCCTCGCTCTCGCGGTCGACGGTGACGCATCCGCACCGTTGACCCTGCGTTGGCTGGGATGTTAGACAGCAGTAAGCGACATACGCAATGACCGTTGCACATGATGCAATACGTCATGCAACACCCTTGAAGGGAAGGCTCATGACCGCCTCCGAAGCCGCCGCCCGCCTCGCGGCCGACCGCGTCGACCACCGCTTCAAGGGCCTCCCCCCGGACGCCGAGGGCCTGACCGTCGGCGAGCTGGCCGCCCAGCGCCGCGACCTCTTCACCGGTGGATTCACCACCCCCGTCCTCGCGCTGTCCGCCGAGCGCCTGACGCACAATCTCGAGCTGATGGAGACGTACGCCGACCGCCACGGCCTCGCCTTCGCCCCGCACGGCAAGACCTCGATGGCCCCCCAGCTGTTCTGGCGGCAGATCGAGCACGGCGCCTGGGGCATCACCCTCGCCGTGCCCCACCAGGTGCGCGTGGCACGGGAGTTCGGGATCGAGCGGATCTTCCTCGCGAACGAACTCGTCGACGCGGCGGCGCTGCGCTGGATCGCGTCCGAGCTGGCGGCCGACCCGGACTTCCGCTTCGTCTGTTACGTCGACTCGGTGCGCGGCGTCGAGCTGATGGGCGCGGCGCTGCACGGCTCCATCCGTCCGGTGGACGTGGTCGTCGAGCTCGCCGCCGGTGCGGGGGCCCGCACCGGGGTGCGTACGGAGGCCGAGTGCGCGGCGGTCGCGGACGCGGTGGCCGCGACGCGGACCCTGCGGCTGGTCGGCGTGGCGGGCTACGAGGGCGAGGTCCCGGGAGCGGACCCCGAGCGCGTGCACGCCTGGCTGCGGCGGCTGACCGCGCTGGCGGCGGACTTCGACAAGGCGGGCCGGTTCGAGGGACTCACGGAGATCGTCGTCAGCGCGGGCGGCAGCGCCTGGTTCGACGCCGTCGCGGACGTCTTCTCCGAGCTCCCCGACCTCTCCCTGCCCGTACTGAAGCTGCTGCGCTCGGGCGCCTACGTCTCGCACGACGACGGCCACTACCGCCGGCTGACCCCGTTCACCCGGGTCCCCGAGGAGGGCGCCCTGCACCCCGCGTTCCGCCTCTGGGCCCAGGTCGTCTCCCGCCCCTCCCCCGAGCAGGCCTTCGTCAACGCGGGCAAGCGGGACGCGGCGTACGACCTCGATCTACCCGAGGCCCAGGTGGTGCGGCGGGACGGTGCCGAGCGGCCGGCGACGGGTCTGACGGTGACCGCGCTCTCCGACCAGCACGCGTGGGTGCGCACGGGCCCGGAGGCGGACGTGGAGGTCGGGGACTGGGTGGGCCTCGGGCTGTCCCACCCCTGCACGTCCTTCGACAAGTGGCAGCTGATTCCGCTGGTGGAGGCGGACGGCACGGTCGTGGACTACGTCCGTACGTTCTTCTGAGAGGCCGCTGTGACGAATGTTTCCCGTGTTTCCCGGAGGCCCCTGTGATGGATCTCGTCATCCGCGACGCGGAGGTCGTCGACGGCACCGGAGGCCCCTCGTACCGCGCCGACGTGGGCATCGAGGGCGGCAGGATCACGACTGTGCTCAAGGAGGGGGCGGCGGCCGGCTGTCTGCGGCCTCTCGCCCGGCGGGTCCTCGACGCCGAGGGCCTGGCCCTCTCCCCCGGCTTCATCGACATGCACGCCCACAGCGACCTCGCCCTCCTGCGCGACCCGGACCACAGCGCGAAGGCGGCCCAGGGGGTGACCCTGGAGGTCATCGGCCAGGACGGGCTGTCGTACGCGCCGGTCGACGACCGCACCCTCGCGGAGGTCCGGTCCACGATCACCGGCTGGAACGGACCCGGTGACGACATCGACTTCGGCTGGCGTTCGGTGGGCGAGTACCTGGACCGGCTCGACCACGGCTTCGACGGCGAGGGCATCGCGGTGAACGCCGCGTATCTGATCCCGCAGGGCACCGTGCGGATGCTCGCCGTCGGCTGGGACGACCGCCCGGCGACGGCGCGGGAGCTGGAGCGGATGCGGCGGCTGGTGGCCGACGGGATGCGCGAGGGCGCCGTCGGCATGTCCTCAGGCCTCACCTACACCCCCGGCATGTACGCCCAGGACGCCGAACTCACCGAGCTGTGCCGGGTGGTGGCGGAGTACGGCGGCTACTACTGCCCGCACCACCGCTCGTACGGGGCGGGCGCCCTCGCGGCGTACGAGGAGATGGTGGCCCTCACCCGCGAGGCGGGCTGCCCGCTCCACCTCGCCCACGCCACCATGAACTTCGGCGTCAACGAGGGCAGGGCCCCGGAGCTGCTGGCCCTCCTGGACGACGCCCTCGCCGCGGGCGCGGACATCAGCCTCGACACGTACCCCTACACCCCCGGCTGCACCACGCTCGTGGCGATGCTGCCGAGCTGGGCGAGCGAGGGCGGCCCGGAGGCGATCCTCGCCCGCCTGAAGGACGAGGAGACGGCCGAGCGCGTCCGGCACCACATGGAGGTGATCGGGGCGGACGGCTGCCACGGTGTGCCGATCGAGTGGGACACGATCGAGATCTCGGGGGTCACCGACCCGGCGCTCGCGTCGTACGTCGGCGGCACGGTCCGGCAGTCCGCCGACCGGCTCGGCGAGAGCCCCTGGACGATCGCCCGCCGCCTGCTCCTGGACGACCGGCTGGGCCCGACGATCCTCCAGCACGTCGGCCACGAGGAGAACGTCCGCGCGATCATGCGGCACCGTGTGCACACCGGCGGATCGGACGGCATCCTGCGCGGCGACAAGCCGCACCCGCGCGCGTACGGCACGTTCCCGCAGTACCTGGGGAAGTACGTACGGGAGTTGGGCGTCCTCTCCCTGGAGGAGTGCGTCGCCCATCTCACCGGTCGCCCGGCCGCCCGGCTGCGGCTGCCCGACCGCGGCCTTGTCCGCGAGGGGTACCGCGCCGACCTCGTCCTCTTCGACCCGGCCACGGTCGCGGCGGGCTCGACGTTCGAGGAGCCGCGCAGACTCCCCACGGGCATCCCGTACGTCCTGATCGACGGCCGGTTCGTGATCGAGGACGGACGGCGCACGGACGTACTGGCGGGGCGGGCGGTCCGCCGGACTCCCCGGTGACCGCCCGCCGCCGCACAGGGGTCACGGCTTGGGCAGGGTGCACCCGCTCGCGCTCAGGTTGAGCTTGTTGCCGGTCGTGAAGCACGCCGGGATCTGGTAGGTCTCCTCGGCGTAGTTGATGCCCGGGTGAATGGTGACGTTGCCGCTCGCGTCGACCTCGCAGGGGTTGTTCACCGTGCAGGTCTCGCCGTCCTCGTTACCGGTGTTGTTGACGGCGACGACCTTGCCGGTGGCCTGGTCGATGACCGGCGAGCCCGAGGTGCCGCCGATGGTGTTGCAGGCGGAGGTGTAGCGAATGGAGTCCTTCCAGGTCCAGTCGCCCTCCTTGAGGCGGTACGCGAACCCGTCGATGCTGCAGTTGTAGAGCCGCTTCCAGTAACCGGAGGCGACCGTGATGGCGGTGCCGACGGTCGGGTGCGTGTCCTGCACGGTCAGCGCGCTGATGCCGTACGAGTTCTTGATCGTCGTGTAGGTGCTGGTGAGCTGGTAGATCGTGACGTCCGTGTCGGTCATCGTCGAGTACGCGACCTTGCCGGCCCGCAGGGTCGCCACCCGGGTGCCGGCGGAGTTGAGCAGGCCGAACGTACGGCTGGACGCCTGGTCGACGATCACTTCACCGGGCTCCGGGAAGCCCGTCTCCAGGCAGTGGCCGTTGGAGAGCACGAGCGCCGGGTCGCTGTCCGCGGAGTTGGGGAAGCGGATGACGGAGCCGGAGCAGTTGCTGAGCGCGACGGTCCCGGCGAGGCTGACGGCCTGGAGGGTCGGCGCCGCCGCCTTCGTGTCCGCCTTGGCCGCGGACACGGACGTGGACGTGGACGCCGCCGCGGGTGCGGGTGCCGCGACCGCGGGTGCCACGCCCGCCCCGGTGATCACCAGGGCGAAGAGCGCGGCGACGAGAGGCTTTCTCATGTGGGGGTCCCCTCTTGCGACTTGGGCGACCGGAGATCTTCCGGCCACTTCCAGTTTTGTCATGCGCATTGTCAATCGAGGGGACGGGAGGGACAAGGAGCGGTTTCCGGCCATGGGCATGCCGGAGCGGCGGGACGGGGCGTGTCGTATACGCGGGCGAGCGGCGGAGGTGAAAACCACCGCGGGTCCGCCGTGGCCCGGACGGAACCCGTCGGGGCCGGCGGCTACTTCGGCCGCTTGGTGGCGCCCTGGCCGTGGCCGGGGTTGCCGTTGCCGGCACCGCGACCCGTGGTCGCGGTCGCGGTGGGGCCGGCGGTGGGGACGGTGGAGGCGGTGGTCCCGGCCGACGGGGACCGCGGCGCCGTCGTGGACGGCGTCGCCGAGGTGGACACGGACGCGCCCGGCGAGGTCCGCTCGGCGCTCGCACCGGAGGCGGCGGGCGAGTCGCCCGGCGTCGCCTGCGCCGCGCCGGCGGCCGAGCCACTCACGGAAGCCGTCGGTTCCGGGGACGTGGACGCACCCCGGCCGTCACCGTCACTCCGCCCCGAGGGCGAGGAGCCCCCGGACGACCCGGAGTCGAACAGTCCCACGACCACCGCGCCGAGGACGACCGCGCACACCGCGCCGCCGGCCACCGCCACCCGCCGCCGCGGGAGCCGCTCCCGGCGGCGGCGCCGAGAGCCGTCACGGCGGCCGGCCCCGGCACGCGCCATGGCTCCGTCGCCGCCCGTCCCCGCACCCGGCCCGTCGTCATCGACCGTCCGCGCACCCGGCCCGTCGTACGCGTCCTGCCAGCCGTGCGCCGCCGCCGGATCCGCGTACGCCTCGTACGCCGGAGGCGCCTCGCCGTCGCCGCTCGGGAGGTACACCCTCGGCTCGGCCTCGGTCTCACCGTTCTGCCAGGACATGGGCGCGGATTCTAAGGACCGCAAGGGCTTACGGCACAACGTGGGGAAGAAAGCGACCCAAAACGCCACGTCTCACGTGGTGGAAAACACCCCCCGCCGAGCGTTACGCGGCCGTAAGCTCACCGTCATGCAGGTGATCCAGTCGACCAAGCTCGCCAACGTCTGTTACGAGATCCGGGGCCCGGTGCTCGAGGAGGCGATGCGGCTGGAAGCGGCGGGTCATCGGATCCTCAAGCTGAACACCGGCAATCCGGCCGCGTTCGGGTTCGAGTGCCCGCCCGAGATCCTGGAGGACATCCTCCGGAACGTGTCGACGGCGCACGGCTACGGCGACGCGAAGGGCCTGCTCGCCGCCCGCCGCGCCGTCGTGATGCACAACCAGACCCTCGGCATCGAGACCGACGTCGAGCACGTCTTCATCGGCAACGGCGTGTCCGAGCTGATCGTGATGGCGATGCAGGGGCTGCTGGACGACGGTGACGAGGTCCTCGTACCGGCGCCGGACTACCCGCTGTGGACCGCTGCCGTGTCCCTGTCCGGCGGCACCGCCGTGCACTACCACTGCGACGAGCAGTCGGACTGGATGCCCGACCTCGCGGACGTGGAGCGCAAGGTCACCGACCGCACCAAGGCGATCGTCATCATCAACCCGAACAACCCGACGGGCGCGGTGTACGACGAGGCGATGCTGCGCGGGCTCACCGACATCGCCCGCCGCCACAACCTCCTGGTCTGCTCGGACGAGATCTACGACAAGATCCTCTACGACGACGCCACGCACACCCCGACCGCCTCGGTCGCGCCCGACCTGCTCACCCTCACCTTCAACGGCATGTCGAAGGCCTACCGGGTGGCGGGCTACCGGGTCGGCTGGATGTCGATCTCCGGCCCCCGCGCGCACGCCGACTCCTACATCGAGGGCCTGACGATCCTCGCGAACATGCGCCTGTGCGCCAACATGCCCGGCCAGCACGGCGTGGTCGCGGCGCTGAGCGGACGGCAGACGATCAACGACCTGGTGCTGCCCGGCGGCCGACTGAAGGAACAGCGGGACGTCGCCTACGAGCTGCTGACCCAGATCCCGGGCGTGAGCTGCGTGAAGCCCAAGGGCGCGCTCTACCTCTTCCCGCGGCTCGACCCGAAGGTCTTCAAGATCAAGGACGACCGCCGGATGGTCCTCGACCTGCTCCGCCAAGAGAAGATCATGGTCGTCCAGGGGACCGGCTTCAACTGGCCCGAGTCGGACCACTTCCGGGTGGTCACCCTGCCGAGCGTGGGCGATCTGACCGACGCGGTGACCCGGATCGGGAACTTCCTGGACGGTTACAGCCAGCCGTGACGCTCACACGGTGTGCACGGGACGACAAGATGTGCGACATGGCTCAACTTTAGACGAAATCCAAGCTAGGATGGTTTCCTGATAGAGCACAGGAGGCCGTCCCCATGTACGAACCGATCCGCACCAAGTCGGTCCACACGACGGCCGGCACCCCCTCCGACTTTCCCCACCGGTCGCGCGAGGAGGAGCTGGACATCCAGCTCGCCGGACACCTCGCGGCGCTCCTCGCGGTGACCGACGAGATCCGCGCGAGCGAGCCGTCCGCCGACCTGGACGCGGCGGCCGAGCGGCTCACCGAGCAGGTGGCGCGACTGCGGGGAGGAGTGGCGCCGGTCCGCGCGTCGTCGGTTGCCGCCGTGCGCGAGCCGCACGTCGTCGCTCTCCACCAGCGGGCCCACGCCCTCGCCGGCCGCGCCCTCGTCGTCGCCGCGTCCCGCGCGGACACCGCGGGCGCGATCCTGGCTGCCGAGCGCATGGACGCCCACGCCCTGGCCGCCGACCCCCGCGAACTCGCGGCTCGCTGAGAGCCCGCCTCCGAGCCCCCGGGCTCCCCTTGTACGGCCCCGGTCCGCGCGCACCCGCAGCGACGTGCGGACCGGGTGCCATGACCTCCGGCATGTCGTGCCGGGCAACTCGTCACGCGCGAGCAGCCGTTGACGCCTCACCCCGTCCCTTGGCACACCCCTTTTCCCTCCCATGGCTTTGATGCCTGCATTCGGGTGGACTGCGCACCGTAATTGCCTGCCAAACGGCTGCACCATCACGTAGGACTCGTAACGTCGGTGGAAATGATGATGGTTCGGACTCCGGCGCTTTCGGCACGCCACGGTCTTTTCGATGCCGACGGCCTGCGGTCAGCCACATCCTTGGTACCTCACTATTTCTACGAGATGTGAAAAAATGAGACGTAAGCGATTGTGGGCGGGGCTTACTGGTGCGGCCGCGGTTGCGACCGGGGTCACCGCCTGGGCAGTTCAGTCCCACTCGGCAACATCCCCGGAATCCGAGGCCAGTTCGGTGAACGGGAAGGCCCAGCAGGCCAATGCGCTTTTCCAGAGCGCCCTGCTGCAGGAGAAGTACCAGGACTCCGAAGGGGCGGCCAGAACCTACCAGCGGGTGCTGCGGCTCGACCCTCGCAACAAAATGGCCTGGTACAACCTGGGCGTCATCGCGCAACGGGACGGCAGAACAGCCAAAGCCCGTGAGGCTTACGAAAAGGCGCTGAAGATCGACCCGAAGTACGCCTCGGCCCTCTACAACGAGGCGATCCTGCTGAAATCGAGCGACACCGACCAGGCCGCCACACTCCTGAAGCGTGCCATCGCCGCCACACCCCAGGCCGCCACGGCTCATCTCCAACTCGGCTGGATTCTGGCGAAGAAGCACCATGACGACGACGCCGAGGTGGAGTTCCGCCGTGCCGTCGCGGCCGATCCCTCGCTGTACTCCCAGGTCCCGGAACAGTTCCGGGACGGCGTAACCCCCACACCGACATCGAGTCAGGAAGGTGTCACCGGATGACGTCGACCGCAACTCCCAGGTTCTCCGTCTTCACACCCAGCCACCAGCCCCGCTTCCTCGATGAGTGCCTCAAGGCCCTGCAGGCGCAGACCTGTCAGGACTGGGAGTGGATCGTCCTGCTCAACGGCGGCGCCCGGTGGCGGCCGGAGCGACTCGACGAACGAGTCCGGGTGGAGATCGCGGACAGCATCCGCGGCGTCGGGGCGGCGAAGCGCAGGGCCTGCGAACTGGCCCGCGGCGAGATCCTCGTCGAACTCGACCACGACGACCTCCTGGCGAAGGGATGTCTGACGGAGCTGGCCAAGGCGTTCGACGCGCATCCCGAGGCCGTCCTGGTCTACAGCAACACCGCGCAGATCACCGAGGACGGCAAGCGGGACGACACCCGCTTCAACGAGGCACACGGCTGGAAGTACGAGGACGTGCGCGTCGACGGCCGCAAGCTGCTCCAGGCCGTCTCCATGGAACCGACGCCGCACAACGTCTCCTACATCTGGTACGCGCCGAACCACGTGCGGGCGTTCCGCAAGGAGAGCTACGAGAAGGCCGGCGGGTACGACGCCACGCGCACGGTGCTCGACGACCAGGACCTGATGTGCCGTCTGTTCCACATCGGCGACTTCCACCACATCCCCCGCTGTCTGTACCTGCAGCGGATGCACCCCGCGAACACCCAGCGCGATCCGCAGGTCAACGCGCACATCCAGCGCGAGACGGTCGCCCTGTACGACAAGTACATCGAGGCCAACGCCCTCGCCTGGACACACCGGCGCGAACTGCTCGCGCTGGACCTCGGCGCGGCCCACCGCAAGCCCCCCGGCTACCTGGGTGTGGACCAGTACCCCGGTGAGGGCGTCGACATCGTCGCGACGCTGCCCGGAAAGCTCGACCTGCCCGACAACTCGGTCGGTCTGATGCGGGCGGTGGACTTCCTCGAACACGTGCCGGCGAAGGTGCCACTGATCAACGAGCTGTACCGGCTGTTGGCACCCGGCGGCATGCTCGTCACCATGACGCCCAGCTCCGACGGCCGCGGCGCGTACCAGGACCCGACCCACGTCGCCTTCTACAACGAGAACTCGTTCTGGTACTACACGGACAACCAGTACCGTGCCTTCGTGCCCGAGATCCAGGCCAGGTTCCAGTCGTCACGGCTGGTCACCTACTTCCCGACCGAGTGGCACTCCCAGAACGACATCTCCTACGTCGTCGCCAACCTCATCGCGATGAAGGAGGGCGCCGAGCGGTGCGGAGGACCGCTGTTGGTCTAAGGCCAGAACGCGGAACGAGCGCCCTGCGGAACGCCAGGTTCCGCAGGGCGCCTCGGTGTTCGGGGCCGTGCTGCCGCCGGTCAGGCCGACAGGTGTGCGCTGTTCGTGCGTGCCGCCACGACCAGAGCGGCGAAGGAGGGCGCGGCCAGGGCCGCGGTCAGCTGGTCCTCCCACCGAGGAAGGGGTACGAGGCCGCATCGGGCCCAGGTGCCGTGGCCGAGGACACCGAACGCCGGGCGGGCGGCCGGGCGCGGGAACTCCTCCGAGCCGACCGGGCGGATCCGCTCCGGGTCGAGGCCGGCGAGGCGGAAGGTCTCCGACGCCAGGCCGTACCACGTGGTGCGGCCGGCCGCCGTGCCGTGGTAGATGCCCGCGGGTGCCCGCCCGGCCAGGGCCGCACGGCCGAGGGCGGTCAGCTGCCGGGCGAGCGCGCGGGACCAGGTCGGCTGGCCGTGCTGGTCGGCCACCACGTCCAGGGTCTCGCGCCGGCCCGCGAGTTCGAGCATGCGGGTCACGAAGTTGGGGCCGTGCGCGCCGTAGAGCCACGCGGTGCGCACGATGTATCCGGTGTGCGGCAGCAGTTCGGCGACGGCCCGTTCCCCCGCCGCTTTGCTGCGCCCGTACGCGTTGACGGGTCCCGTCGGCGCGTCCTCGGGGTAGGGCCGACGACTGTCGCCCGGGAACACGTAGTCGGTGGAGACGTGCAGCAGGAGCGCGCCGCTGCCCGCGCAGGCCTCTGCCAGGTGGCGCACGCCTGTGCCGTTCACGGCCGTGGCCGCTGCCTCGGACCGCTCGGCGCCGTCGACGTCCGTCCAGGCGGCGCAGTTGACGACCACACGGTGGCCCGTGACGGCCGCGCGGACGGCGACCGGGTCGGTGACGTCCAGCTGATCACGGCCCAGTCCCGTCACCACGATGTCCGGACGGGTGGCGAGTTCGGCCAGCACGTCCTGCCCGAGGAGCCCGCGCGCACCGGTCACCAGCCAGCCGGCGCTCACCGGAACCCTGCCCTCTCCTTGAGCGGCGACCACCAGGAGCGGTGTGTGTCGTACCAGGAGACCGTGGCGGCCAGGCCCTCGGCGAAGTCCACCTGCGGTGTGTACCCGAGCTGTTCGCGGATCTTGCTGTCGTCGAGTGAGTAGCGCAGGTCGTGACCCTTGCGGTCGGCCACGTGCTCGACCCGGTCCCAGCCCGCGCCGACCGCGTCCAGCAACAGGCCGGTGAGCTTGTGGTTGCTCAACTCGGTCCCGCCGCCGATGTGGTAGACCTCCCCGGCCCCGCCGGCGTGCAGGACCAGGTCGATGCCCTGGCAATGGTCGGAGACGTGCAGCCAGTCGCGCATGTTGCGACCGTCGCCGTACAGGGGGACCGCCTGCCCGTCGAGCAGGTTGGTGATGAAGAGCGGGATGACCTTCTCGGGGAACTGGTACGGCCCGTAGTTGTTCGTGCACCGCGTGACCACGACGTCCAGGCCGTGGGTGCGGTGGTAGGCGAGCGCCAGCAGGTCGGAGCCGGCCTTCGAGGCGGAGTACGGGGAGTTCGGCGCGAGCGAACACTCCTCGGTCCACGAGCCTTCGCCGATCGAGCCGTACACCTCGTCGGTGGACACGTGGACGAAGCGGCCGACGCGGTGGCGGTGGGCCGCGTCCAGAAGAACCTGGGTGCCCATCACATTCGTACGGACGAAAGGACCGGCGCCGTCGATCGACCGGTCCACATGCGACTCGGCAGCGAAATGGACCACCGCGTCCTGGCCCGCCATCACCTCGTCGACCACGTCCGGGTCACAGATGTCGCCCCGGACGAAGGTGTAACCCGGGTATTCCGCCACCGGCGCCAGATTGGCCTCGACCCCCGAATACGTGAGTTTGTCGAGAACGGTGATCCGCGCCGTCGGGTCGAACTTCAGCCGTCGGCGGACGTATTCCGAACCGATGAATCCGGCACCGCCGGTCACAAGGATGCGCATGGCTCTCCGTTTTTCTCGCCGCCCAGCGTCCAGGACCGGGGACATGTCCGGTCCCCGGAACCTGCCCCACACGCTACTCAAGGCCGCGGCTCATTCCCGGCAAGCCGGACCGGCTCCGGCCGATGTCGTCGAATTCGACGTCGGGCGCGCTGCCACGCCGAAAGCGCGGGCGGAACGCGGGCGGTGCCCCGAGGCAGAAGCCTCGGGGCACCGTCGCTCGTTCCCAGCTGAGGCGGGCAGTCGGTACCGCACCGCCGTTGTTCGCTTGTGTTACGGGGCGCCAGGGCCGCAGATCACGAAGGCCGTCACACCGCCGAGATCGTTGGTGGTGGCCTGCCACCCTGTGGCGGGGCTGCCGCCGACCGGCGCACTCTGGTTCACGACGGCGCCGGCAACGGGAGTCGAGTATCCGCCGCCGAGGGCCTGGCCCCCCGCGGGGCAGAGGGCAGTCGACTGCGGACCCTGGGGCCCGGTCACGACGCTGGTGGCACCCAGGTCACCCTGGGCGCCCGTGACACCCTGCACGCCCTGAGTACCCTGCGGGCCGGTGGTGCCCTGCGCACCCGCCGGGCCCGTGGCGCCCGTGGTGCCCGTGGCACCCTGGTCACCCTGCGGACCCGTGGCACCGGTCAGGCCGGTCGAACCCGTGGCGCCCTGCGGACCCACAGGACCGGTGGCACCCGTGCCACCCGTGGCCCCGGTGTTGCCCTGGAAGCCCTGCGGACCCTGGACACCAGCGGTGCCCTGGACACCCTGGATACCCTGGATACCAGCGTCGCCCTGGAAGCCCTGCGGGCCGGTGGCACCGACGTCACCCTGGACACCCTGCAGACCCTGGATACCAGCGTCACCCTGGAAGCCCTGCGGACCCTGGGCACCGACGTCACCCTGGACACCCTGCAGACCCTGGATACCAGCGTCACCCTGGAAGCCCTGCGGACCCTGCACACCTGGGCCACCCTGGACACCAGCGTCACCCTGGAAGCCCTGCGGGCCGGTGGCACCGACGTCACCCTGGACACCCTGCAGACCCTGGATACCAGCGTCACCCTGGAAGCCCTGCGGACCCTG
>NZ_JBVKCA010000002.1:357863-358035 GCF_055656965.1 Streptomyces sp. NPDC111656
TGGACACCGACGTCACCCTGGACACCCGGCAGACCCTGCAGACCCTGCAGACCCTGCACACCAGCGTCACCCTGGAAGCCCTGCGGGCCGGTGGCACCGGTGGCACCCTGGTCACCCTGCGGACCCGTGGCACCGGTCAGGCCGGTCGAACCCGTGGCACCCTGCGGACCCA
>NZ_JBVKCA010000002.1:358135-758538 GCF_055656965.1 Streptomyces sp. NPDC111656
GCCCTGCGGGCCGGTGGCACCGGTGGCACCCTGGTCACCCTGCGGACCCGTGGCACCGGTCAGGCCGGTCGAACCCGTGGCACCCTGCGGACCCAAAGGACCGGTGGCACCCGTGGAACCCGTGGCCCCGGTGTCGCCCTGGTTGCCCTGCGGACCCGTGGCACCGGTGGTCCCGGTGGCACCCTGGTCACCCTGCGGACCCGTGGCACCGGTCAGGCCGGTCGAACCCGTGGCACCCTGCGGACCCACAGGACCGGTGGCACCCGGGCCACCGTCGTCACCCTGGAAGCCCTGCGAACCCTGGACACCCGGACCACCCTGCGTGCCCGGGTCACCCTGGAAGCCCTGCGAACCCTGTGTACCGGGGTCACCCTGCGAACCCTGCACACCCGGGCCACCCTGCGTGCCAGGGTCACCCTGCGAACCCTGCACACCCGGAACGCCCTGGAGTCCCTGGAGTCCCTGGAGTCCCTGCACACCCTGGAAGCCCTGCGGCCCCTGCGGACCCGGGCCACCCGGCCCACCGGGGCCACCCTGGAAGCCCTGGAAGCCCTGGAAGCCCTGGGCACCTTGCGCACCGCTGCCCACGCCACCAATACCCTGCGGGCCCTGCACACCGGGGTCGCCCTTGTCCCCCTTATTCCCCTTGTCGCCCTTGTCGCCCTTGTCGCCCTTCGGCCCCTGAACGCCAGGGACACCCTGCGGGCCTCGGGAGCCCGTGTGGCCCTGCGGTCCCCGGGGGCCGGTGTGGCCACGCGGTCCCTGCGGTCCATGGTCACCGCCGAGCCGGTCTGCCTTGTCCCCCTCCGCCAGACCCTTGACGCTGTCCTTGCCCTTGCCACGGTCGGCACTCGTGGCGCCGTTCGGGCTGGGCAGCGCCACACTGCTGTTCGCGCCGGACCGGTGGATCGCGTCGGCGACAGCCACCGCGCTCGGAGCGATGTTGAGCACGACGGCAAGCGCGCCCACCGAAACCATGGTCGCGGATTTCACGCGTGAAACGCGCGAACTTCGCATTGTTCTACGGCTCACTGAGAACCTTCCTCGCGAAACTTGGGGAAGTGACCACACAAGGAGCACACGCACTGAATGCGCTCACCCCACCGTGGCAACCGACAGAGACATTGTTCACTTCCGACGATGGAATGACTGCGAATCAGCCCCTGGCATAGTCCAAAATCACCCGGGTGGCCGCAATGAGCCGAAATAGCGCAGCGCGAGCAAGAAATTCCGGATCAATGGAACTCGGCGACCGCGAGACTTCTGCGATACGCGCTGCAGGCGTCGAGGGAAGGCAGCAGGCCCGCCCGTCGGGCCTCCTCCAGCGTGGGCGCCGCCGCGTCCTTGTCGGAAAGGCACGGTACGAGATCCTCGGGCCAGGCGATGGCCAGCGACGGGTCGAGTGGATTGATCCCGAACTCCCGCTGCGGCGCGTAGCCCTCTGAACACAGATAGACAACCGTGGAGTTGTCCTCCATCGCCATGAAGGCGTGGCCCAGCCCTTCCGAGAGATAGACGCAGCGGTGTGTCGTGTCGTCCAACTGAACCGCCTCCCATTTCCCGAAAGTTGGGGAACCGGTGCGGATGTCGACCACCACATCGAGTACGGCGCCGCTGACGCACATCACGTACTTGGCCTGTCCAGGCGGAACCGACGCGTAGTGGATTCCGCGGAGAGTGCCACGAACGGAGCGAGAGCAGTTGGCCTGTGCGATGCGGAACCCCTGGCCGAGAGAATCGTGGAACCTTTCGCCCTTGAACCACTCATGAAATCGTCCCCTGCTGTCCGCGAAAACCGTGGGTGTGTCCACCCAGGCCCCTTCAATTCCCAGTGGTCGCACGTGACTGATTCCTTCCACCACGCAGCTGTTCTTGTCGAACTTGACGTCCGTGTCTTCGGGACATCTGCCGCGCGACTTTAGTCAGGAGAAGGACACCGTCACGCGAAAGCTCCGGGACCGGTGCGCAGCAGTTCCTCGCGACGTGATCCGGCGTCCCCGCTGTCCCGTGGGGACCCTACGAGGCACGGGGAATCCTCCAACAGGCCCAGCAGATAATGGCCGTATCCGCTCTTGAGCAGCGGCTGGGCCAGTTCCCGGAGCCGGCCGTCGTCGATCAGACCGGCCCGCCAGACCGCCTCCTCGATACAGCCGATCTTGAAGCCTTGGCGCTCCTCGATCACCCGCACGAATTCCGATGCCTGAACCATGGAGGCGAAGGTCCCGGTGTCCAGCCAAGCGGTGCCACGGTCGAGCCGGGTGACGTACAGTTCCCCGGCCTCCAGATAGACGCGGTTGAGGTCGGTGATCTCCAACTCGCCCCTGGCGCTGGGCCGAAGGCCGTGCGCGATCGCCACAACCCGGTTGTCGTAGAAATACAGTCCGGGCACGGCGTACCGCGACTTCGGCCGGGCCGGTTTCTCCTCGATGGACAGCACCCGGCCCCCCTCGTCGAACTCCACGACGCCGTAGGCCGAGGGGTTGGCCACCTGATAGGCGAACACCCTGCCGCCCTTCAGGCCGTCATGGCGGGCCAGCCGCGTGCCCAGGCCGCTGCCGTGGAAGATGTTGTCACCCAGAATCAGCGCGACCGGCTCGTCGCCGATGAAGTCGGCACCCAGGACGAGAGCATGGGCGATGCCCTCCGGACGTTCCTGCGCCAGGTATTCCAGCCGCAGGCCCAGTTGACCGCCGTCGCCGAGCAACCGGCGGAACTGGTCCTGGTCCTCCGGGGTGGTGATGATCAGAATCTCCCGGACTCCGGCCATCAGCAGTGTGGAAAGCGGGTAGTAGACCATCGGCTTGTCGAAAACCGGCAGCAGTTGTTTCGACACCGAACGGGTCAACGGCCACAGCCTTGAGCCGGTACCCCCGGCCAGCAGAATTCCGCGCACGCGATCACTCTAGGTGAATTGCCCACAGACACACCTTTTTGCGCGATGTGCGGCGTGTATCGCCCTACGCCGGCGCGCAACATACATACGCGTACACCTCGGCGGTCAGCGGCCGTCCGCGGGTCAACTCGCGTGCCGGGCATTCCAACAGGGGCCCGCTCTGTACGTTCTCGTACAGAGCGGGCCCCTGGTCTTTCATGATGCCGTCACCGCGGCCGGCCGTGACGATCGCTGGTCAGGGCAAGCCGGACCGGCCGCGGAGTTCTTCCTAGCCCAGGCGCCGCACCAGCGCGCGGTACTCGTCCCACAGTTCCTTCGGGGTGTGCTCGCCGAAGGTGTTGAGGTGCTCGGGCACGAGCGCCGCCTCCTCGCGCCACACGTCCTTGTCGACCGTGAGCAGGAAGTCGAGGTCGGCCTCGGAGAGGTCGAGTCCCTTGGTGTCCAGGGCGCCCTTGGCCGGCAGGATGCCGATGGGGGTCTCGACGCCCTCGGCGCGGCCGTCGAGGCGGTCCACGATCCACTTCAGGACACGGCTGTTCTCACCGAAGCCCGGCCACACGAACTTGCCCGCGTCGTTCTTGCGGAACCAGTTCACGTAGTAGATCTTCGGAAGCTTCGCCTGGTCCTTGTCCTTGGCGACATCGACCCAGTGCCCCATGTAGTCGCCCATGTTGTAGCCGCAGAACGGCAGCATGGCGAAGGGGTCGCGACGCAGCTCGCCGACCTTGCCCTCGGCGGCGGCGGTCTTCTCGGAGGCCACGTTGGCGCCGAGGAAGACGCCGTGGTTCCAGTCGAAGGACTCCGTCACCAGCGGTACGGCGGTGGCGCGGCGTCCGCCGAAGAGGATCGCCGAGATCGGCACGCCCTTGGGGTCCTCCCACTCGGGCGCGATGATCGGGCACTGCGAGGCGGGGACGGTGAAGCGTGCGTTGGGATGGGCGGCGGGCGTACCGGACTCCGGTGTCCAGTCGTTGCCCTTCCAGTCGATCAGGTGGGCCGGAGTCTCCTCCGTCATGCCCTCCCACCAGATGTCGTTGTCGTCGGTGAGCGCGACGTTGGTGAAGACGGAGTTGCCCCACAGCGTCTTCATCGCGTTGGCGTTGGTGTGCTCACCGGTGCCGGGGGCGACGCCGAAGAAACCGGCCTCGGGGTTGATCGCGTAGAGGCGCCCGTCCTCCCCGAAGCGCATCCACGCGATGTCGTCGCCGATCGTCTCGACCGTCCAGCCGGAGACGGTGGGCTCCAGCATGGCGAGGTTGGTCTTGCCGCAGGCGCTCGGGAAGGCGGCGGCGACGTACTTGGACTCGCCCTGCGGCGGGGTCAGCTTCAGGATGAGCATGTGCTCGGCGAGCCAGCCCTCGTCACGGGCCATGACGGAGGCTATGCGCAGGGCGTAGCACTTCTTGCCGAGCAGCGCGTTGCCGCCGTAGCCCGATCCGTACGACCAGATCTCGCGGGACTCGGGGAAGTGCGAGATGTACTTGGTGGAGTTGCACGGCCACGGCACGTCCGCCTCGCCCTCGGCCAGCGGCGCTCCGAGCGTGTGCACGGCACGCACGAAGAAGCCGTCGGTGCCGAGCTCGTCGAGGACGGGCTGTCCCATGCGGGTCATGGTGCGCATGGACACGGCGACGTAGGCGGAGTCGGTGATCTCGACGCCGATCGCGGAGAGGTCGGAGCCCAGCGGACCCATGCAGAACGGGACGACGTACATCGTCCGGCCCTTCATCGAGCCGCGGAAGATGCCCTTCTCCCCCGCGTCTCCTCCTCCGGTGAAGATGGCCCGCATCTCGGCGGGCGCCTTCCAGTGGTTGGTCGGGCCCGCGTCCTCCTCCTTCTCGGAGCAGATGAACGTCCGGTCCTCGACCCGCGCGACATCGGTCGGGTCGGAAGCGGCGTAGTAGGAATGCGGGCGCTTGATGGGATCGAGCTTCTTGAAGGTGCCCTTGTGAACGAGCTCCTCGCACAGGCGCTCGTACTCGGCCTCGGATCCGTCACACCAGACCACGTTGTCCGGCTGGGTCAGTGCTGCGATCTCGTTGACCCACGAGATCAGTTCCTTGTGCTGGGTGGGGACGGTGGAGGGAGCCGCGATGTCGCGCGCCACGATTGCTCCTAGATGAGGGGTTTTTTGTTGAGGCCCCGTGGGGGCTGCGACCCGGATGCTTCGGGGGCTGGATACCCATGGCGCTCATCCGGTGCCGACCGCACTCATTTGATCATCCGACGGGTTCGCCCATATGTCCAGAGGGCCTCACACGTGAGCGGAGTGACCATCGCCACGTGTATCCGCGATTCTTTGCGTACACGTTGGGTTCAGCTGAAGGTTCTTTTGCGTGGACGCCGCCTTGCGCCACGCTCGTGAGAACATGGCCACTCTTGTGCTGTTCAGTGCGCCGTACTGACACGTAACTTACGGTTCCGTAGGTAGGATTCCGCCTATGACTGCGCCCGTCCCCGACGCGCCCACGGACTCGCCGGCCGCAGGCCGCAGTCCCGCAGCGCTCTCCCCGTCGCATCCGGTCAAGCCCAAGCTCCGCGGCTGGCTGCACCTCGGCATGTTCCCGGCCGTCCTGATCTCCGGTCTGGTGCTCACCGCTCTGGCCAGTTCCACGCGGGCCCGCATCGCCTGCGGGATCTTCGTCCTGACGGCCTGCCTCCTGTTCGGAGTGAGCGCGCTCTACCACCGCGGCAACTGGAGCCCGCGGATGGACGGCGTGCTGCGCAGACTCGACCACGCCAACATCTTCCTGATCATCGCGGGCACCTACACACCGCTGACGATGCTGCTGCTCCCCGGCGCCAAGGGGCAGTGGCTCCTGTGGAGCATCTGGGCCGCCGCGGCGGCGGGGATCATCTTCCGGGTGTTCTGGGTCGGCGCCCCGCGCTGGCTCTACACCCCCTGCTACATAGCGATGGGCTGGGCGGCCGTCTTCTTCCTCCCGGACTTCATGCGCACGGGCGGCATCGCCGTGCTGGTCCTGGTGATCGTCGGCGGACTGCTCTACAGCGCGGGCGGTGTGATCTACGGGATCAAGCGCCCCAACCCCTCACCCCGCTGGTTCGGCTTCCACGAGGTCTTCCACTCCCTCACCCTCGCGGCGTTCGTCGTGCACTACGTGGGCATCTCGCTGGTGGCCTACCAGCACGGGTAACACACCTCCCCCTTCTCCTTCATGGCCACGGCTTCCGAGCCGTGGCCATTTTTCGTGTGCCTGACAGTAGATCCCCATTGACACCCACCACCTTTTGAGAGCTACTCTCATTTCATGGTTACTGTCACTCAAGACGATGGCGTGCGGCGCGACCCGCGCCGCTGGTGGGCCCTCGGGGCCCTGGTCGCGAGCATGCTCACGCTCGGATTCGACACGACGATCCTCAACGTGGCCCTGCCGACGATGGCGGGCGAACTCGGCGCCACCACCGGCCAGCAGCAGTGGATGGCGGACGCGTACGTGATCGTCTTCGCCGCGCTGATGCTCCCGGCGGGACTGCTCGGCGACCGGTTCGGGCGGCGCCGGATGCTTGTCGTGGGGCTCGGGATCTTCCTCGCCGGTTCCGTGATGGGCTCCCTGGCCGGCGACGTGAACTGGGTCATCGCGGCCCGCACGGTGATGGGCCTCGGCGCCGCGCTGGTCATGCCGCTCGCCCTGTCCGTGCTGCCCTCGCTCTTCGGACCCGACGAGCGCACCAAGGCCGTCGGCATCATCTCCGCCGCTTCGTCCCTCGGTCTGCCGCTCGGCCCGATCATCGGCGGCTGGCTGCTCAACCACTTCTGGTGGGGCTCGGTCTTCCTGGTCAACGTCCCGATGGCCGCGCTCGGCATCGCCGCCTGCATCTTCCTGCTGCCCGAGACGCGCGACCCCGCCTCCCCCAAGGTCGACGCCCTCTCCACCGCGCTCACCGCGGCAGGCCTCGGCGCTCTCATCTACGCGATCATCGAGGCGCCCGGCCGTGGCTGGGGCGACCCGCTGATCGTGGCCATGCTCACCGGGGCCGCCGTTCTGATCGCCGCCCTGGTGCTGCGCGAGCGGCGCATGGAACGCCCCATGCTCGACATGTCGCTGCTCACCCACCGCGGGTTCCTGTTCAACACGATCGCGGCGACCCTGGTGATGTTCGTCCTGTCCGGCCTGCTGTTCGTGCTGCCGCCGTATCTCCAGGCGGTGCTCGGCCACGACGCCTTCGGCACCGGCCTGCGGCTGCTTCCCATGATGGGCGGCCTGATCGTCGCGGCCCGGGCCGCACAACCGATCGTCGCCCGGTTCGGTTCCCGCGCGGTGGTCAGCGCGGGACTCGTGGTGCTGGCCTTCGCCGCGCTGCTCGGCAGCCGTACGACGGTCGACTCGGGCTACGGCTTCACCGCGCTGTGGCTGTCCATCACCGGCTTCGGCTTCGGTTTCTCGGTCGTCCCCGCGATGGACGGCGCCCTCGGCGCCCTGCCCCGCGACCGGGCCGGCAGCGGCTCCGGGCTCCTCATGACAACGCGCCAGGTCGGCAGCGCGATCGGCATCGCCCTCCTCGGCAGCCTGCTGGCGAGCACGTTCCGGGACCGCCTCGACGTCGCCGGGCTGCCCGCGAAGGCCGCCGACACCGCCGGGGAGTCCGTGGTCGCGGCGCACATCGTCGCCCAGAAGGCGGGCTCGGCCGATCTCGTGGCCTCCGCGAACAGCGCGTACGTCCATGGCATGGGCCTGGTCCTGCTGGTGTGCGGCATCGCGGCCCTCGTCACCGCCCTGCTGGCCGCGGCGTTCCTGCCGAACACCCCGGTCACGCACGCCACGAAGGAGGACGAGGACCCGGCCATGGCCACCGTTCCGGCGGATGCCGGACAATGAACAGCATGACGGCCGCACCCTCCCCCTTCAGCCCCGCCGACCGCCCTCAACTGGGACTCCGCGAGCGGAAGAAGATCAAGACCCGCGAGGCGATCCGCACCGCGACGTACGCACTCGTCAGGGAACAGGGGTACGACGCGACGACGATCGAGCAGATCGCCGAGCGCGCCGAGGTGTCGCCGTCGACCGTCTTCCGCTACTTCCCCACCAAGGAGGACATCGTCCTCACGGACGAGTTCGACCCGCTCATCATGGAGGAGCTGCGGGCCCGGCCCAAGGACGAGCCGTGGATGGACACCCTCCGGTTCGTGATGCAGAAGGCCATCCGGCTCGGCATCAAGGACGACCCCGAGGTGTCCCGGCTGCGGACCCATCTGATGGTCCAGGTCCCGGCGGTGCGCTCGCGGATGATGGAGAGCATGTCGGTCACCGGCAACATGCTCTGCCAGGCCATCGGCGAGCGCACCGGCAGGGACCCGGACAGCCTGGAGGTGCGGGTCTACGCGATGGCGATCATCGGCGGCCTGATGGAGACGTCCCTGTACTGGGCGGAGAACGACCACCGGGACGACTTCAAGGACCTGGTGGACCGCACGATGGACGTCCTGGAACACGGCCTCTCCACCGAAAAGCCCTGAGGCCAGGGCTCTGGGGCGTGACATCCTGACCGGGTGAACGGACCGGAGATCCATGTCGCCTTCGCCCCCGAACTGGGGATGTTCGTACCGCACGGGCGTCGTTCGGGAGCCACGGCGGTCGCCACCGACGGCTCCTCCACCCTCGGGCATGTCGTCGAGTCGCTCGGCGTCCCGCTGACCGAGGTCGGCGCCCTCGTCGTGGACGGCCGCGAGGTGCCCGTCTCGCACCTCCCCGGGGCCGGCGAGAGCGTCGACGTACAGGCGGTGGAGCGCCCGCAGCGGGTTCCGGGCGCCCCGCTCCGCTTCCTCCTCGACGTCCACCTCGGCACCCTCGCGCGCCGGCTGCGCCTCCTCGGGGTCGACGCGGCGTACGAGTCGACGGACATCGGCGACCCGGCGCTCGCCGCGCGCTCCGCCGCCGAGCGGCGCGTGATGCTCAGCCGCGACCGGGGGCTGCTGCGCCGCCGCGAGCTGTGGGCGGGCGCGTTCATCTACAGCACCCGGCCCGACGACCAACTCCGTGACGTGCTGGGCCGGTTCGCACCCGAGCTGAGGCCCTGGACGCGCTGCACCGCCTGCAACGGCCTGCTCAAGGAGGCCACCAAGGAGCAGGTCGTGGACCAGCTGGAGGGCGGCACCGAGCGGTCCTACGACGTGTTCGCGCAGTGCGAGGAGTGCGGGCGCGCCTACTGGAAGGGCGCGCACCACGACAGCCTGGAGGCCATCGTGGAGCGCGCCCTCACCGAGTTCGGGAGCCAGACACCTAGCGACGCCTGAGATCCTTGGCGCCGCAGGCCAGCCCGTCCCTGTTGGGATCGAGACCCAGCGGGTCGTCCTTGCCGTTGACCTTCAGACGGCCGTAGTCGTTCGTCTTCAGCCACGCGCAGCGCGAGGCCGTCGTCTTCTTGACGCCGTCCGGGAAGACGGTCGGCACACAGACGTTGATCGTCCCGTAGTGCCGGTCGCAGCCGGAGATCGTCGTGCTGACCTTCTGCGAGGTCCGCTTCTTGCCGCCCTTGGTGACCGTGCCCTCAAGGGAGTCGGCGAAGGAGTGGACGTGCGCCGAGGCGGTGTCCGTGGCCAGGGCGGCGGGGCCCTGGAGGTGCACCCACTTGGCGACCGAGGGCACCCCATTGGCGTCGACCGCGAAGAGCATGTACCAACCGGGCGGGGCCATGTTGGGGTTGCTCGTCACGTTCAGGTCGACGTTGTTGCCGTCCACCGACAGGGGCAGGTCCACGAAACGCTGGTTCGGGTCCGAGGAGTGCGTCACCGCGGCCGGGCGGATCAACTCGGCCTTCACGATGGGCCGGTCGACCGTGATGCGCTGCGTGTCCCCGTACACCCACTCGTTGTCGATCACCGAGGTGATCGTCGGACGAGTGCCCTTGAGGAGGTAGGGCGGGGTGTAGATGGACACGTTGTGATTCCAGGTGCCGTTGCCCGGGTTGTCGCCGGTGGCCATCACCCGGCCGTCGGGCAGCAGGAACGCGGAGGAGTGGTAGCCGCGTGCCTCGGGGTCGGCGGCCACCGGGTCGAAGGTGGAGGTCGCCGGGTCGAACATCGAGGCCTCGAACACCGGGTTGGCGCGGTTGTGCAGGCCACCGCCCGTCTCAAGGACCTTGCCGTCCGGCAGGAGCACGGCGGAGACGTACATCTTGCCCTGGTCGCCGGTCTCGGCGGCCTTGCCGTTGCCGAGGTCGACCGTGCCCTGCGGGATCTGCGGGCCGACGGTGTACGCCGGGTTCGCGGCCTTCAGGTCGATGATGTCGGTGAGCCGGTTCGCCTCCGGGTTGGAGTCGATGTTGCCACCGCCGATCGTCAGCACCTTCTGGTCCTGGGCCGGGGGCAGCAGCACGCTCGCGGACTGGTCGCGCTCGTCCTCGTCCTGGAGCCCGGGGATCGCCGTGACGGTGTTCGCGTCGTAGTCGTAGATCGCCGAACCCGTGCCGGGCGTGCCGTTGCCGAAGACATGGCTGCCCGAGTAGAAGAGCCGCCCGTCCTGCATCAGGATCATCGACGGGTACAGACCCCAGTACGACCAGGTCTGGTTGACCTGCCACAGCGGCAGCCACTGCTGCTGCGCCGCCGACCAGCGCTCGGCCGTCACCGACCCGGTGGAGTCCTCGCGCAGTCCGCCGAACGAGATGACGTCACCATTGCCGAGCTCGGTGGCCGACGGGTACCAGTGGCCGTCGTTCAGGTCGTTCGTCTTGCTGTACGTCTCGGTGACCGGGTCGAAGATGTACGAGTCCTTGTACCCCTCGTAGCCGTGCCCGCCCGCGACCGGGAACGCCTTGTTGCCGCTCATCACCAGCACCCGCCCGTCGGCGAGCTGGACGTGACCCGAGCAGAACATGTCCTTCGGCGTGGGGATCACCTTGTACGTGCCCTTCACCGGGTCGTAGACCGCGCTGGTGAACGTGCCCGCGTCGAAGTTCTCCTCGCTGTTGCCGGACCCGGCGATCAGCAGCACCTTGCCGTTGTTGAGGACGACGGAGTGCATGGAGCGCACCGGGTTCTGCGTGGGCAGCACGTCCCAGCGGCCGTCGGCACACTCGTCGGCGGTGGCGGTGCAGGTGGCCGGCGGGATCGGGTCGGCGACCTGTTCCATCGTGTAGTCGTCGGTGGTCGCCGAGCCGGTGCCGTACACCGAGACGCCCCAGGTGATGCGGTCGGTACCGGCCGGGACGGCGGGCGTACGGACGCTCGCCTGCGTCCAGCCCGCCGCCATGTCCAGCGTCTTGAGGTCGGTCCAGTACTGCCAGCCCGCCGTGGTGTCGTGCCGGAAGAGCGTGATCGCGGTGTCCGGCGTCGTCGACTTGTACCAGAGGCCGAGGTCGTACTGCTTGCCCGCGGTGACCACCGGCGCGCAGCTCGCGGACTCCGTGATCAGGGCCTTGCGGTCGCCGTCGACGCGCCGGGTCAGCGTGACCTTCATGGCCTTGGAGCCGGAGTGGGAATCGGCGACGGTGGAGAAGGTGAAGTCGTTGTCGCCCCAGCCGGACTTCTCCCAGCAGGACGGCATGCCGTCCGTGCCGTCGGTCTCGAAACCCGGGTTGGTGACGAGGTTGGCGGCGGAGGCGGGCTGGGGCGAGACGAGCAGCAGCCCGGCGGCCAGGCCCGCCACGGCCAGCAGTGAGGTTCTCCGTCTGGGTCGTGCGAGATGTTTCACGCGGCTCTCCTCTTTGTGTGACTCCCGCCCGCGGCCCCACTGCTGCGGCGCGGCAGATAGACCAGCGCCTCGGTGCCCACGAAGCGCAGGACGAAGGTCATCACCAGGGCCAGCGCGGTGGCGGACAGGGCGCCCATCCCGAAGTGGCCGACGAACAGGGCGATCAGCGGGATGCGCAGCACCAGATCGGCGTTGGCGAGCAGCGCGAACCGGCCCACCCGGTCCCACCAGCTGCGGTGCTTTCGGCGTTCGCGGAACAGCAGATGCTCGATGAGCAGGAAGTTCCAGGCGACGCCGAACTGGTTGGCGAGGATCTCGGCCGGTACGTAGTGCATGCCGGCGGCGGTGAGCGCGTACAGGCCGAGCAGGTTCGGCAGGAAGCCGGTGGCGCCGATCAGGCCGAAGACGACCATCCGGGCGACCGGCGAGGCGGTGCGCAGCCCGACGAGGTGACGCAGGAACCGGAAGCCCTCCTGCGCGGTCGACTTGGACTCGCCTGCGAACCGGTCCTGGAAGACGAAGGGCACCTCGGTGACCTCGCGGGGGCGGCTGCGGACGGCGAGTTCGAGGAGGATCTTGTAGCCGAGCGGCTGCAGGATCTCGGCGGTGACCGCGCTGCGGCGGATCGCGAAGAAGCCGCTCATCGGATCGCTGATACCGCGCAGTCGGCGCGGGAAGAGCGTCTTGGTCAGCCAGGTCGCGCCGCGCGAGACGGCGATGCGGTAACCGCCCGCGAGGCCCTCGCGGCTGCCGCCCTTGATGTACCGGCTGGCGACGACGAGCCCGGCGGCGGACCGCTCCCCCGACGCCACCAACTCCGGTATCAGGGACGGCGGATGCTGGAGATCGCCGTCCATGACGACGATCCAGTCGGAGCTCGCCGCCTTCAGCCCCTCGACGACGGCGCCGCCGAGCCCGCCCACGGCTTCCTCGCGGTGCAGCACGGTCACCGGGAACGGGCAGTCCTGCGCCTCCCGGGAGATCACCTCGGGGGTGTCGTCCGTGGAGTCGTCCACGAAGACGACCTCGCAGGGCAGCCGGGCGGGCACCGACTCGGTGATCCGGCGCAGGAGTTCGCGGATGTTCGCGGACTCGTTGAAGGTCGGTACGACGATGGTGACGGCGCCGGGTTCGGGAACTTCGGAGGCGCGTACGGCGGGATCGCCGAGCTCCTCGGGGACGGTGCTCTCGAAGCTGCTCATCGACTGCCCCCGGACGTCGTCGTGGTCATGGTGTTTCCCGTGCTCTCGTCGATCTGCCGGATCTCGATCCGGTCGGCGCCCTTGCCGAAGGTGGCGACCGGCGTCGAATGTTCGATGGCCGCCTTGACGTTGGGCAGGTCGACCGCGTCACGCCGCACCGTCGGGGAGGCGACGACGTAGTCGATGTCCTTCCAGCCGCGCGGCATCGTCTTGGTCACCGCGGGGTCGAGGTCCGCCTTGTAGAACCAGATGACGCCGAGCCCGGGCCGGTAGCCGTCGTGGACCAGGTCGAGCCAGAGGGCGTCGTCGACCAGGACCCGGGTGTCCGCCGGGTCCTGGACCTCGGTCTTCAGCCAGGTGGCCGCCGCCCGGTAGGGGGCGTTGGCGTCGGCGGTCACGGCGGTGCGGTCGCCGTCGTACCAGTGCGGCAGCACATAGAGCGCGGCGACCGCCACGAGCGCGGCCGCCGTCACCCGCCGTCCCCAGGTGACGTACGGCTTCTCCTCGTCGCTCCGCCACCTGCGCAGCACCAGATGGGCGAGGCTGGCGGCGCCTCCGGCGAGGACCAGCGCGAGGAACGGCAGCGCCTGGATGATGTACATCGCGGGCAGATAGCCGCTCGGGCGCAGCGCCACCAGGGCGAGGATCGCCACCGTGAGGGCGGGTCCGGCGAGGGCGCGGGCGGTGACGGACCAGCGCCAGGTGGCCAGGAGCAGCAGTGCTCCGGCGAGGCCTCCGACGATCAGCACCCGGTCGTAGTAGAGCCAGGAGTGCAGCACGCCGTACGAGCCGGTGCCGGGGTCGAGGATGAAGCCGGAGCCGGGGCGGCTCATCTGGTACGTGATGCCGTCCCAGAGCGAGACATGGCCCGCGCCCGGGAACAACTCGCCCTTGAGCAGGGCGAACAGCGGGTACGCGAGGCCGATCAGGGCGCAGGCGGTGATGGCTCCGGTGAGCGCGAACTTGCGGGTGTCGCGGTGGCCGTGGCGCCACATGGTGACCAGGAGCGCGGGCAGGACGACGAGCATCGTCTCCTTGGTGAGCACGGCGGCCGCGGCCGCGATGCCCGCCCCGAAGTGGTGCCAGAGGTGCCGGCTCGGGGACGCGGCGAGGCAGAACGCGAGCAGCGTCCACATCACCGCGATGTTGTCGAGGAAGATCTCGCGCTGGAGCACCACCGACAGCGGGGAGAGTCCGAAGAGCACCATCGCGAGGCCCGCGGCCCAGCGCGGCAGCGAGAGACGGCGCGCGAGGACGTACAGCAGGACCGCGCTGGCGGCACTGACCACGAGCATCGCGACGCGCATCGAGCCGACCGTCATCAGTGAGGGGCTGATGTGGGCGGGGATCCAGGTCAGGGCGGCTATCTGGATCCAGCCCAGGGGCGGGTGGTCGTACCAGTACGTGTAGTGCGCGAGGCCCTTGCCCTGCTGCACGGCCCACGCCTGGGCGAGATAGGTGCCCTCGTCGTCGCTGAGGGTGGGGTAGTCGGTGATGTTCCAGCCCTGCACGACGATGATCGCCAGCAGCAGGGCGCCGCACAACAGCAGGTCGGCACGCGAGGCGCGCAGCCGCTGGAGCGGCGGGCGGTCGTGGACGATGTCGGGCGCGGCGGGTCGCGTCGCGGGGACCGTGGACGTGGTCACCGCGGGAAGTGTCGAGGTCACGCGGGAAGGTCCTCTCGGGACTTTCGGTACGTTCGGGATGTTCGGGCCCAAGGACCGCGGCACCAAGGCCTGCGGCACCGGGGCATGCGGAACCAAGGCGTACGGAACCAAGGCCTGCCCGCCGGCGGGGACGCCCGGCGGGTGGCCTCAGGTCCTAGTGGGTCGCTTCGGCCTCGGTGAGGTGTGCGCCGACATGACTGGTCAACTCCCAGTCGTTGCGGCCCCTTTGCTCACGCCATACGGCACGGACGGCCGCGCCGGCGAGGAGCACCTGATAGAAGGGGCCACCGACCACGAGCTTCAGGTAGTGGACGAACCGGACGCGCAGCCCGTACTGCTTGCCGAAGTCGTGCAGTCCGACGAGCTCGAAGACGAAGGTGACCAGGGCGGTCACGGCCGGCAGGAAGGTGATGAACGCGATCCCGACGGGCACGTCGAGAAAGAGCGCGATGGCCACGTTGAGCGGGATGACCACCCCGGAGACGGCCTGCAGATACGGCGTCATCAGCGTGTAGCGGGCGAGCAACCGCTGTCCGAAGCCGGGCAGTTGCTTCCAGTCCTTCTTGCGGTAGACCTGCAGGAAGCCCTGGTTCCACCGGGTGCGCTGCTTCATCAGCGACACCAGGCTGCCCGGGGTCTCCTCCCGGGTCACCATGTCGGAGTCGTAGGCGACGACGACCTTCTTGCCGACGCTGGAGAGCCGTACCCCCAGGTCGCAGTCCTCGGCGAGGCACTCGGGGTCCCAGCCGTCCGCTTCCCGCAGTACGTCCGTCCGTACGAAGACGGTGTTGCCGCCGAGCGGGATGAAACCTTTTTGCGCATGCAGGTGCAGCCGCGAGCGGAACCAGAAGAAGTACTCCAGGCAGTTGCGCAGGCTGTACCAGTTGGAGTGGAAGTTGATGAGCTGGACCCCGCCCTGGACGACGTCCGCACCCGTCGTGCGGAACGCGTGGTCGACATGGGCGAGCAGCTCCGGGTGGACCTGGTCCTCGGCGTCGAAGACCCCGACGACGTCGCCGCGGCAGTGCGGCAGCGCCGTGTTCATGGCCTTCGGCTTGTTCTTCTTCTCGTGGTGGTCGACGACGACCCGCACCCGCCCGTCGCGGGCCTCGGCCCGCCGGGCGACCTCGGTGGTCTCCGGATCGTCGTGCCCGACGATGACGATGATCTCGAAGTCGGTGTGGCTCGATTCCAGCAGTCGCTGGATGGTGTGGTCGAGCACGGCCTGTTCGTGGCGGGCCGGCAGCAGCAGCGAGAACGCCAGCCGGTCATCGCCGTCCGGTCTGCTGAACCGGGTGGACGCGAGCACCTCGGGCGTGCGCCACGCGTGCATCTGCCACCAGAGAGTGAACGCCGCCATCCAGAACAGGGCCAGCGAAATGGCAGCAATAAAGACAGACGTGAGCAACAGATCCCCCCAGATCCCAAAACCCCCATTCGCGACGATGTGTCACATCCGCCGCGTCACGATGCAAAGACTATGGGCGATCTGTGAAGCGCACAGGCTGATCTGGTGAAGAGCGTGTTTCATCACAGTCGGATCATTTGCTGAACAATTCGAACACCGGTCGCGTTTCAGCCAGTTGATGAGCAGTCCGATGATGTGTATTTCAGCTGCTCAGAGCCGTTCGAAGCCGTTCGGGATCGGTCGTCGGAGCGTCACAAGTGAAGTTACGGCAGACATACGCGGCGGGTTCGCCCTGCACGAGGGGGCGGTCGGCGAGGAGCGGCAACTCGTCACTCTCCGGAGTGCCCACGGCGACCACGGCGCCCGGCGCGGTACCGAGCAGCGCCGTCCGGTGCAGGGCTTTTGTCAGGGGATGCCCCTCCGGCCCCACGACCGCGACCTCACGCGGCCCGTCGAGCAGCGCCTCCGCCACCGCGAGCCCCCAGCCGATGAAACGGGGAGCGCGCGGACCGAGCGCCTTCACGACGCCCAACGCCCTTTCGGCGGCGGTCCGATGGGGCTCGGCGCCGGTCAGAGCGGCATAGCTCAGCAGGGCACCGGCCGCCGCGCTCCAGCCGGAGGGCGTGGCGTTGTCGGTGGGGTCCTGGGGGCGGCGGATGAGCCGCTCGGCGTCGGCCGCGGTGTCGTACAGCGCGCCGGACTCGGGATCGGTGAACTGCGCGATCACCTGATCCAGCAGGAACCCGGCGAATTCCAGCCACACCCCTTCCCCGGTGACGGAGGCCAGCGCGAGGAACCCCTCGGCGACGTCCGCGTAGTCCTCCAACACCCCCGCGTTGGCCCCGGCCCGCCCGTCCTTGCTGGTACGGGACAGTCGCGCCCGGTCGTCCATGTGCACCCGCACGAGGAGATCCGCGGCGGCGATCGCGGCGTCCACGAGGTCGGGGCGGTCGAAGTAGGCGCCGGTCTCCGCGAGGGCGGCGACGGCGAGCCCGTTCCAGGCAGCGACGATCTTGTCGTCGCGTCCGGGAGCGGGCCGCTCGGCCCGCGCGGCGAGCAGCCGACGCCGCACGTCGGCCACCTTCTCCGCGTCGAACAACTCGTCCTGCTGGGGCAGTTGCAGCACGGAGGAGCCCTCTTCGAAGGTCCCCTCCTCCGTCACCCCGAAGTACCGGGCGGCGAGTTCGCCGTCCTCCGCGCCGAGAACCTCGCGGAGCTGCCGCGGGGTCCACACGTAGTACGCACCCTCGACGTGCTTCCCCGTGCCGTCGTCGCTGTCGGCGTCGAGCGCGGAGGCGAACCCGCCTTCGTTCGTGCGGAGTTCGCCCACCATGAAGTCGGCGGTCTCCAGGGCGACGCGACGGGCGAGCTCGGAGCCGGTGGTGCGCCAGAGATGCGCATAGACCCTGCACAAAAGTGCATTATCGTACAGCATCTTCTCGAAATGGGGCACAATCCACTCGCGATCCACGGAGTACCGCGCGAACCCCCCACCCAACTGGTCGTAGATCCCGCCCCGCGCCATCCGCTCACAGGTGTCCTGCGCCATCTGGAGCGCGCCCTCGGAACCGGTCCGCGCGTGGTGCCGCAGCAGGAACTCGATCACCATGGACGGCGGGAACTTGGGCGCACCCCCGAAGCCGCCGCGCGAGGCGTCGTACTCCCGGGTGAGCCCGAGCAGCGCCCCGGCCAGGTCCTCCTCGCCGGGCACCTCGCCGCTCCCGAAACTCATCTCCCGCTCGGCGAGATCCCGCACGATCTTCCCCGCGACCTCGGCGACCTCGCCCCGGCGATCGGTCCAGGCCGCGTGCACTCCCTCCAGCACCTGCCGGAACGACGGCATCCCGTGCCGAGGCGCGGGCGGAAAGTACGTCCCGAAATAGAAGGGCTCCGCATCCGGCGTGAGAAACACGGTCATGGGCCACCCGCCCTGCCCCGTGGCCGCCTGCACGGCCTCCATGTAGACGGCGTCGACGTCGGGCCGCTCCTCACGGTCGACCTTGATGTTCACAAAGTGAGCATTCATATACAACGCGACTTGTTCGTCTTCGAAACTTTCCCGTGCAAGGACATGACACCAATGACAAGACGAATAGCCGACGCTGAGCAGCACGGGCACACCCCGCTTACGGGCCTCCTCGAAGGCCTCGGCCGACCAGGGCCACCAGTCGACGGGGTTGTCGGCGTGCTGGAGCAGGTAGGGGGACGTCTCGTGGGCCAGTCGGTTCGGCATGTCATCCATCCTGCCTGACGGGGTCCATCCAGTCGTGGGGCCGCCCGACCCTCGGACGGTCGCTCACGCCGAGGCCACCCGATCCGCGCAACGCCACACGGGCTCAATCCGCGAGTAGTCCCACGAATGATCTCCCTTCACACCAGGTCGGACGAGGCAGCGCGTGAAAGCCGACGCGATGATCTCTCGTTTCTCTTCGAGGCCCAGCTCACCGGACTGCCAGCGGTGCCGCACGGCCGCCGACAACCGCACGTCCCCTCTCACCCCGGAGAAAAGCTGTCGTTCAAGGATCTCGTCGGCCAGCGGCCCGCTGATGCTGCATCGCCTACAACTGCGACAGGAGTACACGTAGGGGCTCCTCTTGCTTCTGCCCTTCTGGGCACACAGCGCGCCGCCACAGGCCGTGCCGTCCGGTAGGTCCGCCCCACACCGAAGGAAGCCGCTGGCGAGGTGCCGGGGAGCGGTCCCCCTCCCCGTGAGTCTCGGAGTACCGCTGCCCCTGTGCAGGTAGAGGCTGCCGGGCGAAAACGTCGCGCACACCGCCTGCCACTGGTTCGGCACGACGATGGGTTCCCACCTGCCGAGGACCGGCTGCCCCGTCTCCGGGACCAGCAGCAGCTCGCCTCTGTTGGCCCGAAAGCCGCACACCCTGGGTGCGGTCATGATCTGTGTGACGGTCTGGGCGTTGGGCCTACCGCCACGGGTGCCTTCCACCCCCAGTCCGCACCACTCACGCGCGATGGCCCGAACCGCCTTCCCTCCGATGCGGTCGGTGATCGCCTGCCGGACGAGCTTCGCCTCCTCGAAATGCAGGGTGATCCTGTCCTCCTGCCAGCCGAAGGGACGCGGCCCGCTGTGCGGCACACCCTCGACAGCGCGGGCCCAGTGCCAGTCCGACAGCCGCCGACTCCTTACGCGCGTCTCCGCCACCGCGACCTCCAGTGATCGCACAGCTTGCGCCAGGCCATCTTGCGAGTACGGATCTCGCACACCCTGCGGGTCGACGTAAACGCGTCCTGGCTGACCCGTCAGCGCGGCATAGAACCTGACGAGGTCCTCCGCACGGCGGTAGAGACGGTCGTCCGCGACGCAGATCACCCCTTCGATCGGCTGTCCGGTGTCGGTTTGCCCCCGCGTCAGGTCCGCGATCAGGCGATCGAATCCCGGCCTCACCACCCCGGCCTTGGAGGCGCTACGACCGTTGTCGCTGTACGTGGCAACCACCGCGCATCCGTATTCGTACGCGGTCCGTTCGTTGATCCGTAGCTGGTGACGGACCCCGTGCCCGTCGCGCGGCCGGGCGTCCTGCGATGTACGCGCGTAGGACGCGACGGGGATCAAACCCGCCGACTCGTGCACAGCACGGTGGTTCACGACACTCCCCGTTCGACCAATAGCCCGACAGTCACAAGAACGAGCGAGTGATCTCAAAGTCACCGAACCAGCCTCGTGATCGTCGCCCCCTCGCGCTCACGCCCCACACCAAGGACACTTGAGCGCAAGCGAGTTGCCGCCGGAGGGGGACGTGACATGCGGGAAGGCCATCGGGCGGAGGCCGAGCGGCTGTTGACCCGGGCCGTGGAGGAAGAGGTACGGCGCTCGGGCGGGCGGAGCGACGGGGCCGTGTTGCTGTCACGGGCCCGGCCCGCGCTCGACACCATGGCGGAGGCCGCCGCCGAGGAGTACGGGGCGTACACCCGGGCGCTGGACGAGGCGGAGGCCGGCCGGCTGACGTTCGGACAGCGGTACGCCCGGGAGGGCGCCGGAACTCCCCTGCTGGTGGCGGTGGTTGCCGCCGTCGCGGCCTGCGCGGCCGACCTGGCGCTGGGCACGGACGCCGCGGCGGCCGTCGGCGCGGGGGCGACCGTCGCCGTGGTGGGCGCGGCGACCACCGTGCTCAAGGTGACGGCCTCGCACGTACCGGCCGCGAGCCGCCGGGCGGGAGCCCTGGGTCAGCCGGGCGGCCCCGAGCAGTTGCGGCTCCAGTGGCTGACGGCGCTGGAGGTACGGGGCATCCGGCCCTTCCTCGATCAGCAGCGGGTGCTCAACGCCTCCGCGGGGGCCAAGCAGGGTGCGCCCCAGCTGCGGCGCACCGACAAGAGTGCCGCCGCCCGCAGACGCAACGTACTGGAGCAGTCGTTCGGTCAGCTTCCCGAGCCGGCCGGCCCGTTCACGGGGCGCCGGACCGAGCTGAACCGGGTGGCGCAGTGGGTGCACGCGGCCCGCGCCAGCACCGAGACGAAGCCGACCGTCGTCGTCCTGCACGGCGCCCCCGGATCGGGCCGCAGCACCCTCGCGATCCGGGCGGCACACAGCCTAAGGGACCAGTTCCGCGGCGCGTGCGTGGTGGACCTGCGCGGCGACAGCACCGACGAGCCGCCCCTCACCACCCGCGACGCCATGCTCCACCTCCTCAACCGGCTCGGCGCACCCCGCGAGCAGCTCCTCTTCCGTGAGAGTTCCTCGCAGGACCAGCAGGTCAGACGCCTCGGCGAGCTGTACCACCAGCATCTGACGGGCCTGCCCGTCACGATCGTCCTCGACGACGCGAGCGACGCCGAGCAGGTCCGCGCCCTGGTCCCCGAGCGCTCGGACAGCCTGGTCCTGGTCACGGCCCGCAAACCGCTCGACCTGCCCGCCGACCTCCCCGCCTGGGTGCACCAGCTCCCGGTCGACGCCCTGGACGCGGCGGGCGCCGAGGAACTGCTGAACGCGGCGGCGCAGGAGAAGCCGGACCCGTACGACGCCGAGGCCTCCGACCGGGTACGGGAGCTGTGCGGCAGCCTCCCCCTCGCCCTGCGCGTCGCGGGTTCCTCCCTCGGCCCGCGCACCCCGCGCCAACTGGCCTCCGACCTCGGCGCGTACGGCCCCGTGGAGCCGGTCGAGCGGGTGCTGTGGCTGCGCTACACCGACCAGACCGACACCGCGAGGCGTCTGCTGCGCCGGCTGGCGCTGGCCGGGCGGGCCTCGCTCGGCGCCGCCGCCGCTGCCTCCCTGCTGGCGACGGACGAACAGGAGGCCACCCGCCACCTCACCGCGCTCGCGCAGGCGGGCCTCATCGACCACGTCCGCGGCAGCCGCTACCGGCTGCACGACCTCGTCCGGGGCTTCGCCCAGGCACGGCTGCTCGACGAGGAGGAGCCGTCCGAGCGGACGGCGGCCCAGGAGCGCCTGATCGTGAACTACGCGGAGCTGGCCGACTCGGTGATCCGCCTGGTCGACGGCAAGACGTCGACGCGGGCGGATCAGTTCGGGCCGCACGGCTTCACCTCCCTCGACGCGGCCCTGCGCTGGCTGGACGACGAGTCGAGCTTCATCACGGCCGCCCTGCGCCACGCGGAAGACGTGAACCAAGCGGCCGTACTGAACCTCCTCGGCGCCCTGTGCGACTACTGCCTGCTGCGCGGCGACCTCTACCGCCTGGGCGAGATCAGCGAGTTGACGCAGGCCGTCGACCAGGGCCTGCTGGTGCGCTCGGTGCAGTGGCGCACCGGTATCGCGGCCCGCCAGCTCGGCGAGCTGGACAAGGCCCACACCACCCTGTCGTCCGTGGTGAACCTCTACTTCGAGGCGCACCACGACGCGGGCGCGGCCCGGGCCCTGGGCTCCCTCGGCATCACGCTCCACCACCAGGGCGACCTCACCGAGGCGGCCGCCAAGCTCCAGGAGGCCATGGACCTGCAGGCCTCCCCCGAGCTGGCGACGGACCGCGCGTGGACGATGCACGCGCTGGCCGCCGTGGAGCGCGACCGGGGCCATCTCGCCCTCGCCCTGAACCTGCTCACCGAGGCCCTGGTCCTGCACCGCGCGGGCGAGTCCGTGCACGGCGAGGCGTGGGCCCACTTCCAGCTCGGCCAGCTGGGCCTGCGGATGGGCGACGTTCCGCGCGCGGAACGGGAGTTGCGTGACGCGCTCGACCTGTACGGCCGTACGCGCGACGCCCGCGGCGAGGCCTGGGCCCTGACCCAGCTGGCCCGCGCCCGCCTCGTCGACGGCGACCCGTCCACCGCGGCCGAGGGCCTGCGCCAGGCGGCCTCCCGGCACCGGGAGAACGAGGACGCGCGCGGCGAGGCATGGACGATCTACTACCTGGGCCAGTCCCTGGAGGAGACCGGCAACCTGGACCAGGCGGTCCGTGAACTGGAACGCTCCCGCACGATGTTCTCGCGGATGCGGGACGTGTACGGGCTCGCCTGCGCCCGCCACCACTCGGCGCGCGTCACCCGTGACCAACGGGCCGCCCAGACCGGCTCCCTGCGCAACTCGGGCTTCGCCCGCCAGCTCCTGGTGGACGCGCGCGCCGACTTCCAGCGCATCGGCGTGGCCCACGGCGAGGCGTGGACCTGCCTGGAGCTGGCGGTGGTCGACGCCGGAAACGCCCGTACGCCGGGGGCCCTCGCCCTGTGCGACGAGGCGGCCGGCCTGTTCGCCTCGTACGGGGACCGGCGCGGCGAGGACTGGGCCAGGTTCCTGAGGTGCACCCTTCTGCCGTACGGCTCTCCGGGCGGCCTCGAAGTGGGCAGCGCCGTCGCCCAGGAGGAACTGGCGCAGCTCTCCCGCACCGGCCACCCGCTCCGCGACGGAAAGCTCGACGACTACGTGGAGGCCTACCAACTCTTGCTGGAACGGGGGGTCGACCTGGACGCGGGATGGCAGGCTTGGCGCCTGGGAATGGTGCCGAGCCGACACGCCCGGGAGGTCATGGGGGTGGCGGTGACCGCGGCGCGCTAGCGCGGTGGGGATGTTCGGGTACGAGGGGGACTTCGGTGTCGTTCGTCGGGCGCACGCGCGAACTCGCCGCGGCGCGGCGGGAGTTGGAGACCAGACGGCTCCTGGTGGTGAGCGGCGCACCCGACTCGGACCGGTCCGCGTTTCTCGACGCGGTGGCACGAGAGGTCGCGGACGAGGGGGGACTTCCGGTGTACCGCTTTCGGGTGGCGGACGCCGGGGAGCGGTCGGGGGAGGCCGGGCGGGCGCCGGGCGAGGCGGCGGACACGGTCGTCGAGGCCTGCCGGGGCGTGTTGGCCGTACGTCCCTGCGTCGTGGTGGTGGACGGAGTCCCCGGGGGGACGGCGGACGGAGTCCCCGCAGGGGCGGCGGACGGGTCGCTTCTCGCCGAGTTGATCGGCGCCTTCGCCGGGTCGCGGTCCCTCCTTCTGGTGGGCTCGACGGCCGCCCGGGAGGACGCCGCCGCCCTCTCCTCCGACTGGTGCGCCGACGGCTGGGCGCTGCTCGCCCGGGCCGCCGTCCACTGCGACCGGGGTGATCCGCGCGCGGCCGGACCGCTGCTGAGGCGGGCCGTGGAGGCCCACCAGGTCGCGGGCGACCGGCGCGGCGAGGCGTGGGCGGTCTTCCTGTACGGGCGGATGTGCCGATTACGCGGCCGGGCCGAGGACGCGCGGAGGCTGCTGCACGCCGCGCGGGAGACGTTCCGGGCGGTCGGTGAGACGTCGGGCGAGGCGTGGGCGGCCGGCGAACTCGCGCGGCTGGCCACGCGGTCGGGCTCCCCGGACCCGGACGCCCTCGCCGAGGCGCGTGGGCTGCACGAGCGCGCGGGCGACCGGCGCGGCGCCGCGTGGGCGCACCTGTGGTGGACCGTGGCACGGGCGGACGAGCCCGGCTTTCCCTGGCAGGAGGAGTTCGCGAGCGTCCAGGGCCGCTTCCATGAGGTCTCCGACCGGCTCGGGACGGCATGGACACTGCACCACCACGCACTGACCCTGGCCCGTACGGACGGGACGGACGGCGTGGACGGGACGGGCGGGACGGACGAGCGCCGGCGCGAGGCCGACCGGCTGTTCGAGGGGGCCTTGGCGCTCTTCGAAGCGGCGGACTGCCCGCACGGGCGGGCCTGGACCATGCTCGAGTACGCGCTCCGCTCCCCCGCCCACCGCTTCCTGAACGGCGAGTGGGCGGCCGAGATCCGCCATGTGTTCCACGGGATCGGCGACGAGGCGGGCGAGGCCTGGGTGGACCTCGCCGAAGCCGGACCGTCCCCGGGCGGCGAGCCGCCGTACGAACTGGCCTGCCGCTACCCCACCGCCCTGCTGGACACGCTCGGGTGGACCGAGGCCGGCGAACCGCTGATCCCGCGCGCCGCCCGCGACACCCAGCCCGAACCGCGTCCCGGCTTCCCACGCCCGGGGGACCGCGGCCGGTCCGACGACTCCCGGGCCCACGTCCGGCTGACCCTGCTCGACGACGTACCCGTCCCGGACGTGCCCGCCCGTATCGCCCTCGAAGTCGTGCCCGGGCCCGGGCACCCGTGGTCCACCGCCCCGCTCCCCCCGCTCACGGCCCGCGCGACCTCCCTCGGCCACGCGGAGCTCCACCCCGCACACGGCGTCCCCGCCGACGGGGCGGAGTTCCGCTTCACCCCGCACCGCCCCGGCTCGCACCGGCTGCGTTTCACCGTCGAGGACCCCGCCACCGGGACCGTCCTGCAGCAGGTCGAGGCCGAGATCGACGTCGTCCCGTCCGATCCGGGGCCGCACCGGCCCATCGCGCCCGCACCCCGTACGTCCGCGCGGAGGGCCTGAGCCCGATGGCCCGCGAACTTCTCAGCCAGGTCGTCCAGGACCCCAGCCGCGGCTTCACCCGCCGCCCGGCCGCCACCGTGCGTCACCCGGACCTGGTCCTCGCCCTCGACGCCCACGCCGACGACCACATCCGGGCCCGGATGTACGGCCCGGCCGCGCCCCCGTCCGCTACCGAGCACGCGCTGAGGCTGAACGTGAAGCCGGCCGCCGTCACCGCCGCCGCGGCGCATCTGCGGGCGCTGTGGAAACGGGAACTGGTCGACTTCCAGCCCGTCGACGAGCACGGGATCCCGGTCGGGGGCCGCCCCCACTTCCCGTACGCCACCTGCCCGGATCTCACCGCCGAGCCCCGGCAGGAACTGCGCGGAATCCTCGACGAGCTCGCCCGCCAGGGCTCCCACCTGCTGTACGGGGAACTGCTCGGCGACGGCGGTCGGGGCACCCGGCGCTTCGGTGAGATCCTGACCGACGCGCTGAGCCGCGAGGAGCCGTTGCGCTTCCGCGTCGACTCCGACCTGTTCCTGCCCTGGCCGATGCTCGCGCTGCCCGAGAACATCGCGCACGGGCCCGGCGGCGAGGCCTTCCGCCGTTTTCTCGGCTACCGGCACCAGATCGAGCAGACCGGCGGTCACCACCCGCGCTTCCCGGTCCCCGCCGGCGACGAGCACGACGCCCCGCCGCCGCCCTTGTCGCCGGTGGTGAGCCTGAATCACGACAAGGGCATCGACCCGCAGGGCGTCACCCGGGCCGCCGAGGTCGAAAGCGCCCTCGCCACCGGCACCGTCCGCGTCGAACGCGCCCTGCGCGACGAACTGCTGCGCGCCCTGCGCTGCGGCGGGCTCGACGAGCAGCTGATGTACTTCTGGTGCCACGGGCACTTCAGACCCGTCGCCGACGACAGCGCCCCGCTGTTCGTCCTTCGGCTGAGCGACGGCAAGGACATCGACGTCCCTGCGGTCCTCGCCGAGCGCGGCCTCGCCGACCCCCTGCTCGCGCAGCGCCCCTTGGTGTTCCTCAACGCCGGTTACGCCGGGCTGCCCGCCACCGCCGAGCCGGCACGCCTGGGCGGCGCGCTCATCGAGGCGGGCGCGGGCGGGGTGCTGGGGCCGCAGATCGAGATGCCGCAGCTGTTCGCCGCCGAGTACGCGCATGCGTACGTCACTCGCTATCTCGGCGGCCGGGAGACCGCGGGCGAGATCGTCCACGGGCTCGCCCGGTACTTCGCCGACGCGTGGAGCAATCCGCTCGGCCTCGCGTACGCCCTGCAGTGCGGCATGGACAACAGGCTGGAGCGGGCCACGGGATGACCGCGCCGACGGCCGCCCCTGCGTACGGAGGGACCCCTTCGTACGAGAGGGCGGTGCCGAGGGTGAGGGTGCGCACTCCGGCCACCCGCGGCCGGAGTCCGCACATCAGGCTCAGCCCTTCGCGGGCGAGGCCTTCCCTCCGGGACCGGCACCGGAGCCGCTCCCCTTGCCGGAGGCCGCGGTGCCCTTCCCGGGCTTCTCCGGGTCCTCCTCGAAGGTGACCTTCCCCATGTGCCGGTTCATGGACTTCATCAGCCCCCACACCGCCAGGGCCAACGCCGCGAAGACGATGAAACCGAGGACGCCGGGGGTGACCTTGTTCTCGTCGACCTCCTTGGCGAGGGGAACGAGGTGCGTCAGTGCCAGGCTTGCGCTCATATCAGGCATTGTCGCGGATGCCCGCGAAGAGGTCGTCCTCGGGGAGGGAAGTGTCGACCAGAGAGGTGGCGAGCTCGTACTCCTCGGTCGGCCAGACCTCCTTCTGGATCTCCATCGGGACCTTGAACCAGCCACCGTCGGGGTCGATCTGCGTGGCGTGCGCGATCAGTGCCTTGTCACGGATCTCGAAGAAGTCCGCGCACGGCACGTGCGTGGTCAGCGTGCGCTCGGTGCGCTCGAACTCGCTCCACCGCTTCAGCCAGTCCCCGTACGGCGACTCCAGACCGCGCTCAAGGAGGGCGCTGTGCAATGCCTCGGTCCTCGGGCGGTTGAAGCCCTGGTTGTAGTAGAGCTTCTGCGGCTGGAACGCCGGGCCGTACTCGGACTCCGGGTACTTCTCGGTGTCCGTCGCCCCCTCGAACGCCACCATCGAGATCTTGTGGGTCATGATGTGGTCGGGGTGCGGATAACCACCGTTCTCGTCGTACGTGGTGATCACCTGCGGACGGAACGAGCGGATCTGCCTGACCAGCTCTCCGGCCGCCTTGTCCACATCCTCGAGCGCGAAGCAGCCCTCGGGGAGCGGCGGCAGCGGGTCACCCTCCGGAAGGCCGGAGTCCACGAATCCGAGCCACTCCTGCTTGATGCCGAGGATCTCGCGGGCCTCGTCCATCTCCTTCTTGCGTACCTCGTGGATGTGCTCCTCGATGTACTGGTCGCCCTGGAGCTTCGGGTTGAGGATGGAGCCGCGCTCCCCGCCCGTGCAGGTCACGACCAGCACGTCCACCCCCTCGGACACGTACTTCGCCATGGTGGCCGCGCCCTTGCTCGACTCGTCGTCGGGGTGGGCGTGCACGGCCATCAGTCGCAGCTGGTCAGTCAAGACTCGATCCTCAGTAAGTCGGCCGGTGAGGCCAGTCGGCAAGTCGGCGCCCGGCGTGTTTCGGCGTCATGGGCGGCTTCTATAGTGACGGAATCGGGGGACGAATAATTCCGGGACCCCGTCCCCGAGAGGACGATCATGAGCACGGCGAGCACACAGCTGCCCGAGGGCCGGTACGGCCGCTCCGAGGACGCGCGCGCGGACCGGAAACTCAAGGTCATCGGCAGTGTGCTGGGCGTGGCCCTGCTCGCCCTGATGGGCTGGTTCGCCTACTACTACGTCTTCTCGAACAAGATCAGCGGTGAGGTGATCACCTTCAAGGCCGTCTCGGACAACGCGGTCGAGGTGCACCTGGAGGTGCGCAAGGACGCGAGCGCCCACGGCTACTGCACGCTGCGCTCGCAGGCCGACGACGGCAGCGAGGTGGGCCGCGCGGACTTCCGCTTCGACCAGGACTCCTCCCGTATCGACAAGGTCGTCACGCTCCGTACCACCTCCCGCGGCGGCACGGCGGAGCTGCTCGGCTGCCACGCCGACTGACACCACCCTCCGCGGTCCCCCCTGCACCGCTCGCCGCCTCCGGCATCGCCCGTGGCACCTACGCGCTGACCTGCGTTGACGTAATTCTGATGTCTTATGTCCTCCCCCTTCTGCCCGGGAATTGTTAGGCTCGTGGTTTCGCCCACCCGTGAAAGCACATTCTTCTGGGTAGGGCGATGCTTTGTATTCCCAGTACCTACGAGGAGCACCTGTGACCCAGACCAGCGAGAACGTCACCTGGCTGACCCAGGAGGCGTACAACCAGCTCAGGGCCGAGCTGGACTACCTGTCTGGTCCTGCGCGCACGGAGATCGCCGGCAAAATCGCGGCCGCGCGCGAGGAAGGCGACCTGCGCGAGAACGGCGGGTACCACGCGGCCAAGGAAGAGCAGGGCAAGCAGGAGCTCCGTGTGCGCCAGCTGACCCAGCTCCTGGAGAACGCCAAGGTGGGCGAGGCCCCCGCGGCGGACGGCATGGTCGCCCCCGGCATGGTCGTCACCATCGCCTTCGACGGCGACGAGGACGACACGCTGGACTTCCTGCTCGCCTCGCGCGAGTACGCCAGCGCCGACATCGAGACCTACTCGCCCCAGTCCCCCCTGGGCTCCGGCGTGAACGGCAAGAAGATCGGCGAGGACGCCCGGTACGAGCTGCCCAACGGCAAGCTCGCCTCGGTGAAGATCCTCAAGGCCGAGCCCTACAAGGGCTGAGCCGGGACCGACCACTGCGACGATGCCCCCGGCCGCGCCGGGGGCATCTTCATGCCCGCGTCACCACCGTCACCGTCTTGCGGGCCCGCGTGATGTTGCCCAGGGGCGCGTGCTCGGCGGTGACCCGCCAGGGCGTGAAGGACAGCGCGTCCATCTTCTCCAGGTTCACCGGGCCGGAGATGTCCTGCCGCGGCAGCCGCAGCTTGGCCACGGTGACGGACGGCGAAAGCTGCTCGGGCCACTCCACGGTGGTGTCCTCCACCGGCATGCGCTCCAGGTCCGCGCAGAGCTGTACCTCCGCGTGGCGAGGAGCTCCCGAGGACAGATCCGCAAAGGCGCAGGAAGATGGAACGGGAACTTGCCGAGTCGGTCGTCGTCACGTTCTCGGGCAGCCGCCTTCCCGGGGCCGTACCGAGGAGTTCGGCGTTCACGGCGACCACTTCCGGAACCTTGCTCGACTCGATCGCCGACCTGACCCATTCACCAGGAGGTAATCAATGGGCAAAGTTCTCGGTGACGTGCTGGGGCTTGCGGCCGGCGTCGCGATCAGCCCGCTCCCGATCATCGCCATCATCCTCATACTCGCCACGCCGCGGGGCCGTCTCAACGGCCCCCTCTTCACCCTCGGCTGGATCCTGGGGCTCGCGGCACTGGGCGCGGTGATGCTGGCCATCGCTTCCCCCGCGGGTGCCTCCTCCCACAATCAACCGGCCACCTGGGTGGGAGCCCTCAAGCTCGCTCTGGGCGTGTTCCTCGTCCTCTTCTGCGGCCGGCAATGGCACCGACGACCAAGGGATGCCTCACAGGCCCGGCTGCCGAAGTGGATGGGCGCGATCGACCGCCTCACGCCGGTCAAGGTCTTCGGACTCGGACTGGCCTTGGCCGCGCTCAACGCCAAGAACGCCCCGCTGACCATCGCCGCGGCCGCCTCCATAGGCTCATCAGAACTGCCGGTCGGGGAGCAGATCGCATCGCTGGCGATCTTCGTCCTGATCGCCACCCTCGGCCTGCTGGCCCCCCTGGGAATCTTCCTCCTCGGAGGAGAGCGAGCCAGAACCACGCTCGGCGACTGGAAAGACTGGGCAGCTCAGCACAATGTCGCCGTGATGGCAGTCCTGTTCTTCGTCATCGGGCTGAAACTGATCGGAGACGGCATCTCCATCCTCACCTCCTGACACGCAACGACAGAGGCCCCGGCGACTGCCGGGGCCTCTGGTCATCTGGTCGATTGAGCAGCGCCGGGGGTACAGCCGGAGCCGACATAACGCCAGGTGGCTTCTGTGGCCGTCCTCTCTCCCGGTCCCGCGCCACTCCTTCGGTGGGCAGCTCGTTCGGCGCGCAAGGCTGCGTATGTCGTCGAGTAGGCACGGGACTTAGAGGTCACGCAGATAGGCGGGGTGGCGGGCCCCGGCAGCGAACCAGGCACAGGTCTTGGTGATCATGGACTTGCGACGCTCTGTGATCACTGGGGAGACCTGTGCCTGTACTGCCATCGTGGCTGACCGAGCCGCTCGTGGGGCCAATTCGCTGCCCTGCTGCCTGAGCGGCCGCCTACGTGCCGACCCATCCGCTGGGCTGCCACCGCCCACGCATCAGCGACCGAATCGTCTTCGACAAGGTGCTGCAGCTCCTGCGCGTCGGCTGCTCCTACGAGGCGATCGCCGACACAACCTGCTCCGCCACCACGATCCGCAACCGTCGTGACGAGTGGATCCGGCTTGGCATCTTCGCCGAACTCAAGCGGATCGCGCCGGAATCCTACGACCGGATCGTCGGGCTCGTGCTTGATCAGATCGCTGTCGATGGCTCCATCACCAAAGCGCCCGGCGGTGGTGAGGTCGCCGGGCGCTCACCGGTCGACCGCGGCAAACGGGGCCTGAAACGCTCCGGCATGACGGATGGTTACGGAATTCCGCTCGGCCGCGTGCCGGCTGGAGCAAACCGTCACGATTCCCCGCTGCTCGCTCCGACCCTGGACCGCCTCAACAACCTGGGACCGCTGCCGGACAACATCACCGTGCACTTGGACGCCGGCTACGACTCGGACAAGACCCGCTGCACTTCTCGACGAGCGCGGCCTGCACGGCCGCATCGCGCGCAAGGGTGAGAAGGCGCCGATCCAGGCAGGCCAGAGGTGGCATGTCGAAAGGACCCACGCCTGGCAGAACGCCTTTTGCCGCCTCGCCCGCTGCTACGAGCGCCGGGCAACTGTCATCGACGCATTCTTCGACCTCGCCGACACCATCATCACCATCCGTAGCCTGATCCGACGGGCATGGACCCCCCATCGCTGGGACGGACGCCCGAACCCACGACCGTGAAGGCACGCCCATCTGGCGACCTCTCGCCGGCGTTCACAGCGAGCCGTCGTCGGTGGTCGGTGGGCCGGGCTGCGGGCCATGGGGGTGGAGGTGCCCCCGCCGATTGCTATCCCGGGGTGCTGTCTTCGGTCATGGCCTGGGTGCCGATGACGTTGAGGAGCCTGATCCGGTCGGCGGCGTCGCTGCCGGGAGCGGCGGTATAGGTGACGATGCGCAGATCGCTGCCGGGAGCAATGAGCACGTCACAGTCGAAGGTGAGTGTGCCGACGTCGGGGTGATGGACGGTCTTGGTGTCCGATTCATGGACGCCGACGATGCCCGTGTCCCACAGGCGTGCGAAGTCGGTGCTGACACCCCGCAGGTCCTTGATCAGGGAGCGCAGGCCGGCATCGGCCGGGTAGCGGGCGGTAGCCGCCCTGAGATCGGAGACCACGGCCGCCTCGAACCGGGCCTCCTGCTCGGGGGTGTGGCTGACCCGGCTCGGCAGACCGGCGAAGTGCCGCCAGACGAGGTTGCGCTCGCGTCCGCGCAGCGCGGATGCGTCTCCGAACAGGGCCGCCCACAACGGGTTCCACAGAATCAGGTTCCACGCGGCGTCATGCACGCTCAGCGGTGAGCCGTCCAGTTGGTCGAGCAGCCTTCGGACCCCCGGTGGGATGTGCGCCGACAGTTGCCCGGGGCCCGGCGCCGGCTGGCCCGCGAGGAGATACAGGTATTCGCGCTCGGCTGCCGACAGCCGCAGGGCGCGGGCCAGCGCGGACAGGACCTGCGCCGACGGGGAGGTGGCCCGCCCCTGTTCCAGGCGGATGATGTAGTCCACCGACAGACCGGCGAGCTGTGCCAGTTCCTCGCGGCGCAGCCCGGCGGTCCGACGTACTCCGCACGCGGGCAGCCCGACCGCTGCGGGGGCGATCCGGTCCCGCCAGCCGTGCAGGGCTCTGCCCAGTTCCCTGGATTCGCTCACCGTCCCAGTATCGCGTTGCCGCGCCCGGACAGCCTGGTACTGCCAGTCCACTGGCTGAGGCGGGCACTGTCTGTCCCTCCGCGAGGTGAGGAGGGTGGAGGCGTCACCACCCCACCGATCACGGAGTGAACACATGACCGTCACATTGATCACTGGAGCGAACAAGGGCCTGGGTTTCGAGACGGCCCGCCGCCTGATTGAGGCCGGGCACACCGTCTACGTCGGGGCACGCGATGCACACCGCGGCCGGGAGGCGGCCGACAGGCTCGGCGCCCGCTTCGTTCAGCTCGACGTCACTGACGAGGATTCTGTCAAGGCTGCCGCCGAATTCGTCCGCGCGGCCGTCGGCCGTCTCGACGTCCTGGTCAACAACGCCGGGATCGTGGGCGCGCGCAAGCCGGTCGGCGAGGTCACCGGGGCCGACATGCTGACCACGTACGACACGAACGTCTTCGGCGTCGTGCGCGTCACGCACACCTTCCTGCCGCTGTTGGAAGCGAGCGATGCCCCGGTCGTCGTCAACGTCGGCAGCGGTCTGGGCTCGCTGGCGGCGTGCGCCGACCCCAGCCGGGTGGAGTTCCAGGTAATGGCGCTGGATTACAACTCCTCCAAGACCGCGCTGGTCATGGTCACCGCGCAGTACGCGAAGGCTTTCCCCGCCATCCGGTTCAACGCCGTCGACCCCGGCTACACCGCCACCGACCTCAACGGCCACATGGGCACGCAGACCATCGAGGAAGGCACGGAGATCATCGTCCGTATGGCCTCGATTGGCTCCGACGGCCCGACCGGTGGCTTCTTCGACAAGACCGGCCCGGTCGTCTGGTGACGATCCGGTCGCTGATGCGCCTGCGATGGCAGCCCAGCGGGCGGGGCGGGTGGTAAGCCAGCCGCTCAGGCAACAGCGCGGCGAATTGATTCAAGAGCGGTTCGGTCAGCCACGATGTCGGGGCAGGCACAGATCTCCCCGGTGATCGCAGAGCGTCGCAACTCCCAAGGATCAACAAGATCTGCGCCTGCTTCGCCGACGGGGGGCGCCCCGCGCCAATCTGCGCGACCTCTTAGACACCACAATGATCACGAAGCCCGTGCCTGCCTTGTTATGCGCCCCAACCGGTCACAACCCGACCAGCCGCACGCCCCGGAACTTGCAACCGCCCTGCAACAGGGCCTCCCGGAACGCTCAGAATGGGGTCGCACCCCCGAGCTACCAGGAGGCCCTGCCTTCATGCGCGTACGGCCGGAAGATCACCCGACCAGGAACTCCGTTCGACCTGCAGGTTTCAAGATCGGTTGAGATGCGGCTTCTCACTGCAAGCGACGCCTCACCGACCTCGACTGAACCCACCACCCCGTTGATCCGTCAGATCACGAAGTACGACTGGAGCACTGGGCCACGAAGAGCACCCTGCGCTACGCCCAGCGCCACCCCGAACTGCTCATCGGTTTCCTGGCCGGAACCGGTCTGGAACTTGTCGCCCCCGCGTCAGCCCGTAGTCAGAGATCAGCATCAGCGGGGGTCTCGTCACGCGATCAGCCGTGGACGGTCTGCTTCACACCGTCCTTGGTGGTGATGTCCACGGACATACGCCACCTCGTACGCTTGCCGACCGTGACGGTGACCGTGTCCGCGAATTTCCTGCCGTGCAAATCCTTCGCCTTGATGCGGGCGCCGAACGTGGCGCTGTCGTCGCAGCCACCGACCTCGGCGCTGAGGCCGGTTCCGCTGGTGACAGTGAGACCGCCAGGTCCGAGACAGTCGTAGCGGACGCCTAGTTCGGCGATCCGGTCAGCAGAAACAGGAAGTTCGACCGTCCCGGGTCCGAGATGGCCCGGCGTCTCCTTTCCGCTGTCAGGACGGTCCGGATCAGACACCAGCACTGATTTCGACGGGCTGCCCACAGGAGCCCGATTTCCCCCTCCCCCACACCCGGCGGCCAGGATGACGATGACTGGCAGTACGGCCAGATGTCTTCTGCGCATCAGCTCTTTCCGTGCCAGGTTTCGCGACCCTCGTAGACCAGCCGCGCTGATCCACTGCGCAGCACCTTGGTGGTGCAGTTGGGCTGCGTCTGGTTGTAGTTCCACTTCGTGTACTTGACCTTCACACCCGCGTGCAGGTAACCGTGCCTCATGTTGTTCGGCACCTTCCACGACCACGTGTAGGTCGAGCTGTTCGTCCACTGCCATGCGAAGTGGTAGTCGAACGACGCCGACGCCTTGACGAAGACCACCTTCGCTTCGCCCGAGATCGATCCGCCCACGGTGGACGTCGTCGTCTTTCCCTTGTGGAAGGTGATGCTGATTGTCGTACCGCTGTCGCCGCCGGAACGGGGTTCCAGGTCCCGGTAGTAATTGTGACTGCCGGAAAAATCGTAGCCCGTGGTCATCGGGCAACTCATGGGCACAGCGGCGGACGCAGGTGTGGAGCTGATGACGGCCAGTGCCGCTGCGACACAGCCTGCCGACATGATTCGCGAAATTCGGCGCACGCGTTCCCCTCGGTTTTCTTTGGTCGACAACGGCCTCTCCAGCCGCCGAGGAGAGACCCTAGCGCCGACTCCCACCTCCGTTCGCACGGTTGAGCGAAACCTGAGGTGCGGCAACAGGCGGGACCGGGTCGCCCGTTCGGGTGCTGGTGCCCCAGTACTCCAGTTGCACTTGGCGATCTGACGGATCATCTGGGTGAAGGGTTCAGTCGAGGTCGGTGTGACGTCGCTTGCAGTGAGAAGCCGTGGCGTTCACGCTTTTCGGCTCTGGCTCAATTTCTGGATGCTGTTGGTGATCTTCACGCGGTGAGGTGAAGTCTGCCGGCTGTCCGTGAGTCGATGTTCTCGTGGTGCTGCACTGGTGCTGGGCTTGATCAAGTTCCGTGGGCGTCCGGATTCTTGGTGATGCCCAGGATGGGGAGTGCTCGTTGGGGCTCGTCGCGGATCGCCCGGGTGGTCTTGGCGATGTTGTCGGCTCCGAGGGATTTCAGCGCGCCGATGGCGAGGTTGCGGAGGGTCGCCATGGCCCGTGGTGCGGTCCCGGCGTGGACGGTGGAGGCGTCCTCGGCGAAGGTGACATCCCTGATGTGGTGCGAGGAGTTCTCCACGCCCCAGTGCCCGCGAATCGCGGCGGCCAGATCTGCGGGACCGGCTTGGTGGGCGTCGAGATTTGTGACGGCGTAGACACTCTCACGGGTCTCACGCCGGCCGGTCTGCTTGCGGCGGCGGTGGATGCGGATGGCCAGGCGGGCGTGGGGAAAGGCGATTCCGCCGAGTTTGTCGGCGATCGAGCAGGTCTTGATTGAGCGGGACTCGCGGCGTCCGTGTCCAGCCCCGGAAGCGGTGTGCTGGACTGCGATGGACTGCCAGGGCTGGGCGGCGAGTTGGGCGTGGACGGTGGGCTGGTTGGTCTTGATCACGGCGATGTAGTGGGCCTTCTTGGTCTCGACCAGCCAGGAGATGTTCGACTTGACCGAGTGCAGGGCGTCGAAGGTGACGACGGTGCCGGTCAGGTCCGGCGGTGCCAGCAGTGGACAGAAGTGTGTGGTTTCGTTCATCTTCGCGCCGGCTTCTACCTGGGCAAGGGTCACGACGGTGCCGTGGGTGACCGCGGAGAGCAGATGTCGGCGCGTCGCGATGAGACGGGCTGATCCCTTGAGTGCCTTGCCGTCGACAGCGATCACACGCGACGGCCCGAACCCGGAGGGCGACGAAGCCTGGGCGGGCTCGGTGGCGGCGCGGTGCCGGTCGGCCAGGTCCGCCGACGCTTACTGCGGCGTCAATGCCTGCTGCACACCCGCCGACCCCGGCGTCACCGTCACAGAAGCGAAGACCACATCCGGCTGCGGCTGCCAGAGCTGACCCGGACAGCCCTGAAGCCCCTCCCAACCGAGAGGGGCCTCAGGGCGGCGTGCCGTCAAGGCAGTTCCGAGGAAGCGGAGCCATCAACTGGTCGCCCGGCGGTACTTGCGGACCGCGAGCGTGCGGAAGACGACGATGATCAGGATCGAGTAGATCAGCGACGCCCAGACAGGGTGCTGCATCGGCCAGGCGTCAGACGGGGACAGGCCTGGGTCGCCGAAGAGCTTGCGGCACGCCTGAACGGTCGCGCTGAACGGGTTCCACTCAGCGATGTGACGCAGCCACGGGGTCATCTTGCTGGAATCCACGAACGCGTTCGAGATGAAGGTCACCGGGAAGAGCCAGATCAGTCCACCGGAGGTGGCCGCCTCCGGTGTGCGTACCGACAGGCCGATCAGCGCGCCGATCCACGTGAAGGCGTACCCCAGAAGAAGCAGCAGGCCGAAGCCGCCCAAGATCTTCCCGAAGTTGGTCGGGTCCACGGAGCCGGGGCGCCAACCCACGACCAATGCGACGATCGCGAGGACGAACAGCGTCAAGGCCGTCTGCACGAGGTCGGCAACGGTACGCCCGGTCAGCACTGCGCCGCGCGCCATGGGCAGCGAGCGGAACCGGTCGATGAGCCCCTTGTGCATGTCGTCGGCGATGCCCGCACCGGAGCTGGCGGTGGCGAACGTGACGGTCTGCGCGAAGATGCCCGCCATCAGGAAGTTCTTGTAGACGTCCAGATCGGCGCTGTTGCCGATCTGCATGGAACCGCCGAACACGTACGTGAACAGCACCACGAACATGATTGGCTGGATTAGCCCAAACAGAATCATTTCGGGAATCCGGGTCATCCGAATCAAGTTCCGGCGGGCGATGACCAGGGAATCGTTCACAGCACTCACTTCGCCTGCTCCTTCAAGGCGTTGGGCCGCCGGTCTCCGATGCGCGGCGAGATGGAACCTGACCGAGACGAGCGAAAAGGATTTGGAATCCGGGTCATCCGGATCACATTCCGCCGGGCGATGACCAGGGAGTCGCGCACGGGCTGGACGACGGCTCCCTGGGGGGTCGTCGCGGGGGCGGCGTCTGTCACGGCACTCACTTCGTGGCCTCCGTCTGCGCGGTTTCCGTCTGCGCGGTTTCGTTCTTCGCCGGGTCCTTCGCGGGGTCCTTCTTCGCCGCGTCCTTCTTCGGCTTGCGGCCCCTCGCGTCCCCCGCCACCCCGTTCTCCTCGTCCCTCGTCTCGGCGACATGTCCGGTCAGGGAGAGGAAGACGTCGTCGAGCGTGGGCCTGCGCAGCCCGATGTCGTCGATCTCGATGCCGCGGCCGTCCAGCTCACGGATGACCTCCGCGAGGAGCTTCGCGCCGCCGGTGACGGGCACGGTGAGCTTGCGGGTGTGCTCCTCGACGGTCGTCTCGCCCTTGCCGAAGCCGCGGAGCACCTCCGAGGCCGTCGCTATGTGCTCACGCTCGTGCACGACGACCTCGACGCGCTCGCCGCCGGTCTGCGCCTTGAGCTGGTCGGCGGTACCGCGGGCGATCACTCGGCCGTGGTCGACCACGCAGATGTCGTGCGCGAGGTGGTCGGCCTCTTCCAGGTACTGCGTGGTCAGCAGCAGGGTCGTACCGCCGGAGACCAGCTGCTTGATGACCTCCCACAGCTGCTGCCGGTTGCGCGGGTCGAGGCCGGTCGTCGGCTCGTCCATGAACATCACCGGCGGCGAGACGACCAGCGCGGCGGCCAGGTCGAGCCGGCGGCGCATACCGCCCGAGTACGTCTTCGCGGGGCGGTCGGCGGCCTCCGTCAGGTTGAACTGCTCGAGGAGTTCGGCCGCGCGGACCTTCGCGGCCTTCGCCCTCATCTGGTAGAGCTGGCCGACCATCTGGAGGTTCTCGCGGCCGGTCAGATACTCGTCGACGGCCGCGAACTGTCCGGAGAGGCCGACCCTGCGCCGTACCGCGTCGGGGTGCTTGAGCACGTCGACGCCCGCGACGACGGCCTTGCCGCTGTCGGGGCGCAGGAGGGTCGTCAGACAGCGGACGGCGGTCGTCTTGCCCGCGCCGTTCGGTCCCAGCAGGCCCAGGACGGTGCCTTCCGGGACATCGAGATCGACGCCGTCCAGAGCCCTTACGTCACCGAAGGTCTTCACCAGGCCTTCGGCATAGATGGCGCCTGGCATGTGAGTTCTCCACGTCGTTGGGGAATTTTCACGGTAACTTCTTACCTTTGCCCGTCTCGTCCCGTCTCACAGACTGCGACGGGCGCAGCGAGATGCTGGAAGCGGGCGGGGCAGGACACACCGTAACGCGATGTATCGCGTTACTCAACAGATTTTTCCGAGGTTCGAGGACAGGGGCCCTGACCTCGGACGATGGATGTCAGTCGATCAGTCGATGACCGTGTAGCCGGCCTCACGCAGGGCGCGGCCGACCTCGGCGCAGTGCTCCGGACCCTTCGTCTCCAGGTGCAGCTCGACCTCCACCTCCGTGAGCCCGAGCCGGGGATCGGTCCGTACGTGGCTCACATCGAGGACGTTAGCGTCCGCCACTGACAACACCCCGAGAAGTGTGGCCAGAGCGCCGGGACGGTCCGTCAGCCGCAGCGTGACCGCGAGGTAGCGGCCGCTCGCGGCCATGCCGTGGCGCAGGATGCGCTGCATCAGCAGCGGGTCCACGTTGCCGCCCGACAGCAGCGCGACGACCGGGCCCTCGAAGGTCCCGGGCTCGCTCAGCAACGCCGCGACGGGGCTCGCGCCCGCCGGTTCGACGACCAGCTTGGCCCGCTCCAGACAGAGCAGCAGCGCGCTCGACAGATGGCTCTCCGACACCGTGCGGACCTCGTCCACCAGTTCCTCGACGATCCGGAACGGCACATCGCCGGGCCGTCCGACCTTGATGCCGTCGGCCATCGTCGCCGGGTTGTCGATCGACACCGGCCGCCCCGCCGCCAGCGAGGGCGGATACGCCGCCGCGCCCGCCGCCTGCACGCCGATGATCCGCACATCGGGGCGCAGCGCCTTCACCGCGACCGCGATGCCCGCGGCCAGCCCCCCGCCGCCGATCCCGACGACGATCGTGCGCACCTCCGGGCACTGCTCCAGGATCTCCAGGCCGACCGTGCCCTGACCCGCGATGATGTCGGGGTGGTCGAAGGGGTGGATGAAGACCGCGCCCGTCTCGGCCGCGTACTCCTGCGCGGCGGCCAGCGTCTCGTCGACCACCTGACCGTGCAGCCTCACCTCGGCGCCGTAGTCGCGGGTGGCCGCGACCTTCGGCAGCGGGGCGCCGGTCGGCATGAAGACCGTGGAGCGCACGCCGAGCAGTGAGGAGGCGAGGGCGACGCCCTGCGCGTGGTTGCCCGCGCTGGCCGCGACCACCCCCGCGGCGCGCTCCTCCGGAAGCAGCCCGGCGATGCGCACGTACGCGCCACGCAGCTTGAACGAGCCGGTGCGCTGGAGGTTCTCGCACTTGAAGTGCACCGGGGCGCCCACCAGCTGGGACAGGTACCTGCTGCCCTCCATCGCGGTCGTCCGCGCCACGCCCGTGAGCATCTTCTGGGCGCCTCGTACGTCGTCCAGAGTCACCCTGGGCGAGGAGTCGGCCGTGCTGTAGCTCATGACCACCAGTCTCCCAGTTCACACCCGAGGACTCCTGGTGTGACCACGGGCCGAGACCGGTTTTACTCAGCGTCGGTACGACCCGCGTCCGGGCCGCGTACCCTTTCCCCCAACCCAGCTCCCCACGCATGAATTGAGCCCCCGGCCATGCCCACAACACCAGAAATGTCGATGGACATGACGACCGTCGGTGACACCGGTCTCCTCGACACGCTTCAGCACGAGGTCGCGTTGTTCGCGCGCCGTGCCGAACAGACCCGGCTCGGCGGAGTGGGGCAGGTCCGCAACTCCATGGACCGCGCCGCATACCTGCTGCTCAACCGCCTCGACAAGGAAGGCCCGATGGGCGTCAAGGCGCTCGCCGCGAGCATGGGCATCGACTCCTCGACGGTCACCCGGCAGGTGGCCCCGCTGGTCGACACCGGTCTGGTCAAGCGGACCTCGCACCCCGAGGACGGACGCGCCGTGGTGCTCCAGCTGTCGCCGCGCGGGCAGTCCCGCCTCGACGAAGTGCGCTCCTCCAGGCGGCAGTTGATGGCCGAGCTGACCCATGACTGGGCGCCGGAGGAGCGCGAGGCCTTCTGCTCGCTCCTCACGCGCTTCAACAGCGCGCTCTCGTCCCGGATGGCCACGACGGGGGGCGCGGCGGGGGAGCAGCCGGCTTCCTGACCGTCCCACCGCTTCCTGAGCCTTGACGCGCGCGTGTGTGTGCGGCTTCATCCGCGCGTGTCGTTTCGGCTTCACACGTGTGTGCCCCCGGACTCTTGACCGCGGGGCCGCGTCTGGCCTCATATGAGACCGGGTCCTTGTCGCACACGGTGCGGCCCGTCGTACGCGGCCGGACCCTTGGTTCCGTCAGGGTCGTCCTCGGGCGGGAGGCGTGGTGCGAGAACGGCGCGCGTTCCAAAACGCCCGCCGGGCCCGGGAGTTCGAGGCGTTCGTCGCGGGCGCGGCAGGGCGGCTGCTGCATGCCGCCACACTGCTCACCGCGGAGCCCCCGAACGCCAACCCGCGCGCGCGGCGCCTGCTGACGCTGGCACTGGCCCACACGTACGCCTCCTGGGACCGGCTGCGCGGTGAGGACCCGTACGACCGGGCCCGCCAGCAGCTGGCCGTCCGCTTCGCGCGCGGGGCGTGGCACCAGTACGGGGCGCTGGGACGCTCCCGCCCGTCCCCCTCGGGCGCCGGTTCCGGTTCCGTCGCCGTCCTGGCCCGGCTGACGCCCCAGGAGCGGCTGGTCCTGGTCCTGAGGATGTACGAGGGGGTCGCCGAGGAACAGACGGCGGCCCTGCTCGGGCTCCCCGTGGAACGGGTGCGGGCGATCTGTGCCAGGGCGATGACGACACTGCTGCACCCGCCGCGCGGACCGGCACCGACCATGGCGAAGGTGGTGCCGTCATGAAGCGCGGTGGTGCGGTCGTGAGATGGGTGGTGCGGTCGTGAGGTGGGTGGTGCGGTCGTGAACCTGCCCGAGCGCGAGGCGAACGTACGGCGGCTGCTGGACCAGAAGCAGCCCACCGTGCCGCCCGACCTGTACGCGGACGTCGTGCGCCGCGGGAGCCGGATGCTGCGCCGCAGGACGCTGGCCCGGCGGGTGATGTGGCTGCTGCTGTTCGCCGCGACCGTCGCCTTCGTGGTGTGGGCGTCCATGGCCCGCCCCTGGGTGGAGCCGCCTTCGCAGACGACCCCACCGCTGACGGGCTGGTGACCCCGAGGGGCCGACGTTGGACTCAGCCGAGAGCCTGCTGCAGGTCCTGGAGCAGGTCGTCGACGTTCTCGATGCCCACGGAGAGGCGGACGAGGTCGGCGGGGACCTCCAGGGCCGAGCCGGCGGCGGACGCGTGCGTCATGCGCCCGGGGTGCTCGATCAGGGACTCCACGCCGCCCAGGGACTCACCGAGGGTGAAGACCTTGGCGCGGTTGCAGACCTCGACGGCCGCTTCCTCGCCGCCCTCGACCTGGAAGGAGACCATGCCGCCGAACGCCTTCATCTGCTTGGCGGCGATCTCGTGACCGGGGTGCTCCGGGAGGCCCGGGTAGAGAACGCGGGTCACACGCGCGTGCCGGGTGAGCATGTCGGCGATCTTGGTGGCGTTCTCGCTGTGCCGGTCCATGCGCACCGAGAGCGTCTTGGTGCCGCGCAGCACCAGCCAGGAGTCGAAGGGCCCGGCGACCGCGCCCATCGCGTTCTGGTGGTACGCCAGCTCCTCGCCGAGCGCCTGGTCGCCGACGATCAGGGCGCCGCCGACGACGTCCGAGTGACCACCCATGTACTTGGTCAGCGAGTGCACGACGACGTCCGCGCCGAGCGCGAGCGGCTGCTGCAGGTAGGGGGTGGCGAAGGTGTTGTCGACGACGAGCCGGGCGCCCGCCTCGCGGGCGATCTGCGCGACGACGGCGATGTCTGTGATGCCGAGAAGCGGGTTGGAGGGGGTCTCCACCCACACGACCTTGGTCTTCGGCGTGAGGGCGGCGCGTACGGCGGCCGGGTCGCTGGTGTCGGCCACGGACCACTCGACGCCCCACCGCGAGACGACCTTCGCGAAGAGGCGGAACGTGCCGCCGTACGCGTCGTTCGGGATGACCACGTGGTCGCCGGGGCTGAGCAGCGTACGCAACAGGCAGTCCTCGGCCGCCAGTCCGGACGCGAACGCGAGGCCGCGACGACCGCCCTCAAGGGCGGCGAGGTTCTCTTCCAGGGCGGTCCTGGTGGGGTTGGCGCTGCGGCTGTACTCGTAACCGCCGCGCAGCCCGCCGACGCCGTCCTGCTTGTAGGTCGAGACCTGGTAGATCGGCGGGACGACCGCGCCGGTGAGGGGATCGGCGGTGTTGCCCGCGTGGATCGCGAGGGTCTCGAAGTGCTGACTGATGTGCCTGTCGCTCATGGGTCCCGAGCGTAGTGCGCTCGCGGGCCTGATGGCGGCTCACGGCCTGTGCGGGGCGCCTCACGGCCTGCGATCCGGGTCGGTACCGGACCGGAACCGGACCGGGTTGGCCAATTGTCGGACCCGTCTGGTTCGCTTGAGGCATGGAGATTCTCTGGGTCCTGATGGCGCTGGCCATGTTCAGCCTGGTCCTGCTGCCGGTCCTCCGGCGCAGGCGCACCGGCATTCAGCTGGTCTCGCCCGGCGACCCGGACGCGGCGGACCCGGCGAACTACGGCTTCCTGCGTCAGGAGGAGCTGGACATCCGTATGCCCGGACCGGACGGGGACCTCTTGGACGTCCTGGACCTGGTGCAGCGCACGCAGGAGTACCAAGCGGCCTCGCAGCTCCTGGCGGGCACGGAGATCTCGGGCGAGACGCGCTGGCAGCGGGTGCAGGCCTTCGCCGGCGCCGCATCCCTGGAGCTGCAGCAGCGTCCGGGCGGGGTCAGCGAGACGCCGGGCGGGCAGTGGCTGCGGGTGTGGCGGGCCGAGAAGCCCAAGGACGCGGGCGGCGCGGCGGTGCATGCGGAGTTCCTGGTACAGCAGGCGTGGCGGACGTCGACGCCGGGGACGGACGAGTTCCGGATCATCATGGAGGAGGCGAGGTCGGCCTGCGGCGAGGCGGCCCTGCTCTCCCCCGGTGACCCGATCCCGTACATCATCGAACTGTCGGTGGCCCGCGGACTCGCCTACCCCCGGCCGGAGTTCGAGGCGCTCTGGCTGAAGATCCTGGACCGCGCGCCGGCCCACATGGGCGCGCATCTGGCGGCCCTGCACTACTGGTGCGAGAAGTGGCACGGCTCGCGCGAGGTGGCGTACTCCTTCGCGGAGGCCGCAGCGGCCCGCGCCCCTCAGGGCTCCCTGCTGGCCGCGATGCCCCTCTTCGCGGTCTTCGAGCACCTCCCCGAGGTGAACCTGGTCCGCAGCTTCTACCAGAGCGAGGTCGTCACCAAGGCGGTCCACGGAGCGCTCTACGCGGTGCACGCGGCCCGCCCCGACGACCCGATGCTGGCGCACGTGCGCCACCTCCTGGTGCTCTTCCTGGTCCGCGGCGAGCGCTGGGCGGAGGCCATGAACCAGCTGGTGCACGTGGACGGCCACGTCGGCGCCCTCCCCTGGACCCTCACACCCGACCCGGCGGCGGACTACGCGCTCTACCGCGCCCTGGCAGTGGCGGGCTACGAGGCGAACGGCGGAACGCCGGCGTCACTGCCCCGCTGAGGGCGTACGAGCGCCGGAATCCCGACCGGGGCGCACCCGTTGAACACCACGGCGCCCCGGCCCCGTTCCCCTGCGACCCCGTGGAGACCGCATGTTCCTGCACAGCCGTACCCCTCAGCTCCCGACCGCCGAACAGGCACTGAGCGGCCGCCCGGAGCCGATCTTCACGGTTCCCGACCGGCACACCGTCCTCGGCAACCCCCTCCTCGGCCCCTACGCCGAGGGCCTGGAGATCGCCGACTTCGGCATGGGCTGTTTCTGGGGCGCCGAGCGCAAGTTCTGGCAGCTCCCGACGGGCGTGTACACGACCCTGGTGGGCTACCAGGGCGGCTACACCGAGCACCCCACGTACGAGGAGGTCTGCTCGGGCCTGACCGGCCACACGGAGGTCGTCCGCGTGGTCCACGACCCCGGCCTGATCTCCTACGAGCGCCTCCTCCAGGTCTTCTGGGAGTCCCACAACCCGACCCAGGGCTTCCGCCAGGGCAACGACGTCGGCACCCAGTACCGCTCCGCCATCCACACCCACACCCCCGCCCAGGCAGCCACCGCGGCCGCCTCCCGCGACGCCTACCAGAACGTCCTGACCTCCTCCGGCTACGGCACCATCACCACCGAACTCCTCCCCGCGGAAGACCGCGCCTTCTACCCGGCCGAGGGTTATCACCAGCAGTACCTTTCAGGCAGCAAAAACCCGGACGGGTACTGCGGGCTGGGCGGGACGGGGGTCAAGCTAAGTGACCCGTTCGGGCCGAACTGGGGGGCGTCCTGCCCGACGGGCATCGCGCCAGCGCCGGAGGCCACCGAGGAGTAGTCCGCTCAAGGTGACCCTGATCAGTCCCGGGCGATGGATAGGCTCACGGCATGGACGTCCGTGTGGAGATCGCCCGGGAAGCGAGTCCGGAACTCGTGGAGGCCTTCGGCCGGCTGCTACCGCAATTGTCTTCGACGGCGGACCCGCTCGGTTACGAAGCGATCGACCGGATGGTGACGTGTGATGCCAATACGGTGCTCGTCGCCCGGACATCCGACGAGATCGTCGGCACCCTGACTCTGGTGCTCCTGCCCTTGCCGTCCGGCTTGCGAGCCCGTGTCGAAGACGTGGTCGTGGACAGCGTCGCGCGGGGCCGGGGAGTCGCCGGCCTCCTCACCCAGGAGGCCTTGCGGATTGCCCAGGAGGCGGGCGCCCGGACGGTCGATCTCACCTCCCGGCCGGATCGTGCGGCAGCGAACCGGCTTTATGAACGTCTGGGCTTCCGGGCCCGGCAGTCGACGGTCTACCGCTTCCCCATCGACCGGTAGGACGTCCACGAACACTGAAACGCAGGCCGTCCCATGACCCGGATGGCTTCCCAGCGCTGAAAGCGGCTCCTCCCGAAGCGGTGGCGCCGACGTTTCACTCCCTCTCTCGCCGGGCCCGACGGATCATGTGGCGCGGCAGGCCGGCCTGGACGGGCGTCGCTGAGGGCACCGGCTCTGACGCACTCGAAAATCGCTGGCCGATGGGAAACGCTCGGCCCACCCTGTACGCCATGGAAGAACCGCAGCGCGCTGTCCGCGCACTCCACACGGCATCCACGATCACCGTCTACCAGGCGTACTCCCCGGAGATCGGCATGCCCGCGGTTCGCGAGGGCCGTTTTCCCGCCGTGTGGAAGCGGGACCGCATGACGTGGATCATCAAGCAGCGTTGACCGACCTGGATCCGCTGATCCCGGTGCGGCAGTGGGCGGGTAGGTGGTCGCGTGGCTCCATTGCTCCAGCCGCAGGTCGTGATCTTGGTGGCGGGGGCCGCCGCGTCCATGAGTTGCTGTCAGTACCAAAGGGTGAGCCCGACCGCGCCAACTCCCCTGCGCGCCGCGTAACGCAGCACCCGAAGCGGGCCGTCGATCAGCTCGTCGGTGTCGTGGTTCGGGTCGTCCGCCATCTCGTCCAGCCACAGCCGTATCCGGGCGGCCACATGGGCCCGACGTGGCGGGGAGAGGACGAGTGCTTGCTCGGCCGCGGGGAGCGCGGCCCGTACCTGAGTGGTATCGAGCAGGAACTGCCCGCAGCAGCCCGGGAGTCGGAGCGCCGTGTCGAGGCCGAGCCCCCACATGAGTGCCGCCGCGCCGTCGCCCCTGGGTACGGCGGCGCAGAACAAGCCTTCGCTCTCTTGCTGCGGGACTGCGTGAAGCAGATGGTCCTGAAACTCGTCCACCTCGGCCTTGTCGTTCCGGGCCTTGTCGACCGCGTCGGCGAAGCGGACGATTTCGTCGGTGCGCGACAGCCTCTCGGGCGTCCCGTCGAAGAACCCCGCGGGCTCGAACCGCTCGCGCCACGGGCTCAGGTCGACGGATGGCTCCGGCCACGTACCGTGGGCGCCCGCAACCTCGGGGAATCGGCGACGCGCTTCCCCAACGGCATCACCCGCCACGACGCCGACCACCCAGACACCCATCACGCTCATCCGCGCTCCTTCACGTCCACGTCGCTCACGACCGACGAGGGGGACACCTGATGCCGTGACCGGGAAAGTCACTCTTGGAGGGCCTGGCGCTGGTGGTGGCTTCGGCGCGCACGGGCCTGATGTCGCCGTCCGCGCCAGTGATCCGAGCCAGTCCACGGGGGCGCCGGTACGGGACCGTCCCCTTCCGGATCGATCCGTCGGCAGGCTCAGGCTACGACGCTCGCGGCACGGGCAGAGATACGGGTCGACGCGCAAGGGCAGCGGACTGGGTCCGGCCCTGTCCCACGAATGGTTGAAGACTCCTACACCGGCCAGGACGAGCTCATCGCCCACCTGCAGGGATGAGGGAATGGGCTCACCCGACCTCCCGCCCTCGGCCGGTCCGGGCGACAGCTGAATCGCTTCTCCCTCACTCGTTCGGGCGGAGCGAAAGTGCTCCTGCCCACTAGGCTGAGGCTTGGGACAGAATCGCGTCCATGGGAGCAGTCATGACCACCCCAGCCGCTGAGCAACCGCTCATCCCTCAGCCGCCTGCAACGGTCGCCACGCTACGGCAGGCCATCAGTCAGATCGCGCCCGCCTCGCTCCCCGCCTTCACACGGGAGCTGGACCAGGCGGCCGACCAGTCCCGGCAGGGCTCCGATCTTGCCCCTCTCCAGCGATTCATCACCCAGTGGGCCGTCTATGTCCACATCCAACGCCAGCCCAGTCTGGCAGCAGATTTCCGCCGCTGGGAGGACACCGCTGAGGCGGGCGACGCCACACAGGTACGACAGGCCGCCGCCGAGATCGGACGACTTCTCGACGAAGCCCACGCGGCCGTCGGTCTCTCAACCCGGTGAGCGCGGACTGGCACTGGGAATACGACCCCGATCACGACCACGTGGCAGGCGGCCTCCCCGCCCGCGTCGTGGCGGAAGTCGAACGTCTGGCCGGCCAGCTCGTCGACCTCGCCAGTACGGGAATCGACGTCAGTGATCTCGGCAACGGCCCGAGACCGGGCGGTCTACGTCGCATGGACGCCGCCGGCGGTTGGTTCTACTTCCTCGTGGCCCCGCGCGAGCCACTCATCATCATCGTCCGCATCGTTCCCCCGTTCGACGCTTTGTGACGCCAGGCCGTTTCTGCGTCACTTTCAGAGACCGGCCGAGTGGCTGGAGAGCCAGTCTGCGTGTTGGTCACGCACGCGGTCACGCTCTGCAGGCGTGGCAAGGATGACGTCTGCGCCGCCGTCGTAGGGATGGTGGACGCGTCGCAGTTCCGTGTCGGCAATGAAGACTTCGACGAGCACCTCGTCGCCTGATCTCCGCAGAGACCCGGCGGCGTTGCTGCGCGCGCTGGAGACCTTGGAAGCCAGCCGAGCGGTCCGGCTCAACGAGGTCGATGCCTTCGCCGTCCGGCGTCACGCGGAGAAAGCTGCCGGCCGACGCACCCCACGCCGCATCGACACACCGCAGATGACGGGCCCCCCTGGCCCAGCGAAACGGAACCCTCTCGCTTGGGACTCATCGCTGCCGTAGCGAACCGCCACGCGACGTTCCAGCGTTTTCCCTTCCCGGACGAGAGTCTGTACCGCGACAACCAGGCCCAGCAGCCGGCCGACCTGCTCGCCCGCCTCGACAGCTGTGCCACCTCGTACCTCACGAACCTCGGCCATGTGGACACCCCGACGCGAGACGCCCTGGCCGAGACGATCCTCGGAATCGAGAGCCTCATCCGTCCGGGCTACGCGCCCCTGAACGGTCACCTGCTCGTGTGGCTGCGCTTCGCGAACCTCGTCGCATACGCCGCAGCGGCCCCTCTTGGCCATTGAGCACTGTCACCAGCAGTACCTCGACAAGAACCCGACGGGCGTCGTGTCGGCTCCGGAGGTGTCGGAGAAGTAGCCGGACGTACCGGAGAAGTGGCCGGGAGAGGCGTCCTGCCGGGCCGGGAGAAACGGGAAGGTCGCGAACGGAGAGTGTGGGGAGGAACATCGGAGTCACGTAGGCAAGGTGGTGGCTATGGGGATGCCGTCGATGCATTTCAGCGAGAGTCCTGAGGATCCGTTCGCCCTTCAGCGCGGCGCCTCGGCTGTGCTCGACGATCGAGGCGCCGTGGTCGGCTGGAGCACACGTGCGCAGGAGCTGCTGGGCTATCCGGCCAAGGAAGTGATCGGACGGGCCTGGCAGGACCTCCTGGTGGACGCCCGTGACCTGCCTGTCGTGCGGTCCGTCGTCGTGGACGCCATGAGGACGGGGGGCTGGTTCGGGGTCCTGCCGGTCCGACACCGCGACGGACGGCGTATGGAGATGGGGTTCCGGGCCCGCGCGGTCACTCGGGACGGGGACAGTCAGGAGTGGATCCTGGTCGGAGCCCCCGCCGCGGAGGTCATCGCCTGGCAGCGGGACCGTGCGCTGCTGGACGGCCTGTACCGCCGGTCCCCGATCGGTCTGGTCACTTACGACCCGGACAGGAGAGTGATTCGGGTCAACCGTGCGGTCGAGAAGGCGAGCGGTGTCCCGGCCGAGGCGCCGGTGGGCCGTCGCCCCCGCGAATTCATGGTCGACGAGGACGCGGGTCCGACCGAAGAGCGGGTACGGCACGTCCTGGAGACCGGCGAGCCGTTGATGTTCAGGGAGCAGTCGGCCCGGGCACGTCATGATCCGGGCCGGGACCGGATCGTGTCCGTCTCGGCGTTCCGGATGGAAGACCCCTCGGGCCGGGTACTCGGCGTGGCCGAGACGATCGAGGACGTGACCGACCGCCACCGGGCCCAACGCAGGCTCGCCCTGCTGAACGAGGCAAGCGCCCGGATCGGAACCTCGCTGGACGTGGCACAGACGGCCCGGGAACTGGCCGAGGTGGCCTCCAACGGCCTCGCCGACTACTGCTCGGTGGACCTTCTGGAGCCGGTGACACTTGGTGACGAACCACCCCCCGGTGTGAGAGGTCCGCTGCTCCGAGTAGCCCTCTCGCCCCCGGAACGCCGGGTCCCCTACCAGGAGGGCGAGGTGGTCCCGCTCCTTCCGGAATCCCCGCAGGCGCGGTGCTTGGCCGAGCGTCGCCCGATTCTCGACCGGCTGCTGTCCCTGCGCCCCGAGTGGTACGCCATGGACCGGCGGCGGATCGAGATAGCCATGGGTCTCGGCGTTCATTCGCTGATCGTGGTGCCCTTGGTGGCGCGCGGCCTGATCCTGGGCGTGGTGAGCCTGTGGCGAGTGCGCCACTCGGAGCCTTTCGAGGACGACGATGCCGCGGTGGCCCATGAGTTTTCCTCGCGCGCGGCCGTCTGCATCGACAACGCGCGCCGCTTCACCCAGCAACAGAGCGCCGCCCTGACTCTGCAGCGCAGTCTGCTGCCGAGCGCGGCGTCCGACCTGCCGGCGGTCGAGGTGGCTTGTCGGTACCTCCCGGCGAGCGGTGAACCGGGCATCGGCGGTGACTGGTTCGACGTGATCCCGTTGTCAGGGGCCCGGGTCGCACTCGTCGTGGGAGACGTGGTCGGCCACGGGCTCCACGCCGCGGCCTCCATGGGCCGTCTGCGCGCCGCCGTGCGCACTCTGGCCAGCCTCGACCTGGAGCCGGACGAGGTGGTGGCGCGGCTGGACGATCTGGTCAGCCTGCTGGCCGCCGAGCTGGAGGCGAACGCCGACGACAGTGGGTCCGTGGTGGAGCAGATGCTCGGGGCCACCTGCGTGTACGCGGTCTACGATCCGGTCTCCCGACACTGCTCCCTGGCACGCGCCGGTCACCCGGCACCGATGCTGTCCACCCCGGACGGCGAGGTGACCGTGCTGGACCTGCCCGCGGGTCCACCGCTGGGTCTGGGCGGGCTGCCCTTCGAAACGTACGACCTCGACCTCCCCGAGGGCAGCCTGCTCACGCTCTACACCAACGGTCTTCTGGAGGCGCGCAACGGCGACATCGACGCCGCGCTGGAGCACCTGGACGAATGTCTCACCCACGTTGCCGATCCTCTGGACAGCACCTGCCAAGCCGTGGTCGAAGCGCTGCTGCCGAAGGAGCACCTCCCCAGCGACGACGTCGCGCTGCTCATCGCCCGTACCCGGGTTCTACCGCCACAGGATGTCGCCACCTGGCAGCTGCCCCTGGAAGCGACCGCCGCTGCCCGTGCCAGGGAGCTGGCCACGGCGAAACTGACCGAATGGGGCCTGACGGAACTGGCCTTCACCACCGAGCTGGTCGCCAGCGAGCTCGTCACCAACGCCTACCGGTACGCGGCCGGCCCCGTCACCCTGCGCCTCATCCGTACGCACTGCCTGATCTGTGAGGTGTCGGACGCCAGCCACACTTCCCCTCATCTCCGACGGGCCCTCAGCACGGACGAGGGCGGACGCGGGCTCTTCCTGGTCGCCCAGCTCACGGAGCGGTGGGGCACCCGCTACAGCCACGACGGCAAGACCGTCTGGACGGAGCAGCCTCTGCCGCACGCGTGACCCGCAGTCACCGAAAGCGGCGGTCACCTGGTTCCCCACGGACTGTCGTAGGCGGGTGAGAGCCTGGACCGGTGCTGATAGAGGGATTCGAGAACGCCCCCGTTGTCGCGGGGGAGGAACTGCTGACACTGCCGGGGTTCTGGGCGGCCTACCTGATGTGGCTGAGCGAGACAGAGGAGTACGACCCCGTCCCGGAGTGGTTCGGGGTCGACGGGGCCGATGCCGACGCGGCCTGCGACGTACTGCACGACGAGGACCAGTGGCCTGTCTTCCGGATCCCGTTCGCGGGCGGCCACACCGCGATGGTCCTCGGCTGCAACATGGCCGAGGATCCGGGAACGGAGTACTTCATCACCCACCCCGAGTGGGGACGGCACGGCCACCTGGCCACCCTCGGCGGCCATCAGGCCGGCCCGGGACTCTCCTGGCGAGAGCTCCACCACATCGCCCGCACGCCCGACCTCAACGCCCCGGGAGTCCACGCCGAGTACGCGCGCCTGCTCCTCCTGCTGCCGACGCTCGGCGACCAGGACATGCCCGAGGACGCCGCAGACGTACTCGGCGACGCGCCGGCGCGAGTCGGCCTCCCCGCCACGCAGGCGCCGTCCCTCGCCGAAGCGCTCCTCGCGGACCACCCCTTGTGGGAGCCGGCTGAATGGACGCTTCCTGCCGCCTCCCCGCTCTCGGGCAGCCAGGAGTCCTTCCACGGAATCCTGCACTGCGACGAGTCCATGAGTCCGCGGTGCGGTACTCACCTGGCCCAGGGCATCACCCGAGAGCAGAGCGACCGACTGGCCCACGCACTCGGCACCTGGCCCGAGGACTACCGCCGTTCGGATTGGCCGAGGCGGCCCTTCAGGTGATTGCCGGATGCCTTGTGAGCCAGGCAGTCGTCACAGGGGTACGACGTCTCAGTAGAGGACGGACCCAGAACGCCGTGAGGAGCTTGTCGATGTACGCAGCGATCCGGCGGTACGAAGGGGTGACCGATTCGGCCGAGGCCGCACGTCTCGTGAACGAGGGGTTCGTGCCGCTCATGCGCCAGGTCCCCGGCTTCGTGGCCTACTACTGGATCGATACCGGGGACGGAGCGATGGTCTCGACCAGCGTCTTCCAGGACCGGGCCGGTGCCGACGAATCGATCGCGAGGGCTGCGGACTTCGTACGGGACAACCTTGCGTCACTGCTCCCCAACCCTCCCCAGGTCATGGCCGGCGAGGTGGTGGCTTCCGCGTGACAGCGTGCGGACCGGCCGCATGAGATGGCACAGCCTCGATCTCAGGTGACGGGCACTCAGGGCAGAAGTCCTTGGTTCGGGCCATGTCCGCCCATCGGGCCCCCGCAACCGGAGGTGCCCGCCCACTCAGTGGTTCGGGCCTTTGGTCTGATGGTGAGAAACCTGTTCCCGTGCCGTCCGCCACCGTGACCGCGTCTGCTCGACCACACTGTCCCACTGTCGGTGGACCTCGTGGTCGGAAGGGCGGTGGCCCTGGCGGATCCGGCTGAGCTCGTCCCGTACTTCTCGTCCCAGTGCCGCCGACGCGACCAGGACGAGCATGGCTGCGAAGAGGGCTGAGATCATCGCGAAGACGGCGCCGACCACCCCGTAGCGTGCGGCGGAGGAGTTGAAGAGGCGCGGCATGTAGAGGGTCGCGCCCACCGAATAGGCCACCGTCAGAACGCCGGCGGTGACGCCGAAGGGGAGCAGGTCCGGCCCGCTGATCCGCTTCGCCGACAGGATCCGGCCGCTCCAGACGAGGAACGCGGCGGTCACCGGTACCTGACACACCGCGGCGGCCAGACCCAGCGCGCCCCCGCCAAGGAGCGCGGAGAGCGTCGCGGTGACCACCCCGTAGCCGCCGAGCGTGAGGATCCACCACAGGCCGTTGCGCGTGTTGCGCACGCTGAGAGGCTTGAGTTCCCATGCCTGTTCGAAGAGCCGCTGCACGGCTCGCGCGAAACTCAGCACCGAGATCGTCAGAAACACGACCCCGAAGATGCCCACGCTCGCACCGGTGCCTTCGGCAGGAGAGAAGAGGGAGTTGACCGCCGTGGCGCCCGCTCCGGTGAGGTCGTAGCGCTTGATGATCCGCTCTGCGGCGTCGTAGTGCACGAAGTTGCCGAGGACGGCGCCGAGGAGGATGGAGAGCGGGACCAAGGCCGTCAAGGCGCTGGACGCCAGGGCCATCGAGCGGTCGAAACCCACGATCTTCTGAAACCGGTTGATGACCCGCAGCGCGAAGGCGGGACGCAGCCAGAAGGTCAGCGTTCTGACGAGGCGCTCTCGATTGATCCCCGCCGTGCTGCCCTCCGTGAAGATCGGGACCTGTGGGACGACGCGAGCCTAACGGACGGTCGCCGCACCGATGAGGGGCGACACGAGCGGCCACCTGCCGGGCTCGAGCGCGGTGTCAGTTCTGGTCGATGAGCAGGTGGATGGGGCCTCGTAGGACGGGGCTGGGGCGGTACGGGGGTGGGTCGGTCACCAGGGTGGGGTCGGCCAGGCGGCGTACCAGTGCGGTCAGGGCGATCTGGGTTTCCAGTCGGGCCATCGGGCCGCCGAAGCACAGGTGGATGCCGCTGCCGAAGCCCAGGTGCTGGTTGTCCTGGCGATCGGGGTCGAAGCGGTCGGGATCGTGGAAGCGGTCCGGGTCGCGGCTCCCCGAGGCGAGCATGAGCATGATCTTCGAGCCCTTGGGGATGACGGTGTCGCCGACGGAGATGTCGCTGTACGCCGCCCGCCACGGAATGATGTGCACGGGGGGCTCGTAGCGCAGCAGTTCCTCGACCAGCGGTACGACCAGGTCCGGTTCGGCGCGCAGGCGTTGCAGCACCTCAGGGCGGCGCAGCAGCGTCAGCATGCCGTTGGTGATGAGGTTGACGGTGGTCTCGTGGCCGGCGATGAGCAGCAGGTTGGCGGTGCTGACGATTTCGGCGTCGGTCATCCGCCCGTCGGGCCCGTCGTCGTTGGCCAGCCGTGTCAGGAGGTCGTCGCCGGGGTGGCCGTGGCGTTGTTCCAGCAGTCCGCCGAGGTATTGGCGCAGGTCTTTGGTGGCCTGTACGCCGTTCTCCAGCTTCTCCTGCGGGTCGGTCTTGGGGTTGTAGTCGATCGAGTCGATGATGGCGTTCACCCACACGTGGAACCGCGGTTCGTCCTCGCGCGGCACACCGAGCAGGTGGCAGATCACGGTGACGGGGAACGGATAGGCGAAGTCGTCGACGATGTCGATCCGCTGTTTGCCCGCGAAGTCGTCGATCAGACCGGCGACGATGGCGGTCAGGTCGGGTTCCATGCCGGTCACGAGGCCCGGGGTGTGCGGAGGGCCGAAGTGACGCATCGCCAGGCGCCGCAGACGGTCGTGCTCGGGCGGGTCGAGGTTGATGAACGACGGCGTGGCGCGTTCCTGCATCGCGGGCATCGGATGCGCCAGGTTGCGGACGTCGGAGCTCAGGCGCGGGTCGTGCAGGATGCCGCTGAGTTCGCGGTAGGTGCTGATGACGTAACTGCCGTCCTCCTGCAGGGCCACCGGCGTCTTGCGCAGCTCGGCGTAGAGCGGGTACGGGTCGGCCCGGTTCGTGTAGTCGAGGATCCGGGGCAGGATATCGGGCGTCTCGGTCGTGGTCATGTCGCTTTCCCTCCTGTTCCGTCCTACCTGTTCCCTCCTAGCGGTGCTGCCGCATGGCGGTGACGCGCCGCTCTCCCGGGTCGTGGCCGGTGACGACCACCGTGGCGCCCTGGGCGAGCAGAGTGGGGCCGGGGAAGTCGACGGGCACCGGCTTCGCATCGAGGGGCTGGTCGGGCGTGGGGCAGGGAGGCGGGAAGGGCGCGGCCGTCTCGATCAGCTGCCGGTAGTGGTCCAGCCACTTGGCGTTGTTGAAGCTGACGGCGGCGGTGACGCGGCCCTGGTACCCGTATGCGGCGACAAAGCGGTGGTCGGCCACGGATCCCTGGGTGACGACGACCTCGTCGGCGTAGGTCGGTACACCGACGGACTTGATGTTGACGCCGAACTGGATCGACCAGAACGTCGGGATGGACAGGTGCGGCCAGCGGTCCGCCTGGGTGCTGACCATGTTGTGCGCCGCGATCTCGGCCTGCTCCACGGCGTTGGCCCAGTGCTCCAGCGAGATGAACCGGTACTCGTAGATCGGGTTCGGGCTGCGTGCTACGTCTCCGGCGACGAAGATGTCGTCGGTGACCAGGCCGTTGAGGTCGAAGGCGCGGCAGCCCGCGTCGCAGGCGACTCCCCATACGCCCACCGCCAGTCCCGAGTCGCGCAGCCACTCGGTGTTGCGGATGCCCCCGAGCGCCACGACCACCACGTCGGCGTCGACCGCAGTGCCGTCGGAGAAGTGGGCGCGACGAACCCGCCCCTGCGCGTCGCCCTCCAGCTGGGTGACCTTGACACCGCAGCGCAGGTCGACGCCGTGGGCGCGCTGCATGTCCGCCGCGATCTCGCCGATCATGGCACCGAGTCCCCCGACCAGTGGGGACGGCGCGAGTTCGGCGACGGTCACCGGGATGTCGCGCTCGCGGCAGATGGAGGCGATCTCGGAGCCGGTGAAGCCCGCGCCGATGATCAGTACGCGGGAGGGCCCGGCGGCGACCGCCCGCTGCAGGCCGTCGGCGTCCTCGCGCGTGCGGACCACGAAGACACCGTCCAGGGCCGCCTCGGCCTCGACGGGCCACGGCCGGGCCCGTACGCCGGTGGAGATCAGCATGCGGTCGAAGGGGATCGTGCGGTCGTCGGCGAGCCGCACGTGGTTGTTCGCCAGGTCAAGTCCGGCGGCGGGGACGCCCAGGAGCCACTCCGCGTCGATGTCACGACGCCGCGGCAGGGTGGTGCCGTCGGCCGGCACCCATCCGGTCAGCACCTGCTTGGACAGCGGGGGGCGGTCGTAGGGCTCCCCCAACTCGTCACCGATCATGGTCAGCTTCCCGGTGAACCCCTCGTCGCGCAGGGCCTCCGCGGCGCGCAGTCCCGCCAGTGACGCCCCGACGATCACCACGCGGCCGTCGCGCTTGAACCCTTGCAGGGTGTCGGCAGTGCTCATGACGGCGACGTCCCCACCGGCGCGTCCCGGCCCTCCAGCTGGTCGACCAGGATGGCCTGGAGCGGGCAGGCCGCCGCGGCGCGCAACACCTGTTGGCGCTGGGCGTCGTCGGGGTTCGAGGCGTACATCAGCGCTTCCTCGCCGTGCATCCGGAACGCGTCCGGAGCCAGGAACGCGCACTGCGCATATCCCTGGCACCGGGAAAGATCAACGACAACTCTCATCCGGACCTCCATTGCAGGGACCGCGAAGCGCTGCCTCAGGACCCGCGGACGAAGGGAGTGGGTAGGTCTCCGCAGGAAGAATCGACCATCGCGGATGAGGCCTCGGCGTCTGGAGAACCGCCCGGAGAACCTGACCTTGCCGACAAAAGCGTATCCCCCGTGCACGTGGTCCGCACGGTGAGGATTCAGGAGGCGGTGAGCATCCCCGCCACTCCGCCGATGAACGCGCTGAGCAGCGTCAAGGCGCCCAGCACGCCGAGCAGCACCCGCAGCCCGCGCGGTACTCGACGCGTACCTCCCTTGCCGCAGACGACCGCAATCCCCAGCAGCAGCACCATCAGGCCGAGCAGGGAAGTCGCCAGCCACCCGAACGAGGACGCGGTGCCCGTCTGCTCGTATCCGCCGGAGGCCACCCGCTGCAACGCGACCGTGTCGCCGACGGGCAGGTTCTTGCCGATCGAGGCGTTCGGGTCGACGACGGTGCCGTCGGAGGAGCGGAAGAGGCCACTGCAGTGCGGATACCGGTGGCCCCCGGCGTGTTCCCAGGCGCACGCTTCGACCCGGAGATGCCCCGGTGTGCCGGCCAGGCCCGTGGCGTAGGCGAAATGCGTTCCGGCGAACCAGGTCAGCCCGATGCCCGCGGCCACGAGAACGACGACCATGACCGCAGGACGGCCTGCCCGACCTCTTTCCCAGCGCCGAGCCCGGCCGTTCATCCGCTCTCCCCCGGAGTGTCCGCCCGAAACAACGCCCCGGTCGCCCCGGCCGTCCCAAGCTACGCTCCCGAACGCAATGTCCTCGTCCCTGGCCGCGACCCCAGGCCGTCGGGGTGGCGCTGCCCGGCGACGGTCACCACACGATCGCGACCTTCGACCGAACCGCTTCCTCCGACACCGAACCGAAGCGCCGCTGGTGGCGGCGCCGCGGCTGATGCGCGGAGGATGCGGCGGGCGGGGCCGCCCGCCCACGTCTCGGGGCGGGGGAACCAGCTGCCGCTCGGGCACCTCGCCCCGGCCCTCGCCGAACGCTTCGACGCGCCGATCGACTTCGGCGGGCCGCCCGGCTGACGCGTCTCCCTCCACGAGCGGGGTTTCGCATGATCAAGTGCCAACGCGTCGGTGGCCGGTGCCTCACTTCCGGTAGCCGAGGATCGTCATCATGCCGGACTCCGAGTGGTACTGGTTGTGGCAGTGGAGCATCCACAGGCCCGGGTTGTCGGCGTAGAAGTCGACGACGAGTTTGTGGTGCGGCACCACGTGGGCGGTGTCCTTGCGGGCTCCTTGCGCGCCGAAGCCGACGATGGCGAAGGTGTGGCCGTGCAGGTGCATGGGATGCCACATGTCGGTGGCGTTCATGAGGGTCAGGCGGATCTTTTCGCCCTGGCGGATCGGGTGGCGTTGCTTGATGTCGTACGGCTGGTGGTCGAAGGCCCAGTCGAACTTCTTCATCCCGCCGGTCAGTCTGATGCGCAGCTCGCGGTCCGGTTCGTCGTCGGTGAGGGCCACGGAGTCGTCCGGCACGAGGCGTCTGGCCGGGACGAGCTTGCCGTCGAGTTCGTCCGGGTGCACGGAGGGGCCGGGAAGATCCCCACCGCTGGTGCGCAGGACGGCCAGGGCTCTGTCGTTCTTGCCTTCGGCGAGCGCGACGAGCGGAAACACTCCGTCCTTGGCGGTGATCAGCACGTCGTAGCGTTCGGCCATGCCGAGCAGCAGCGTGTCCGTGGTCGTGTGCTCGACGGGGTAGCCGTCCGTGTGCGTGATCGTCATCTCGTGGCCGCCCAGCGCCACCCGGAAGGCCGTTTCGGCGCCGGCGTTGATGATCCGCAGCCGGATGCGGTCCCCCTTGCGGGCCCGGAAGACCGAAGGAGTGTGCGCGAGACGGCCGTTGACCAGGTAGAACGGGTAGTCGACGCTGCCTCCCTCGCTGTGCAGGATGCGGCTGTAGGACTTGTGCAGGACGCGGGAGGGGCCGTGGGGCTTCTCATGGCCGGATCCGTGTTCGTCGCTCTCGCCCATGTCCATGTCCGCCCGCATGCCCTTGCCGTCGACCAGCTGCGCGAGCACGCCGTCCGGGTTCGAGCCGTTCACGCCGTCCACCCAGTCGTCCAGGACGACGACCCACTCCTTGTCGTAGGACAACGGCTCCCTGGGGTCCTCGACGATCAGCGGGGCGTACAGGCCTCGGTCGAGCTGCAGTCCCGAGTGCGAGTGCAGCCAGTACGTGCCCGGGTGCGTCACGGCGAAGCGGTAGGTGAAGTCGTCGCCGGGCTTGACGGAGCGCTGGGTCAGGCCAGGTACCCCGTCCATGTCGCAACGCATGCGGATACCGTGCGAGTGCAGCGTCGTGGGCACGGGCAGATGGTTGAAGAGCTTCATACCGAGGGTGTCGCCCGCCGTGACCCGCACCTCCTTCCCGGGCAGCTCGTCGCCGTACGCCCACGATCTGACGGTACGTCCCCCCAGGTCGAGTTCGGTCTCGGCGGCGTGGAGCGTGAACGATCGGAGGGGGCCGCCATCGCGCTTCCTCTCGACGGCGAGGACCTCCGGATCGGACGGGTTCACGTATCCCTTGGGTCCCTTGGGGACGAAAGGCCTGCCGTCGTGGCCGCCGACTTCGCTCCCATGGTGCTCGCCGGGCCCGGGGTGCGAGCCGGGTCCGGAGGGAGCGTCGGACCCGGAGCAGCCGGCCAGGAGTCCCGAGCCGGCGGCCGCGATCGAGGCACCGAGCACGGTGCGCCGCGTAGGTGTGTGCATGAATGAATAACACACGTTTCAGGCTGATATGTCCCCGAACCCGGCACGGCGTGTCCTCCATTGGGGCAGGTCCCCACTCCCCCGCGACACTCCCCTGCACCACAAGGTCTAAGGTTAGGCTTGCCTTAGTCATTGATCGGAGTACCTGTGCACACCTTGGGGTCGAAGGCCGTCCTGGCCGTTGCCGTCGTCGGCGGTCTGCTGGCCGGATGTTCGTCCGGGAGCGGGGGCGGGGACAACGGCTCCTCGCGGAGCAAGAACACCGCCGGCGGCGACCGCAATCTCGTGAGCGGGGCCTCCGAGGGCCCCTCCGCCGCCCCCAGCGCCGTCGCCGCCGGGATGGGCGCGGGCAGCGCCAAGGACGGCGAATTCCCTCGGACCGTCGGGCACTTCGAGGGCAAGACGGAGATCAAGAGCGCGCCCGAGAAGATCGCCGCGCTCAGCACCGGACAGCTGGACGACCTGCTGACCCTGGGCATCGTGCCGACCGTGACGACCCGCGCGGACAACGCCGGGCTGGCGCCGGACTATCTGAACGACGCCTTCCCCGCGTACAAGAAGCAGTTGTCGGCCATGACCGACGCGGGGACCCGCACCGCGCCCAACCTGGAGACGCTCGCCGCCGCCAAGCCCGATCTGATCCTGATCAACGACTCGCTCGGCGACCTGTACCCGAAGCTGTCGAAGATCGCGCCCACCGTCGTGACGGCCGGCAACGGCATCAACTGGAAGCGGGATCTGCTCCTCGTCGGTGACGCGGTCGGCAAGGGCGACAAGGCGCAGGAGCTGCTCGACGGCATCGTGGGCGACGCCGCCACCCGGGGCAAGCAGCTCGGCGATCCCGCCGTGTCCATGGTGCGGTTCACGCCGGACCGGACGCGGATGTTCGGCGTGTCGTCGTTCACCGGCTCCATCGCCGTCGACATGGGGCTCTCCCGTCCCAAGTCGCAGCAGTTCAAGGCGATTTCGCAGGACATCGGGGCGGAGAGCATCGATGTCGCGGACGGGGACTGGATCTTCTACTCCGTGCAGGGCGACGCCTCCAAGACCGACGCGGGCAGCGTGCTCGCCGGGCCCCTGTGGAAGTCGATGAAGGCGGTCGAGGCGGGGCACGCGGTGAAGGTCGACGACGACCCCTGGTACCTCAACGCCGGCCCCACCGCCGCCCGGCTCGTCGTACGACAGCTCGCGGACACCCTCGGCAAGTGACCGCTCCCACGTCCGTCGCACGCCGCACGTCCGCCCCGGCGGGCGTGCGGCGCGCGACCTGGCTGGGTGTGGCCCTCCTCCTCGCCGTCACCGCCGCCGCCCTCAGCCTCGCCATCGGCACCCGCCCCGTCCCGCTGTCCGCCGTCCTCGACGCTCTGGTGCACGGCGGAAGTTCACCGGACGCGCTGGTCGTACGGTCGCTGCGGGTGCCGCGGACCGCGATCGGACTGACCGCCGGTGCCGCCCTCGGACTCTCGGGGGCGGCGCTCCAGGCGGTCACCCGCAACCCGCTCGCCGACCCCGGCATCCTCGGGCTCAGTCAGGGCGCGGCGGCCGGTGTCGTGTTCGCCATCGCGCTCGGCTGGGCGAACGGCTTCGACGGGTACGTCTGGTACGCCTTCACCGGCGCGGTCCTCGCCGCCTGCGTCGTGTACGCCATCGCCTCGCGCGGGCGCGGCGGCGCCTCCCCGGTGAAACTGGCGCTCGCCGGAACCGCCCTGTCGGCGATGACGGCGGGAGCCACGACCGTGGTCCTCACCTCGAGTTCGGCCACGCTGGACCAGTTCCGGTTCTGGCAGGTGGGCGCGCTCAGCGGGCGCGACGCGGCAACGGTGGGGCGCATGCTGCCCTTCCTCGCCGCAGGTGCGCTGCTCGTGCTGGCCTGCGCCCGCGGCCTGGACGCGCTCGCGCTCGGCGACGACACCGCACGGGCACTCGGTCACCGGGTCACGCTCGTACGGGGCTGTGCGGCGCTCGGCGCGACCGTGCTCACCGCGGCCGCGGTCGCCGCCGCGGGCCCCATCGCCTTCCTCGGCCTCGCCGTCCCCCACCTCGCCCGCCGACTGGTCAAGGGCGGCCACCGCTGGACGCTTCCCCTCTCCGCGCTGCTCGGCGCCGCCCTGCTGCTCGCCGCGGACGTGGCGGGCCGGGTGGTACGCGCCCCGGCGGAAGTGCCGGCCGGGGTGATGACCGCGCTGGTCGGCATGCCGGTCCTGGTCGTACTCGTACGACGCAAGGGCATGGCCTCGTGACCACAGCCCCCACGACGCCCACCGAGCCCACCGCGAACCGCACCACGTACCCGTACTCGGCCGGGCTCTCCGTGCTCCGTCACCGGCGCCTCTCCCTCCTCCTGCACCGGCGCGCCGCCGTTGTCGTCACCGTCCTCCTGCTGCTCCTCGCGGGCGTGATGCTGCTCGCGGCGTGCGTCGGGCAGACGTACGTCCCGCCGTGCGAGGTCTGGCGGGTGCTGCGCGGCCACGGCGGCCCCTACGACCTGGTCGTCGGCGAACTGCGGGTCCCGCGGATCGTGCTCGGCGCGCTGGTCGGGGCGGCGCTCGGGCTCTCCGGGGCGCTCGTACAGACCGTGACGCGCAATCCGCTGGCCAGCCCGGACGTCATCGGCGTCGGGCACGGTGCCGCCGCCGCGACCGTACTGGCGCTGGCCACCGGAACCGTCGCCTCGCCCGGCGCGCTGCCGGCCGTCGCCGTCACCGGCGGTCTCTCGGCCGCCGCCCTGGTGTACGTGCTGGCCTGGCGGCACGGAATGCAGCCGAGCCGGTTCGTCCTGACGGGGGTGGGCATCGGCGTCGCCCTCTCCGCCGTCGTCCAGCTCTACCTCACCGACAGCGAACTGGCCGCCGCCGAGCAGGTCAAGCTGTGGCTGACGGGCAGTCTGAACGGGCGCGGCTGGGAGCAGGCGGGCCCCCTCGCCTGGGTCCTCCTGCTCTCCCTGCCCGCCCTGGTGTGGGCGAGCCGCGCGCTGCGCCCGCTCGGTCTGGACGCCGACACGGCCGCCGCGCTCGGGGTCCGCGTGCAGCGCACCCAGCTCGGCCTGACCGTGCTCGGGGTGGTGCTCGCCGCGGTCGCGACCGGCGCGGCCGGCCCGGTCGGCTTCGTCGCCCTCACCGGTCCCCAACTGGCCCGCCGCCTCACACGCACCCCGCAACTCCCCCTCGCCGCCTCCGCCCTGACGGGGGCGCTGATCGTGGTCGGCGCCGACCTGGTGGCCCGCACGCTGGTGCCGCCGCTGGAGATCCCGGTCGGGGCGCTCACGTCCTTGGTGGGCGGTCCCTATCTGCTCTGGCTGCTGGGCGGATCGGGCCGCCGCTGACGGGATCGCGGTACGTACGGTGGAAACACCGAGGGCGCCTACCGGTCGTACGACCGGTAGGCGCCCTCGGTACTTCGTCCGCGACTAGATGGTGGCGGTGTCGATCACGAAGCGGTAGCGGACGTCACTCGCCAGCACCCGCTCGTAGGCGTCGTTGATCTCGGACGCGCTGATCAGCTCGATCTCGGCGCCGAAGCCGTGCTCGGCGCAGAAGTCCAGCATCTCCTGGGTCTCCCGGATGCCGCCGATACCGGAACCGGCGAGGGTCTTGCGGCCGCCGATCACCGAGAAGAGGTTGAGCTTGACGGGCTCCTCCGGGGCGCCCACGTTCACGAAGGCGCCGTCCGTCTTCAACAGGGACAGGTAGGAGTCCAGGTCCAGCGGGGCGGACACGGTCGACAGGATGAGGTCGAAGGTGCCGCGCAGTTCCTCGAAGGTCTTCGGGTCGCTGGTGGCGTAGTAGTGGTCGGCGCCCAGCTTCAGCCCGTCGTCCTTCTTGCGCAGGGACTGCGACAGGACGGTCACCTCGGCACCGAGCGCGTCCGCGATCTTGACGCCCATGTGGCCGAGGCCGCCCATGCCGAGGATCGCGACCTTCTTGCCGGGGCCGGCGTTCCAGTGCTTGAGCGGGGAGTACGTGGTGATGCCGGCGCAGAGCAGCGGCGCGGCCACGTCGAGGGAGAGGCCGTCGGGGATGTGGAGGGTGTAGTTCTCGTCGACGACGATCTTCTCGGAGTAGCCGCCGTAGGTCGGCTCGCCGTTCTTGTCGAGGGCGTTGTACGTGCCGACGCCGCCTCCGGTGCAGTACTGCTCCAGGCCGGCCTTGCAGTTGTCGCACTCGCGGCAGGAGTCGACGAGACAGCCGACGCCCACGCGGTCGCCGACCTTGAACTTGGTGACGCCGGAGCCGACCTCGGAGACGATGCCGGCGATCTCGTGACCAGGCACCATCGGGAAGATCGCCTCGCCCCAGCCCTCCTGGGCCTGGTGGATGTCCGAGTGGCAGATACCGGCGAACTTGATGTCGATCAGGACGTCGAACTCACCGACCGGGCGGCGCTCGATGGTGGTGCGCTCCAGCGGAGCCTTGGCGGCGGGAGCGGCGTACGCAGCAACAGTGGTCATGCCGGGGGTTCTCCTAAGGAGTGGTGTGTCCTGTGCCCGGCTGCCTTCGGTCGGGCACGCTCTACAGCCTGCCCGAGGGGACGGCCTTCACCCAGGTCACGGCTTTGCGTACGTCCGCTGGTCCTACTACTGGCGGGGTCAGCTTCACCGGCGTACGACCGTGAATACTGGACGTATGGACGAACAGCCCTCCCCGCCCCTGGACCGGCGTGCCGAGCTCAGCGAGTTCCTGCGCACCCGCCGGGCCCGGCTGAAGCCGGAGGACGTGGGGCTGCCCGACTTCGGCCGACACCGCCGGGTGCCCGGACTGCGGCGCGAGGAGCTGGCGCAGCTGGCCGGGGTGTCCGTGGCGTACTACACGCGCCTGGAACAGGGCAACGGACGGAACGTGTCGGCGGAGGTACTCGACGCGATCGCCCGCGCCCTGCGGCTGACGGACGCCGAGCACGCGCATCTCACGCACCTCGCGAAGCCCAAGGCGCACAAGAAGAAGCAGTCGGCGCGGCCGCAGCAGGTACGGGGCGCGCTGCGGCAGCTGCTGGACTCGATGGACGGCATCCCCGCGTACATCGGCGGGCAGCGTACGGACATCCTGGCCTGGAACCGGATGGCGGCGGCCGTGTTCGGTGACTGGTCGGAGCTGGCGCCGCAGGAGCGGAACTGGGCGCGGCTGGTGTTCCTGAAGCCCGAATACCACGATCTGTTCGTGGACTGGGAGCAGAAGGCGATCGACATCGTCTGCCTGCTGCGCATGGACGCGGGCTGCCGCCCCGACGATCCGCGACTCTCGTCGCTGGTCGGCGAGCTCTCGGTGAAGAGCGAGGACTTCCGGCGGCTGTGGGCCACGCACGACGTCAAGGAGAAGAGCCACGGGGTGAAGCGGCTGCGGCATCCGCTGGTGGGTGATCTCTCCCTCCAGTACGAGTCGTTCCGGCTGCCCGACGACAGCGAGCAGTCACTGGTCACTTACCACGCGGAGCCGGGGTCCGCCTCTGCGGAGGCGCTGCGCTTGCTGGCCAGCTGGGGGACGGACGCGACCCGCGCGGGCGCGACGACGCCCCAGTAACCCCGGCCCCCTTTGTACGTTCGTCGCCTGCGGGTCGGTGGGGGTTGCTCGCGCAGTTCCCCGCGCCCCTCGGACCGGGGCTCCGCCCCGGATCCCCGGCCGCCCGAAGCGCCTCGTCCGCGGGTCGGTGGGGGCTGGTCGCGCAGTTCCTCGCGCCCCTAAAAGCCTCGGCCCCCACCTTCAGCCCGTCCGGCGTCAGGGCTGGTACGGCGGGGCCGCTCCCCATGTCCACTTCGGTACCGGTTGGTCCCCCGGAGGGGTCGCGTCGGGGGCGGAGAAGTGGACGGCCAGCCGCGTGCCCCATTCCGCGTAGGCGAGGAAGGCGGAGCGGAACTCGGCGTCGGTGGGCAGGCCCGCGTCGTCCGCCGCGTCCTGGAGCAGGTTGACCCACCGGCGGCGCTGCACTTCGGTGATGTTCTTGCCGAGGTGTTTGGCGACCATGTGGTCATGGCCGCCCTGGGTCTCGGAGTAGGCGCGCGGCCCGCCGAAGACCTCGCCGAGCCAGAGGGCGACATGGGCGGCGTGTTCGGGGGCGAGGCCGGAGAAGACCGGTGCGAGGACGTCGTCCTTGAGGACCTTGTCGTAGAAGGCCTCGGTGAGGCGGGCGAAGGCCTCGGCGCCCCCGGCCCAGGCGTAGAGGGTGGGGACCGACGCGCCCGGGCCCCGTACCGTCGTCGGCGTGTAGTGGCGCATCTCCTCGATATAGGGGATGTAGGGCCGGATCTCGGCGAGGAAGCCGGGGAACAGCTCCGACTTCCGGAATCCCTCGACGTGGTCCTCGGTCGAGGTCCAGGTGATCCGCAGGACGAAGTGCTCGAAGTCCTCCTCGCAGCGCGCCAGCTCGTAGTCGACGCAACTCGGCGACGCGGCGAGCTGGGCCGCGGCCCGCGTGTAGGCGGCCAGGAACTCCGCGGACTTCTCCTCGGGAATGCGATACCGGATGTACTCCACGGTCTGGGTGGTCATGCTGCCCACGGAAACACGGACGGCCCGCCGGAAGCTGCTCTTCCGACGGGCCGTTCGCTATCGGCACACTTCACGTGGCCGCGCTACGGGATCACTTTCCGTAGTACGCGTTGTAGATCGAGACCGTCGACTTGTTGCCCTGCTTGTCGGTGATCTTCGCGTGGAAGGAGATGCCCTTCCCCTTCGCCGGGTTCTTGACGGTGATCTTGCCGTTCTTGACCTTGAGCATCTTCCAGGTCTGGCCGTAGTCGTACGAGACGTAGACGTACAGCGACTTGAGGTTCTTGCCCGCGGCCGAGCCCTGCACGGAGACCGGGATCGTGACCGTCTTGCCGGCCGCGACACGGCTGTCGAGGCCGGTGGTGGCGTTGAAGCGGACCGTGGAGGTGGGCAGCTTCGCGAAGTCGGCCTTCTTGGACTTGAAGGTCCAGCTGGCGTCGATCCGCGTGGAGGCCGCGGCGACCTTCACCGTGCGCTTGACCGAGGTCGTGAGCTTGTAGGTGGCCTCGGCGGCCGGGACCTTGAACTCCTTCATCCCGACGAGCGGGTCGTCGTTCGAGCCGACCTTCGCACCGTTGCGGTACAGCGTCGTCGTCACGGAGGTGTACAGCGAGGAGCCGGGGTGACCGCTCCCGTCGGCGAACAGCGGCAGGTAGCCCGAGATGCTGTTGCCGTCCCGGAAGACGCCGTAGTCCGCGTTGATCTTCGGACCGAAGACGGCTGTGTTGTACGTCCTCGTGTAGCTCTTGCCCGCCTTGAGGATCTGCGGGTAGTCGTCCGTGTAGTAGGCCTCGATGATCGGGGTCCCGGTAGCGTCGACGCCGGCGTCCTGCTCGAGGTCGAACGCCCACTGGACCTTCTCGCCGGTCGACACGTACAGCGTGCGCGAGGCCGGCAGCGTCTGGGGGACCCCGACGCTCATGCTGTCGTCGTCGGGCAGGAAGCCGTACGCGGTGACCGCGCCCGTCTTGCCGGAGGCCGCGGCCCCGAGGTTCGCCTTCACCTTGGCCAGCTCGCTCGCCTTGTAGTGCTTGACGTGCGCGCCCTGGAGCTTGGTGGTCTTGGTGCCCGTGAAGGTGTCGTACTCGGTGCTCGCACCCTTGGTCCACTGTCCGGACCAGCTCTGGAAGAGGCCGGAGGAGACCGCCGGGCCGACGTGCGCCACGCGCACGTCCTGGAAGGAGGCCAGGCCGATGCCGAGGCCGATGCCGGTGGCGTCGTCGAAGTAGTTGACGAGTGCCGACAGCGGCTTCGCCCCCGCGTCCGGCACCGTGATGTCGGCGCCCTTGGCGGTACGGGCGTCGAGGGTCACCGTGGTGTTCTTGGTGACGCTCAGCCGGGGCTGGATCAGCCAGTCGACCCCGCCCTTCGCCTCGACCAGGTCCTTCACGAAGAGGGAGTTGAGCACGTACTTGCCCTTGGGAACACGCAGGGTCGCGGTGTCGGCCGTGCTCTGCGACGTGTAGTCCCGGGCCTCGCCGACGCCGGAGTAGCCCGCCAGGTCGGCGAGGTGCGTGGGCGTCTCACCGGCACGGTCGACGTACTTGAGGGTGACGTCGTACGACTCCACCTCGCGCTCGACCGCGACGGCCGTGCGCACGGCCTGGCCACCGCCGCTCGCCGTCACGTACGCCGAGTACGCGCCGTCGAGGGTGCCCCCGAGCTTCGTGTTCGTGGTGACGTCGACGGCGGCCTTGCCGCCCGCCGGGACGGTGACCGTCTTGGCGCCGAGCGCGAAGAAGCCCGCCGGAGCCGCCTGGCCCTTGGGGTTGGTCGCGGAGATCGCCAGGGTCAGGGTGACGTCCTTCGTACCGAGGTTGCGGTACGTCAGCTGCTTGGTCGTCGCCGTGTCGTCGGTGTGCGGCCACTGCGCGACGCCGAAGCTCACCGAGGACGGGTCGGCGATCACGGTCTGCTTGATCGCCTTGTCGACGGCGATCCGGCCCGAACCCTGCTGGAACGGCGTGTACTTGCCGCCCTTCGCGGAGCCCGTCAGCGCGCTCTTGAGCTCGGTGTACGTCCAGTCCGGGTGTTCCTGCTTGAGGATGGCCGCGGCGCCCGCGACATGCGGGGTCGCCATCGACGTACCGGAAATGGTCAGGTAGCCCGCGGGCTTCTCACCGACCTCCTGGTCGATGAGGCTGCCCGGGGCCGCCGCCGCCGTGATGTCCACGCCGGGTGCGGTGACGTCCGGCTTGATGGCGCTGTCGCCGACGCGCGGGCCGGTGCTGGAGAAGTCCGCCAGCTTGTCGTTGTCGTCGACGGCGCCGACGGTGAGCGCGGCGTCCGCGCTGCCGGGGGAGCCGATCGACTCGGGGCCCTCGTTGCCCGCCGCGATCGCGAAGAGAATGCCCTTCTCGGCCGAGAGCTTGTTGACCTCGGCCTCCAACGGGTCGATGTCGGGGGTGTCCTGGCCGCCCAGGCTCAGGTTCACGATGTCGGCGCCCTGCTCGGCCGCCCACTCCATGCCCGCGAGGATGCCCGAGTCGTCGCCGCTGCCGGTGTCGTCGAGGACCTTGCCGTTGAGGATCTTCGCGCCGGGCGCGACACCCTTGTACTTGCCCCCCGACTTGGCACCGGTGCCCGCCGCGATGGACGCGACGTGGGTGCCGTGGCCGAAGTGGTCGGTCGCGTCGGCGGCGGTGGAGAAGTTCTTGGACTCGATCACCTGGGTCTTGAGGTCCGGGTGACTCGCGTCGACACCGGTGTCCAGGACGGCGATCTTGACGCCCTTGCCGTCGTATCCGGCCGCCCACGCGGTGGGGGCGCCGATCTGCGGCACGGACTTGTCGAGGCTCGCCTTGCGGACGCCGTCCAGCCAGACGTGCGCGATGCCGGAGGCCGTCTTCCCGTCGTCGGTGACCGCGGACCACAGCTCGGCCGCGTCCCGCTGCGGCGTCTGCACCGCGTCCGCGTTCAGGGCCTTCAGGCTCCTGCGCAGCGTGCCGGCGTCGCGGACGTCGGCCTTGGCAGCCGCCGCGGCCCCCCGGTAGCCGACGATCACCTTCAGGCCCCGCTGCTGGGACTTGCGGACCGCCGCCTTGTTGAGCTCGGTGACATCGAAGAGCCGCCGGTCGAGCTTGCCGCCGGCTATGAGCGCCTGGGCGTCGGCCGGCACCACCAGCGTGTGGCCGTCGGCCTTGCGGATCTGCACGGGCACGTGCTCGCGGCCCTTGGCCCGCTCGAAGCCGACGACGCGCCCCTTGGCGTCGACGACCACCCGGTCACCGGTGATCAGGGTGATGCGGTGCTTGGCCGTGATCCCCGCCGCTTTCCCGGCCGCGGACACACCCCCCGTGCGCTGCTCCGCCCGCGCCGACGCCGGGCTGGTCATACCCGCCGCCAGCGCCACGGACGCCGCCATGGCGATGGTCGCCGCGCACGCTCTTTTCACTTGTCTGCGCAAGTCTCCCCCTGGAGATCAGGTCCGGACGAATCCCCATTCATCCGGTCGGGGGAAGCCTCGTACGCATGCACGTACACCCCCCGGAATACGCAAGTATGCCCGGGGGGTGATAGCCCCCTCAATAGCGGGGTGAGGGTGAAGAGTTGACGGAGTTGTTCCGCTAAGCCCCCGCACGCTCCTTTTGCGCTTCTTTAAGCACCCGCGTTTTCCTTGACGGAGATCTTTCCCTTGCGAATCGTGGCGAGGCGCGGGGCCTTCTTCGCGATCGAGGAATCGTGCGTGACCATGATGAAAGTGAGCCCGTGCTCCTTCCACATGGCCTCGAGCACCTCCATGATCTCGTCGCGCATGGACTCGTCGAGGTTGCCGGTGGGCTCGTCGGCGAGCAGCACCTTCGGCTGCTTGACCAGGGCGCGGGCGATGGCGACACGCTGCTGCTGGCCACCGGAGAGCTCGGCGGGCAGATGCCCGAGCCGCTCGGCGAGTCCCACCGACTCCAGTGCGTCGGCGGCACGTTGCCGCCGTTCCTTCACCTTCACACCGAGGGGTACGAGGGCGGTCTCCACGTTTTCCTGGGCGGTGAGCGTGGGAATCAGGTTGAAGCTCTGAAAGACGAATCCGATGTTCTCGCTGCGCACTTTGGTGAGCTTCGCCTCGGACAGTTTGGCCATGTCCGTGCCGTCGAGTTCGACGCTGCCCGCGGTGGGCCGGTCGAGACCGCCGAGCATCTGGAGAAGGGTGGATTTCCCGCCACCCGTGGGGCCCTGGATGACGAGCCGGTCGCCGTCCGCGATGGTCAGGTCGACCCCGGCGAGCGCGTCGACCGTCTCCTTGCCCCGGGTATAGCGCTTGGTGACGCCTCCGAGTTCGTACATGGTGCAACTCCTGGATGAGGTGAAGGGGGTGCCCCGTGCAGCGGGCAACTTCGGGCACCCCCTTTGCGGGGGCTGGGCCGAGGGGCTGGGCCTATTCGACGCGGCGCAGGGCGTCCGCGGGGCGGAGTCGGGAGGCGCGCCAGCCGCCGAAGGCGCCGGCGATCAGACCACCGGTGATGGCGAGGGCCACGGCGCCGACGATGGTGCCGAGGCTGACGGGCGCGGTGAGCGCGACGTCGAGGGCCTTGGACGCGGCCTGTCGGCCGGGACCGCCGAAGCCGCCACCGCCACCGAAGCCGCCACCGCCGCCCTGACCTCCGCCGCCGCCCGAACCGCCCACCTGTGCCTGCAGGGTGGGGCTGATCTCGGTGACGGCATAGGCGCCCGCGAGGCCGATCGCGATGCCGAGGGCGCCGCCGACCAGACCGTTGACCATGGCCTCGCCGACGACCTGCCGGGTCACCCGGCCCGACTTCCAGCCGAGTGCCTTGAGGGTGCCGAACTCGCGCACGCGCCGGGAGACGGCGGAGGAGGTGAGCAGGCCGGCGACCAGGAACGCGGCCACGAGCACCGCGATGGACAGCCACTTGCCGACGTTCGACGCGAGACTGGAGGCGGTGGAGAGGGAGCCGGAGACGGTGGACGCGAGGTCGGCGGAGGTGGTGACCGTCGTCCCCGAGATGTTCTTCTGGATGGTGCTCTTCACGCTGGAGATCTGCTGCGAGTCCGACGCCTTGACGTAGATCGTGGTGACCTTGTCCTTGGAGCCGCTGAGCGTCTGCGCCTGCTTGAGCGGGATGTAGAGGTTGGCCGCCGCGTCACCGCTGTCGGGCGTGGCGATGCCGACGACCTTGTACTTGACGCTCTTGATGGTGACGGTGGAACCGACCTTGAGCTTCTTCTCCTTGGCGTACGAGACGTCGGCGACGACCACCTTGGCATCGGTCTCGGACGCCTTGAACGTACGACCGCTGGTGATCTTCGAGGAGGTCAGCGGGCCGAGGGCGGGCTTGGTGACGTCGGTGCCGTACACCGAGTAGTTGTTGACGTCGAAGTTGGCGCCGCCGCCCTCGACACGGCCCTGCGGGGACTGCTGGGCATTCGGGCGCCCGCCCCCCTGGCCGGTGCCACCGTTCTGGTTCTGCTGGAACTGACCCCGCGTGAACTGGCCGTTGATCCTGATGACCTGGAGGCTCAGTCCGCCGACGGAGTCCGCGACGCCCTTCTGGGAGTCGACCTTGGTGACCGTGGAGGCGGCCAGGGTCTGGAAGCCCTGCACCATGACGCGGTCGCTGCTCTGCTCCTTGGTGGAGCCGTTGTCGTTCGCGTCGAAGTTGAAGCGCGGACGCTGGCTGGTACTCGTCGCCGGCGCCGCCGCCTTGGTGACGGTCATGTCCGTACCCAGTCCGTACAGCGACTGGAGGACCTTGCCCTGCGCCTTCTCCATGCCGGACGACACGGAGCTGACCACGATGACCAGGGCGATGCCCAGGGCGAGTCCGGAGGCGACGACGAGCGCCGCCTTCCTGCGGCGGCGCAGTTCGCGCCTCAGGTAGGTGAAGAACATGGCGGAAAGCTAGGTACGGCGCGTGATGGCGCGATAAGCCCCGCATAAGAGGAGGATGAGAAGGCTGTGGCAGCCCGGGAATTCACCTGTGGGCGGTCCCTGAAGACTGTGAGAACGCCCGATGGCCCGCGCCCCTGGCGGGGTGCGGGCCATCGCACTGAGCGGCCGTCACGTTCGAACGACGAAGACCGCAACCATCAATTGAGGAACCACTGCGGCGAGCAGCCGTGTCCGCGAGAGCGGCGGCGGTTTAGCCGCAAAGAGGGGGATTACGCGGCCGAGCCGGCCTTCCAGGCGGACCAGCTCAGGTTCCAGCCGTTGAGGCCGTTGTCCGGGGCGATGGTCTTGTCGCCGGTGTTCTTGACGACCACGACGTCACCGATCAGCGAGTGGTCGTAGAACCAGGCCGCGGGCGTGTTCGAGTCGTTCGCGCCCTTGGTGTCGGACAGACCCACACAGCCGTGGCTGGTGTTCACCGCGCCGAAGATGGACTTCGCGCCCCAGTAGTTGCCGTGGATGAAGGTGCCGGAGTTCGACAGACGCATGGCGTGCGGCACGTCCTTGATGTCGTACTCGCCCTTGCCGTCGGTCTTCGTGAAGCCGACCGTCGAGCCGTTCATCCGGGTCTCCTTGAACTTCTCGGAGATCACCATCTGGCCCTGGTACGTCTTGTGCTCCGGGGATCCCGAGGAGATCGGGATCGTCTTGATCGTCTTGCCGTCCTGCGTGACCTTCATGGTCTTGGTCTGGGCGTCGACGATCGAGACCTGGTTGCGGCCGATCTTGAAGGTGACCGTCTTCTGCTGCACGCCGTAGACACCGCTCGCACCCTGGACGCCGTCCAGGTTGAGCTTGAGGGTGACGGTGGAGCCGCCGGTCCAGTAGTTCTCGGGACGGAAGTCGAGGCGGTTGGCGTTGAACCAGTGGCCGACGACCTCCTGGCCGCTGCTGGAGGAGACGGTGATCCCCTTCTGCACGGCGGCCTTGTTCGTGATCGCCTTGTTGAAGTTGATCGAGACCGGCATGCCGACGCCGACGGTGGAACCGTCCTCCGGCGTGAAGTTGCCTATGAAGCTGTTGGCCTGGGAGACCGTGGTGAACGAGGCGTTCTCGTGGGCGACGAGGCCCGCGGAGTCGGTGGCCTCGGCGGCCACCTTGTACGTGGTGGCGCGCTCGAGCTGGGAGGAGGGCTTCCAGCTCTTCTTGTCGGCGGATATCTGACCGGACACCGGCGTGCCCGTCTCGGTCGTCATGGTGACGGCCGTGAGCGTGCCCTTGCTCACGGTGACTGCCGCGGCGTTGTTGATGGAGGCGTTGTCGGAACCGTCCGCGGGCGTGATCTTGATCTGTGCCTGGGAGCTCTTCTTGGCCGCCGCCGCATCGGCCTGGGCCTGGGAGGTCTCGCCGTCCGAGGCAGTGGCCTTGCTGCCGTCCCCACTGCTGCACGCAGAGAGCACCAGCACTCCGCCGAGCAGGGCGGACGCGGCCGTCAGACCCTTGCGCCGCTTACTGTCCGTCATCACACGCTTCTCCATCGTCGCCGAATCACCTGGAACAACATCAGCCCCGTTCGAACCATCAACGCTACGACCGGTTCGTCCCATTCCACACACTTCCGAGGTGTGGACAACACCACGCCAGTCAACGACGTCAACCGAATCGACCCGAGCCGACGGACCCCGATCGAGTGGTACCGACAGCCGGACCGAATTCTGGTGCGGAGGTGGTCGGTGCGTCGTCGGAGACGACAAAACCCCGGGCAGCGGTTGCCACCCGGGGTCACGTTTTCCCCAAGAGGCGTCAGCCGACTCCGACTTCCTCGTCGTCATCCTCGTCGCCATCATCCTCGTCGAGGTCCCATTCCGGCGAATCGGGGTCGTAGTCGATCGGCTCGCTGCTCCAGGAAGCCTGGGCGAGGTCGACCCCGGGCACCTCGCTGACCAGGTCGAACGGGTCTACGAGATAGGCCAGGGCCTCGGCAGTGTCTTCCGTCACTGCATTCTCGGCGTGGGTCCGCTCGTCGGCCGGCATGCCGGAGTCGTCCGCGATGCGGCGCAACGCGGCCTTGGTGACGGCGTCCGCGTCATCGACTTCCAACACCAGCTCCACGCGAAGCCGGACAAATCGTGATGTCTCAGGAGTACTCATGAGACGGAGCGTACGGCCCGTGGCTCCCGCGACTTTCCCACGACCCGCGCCTTTCATTAGCATCGGCCCACACGGCCAATTCGCCAGCGCCACAAGGGGATCGATATTACGTGTCCGCCGCTCGTCGCTCGTTGCTGACCGCCACCGCAGCGGGAACCCTCCTGGGGGCCCTGTGGTTCGTCCCGTCCGCCAACGCGACTCCGGAAAAGCCTGTTCAGCACAGCAACATGTCGACGAACACCACGTCGAGAACCGCGCTGCAGGCCTCCACGGAGTCGGGCGACACCCCGTCGGGCGCCGCCGACGCGAGCGACGCCGGAGCGGACGGCACGGGCTCCGACACCACCGGGTCGCAGGACAGCGGGACCCGGCTCGCCGACACCGGAAGCGTCAACACGACGCCGTACGTCGTCGGCGGAACCCTTTTCCTGGGCCTCGGCGCCGGCTTTGTGACCTACTCGGTGCGCCGGGAGCGCACGGCGGCCTTCTGAGCGCGACGCTCCGGCCCGGAACCCCACGGGATACCCATGCGAGACCTGACCGAGCTGACTGATGTCGAGGAGCCCGCGTGGCCGCTCCTCTCCGAGGCGATCTCCAACAGCAGGGTGTCCATGGATGTGCTGCCGGTGGACCCGGCGCAGGCCCGTGGATCCCTGCTGCAACTGCAAGCCAGCGCGCGCTCCTCGCTCGGCTCCTTCGTGCTCAACTGCGGCGGGGTCCTGCTGGACAGCGGCTGGCTGCGCATCTACGGCAGCCCCGCCGACGACGCGCCTCCGGGGACGCCGAGCTTCGCCGAGATCAACGACCTCCCCGAGCGGTTCGACCCGGCATGGCGGCCGGAGGGCGGGCTCGTCATCGCCCATGACGTCCTCGGCGGCGTCTTCGTGGTCAACGGACCCGACCCCGCGCAGGCGAACCGCCCCGGCGGTCCCGGCGAGGTGCTGTACTTCGCGCCGGACTCCCTGCGCTGGGACGCGCTCGGCGTGGGCCACGCGGACTGGCTCCCCTGGCTCCTGGACGAAGGCGGCATAGAGCAGTTCTACGACACGCTGCGCTGGCCCGGCTGGCGCGCCGAGACGGGGCCCATGCCGGGCTCCCACGGGATCACCTTCGACCCGGTCCTGTGGACGGCCGCCAACCGCCGCGACCTTCCCGCGGCCCGCCGCCGCGCCGTCCACATGTCGGACCTCATGGACCTCCACCGAGGCACCGGCCTGGAACTCGACAAGATCGACCCGGGCTTCCTGGGCAACTTCGACGACTACTGAGAAGTCCCGGACCTCTGGGGGCGCGCCCCAGGAGCGCGCCCCCAGGGCGCGCCCCAGGGGCGCGGGGCCGTCACATATGCGGCTCCGCCGCGTGGGCGCGACCAGCCCCCACCGGCCCGCAGATACAAACGAACCGGGCTACGCCGCGCGACGCCCGCCGCCGCCCTGCCCGCCACGCTCCGTACGGCGCTGCTGCGGGGCACGCCCACGGCCACCGGAGCGGCCCGCACCCCCCGTACCGCCACCCGTGCCGCCACCGGCCGTGCCGCCGGCGGCACGCCGCGGCTGACGGCCCTGCGACTCCGCACCCGCACCCGAACCCGCTCCGGCCGGGCGCCTCGCCCCGCCTCCGACCCGCGGCCGTGACCGCTTCTTCGGCTGTTCGGGTTGCTGCGGCACCTCGATGACGACCGGGACGCCGGAGGGCTCACGGGCGCCGGTGAGGCGGGCGAGCTCCTCGTCGCTGGACGCGATCCGCGCCGTGCGCGGGGTGATGCCGGCGTCGGCCATCAGCCGCGTCATCTCCCGCCGCTGCTCGGGCAGTACGAGGGTGACGACGCTGCCGGACTCACCGGCCCGGGCGGTGCGTCCGCCGCGGTGCAGGTAGTCCTTGTGGTCGGTCGGCGGGTCGACGTTGACCACGAGGTCGAGGTCGTCGATGTGGATGCCGCGCGCCGCGACGTTGGTGGCGACGAGCGCGGTGACCTGACCGTTCTTGAACTGGTCCAGGGTGCGGTTGCGCTGCGGCTGGCTGCGCCCGCCGTGCAGCGCGGACGCCCGGACGCCGCTCGCGAGCAGCCGCTTGGTGAACCGGTCGGCGCCGCGCTTGGTGTCGACGAAGAGGATCACCCGGCCGTCGCGCGCCGCGATCCGCAGGGCGACGGCCTTCTTGTCGGTCTCGTCGGCGACGTGGAGCACGTGGTGCTCCATGGTGGTCACCGCGCCCGCCGAGGGGTCGACGGAGTGCACCACGGGGTCCGTGAGGAACATCTTCACGAGCCGGTCGATGTTCTTGTCGAGCGTGGCCGAGAAGAGCAGTCGCTGACCGCCCGGCTCGACCTGCTTGAGCAGCGCGGTGACCTGCGGCATGAAGCCCATGTCGGCCATCTGGTCGGCCTCGTCGAGGACCGTGATCGCGACCTGGTCGAGGACGCAGTCGCCGCGCTCGATGAGGTCCTTGAGCCGCCCGGGGGTGGCCACGAGCACCTCGGCGCCGCGCCGCAGCGTGCCGGCCTGCCGGCCGATCGACATCCCGCCGACGGCCGTGGCCACGCGCAGGTTGACCGCGGTGGCGTACGGCGTGAGGGCGTCGTCGACCTGCTGGGCGAGTTCGCGCGTGGGGACGAGGACGAGTGCGAGCGGCGCCTTCGACTCCGCCCGGCGACCCGCCGTACGGGCCAGCAGAGCGAGTCCGAAGGCGAGCGTCTTGCCGGAGCCGGTGCGGCCACGGCCCAGGACGTCGCGTCCGGCGAGGGAGTTGGGCAGCGTCGCGCCCTGGATCGGGAAGGGCTCGGTGACGCCCTGCGCGGCGAGAGTCTTGGTGAGGGCGGCCGGCATGTCGAGCGCGTCGAAGGAGTCGACGGCGGGCAGCGCCGGGGTGATGGTCTCGGGCAGGGAGAACTCCTGCGGCGCCACGGCCTTGCGGGCCGGGCCCTTGCCGGTGCCACGGCCGCCGCCGCGGCCCGCGCCCTTCGCGAAGCCGCCGGCCTGGGCGCCACCTCGTGCGTTTGCCGGCCGCTTACGGACGGGACGTTCGGATCGAGTCATGCTGGATCTGGATTTCCTTCCTGGGCCCCACGGACTGCACGCACAGCGCTCGCAACTGACAAGCACTCACAGCACGAGCCGGGACCCGCACCCCGAAGGTGCGGGCCCCGGCTCTGGAAAAGCGCGTCCCCGAAATCAGGCGGGGATGATGTTCTCCGCCTGCAGGCCCTTCTGGCCCTGCGCGACGTCGAACGAGACCTTCTGGCCCTCCAGCAGCTCACGGAAGCCGGAGCTGGCGATGTTGGAGTAGTGGGCGAAGACGTCGGGGCCGCCGCCGTCCTGCTCGATGAAGCCGAAGCCCTTTTCCGAGTTGAACCACTTCACGGTGCCAGTTGCCATGTTTTTCTCCTGAATAGGTAGGGCCCCAATCCGGAGATGCACCGGGAAAAGCCGGAGATGCCGGTAAAACAAAACGCGCCTGCGGAGGATTCCGATCAGGCGCACAAAGTAAATGGGTACCAAAAACGTATCAATGAGACAGTAGCACACTTCGGGCCGCCCCTGTGACAGCGCGGCGGCCCGAAGGCGCTCCGGTCAGGCCAGCGGTCCGGTCACCGGCTCCACCGCCGCCACCACCCGGCCGCCGCGCACGAACGCGTCCGCGGCCTCCAGGTCCGGGGCGAGGAAGCGGTCGGGGCCGGGGCCCTGGACGCCGGCCGCGCGGACGGCCTCGATGACGGCCTGCGAGGCGGGGGCCGGGGTCAGGCCCTCGCGCAGTTCGATCGCGCGGGTGGCCGCGTACAGCTCGATCGCGACGATACGGGTGAGGTTGTCCACAGCGGTGCGCAGCTTGCGCGCGGCCGACCAGCCCATGGAGACGTGGTCCTCCTGCATGGCGGAGGAGGGGATGGAGTCCGCGGAGGCCGGTACGGCGAGGCGCTTCATCTCGCTCACCAGCGCCGCCTGGGTGTACTGGGCGATCATCAGGCCCGAGTCGACGCCCGCGTCGTCCGCGAGGAACGGCGGCAGACCGTGCGAGCGGTTCTTGTCGAGCAGCCGGTCGGTGCGGCGCTCGGCGATCGAGCCGAGGTCGGCGGCGGCGATGGCGAGGAAGTCGAGGACGTAGGCGACCGGGGCGCCGTGGAAGTTGCCGTTCGACTCGACGCGGCCGTCGGGCAGCACGACCGGGTTGTCCACGGCGGAGGCCAGCTCGCGCTCGGCGACCGTGCGGGCGTGGGCGAGGGTGTCGCGTCCGGCGCCCGCGACCTGGGGGGCGCAGCGCACGGAGTAGGCGTCCTGGACGCGCGGGGCGTCGCCCTGGTGGTGGCCGGTGAGCTCCGAGCCCTTCAGCACGGCCAGCATGTTGGCGGCGCTGGCGCTCTGTCCCGGGTGCGGGCGGATGGCGTGCAGCTCGGGGGCGAGTACCTTGTCCGTGCCGAGGAGGGCTTCGAGGGAGAGCGCGGCGGTGACGTCGGCCGACTTGTAGAGCGCCTCCAGGTCGGCGAGGGCCATGACCAGCATGCCGAGCATGCCGTCGGTGCCGTTGAGGAGGGCGAGGCCCTCCTTCTCGCGCAGTTCGACGGGGGTGATGCCGGCCTCGGCGAGCAGCTCGCCCGCGGGCCGTACGACACCGTCGGGGCCCTCGGCGTCGCCCTCGCCCATCAGGGTCAGCGCGCAGTGGGAGAGCGGGGCCAGGTCGCCGGAGCAGCCGAGCGAGCCGTACTCGTGGACGACCGGGGTGACGCCCGCGTTGAGGATGTCGGCCATGGTCTGGGCGACCTCGGGCCGCACACCGGTGTGCCCGGAGCAGACGGTCTTGAGCCGCAGGAACATCAGCGCGCGGACGACCTCGCGCTCCACGCGCGGGCCCATGCCGGCGGCGTGCGAGCGGACGATGTTGCGCTGCAGCTGGGCGCGCAGCTCCGGGCTGATGTGCCGGGTCGCGAGGGCGCCGAACCCGGTGGAGACGCCGTAGACCGGCTCCGGCTTGGCGGCCAGCGCGTCCACGATCTCGCGGGCCGCGGCGAGGGCCGCCACCGCCTCTTCGGAGAGCTCGATCCGGGCGCCGCCGCGCGCCACGGCGAGTACGTCGGACGCGGTCACTCCGGACGTCCCCACCACCACAGTGTGCATATCCATATTCAGGAGCGTACGCAGTGAATTCCGTGATGTCACTAGTGGGTGGGCGGTTGACCCCTTACTCCGACGTACGTCACACACGCCCGCGCGGACTCAGGGGCGAGGGTGCTCGTGGCGCCCACGGAAGCGGCGGCGTTCGCCCCGCGCCGGGGAGGGCGCGTCGGCGAGACGCACGACCGGGTCGTCGGGGCCCTCGCGCCCGGCGACGACGGGCTTCGCGGCCCGTACGGCCTTCGCGCGGTACTGGGCGGCGTCGGCCAGCCGGAAGAGCCGCCGCGCCGAACGCACCGGACCGATCGGGTCCGCGGTCGAGGCGACCCCGCACGCCACCCCTTCCCCCAGCTCCAACTCGGCGGCGCGGCGGCAGAGTTCGTCGGCGATACGGACGACCTCGTCGGCCGGCGGGCCGACCGCGAGCAGGCAGAACTCGTCACCGCCGAGGCGGGCGGCGAGAGTGCCCGGGAGCATCGCCCCGCACAGCGACAGCACCGATCCGAACCGCTCAAGGAGCCGGTCACCGACGGCGTGCCCCCGGGTGTCGTTGACGTTCTTGAGTCCGTTGAGGTCACAGACGACGAGACTGACCGCGGCCCCTTCCTGCCGGTGCAGCTCGATGGCCTCGTCCAGGCGTACGTCGACCGCGCGGCGGTTGGCGAGTCCGGTGAGGGCGTCCGTGAACGCGAGGCGCCGGGCCTCCTCCAGGCGCTCGGTCTGGGCGAGCCCGGCGGCGACGACGGAGGCCAGCACGGTCGCGAAGTCCGCGTCGGCCCGGTCGAAGACGGGTGCCGTGACCGGGCGGGCCACATACAGCTCGCCCCACGCCCGTCCGTGCAGCACGATCGGGGCGACCACGCAGCAGCCGCGGCGGCGCCGACGCAGGGCGGCGACCCTCCCCCGGCTGACGCCGGGAGGCGCCCCCAGGTGGCAGTAGCCGACGGGACCTGCCGCCGGCCCGTCGACGGTCTCCACCCAGGCGTTCGGGCCACCGCCCCCGGCCCAGCGCTCGTGCAGGAACTCGGTGATCTCCGGGAACTGGTGCACGGGGTAGGCCTCGCCGTCCGGGAACTCCTCCTCGTCCGGCGCGCGTTCGCCCACGTTCGCCAGGACCCGCAGCCGGCCGAGCTCGCGCTCCCACACGGAGAGCGCCGCGAAGCTCCCGGCGAGCGCGTGGCAGGCGCCGAGCGCCGCGGCCCGCCAGGACTCGCGCGGGGTGCGTGCAGCCGCCATCCCCTGCGCCAGCTCCACCACGGCCCTCAGCCGTCTGTCCTCACCCATCACTCCAGGCTAGGGATATTCACGATGATTCGGGACATTGGTGAGGCGAACAGGGGTCCGAGTGGCCCTACCGGCGGGAGGGTGCCGGGAAGCGTGGGGGGCTACTCCCCCGGCCACTGCGGCGGACGCTTCTCGTTGAACGCGGCGACTCCCTCCGCGCGGTCCCCCGAGAAGGCGACGGACCGCCAGGCCGCGTCCTCCACCTCCAGGCCCGCGCGCAGGTCGAGCCCGTGCCCGAGCCGCAGCGCGCGCTTGGCGGCGCGCAGACCGACGGGGGAGTTGGCGGCGATGCGGGCGGCGAGCGCGAGGGCTTCGCCGCGGTCCTGGCCCGCGTCCACGAGTTCGTCGACGAGGCCCAGCTCCCTCGCCTCGGCCGCCTCCAGCCGCCGCGCCGAGAAGATCAGCTCGGCCGCGCGGGCCGCCCCGACCCGCCGCGGCAGCAACTGCGTACCGCCGCCTCCGGGAATCACCCCGACCGACACCTCGGGCAGCCCGAGCACCGCCGTACGGTCGGCCACGATCAGGTCGCAGGACAGGGCGAGCTCGAACCCGCCGCCGAGCGCGAAGCCGTGTACGGCGGCGATCGTCGGCATCGGCAGCTCCAGGACGCCGGTGTACGCGGCCCGTGCGACGGGGCGCTGGCGGACCAGGTCGGCATCGCTGAAGGAGTTGCGCTCCTTCAGGTCGGCGCCGACACAGAAGGCGCGCTCGGCGGTGGAGGTCAGCACGACCACGCGCACGTCGCGCTCGCCGCCGAGCGCCTCGCAGGCGGCCGTGATGGAGCGGGCCATGTCCGTGGACACGGCGTTCATGGCCTTCGGCCGGTCGAGGGCGAGCTCCGCGACGTACCCGTGCCGCCGTACGACGACGAACTCCCCGAACCGCCGCTCGTCCCCTTGCTCCGCCATGACACCCTCCCGGTGAACGGTTAACGCGGGTTAACTCCCGATGCCTCCGATCATCGCAGCCACCCCCGCCCGGCGAAACCCGTTCCCTCCCCTCCCCTCGCCCCACGCTCCCCGTTCGAGTGACATCCCGCCCAACTCCCGCCCCACGCCCCCAAAACGCGCATAACCTGCGCACCGCCGGATGCTTCGGGGGGCGCGGGCACATCGGGGAGGGATGACCATGACGAACAGCACGACGACAGACATGACGAGGCCGTCGAGCACACCGACGGACACGGGGCCCTCCGGGGGTTCAGCGGCTACGTCGGCGAGGTCGTCGGCCGCCCCCTCGCGGCCCGGCGACCCGGCACCCCGCCGGGCGCCGCGTGTGCCGACCGCCAACCCGTTGATGGCACGGATGCCGGGCGGCCGCCCCGCGGCGGGGGGCGATGGCACGCGGGCGGGGCGCGGGGCAGCCACCGATCCGCTGAGCGGCCACGCCGCGGCGGGGTCCCCGGCACCCGGCCGCGCTCCGGCGGCGCGTAGGGCCCCGGCCGATCCGACGGCCGGTCGCCCGGCCGCCGAACGGGCGACGCCGGATCCCAGGCCGACCGTTGGCATGGCCTGGGCCCCGGCGGGGGCCGGTGGCGCGGCAACCCGCCCCGCACCCCGCCCCGTAGGGGCCGACCGCACGCCCGCCGGTCGCCCGGCTGCAGGCCCCGCACCCGCAGGTGGCGCCTCCGCGGGGCTCACGGAGGGCGAGGCGGTCGGTCCGCCCCCGGAGCGGGGCGGCCGGGGGCGGCACCGTAAACCGCGGCCCCGGCGTGCGCTGTTCGCCGTGGGTGGGCTCGCGCTGGCCGCGGGGGCGTTGAGTCTGGCGCGGATGGCACCGGAGTCGGTGGTCGGCGGCGGGAGCGGGAACACGGAGGCGGAGCCGAGGTCCGGGGTCGCCACGGACGAGGCGCTCGACGCCGCGCCGACCGCCTGGACCGTGCCCTCCGCGCATCCTGCGCCCCGGGGCCCGACCGGCGCGCAGGGCGGGGCGAGCGCGACCCCGACCTCGGGCGTGAGCCCGGCGCCCGCGGCACCGTCGACGGCCGCCTCACCCTCGGCGACGGCGACGATCCCGTCCGCCCGGGCGAGCGCCCCCGTGGGGAGCGTGCCGGACACGACCGGCATCCCGACCGCGCCCGTCGTCGTCCCGTCGCAGCCGCACACGCAGCGTCCGCCGGCCCCGAGTCCCACCACCCACGCCCCGGCCCCGGCGCCCACCCAGAACCCACCGGGTCTGTGCGTGCCGATCGTCGGCATCTGTGTGAACGATCTGGCGGGCCCCGCCGGAGGCCCTTGAGGGAAGCAGGGTCTCTTGAGGGAAACGTCTCTCGAGGGAAGCAGGGCCTACGGCTGGTCGCCGTTTCGGCGGGCCAGCAGCCACGGTTCGACCACGCCGAGGCCGCGGACGGGACGCTGCCACATCGGCTGGAGGGCGAAGCGGTAGACGGGCGGCTCCTCGCCCTCCTTCTCCGCGGCGGCCGCGGCCTCGGCGGCCTCCGCCTCGGAGGCGGGCGCGTCCGCGGTGCGGATCAGTTCCTCCGCGAAGGCGCCGTCCACCAGGACGGCATCCCGTGGCGCTATCGACGTGAGCCGCGAGGCGAGGTTCACCGTCGTACCGAAGACGTCGCCCATGCGAGTCGTCACGGTGCCGAAGGCGATGCCGACGCGCAGCTCCGGCATCGTCTCGTCGTTGGCCATCGTCTCGATGAGGCGCAGGGCGATCTCGGCGGCGATCCCGGCGTCGTCCGCGGCGTACAGCACCTCGTCACCGAGGGTCTTGATGAGGCGCCCCCCGTGCGCGGCCACCAGGTCGGCGGCGGTGGTCTCGAAGGCCTCGACGAGCTCGCCGAGTTCCTCCTCCTCCATCCGGCGCGTCAGCCGCGTGAAGCCGACCAGGTCCGCGAAGCCGACGGCGAGGCGGCGGTCGACCATCTCCTCGTCGTCGCCGGCCTGGACGACGCGGCCGGTCGCGGCGGCGAGCTGGCGCCGCCATACGTAGACGATGAACTCCTCCAGCTCGGGCAGGAGCAGCTCGATCAGGGGGTACGTGACCTCGGTGCGCGTCATGCCCGGCTCGGGGGGCTCGGTCAGGCCCTCCAGGAAGGAGTCGATCTGCCATTCGGCCAGGCGGGCCGTGGTCTGCCCGGTGGAGCGGGCGACCTGGACCGCCATCGCCTCGCTCAGCAGGCCCGCCTCGACGAGACCGGCGAGGCGCCGCAGCGCCAGTACGTCGGCCTCGGTCAGCGCCTTGGCCTGGCCGATGTCGGCGAAGCCCATGGCCCGCCAGAAACGCGAGGCCAGTTCCATGGAGACGCCTGCGCTGCGGGCGGCCTGGAAGGGCGTGTAGCGGCGCTCGGCGCCGAGGATGAGCGTTTCGAGACGCAGCGCGAGGGGGTCCTCGCCGGAGTCGACGGACTCCTCGTCCATCCGGTTCTGCGCGTCCAAGCGGCTCTGTCCGTCCATCCGCCCGGTCGTCTCACCGGTCGGCCCGGCGGTCTTCTCGCCGGCCATGTCACCGTTCGTGTCGACGCGTGCGGGCGCCGGGTCGGTGACCGGCCCGGCGGTACGCCCCGGCTCACCGTCGGGGGCGGGGTGCGCACCCGTGCCGGAGCCCGTGTCGTCGACGGTCACGCCTGCTGCCCTTCCGATCTGCCGTGGTCAGGTATCGACCGCGCTCAACTCTACGGCAGGTGTGCGCTGGCTCACTCCTGACTCGTACGCCCGGTCGGAGCTCGGCACCACGATCGGTTCCGGACCCCACCGCTGAGTACGGTCCACCGGCCTCCTCGGCTCACGCCGGCCGCAGATGAACGATGTCCCCGGCTCCCACCGGCTGCTGTACGCCCTCCTCCGTGGCCAGGACCAGACGCCCGTCCCCGTCGACCGCCACCGCTTCCCCGGTGATCGACGTGTCGCCGGGCAGTTCGGCACGCACCACCCTTCCGAGGGTCGCGCATCCCGCGGCATACGTCTCCTGGAGACCGGAGGCGGCGGGGTCGCCGGCCACGGCCCGCCACTTCCCGTACCACTGCTCCAGGGAGCGCAGGACGGCCCGCAGCACGGTGTCACGGTCCGTGGTCGTGGCGCCCGCGAGGGCGAGGGAGCCCGCGCCGGGCACGGGGAGTTCGTCCTCGCGCAGGGTGACGTTGATTCCGATGCCGACGACGACCGCGTCGTTCCCGGCGCGCTCGGCGAGGATGCCGCCCGTCTTGCGCTCCTCGCCGCCCACGGTGACCAGCAGGTCGTTGGGCCACTTGAGCGCCGTGTCGACCCCCGCCACCCGGGACAGGGCCGTGGCCACCGCGACCCCGGTGAGCAGCGGGAGCCAGCCCCAGCGCTCGACGGGAACCCCGGTGGGCCTCAGCAGCACGGAGAAGAAGAGGCCCGAGCGGGCCGGTGCGGTCCACTGGCGGTCCAGGCGGCCCCGCCCGGCGTTCTGCTCCTCGGCGACGAGGACGACGCCCTCGTCGGCCTTCTCGTCCGTGGCGAGGGCCACGAGGTCGGAGTTGGTGGACCCGGTGCGCGGCGTGACCCGGACATCACCCCAGAGCCCGCCCTCGCGCACCAGAGCCCGGCGCAGGGCGGTCCCGTTCAGCGGTGGACGGTCCAGGTCGGACCACGGGTTGTCGTTCGCGTCTGAAGCATCTCGCGGCGTCATGCAACCCACCCTAGGTGTGGTAAACGCCGCACTGCCGAACGGTATCGGCACCACTACCCTACGAGTCAGTAGCAACCCCCTGAGCACATCACCCTCATATTCCCACTGAGCAGGCAGGGAGCCGCACCCCGATGTCCGAGCCGGAAGAGCTGCACCACCCCGACATCCACACGACCGCGGGCAAACTCGCGGACCTGCGGCGCCGCGTCCAGGAAGCGACGCACGCCGGCTCGGCACGCGCTGTCGAAAAGCAGCACGCCAAGGGCAAGTTGACGGCCCGTGAGCGGATCGAGCTGCTGATCGACGAGGGCTCGTTCGTCGAGCTGGACGAGTTCGCGCAGCACCGCTCGACCGACTTCGGCATGGAGAACAACCGGCCCTACGGCGACGGTGTCGTCACCGGCTACGGCATGGTCGACGGCCGTCCCGTCGCCGTCTTCTCCCAGGACTTCACCGTCTTCGGCGGCGCCCTGGGCGAGGTCTTCGGCCAGAAGATCATGAAGGTGATGGACTTCGCGCTGAAGACCGGCTGTCCGGTCATCGGCATCAACGACTCCGGTGGCGCCCGCATCCAGGAGGGTGTCAGCGCGCTCGGCATGTACGGCGAGATCTTCCGCCGCAACACGCACGCCTCCGGTGTCATCCCGCAGATCTCGCTCGTCGTCGGCCCCTGCGCGGGCGGCGCGGTGTACTCCCCCGCGATCACCGACTTCACGATCATGGTCGACCAGACCTCGCACATGTTCATCACGGGGCCCGACGTCATCAAGACGGTGACGGGCGAGGACGTCGGCTTCGAGGAGCTCGGCGGCGCGCGCACCCACAACGCGGTGTCGGGTGTGGCCCACCACATGGCGGGCGACGAGAAGGACGCCATCGAGTACGTCAAGCAGCTGCTGTCGTACCTGCCGTCCAACAACCTCAGTGAGCCCCCGGTCTTCCCCGAGGAGGCGGACCTCGCGCTCACGGACGAGGACCGCGAGCTGGACGTGATCGTGCCGGACAGCGCGAACCAGCCGTACGACATGCACGCGGTGATCGAACACATCCTGGACGACGCCGAGTTCTTCGAGACCCAGGCGCTGTTCGCGCCGAACATCCTCACCGGCTTCGGACGGGTCGAGGGCCGCCCGGTGGGCATCGTCGCCAACCAGCCGATGCAGTTCGCCGGCTGCCTGGACATCGACGCGTCCGAGAAGGCGGCCCGCTTCGTGCGCACCTGCGACGCCTTCAACGTGCCCGTCATCACCTTCGTGGACGTCCCCGGCTTCCTGCCGGGCGTCGACCAGGAGCACACGGGCATCATCCGCCGCGGCGCCAAGCTGATCTACGCGTACGCCGAGGCGACCGTCCCGCTCATCACGGTCATCACCCGCAAGGCCTTCGGCGGCGCCTACGACGTCATGGGCTCAAAGCACCTGGGCGCGGACCTCAACCTCGCCTGGCCGACCGCCCAGATCGCGGTGATGGGCGCGCAGGGCGCGGTGAACATCCTGCACCGCCGCACCATCGCCACCGCCGAGGATCAGGACGCCACCCGGGCCCGCCTGATCCAGGAGTACGAGGACACCCTCCTCAACCCCTACACGGCGGCCGAACGCGGCTACATCGACGCGGTGATCATGCCCTCCGACACCCGCTCCCACGTCGTAAGGGGCCTGCGTCAGCTGCGTACGAAGCGGGAATCACTCCCTCCGAAGAAGCACGGCAACATCCCGCTCTAGAACCCCGGACCCTTGGGAGCAGACATGACGATAAAGGTCGTACGGGGCAATCCGACCCCGGAGGAGCTGGCCGCCGCTCTGGCGGTGGTCCGAGCGCGCGCCGCGGCGGCCACCACGCCACCCGGCGCGCCCGGCACCCGGGACTCCTGGTCGGACCCCTCCCGCATAGCCGTCCAGCACCTGCCCCAGCCGGGCCCCACGGCATGGACGCGCACGTACTGGCCCGCCTAGAAGCACCCCGCCACCTCCTCGGCCATCACCTCGTACCCGGCGTCATTGGGGTGCAGGTGATCGCCGGAGTCGTACACACCCCGTAGCCGATCCGGATCCCCCGGATCGGCCAACACCCCGTTGAGGTCCACCACCGCGTCCCACTCCCCCGCCCCGAGAATCCACCCGTTCACCTCACGGCTCACCTTCGCCGCCCGCTCCCCCCAGTGATCGGACCCCCCGAAGGGGAGCAGCGTCGCCCCGATCGCCCGCAGCCCCCGCCCACGAGCCTGTCGTATCAACTCCCGGTACCCGTCGATGAGTTCATCGGGCTCCACCACCGGTGCGGGCTTGTACGTCGGCTGTTCGTCCGTCTCGCTGAACCCGATGTCGTTGAGCCCCAGCAGCACGACGACCGCCTCGACCCCGGCCTGTTCGAGAACGTCCCGCCCGAACCGTCGGACGCCCTTCTCCCCGTACCAGGCGGAGTCGTTCAGCAGCAGGTTCCCGCCGATGCCGGCGCCCGGAACGGGCCGCCCCGTGCGCTCGGCGAGCGCGTCCGACCAGCGGCGGTTCGCGCCCGGCGTCGAGCCGAACCCGTCCACGATGGAGTCCCCGAAGAGCACGACACCGTCCGTACGGCCGCCCGCGTCGACCTCGACGGCCGACAGGAAGTACCAGGACTCGCTCGTCTCGCCGAATCCGTCGCCGTCGAGGTCGTCGAGGCGGTCCCCTTCGCCCCGGTGGCTCGTCGCGAAGGCCTGGGCGTGGAAGGTCGCGGGCCCGGTGACGGCGTCGAGGTGCAGGGTGACGGTCACGGAATCCAGGGCCTCCACCACGAGTTCGGCGGGGTCGCTGGCGACCTGTCCGCGCGCGGGGATCTCGACGCCCCCGGCCCCCTCGAAGGTGAGCCGCCGCAGTGAGCCGGGCTCGACACCGGCCCCCTCGCCCGCACGGGCCACGGTGGCCCCGGCGATCCGCAGCGGCGAGGTGCCGTACGCGTTCGACAGTCGTATACGAACCCGGCCGCCGCCCGCCCCGATGCGGACGACCTGGCGCAGGGTCTGGCGCCAGAAGCCCTCCTGGGACCAGTTGGGGGTGAAGCCCACGGCGGGGAGCTGGGGCGATGCGGTCCAGGCGGTGGTGAACACGGCAGCTGCCTCCCTAAAAGGGACCAGAGTTCCTTTAGTGAATGCCATGACCGTAGCAGGCGGACGCACGCTAAAGGAACCCTGGACCCGTTTAATCGGGTCGGACGCAAGTTGAGTACGCATACTCAGGCGGTCGGCGTCCTCGCCGCCGCACGATCGAAGGCATGCTGTGGTCCGACCCGGAGAACGAGCCGCCCAAGGAACTTCGCGACATGCAGGAGATGCTGCGACGGCTCGGCCTTCTCATGGCGTTGGCCATGTTGCTCACGATGATCGTTCTCGGAGTGCTGTGATCGGCGTGCCGTGATGGGCATGCTCTGATCGGCGCGAGGTGAGCGGCGCGAGGTGAGACAGGGCGACGGGGGCGACACGCCCACGCCGATACTCTGACCGCATGACTGATCAGCCGCGCCGCCGCCTCGTGCTCGCCTCGCAGTCCCCCGCCCGGCTCGGCCTGCTGCGCCAAGCCGGACTCGACCCCGAGGTCATCGTGAGCGGCGTCGACGAGGACGCCGTCTCCGCCCCGACCCCCGCCGAACTCGCGCTCGCCCTGGCCGAGGCCAAGGCCTCCGTCGTGGCCGCCCGGACCGAGGTCCAGGGCGCCCTGGTGATCGGCTGCGACTCGGTCCTCGACCTGGACGGCGAGGCACTGGGCAAGCCCAAGGACGCCGAGGAGGCCACCGCACGCTGGAAGGCGATGCGCGGCCGGGCCGGCACCCTCCAGACGGGGCACTGCGTCTACGACACGGCCGCCAAGCGCTACGCCTCGGGGACCGCGTCCACGGTGGTCCGCTTCGGCGACCCGACCGACGCCGAGATCGCCGCGTACGTCGCCTCGGGCGAGCCGCTCCACGTCGCCGGGGCCTTCACGCTCGACGGCCGCTCGGCCCCCTTCATCGAGGGCATCGACGGCGACCACGGCAACGTCATCGGCATCTCCCTGCCGCTGGTGCGCCGCCTGCTGGCCGAACTGGGCGTGGGCATCACGGAGTTGTGGACCCCACGGGAGAAGTGATCAGGACGCGCTCGGTGTCGGGGGCGCCGTGATGGGGGATCCCCCGGTACCGCCGTTCGCGTCCCCGTTCGCGCCCCCGTTGCCGTCCTCGCCGCCCGCGCCCTCGCCCGGCGCGGCGTCGGCGGGACCCGCGCCGCGGTCGAAGGCCAACAGAGTGAACACGATCAGCCCGAGCGCCACCATCATGAACACGAACGCGCCCCAGCCCACCAGACCCACCGTGAACGCGCCGAGCAGACCGTGCACCACGGCGGCGCTGATCAGCAGGATGCGGCCGAAGAGGCCCGGGGCGCGGTCGCGCACCGCGACGAGCAGCGCGGCGACGCCGCACAGCGCGAAGTAGAGGCCGAACACCAGCCCCCCGACCTTGGACGAGACGGACATCATGTCCGAGTCGAGACCCGCAAGAGACATGTCCTGGCGGTCGACGACCACGCCGAGGAACCAGTTCAGCAGCGCGATGCCGATCGCCTCCACGAAGAGCACGATCGCCGCCACCCACGCCACCGGTCTACGCACCACCGGTCCCCACCCACTTCCGAGTGCTGTTACCCCAAGTATGTTCGAGACCTCCCGAACGCTACTAACGGGTAAACGCCGGGACAAGGGTTCGGCCGCGGGCAAAGAATCGTTGGGCCATTCGTAGGGACTCCACAAAGAAACGCTGTGCGTCGCAGCACGGCCTCACAGAGACCTTGGCCACACAGGAGGGCTAGGGTTCAGCCAAGGATTCCTGCGTACCGCGGTGTGACAAGGGATCTCGCGGGTCGAGCGAGCCTCGAATCACGCTCCGTGTGGGCAAGCTCACCATTGGGGACGGGTCGAAAGGTCGTGTCGGCAGTCCCTAAACTCGGCTTGTTTCAAGGAGGGAGCCATCGTGCGCAAGGTGCTCATCGCCAACCGTGGCGAAATCGCTGTCCGCGTGGCCCGGGCGTGCCGGGATGCCGGGATCGCGAGCGTTGCTGTGTATGCGGAACCAGACAGGGACGCTTTGCATGTCCGGGCGGCGGACGAGGCGTTCGCTTTGGGCGGTGACACCCCCGCCACCAGCTACCTGGACATCGCCAAGGTCCTCCAGGCCGCCAAGGACTCCGGTGCGGACGCCATCCACCCGGGCTACGGCTTCCTGTCGGAGAACGCCGAGTTCGCCCAGGCGGTCCTGGACGCCGGCCTGACCTGGATCGGCCCGCCCCCGCAGGCCATCCGCGACCTCGGCGACAAGGTCGCCGCCCGCCACATCGCCCAGCGCGCCGGCGCCCCCCTCGTCGCGGGCACCCCCGACCCGGTGAACGGCGCCGACGAGGTCGTCACCTTCGCCAAGGAGCACGGGCTCCCGATCGCGATCAAGGCCGCCTTCGGCGGCGGCGGACGCGGCCTGAAGGTCGCCCGCACCCTCGAAGAGGTCCCCGAGCTCTACGACTCCGCCGTGCGCGAGGCGGTCGCCGCGTTCGGCCGCGGCGAGTGCTTCGTCGAGCGCTACCTCGACAAGCCCCGCCACGTCGAGACCCAGTGCCTGGCCGACACCCACGGCAATGTCGTCGTCGTCTCCACCCGTGACTGCTCCCTCCAGCGCCGCCACCAGAAACTGGTGGAAGAGGCCCCCGCGCCGTTCCTGTCGGACGCCCAGGTGGCGGAGCTGTACTCCTCCTCCAAGGCGATCCTCAAGGAAGCCGGTTACGTCGGCGCCGGCACCGTGGAGTTCCTCGTCGGCATGGACGGCACGATCTCCTTCCTCGAGGTCAACACCCGCCTCCAGGTCGAACACCCCGTCACCGAGGAAGTCGCCGGCATCGACCTCGTCCGCGAGATGTTCCGCATCGCCGACGGCGAGGAACTCGGCTACGGCGACCCCGCCCTGCGCGGCCACTCCTTCGAGTTCCGCATCAACGGCGAGGACCCGGGACGCAACTTCCTGCCCGCCCCCGGCACGGTGACGCTGTTCGCCCCGCCGTCCGGTCCGGGCGTGCGCCTGGACGCGGGCGTCGAGTCCGGCAGCGTGATCGGTCCGGCCTGGGACTCCCTGCTCGCCAAGCTGATCGTCACCGGCGCCACCCGCGAGCAGGCGCTCCAGCGTGCCGCCCGTGCGCTGGAGGAGTTCCAGGTCGAGGGCATGGCGACCGCCATCCCGTTCCACCGCGCGGTGGTCCAGGACCCGGCCTTCGCCCCCGAACTGACCGGCTCCGCCGACCCGTTCACGGTCCACACCCGCTGGATCGAGACCGAGTTCAACAACGAGATCCCCGCGTTCACGGCCCCCGCGGACATGGAGACCGACGAGGAGCCGGGCCGCGAGACGGTTGTCGTCGAGGTCGGCGGCAAGCGCCTCGAGGTCTCGCTGCCGTCCTCGCTGGGCATGTCCCTGGCCCGCACCGGCCTCGCCGCCGGCGCCAAGCCCAAGCGCCGCGCGGCCAAGAAGTCCGGCCCGGTCGCCTCCGGTGACACGCTCGCCTCGCCCATGCAGGGCACGATCGTCAAGGTCGCGGTCGAGGAGGGCCAGGAGGTCAAGGAGGGCGACCTCGTCGTCGTCCTGGAGGCCATGAAGATGGAACAGCCCCTCAACGCCCACCGCTCCGGCACCATCAAGGGCCTGAGCGCGGAGGTCGGCGCGTCCATCACGTCCGGCGCCGCGATCTGTGAGATCAAGGACTGACAACACGGTCGTACGACACCCGAAGCGCCCGCCGAACCGAGCAATCGATCCGCCGGGCGCTTCGCCGTTCCCCGACAACCCCCGAACCGCTTTCCCCGGCCCCCACCCCACAGCCCGCCCCTCCGGGCCACGGGCCACGGGCTTGGGGGCCGGGTGACGGGCCGGGGCCGGGGGCCGGAGGCCCGGGGCCGGGGGCCGGGGCCGGAGGCCGGGGGCCGGAGGCCCGGGGGCGAGGCCGGGGCCGGAGGCCGGGGGCGAGGCCGGGGCCGGAGGCCAGGGCCGGGAGCCGGAGGCCAGGGCCGGGAGCCGGAGGCCAGGGCCGGGAGCCGGAGAAGTCGTCGCCTCAGCGGCGAGCGGCCGGGGAGGTCCGGCCCGGGGCGGACCGCATCTCACGAATCGCGACGACCCGCAGACCGTCCCCCCGGCGACGACCCACAGACCGCCTCACCCACCAGCAGGCCGCAGACCCTCCTCCGGGCCACAGCCCGCAGACCATCCCCCCGGGCCCAGGCCGCCCCAGGCCGCCCCAGGCCGGGGAATTCGTCAGCTCAGCCGGGTGAGCGGCCGGGGTGGGGCGGGGCGGGGTGGGTTCGGATCTCGGTGATTACGGACCAGGCGACCGACACCATCGGGACGGCGACGACCGCGCCGATCACACCGGCGAGGATGCCGCCCGAGATGACGGACAGGGCCACGACCACCGGGTGCAGCCGGACCGCCCAGCTCAGCACGAGCGGGTGCAGGACATGGCCCTCGATCTGGCCGACGACCACGATCATGGCGAGCACCACGAGCGCGATGATCGGCCCCCGTGAGGCCAGCGCGACGACCGTGGCCACGGCCAGCGCGATGGGCGAGCCCACCAGCGGGATGAACGCGGCGAAGAACTCCAGCAGGGTCAACGGCAGGGCCAGCGGCACGCGCAGCGCGAACAGGGCGATCCCGACCAGTACGGCGTTGGTGGCGGCCACGATGATGATGCCGCGGGTGTACCCGGCGAACGTCCGCCACGCGGCCCGCCCCCCGCGGCCCCAGGGATCCCGGGCACTCTCGGGCAGCAGGCCCTGGAACCAGTGCCAGAACCTGTCCCCGGAGTGGATGAAGAACAGCGAGCAGAACAGCGCGAGCACCCCTCCGGTCAGCACCTCCACCGCCCGCCCGACACCGCTGAGGGCGCTGCTGATCAGCGTGGAACGGTGCTCCGAGAGGTACGTCCTCACCTTGCCCTGAAAGTTCGACAGCACGGTGTGGCGGACGCGGAAGGGAGGCCCCTCCAGCCACCGCTGGATCCGCCCGATGCCCCCGGCGAACTGCTGCCCCAACTGGTCCCACTCGCCCGCGACCAGGCCGCCGACCAGCGCCAGCAGCCCGAGCATCAGCACCAGACTGCCCACCACACTCACCACGACGGCCAGCGACCGGGGCATGTGCCGCGCCAGCAGATCGGCCAGGGGACGCAGCACCGAGGTCACCACCAGCGCGAGGAACAACGCCACGGCGACCAGTTGCAACCGGCCCAGGATCTTGAAGGCCGCGTACACGGCCACCCCGAGCACCAGCAGCCGCCATGCGTACGCCGCGGCCACCCGCAGCCCCTGGTTCACCGGCACGTCGTCGCGCTCCGCGGCACGCCGGACCGCCGGCCCCGCCGTACGGAGCCGTGCCACCGCCTTCACTCCGCGGGCGGACCGGCTCCCCAGGACGACGTACCGCATCCGTCGCCGGTGCGAACGGCGCGATCCGTCGTTCACCTGTGCGTCACCGCCTCCCGTCGCCGTGTCAGGGACAGGTTGCGGGTGGACGAGGAGCCGTCGCAAGCCGGGACGCATGCGGACAAACCGCACCCGTACGCCGTGAGCTGCGGCGCTTCCCCGTAGCGCGACCGGGGGACGGTCGAGTGGAGGGTGCCCGGCGTACGCCATACGGCCCAGGGCGGTGCACGCCGGTCGAGTCGGTCAGCGGCGGCGCAAATCCGCCACTCGCGCCCGCTCCCCCGGGGACTGCTCGCCCAGGACGGTAGCGCTGCGCAACTGCGGTCCCGCACCCGGCACCTGGCCGCGGCGCGGACCGGGGAGAGGCATGTCCCGACGTGGCTGGCGCCCCGCCGGGACCGCGTCCCCTCCCGTGCCGCCGCCGGACTGCCCGGCCACCGCGATCTGTACGCCCTGATCCGCCAGGGCCTGCAGTTCGGTGACCGCGCGGTCGTCGTGCGCGGGCGGCTCGTCCGTGACCAGGCGGGTGATCAGATCGGTCGGCACCGTCTGGAACATGGTGTCGGTGCCGAGCTTGGTGTGGTCGGCGAGGACGACGACCTCCGCGGCGGCCTGCACCAGCGCGCGGTCGACGGACGCCGACAGCATGTTGGAGGTGGACAGCCCGCGCTCGGCGGTGAGCCCACTGCCGGAGAGGAAGGCCCGCGAGACCCGCAGTCCCTGGAGGGACTGCTCGGCGCCGCTGCCGACCAGGGCGTAGTTGGAACCGCGCAGGGTGCCGCCGGTCATCACGACCTCGACGCGGTTGGCATGGGCCAGCGCCTGCGCCACCAGCAGGGAGTTGGTGACGACGGTCAGCCCGGGCACCCGCGCGAGCCGGCGCGCCAGCTCCTGGGTGGTGGTGCCCGCGCCCACCACGATGGCCTCGCCCTCTTCGACGAGACCCGCGGCGAGATCGGCGATGGCCGTCTTCTCGGCGGTCGCGAGATGCGATTTCTGCGGAAAGCCGGACTCCCGCGTGAACCCGCCCGGCAATACCGCACCGCCATGCCGGCGGTCGAGGAGTCCTTCTGCCTCCAGTGCGCGCACGTCCCGCCGTACGGTCACTTCGGAGGTCTGGACGACGCGGGCGAGCTCACGGAGCGACACGGCCCCGTTCGCTCGCACCATTTCGAGGATCAATTGGCGACGTTCTGCAGCGAACACGAAACTGACAGTAACCCCAACGACCGTCTGCTTTCAGCAGTTTGCGCCGAATAACAGAAGTTGTTCGCATGGCAGTAGGTGAAGTGGTATACGCGCCTACTCGCGCCGCCTATGCCGTACGAATGGTCGACAACTCCCCGTGACCAGCGGGAAGTCGGGGTGGGACGTCAGCCTTCGTCGCCCGCCTTGCGGGTGTGCAACTGCCGGGCGACCTCGGCGATCGAGCCCGAAAGGGAGGGGTACACGGTGAACGCGTTCGCGATCTGTTCGACCGTCAGATTGTTGTCGACCGCGATCGAGATGGGATGGATCAGTTCCGAGGCGCGCGGCGCGACGACCACGCCGCCGACGATGATCCCGGTGCCGGGGCGGCAGAAGATCTTGACGAAGCCGTCCCGGATGCCCTGCATCTTGGCGCGCGGGTTGCGCAGCAGGGGCAGCTTGACGACCCGGGCGTCGATCTTGCCCGCGTCCACGTCGGCCTGCGAATAGCCGACGGTGGCGATCTCGGGGTCGGTGAAGACGTTGGACGAGACGGTCTTCAGGTTCAGCGGAGCGACCGCGTCGCCCAGGAAGTGGTACATCGCGATACGTCCCTGCATCGCCGCGACGGAGGCGAGGGCGAAGACGCCCGTCACGTCACCGGCGGCGTACACGCCCGGGGCGGTGGTCCTGGAGACCTTGTCGGTCCAGATGTGTCCGGAGTCCCTGACCCTGACACCGGCCTCCTCCAGACCCATGCCGCTGCTGTTCGGGATGGCGCCGACGGCCATCAGACAGTGCGAGCCGCTGATGACCCGGCCGTCGGAGAGCGTGACCTCGACCCGGTCGCCGACCCGCTTGGCGGACTCGGCACGGGAGCGGGCCATGACGTTCATGCCACGGCGCCGGAACACGTCCTCCAGCACGGCGGCGGCGTCCGGGTCCTCGCCCGGCAGCACGCGGTCGCGGCTGGAGACGAGCGTGACGCGCGACCCGAGCGCCTGGTAGGCACCGGCGAACTCGGCACCGGTGACACCGGAACCGACGACGATGAGCTCCTCGGGGAGTTCGTCGAGGTCGTAGACCTGCGTCCAGTTCAGAATCCGCTCGCCGTCCGGCTGCGCGTCGGGCAGCTCACGCGGATGCCCGCCGGTGGCGATGAGCACGGCGTCGGCGACGAGCGTCTCCTCGGTCCCGTCCGCGGCCCGTACGACGACCTTGCGCGAGCCGTCCAGGGACTGCATGCCCTCCAGTCGCCCACGCCCGCGCAGCACCCGCGCGCCGGCCCGCGTCACGGAGGCCGTGATGTCGTGCGACTGCGCGAGCGCGAGCCGCTTCACACGCCGGTTGACCTTCCCGAGGTCGACGCCGACGACCCGGGCCGCCTGCTCCTCGGGAGGGGTGTCGTCGGCGACGATGATCCCCAGCTCCTCGTACGACGAGTCGAAGGTGGTCATCACCTCGGCCGTCGCGATAAGAGTCTTCGACGGCACGCAGTCGGTGAGCACCGACGCCCCGCCCAGACCGTCGCAGTCGACGACGGTCACCTCCGCGCCGAGCTGGGCGGCAACCAGCGCCGCCTCATATCCGCCGGGTCCGCCACCGATGATCACGATCCGAGTCACGTACTCCATTGTCCCGCACGCTTCAAGATGCTTCCGCCCGGGGGCCGCGGCCGCCCGTATCCGAGCCCCTTCCGTTATGCGCTCATCCGTTATGCGCTTATGCGTTCTGTTACGCAAGAGGCTCCTGTGTTCCCTGCCGTACCCTCGACCTCATGTCGCTCTACGCCGCGTACGCCGGCAATCTCGACCCGCGGCTCATGACGCGCCGCGCCCCGCACTCGCCGCTGCGCGCCACGGGCTGGCTGAACGGCTGGCGGCTGACGTTCGGAGGCGAGCACATGGGCTGGGAAGGCGCGCTGGCGACCCTCGTCGAGGCCCCCCGCTCGCAGGTCTTCGTGGCGCTGTACGACATCGCCCCCCTGGACGAGGACTCCATGGACCGCTGGGAGGGCGTGGGCCTCGACATATATCGCCGGATGCGCGTACGGGTGCACACGCTGGAGGGCGAGGAACCCGCGTGGGTGTACGTACTGAACGGATACGAGGGTGGACTCCCCTCCGCGCGCTACCTCGGTGAGATCGCCGACGCGGCGGAGTCGGCGGGCGCGCCCCACGACTACGTGATGGAACTGCGCAAGCGTCCCTGCTGAGGGGCCCTTCCGCGCCCCGGGCGACCCTGCCGCCGACGCCCCTCGTGGGAAACACCGGCCCGCCCCGCTCCCACCCCTTCGTTGGAAACGACAAGACAACGATCGCAAGACCGTGACCTCTGTCATCTACGCGCGTAGGCCCGGACCGGCTACCCTCATGCGCGTGAACGCATCTCTTCTTCCGGACGACATCCAGGGCGACCCCCACGCCGCCGCTGACGCCGCAGCCACCCGCCTGCGGGAGCTCACGGGCGCCGAGACCCACGACGTCGCGCTCGTGATGGGCTCCGGCTGGGCTCCGGCCGTGGACGCCCTCGGCACCCCCGAGGCCGAGTTCCAGGTCACCGAGCTGCCCGGGTTCCCCCCGCCGGCGGTCGAGGGGCACGGCGGCAAGATCCGCTCGTACAAGGTCGGTGACAAGCGGACCCTGGTCTTCCTCGGCCGCACCCACTACTACGAGGGCCGCGGGGTCGCCGCCGTCGCGCACGGCGTGCGTACCGCCGTCGCCGCGGGCTGCAAGACCATCGTGCTCACCAACGGCTGCGGTGGTCTGCGCGCGGACATGCGCCCCGGCCAGCCGGTGCTGATCAGCGACCACATCAACCTGACGGCGACGTCCCCGATCGTCGGGGCGAACTTCGTCGACCTCACCGACCTGTACTCGCCGCGGCTGCGCGCCCTCTGCAAGGAGGTCGACCCCACCCTGGAGGAGGGCGTCTACGCGCAGTTCACCGGGCCGCACTACGAGACGCCGGCCGAGATCCGGATGGCCCGTGTCCTCGGCGCGGACCTCGTCGGCATGTCGACGGTCCTCGAAGCGATCGCCGCGCGTGAGGCCGGTGCGGAGGTTCTCGGCATCTCCCTCGTCACCAACCTCGCCGCCGGTATGACGGGCGAGCCTCTCAACCACGAAGAGGTCCTCCAGGCGGGCCGCGACTCCGCGACCCGCATGGGCGCCCTCCTCACCCAGGTCCTGGACCGCCTGTAGAGCTTCATCGCCCCCGCCGCCCCTACCCGTCCCATCCTCAACCTGGGGGCTCCGCCCCCAGACCCCCATCGGCCTGAAGGGCCTCGTCCTCAAACGCCGGACGGGCTGAAGATGCGCGCAGCGCCCCTTCAGGGGCGCGGGGAACTGCGCGAACGGCCCCCACGGGCCCGCAGCCGACACACCCACCCCCTGGCCGGGTACACAGCAAGGGCAGCACAACACAGAGAGGTTCACCCGACGTGCAGGACGAACTCATCGCACGGGCCGAGGCGTGGCTCGCCGAGGACCCCGACCCGGACACCCGCGAAGAGCTCGCCGAGCTCCTCGCCGCCAAGGACGTCCCCGAGCTCACCGCACGCTTCAGCGGCACCCTCCAGTTCGGCACCGCGGGCCTGCGGGGCGAACTCGGCGCGGGCCCGATGCGCATGAACCGCGCGGTGGTCATCCGTGCCGCCGCCGGCCTGGCCGCGTACCTCAGGAAGCAGGGCGAGACGGACGGCCTCGTCGTCATCGGCTACGACGCCCGCCACAAGTCCGCCGACTTCGCCCGCGACACCGCCGCGGTGATGACGGGCGCGGGCCTGCGCGCCGCCGTCCTCCCCCGCCCCCTGCCCACGCCCGTCCTGGCCTACGCCATACGGCATCTCGGCGCCGCGGCCGGCGTGGAGGTCACCGCCAGCCACAACCCGCCCCGCGACAACGGCTACAAGGTCTACCTGGGCGACGGTTCGCAGATCGTCCCCCCGGCGGACGCCGAGATCGCCGCCGAGATCGCCGCCGTCGGCAGCCTCGCCGACGTCCCTCGCCCGGACTCCGGCTGGGAGACCCTCGACGAGGGCGTCCTGAATGCCTACCTGGCCCGTACGGACGCCGTCCTCGCCCAGGACTCCCCCCGCACCGCCCGCACCGTCTACACGGCGATGCACGGTGTCGGCAAGGACGTCCTGCTCGCCGCCTTCGCCCGGGCCGGTTTCCCGGAGCCCGTGCTCGTCGCCGAGCAGGCGGAACCGGACCCCGACTTTCCCACCGTCGCCTTCCCCAACCCGGAAGAGCCCGGCGCGATGGACCTGGCCTTCGCGAAGGCCCGCGAGACCGGCCCCGACCTGATCATCGCCAACGACCCGGACGCGGACCGTTGCGCGGTGGCCGTCAGGGACGGTGCCGACTGGCGCATGCTGCGCGGCGACGAGGTCGGCACGCTGCTCGCCCAGCACCTGGTGAACCGCGGCGCGCGCGGCACCTTCGCGGAGTCGATCGTCTCCTCCTCCCTCCTCGGCCGGATCGCCGAGAAGGCGGGCCTCCCCTACGAGGAGACCCTCACCGGCTTCAAGTGGATCGCCCGGGTGGAGGGCCTGCGCTACGGCTACGAGGAGGCGCTCGGTTACTGCGTCGACCCGGACGGCGTACGTGACAAGGACGGCATCACCGCGGCCCTGCTCATCACGGAACTCGCCTCCGAGCTGAAGGAAGCGGGCCGCACCCTCCTCGATCTCCTCGACGACATCGCCGTGGCGCACGGTCTGCACGCCACCGACCAGCTCTCGGTCCGCGTGGAGGACCTGTCGGTCATCGCGAACGCGATGGGCCGGCTGCGCGAGCAGCCCCCGACGGAGCTGGCGGGCCTGCCCATCACCAGGTCCGAGGACCTGACGAAGGGCACGGACACGCTTCCGCCGACCGACGGGCTGCGCTACACGCTGGACGGCGCCCGCGTCATCGTCCGCCCCAGCGGCACCGAGCCGAAGCTGAAGTGCTACCTGGAGGTCGTGGTCCCGGTCGGCTCGCACACCGAGCTGCCCACGGCCCACGCGAAGGCCGCCGAGCTGCTCGCGGGGATCAAGCGGGACCTGTCGGCGGCGGCCGGCATCTGATCCCGCGTCTCGGATCCCGCGTCTCGGATCCCGCGTCTCGGATCCCGCGCCTTCGCGAGGGCCCAAGTCCAGGACTCAGCCACGTACGGGTGATTTCCGCCCGGCAGTTGACGCAGCGCTCCGGTGCGCCACCATCCGACCGAGGAACGGTTGGCGGTAGCGCACCGCCGAGCCCCAGGAGCTGCCGCGTGTCCTCGACCGCTTCCCGGCCGACATCCTCCCCACCCCGGAACGCTCCCGGCGCATTCCCCGCGACCACGAACACGAACGCGAGTACGGGCACGGGTGCGGGGACGAGCAGGAGCACAGGCATCCTGTGCTCCCTCCGCACCCAGCTGCGCCGGGCGGCCCCCGCCCTGCTCGCCTACGGGGCCGTACGCCTCGTGAGTCTGATGCTCCTCACCCTGTGGGCGCACCATCAACACCACGGCGTGTGGCCCGTCCTGGCCACGCAGTGGGACGCGGACTGGTACCTGGGCATCGCCCAGCACGGCTACACCCACCACCTGGGCACCCGGTACGACGCGAACAACCTCGCGTTCTTCCCGCTGTACCCGATCCTGGTCAAGGCGGCCGCGGTCCTGACCCCGGGTACACGCGCCACGACGGGCCTGGCGATCTCGATCGTCGCCTCCTTCCTCGCCGCGTGGGGAGTCTTCGCCGTCGGCCACCATCTGCACGGCCGGCGCGTGGCCCTGCTGCTGACGTTCCTGTGGGCGGCTCTTCCGGTCGGCCTGGTCCAGTGGATGGGTTACACGGAGTCCCTCTTCACGGCGTTCGCCGCCTGGTCGCTGTACGCGGTGCTCACCGGCCGCTGGCTCTGGGCGGGCGCCTTGGCGTCGTTGTCGGGCCTGACCCGCCCGACGGGCATCGCGGCGGCGGCCGCGGTCACCGTCACGGCCCTGCTCTCCCTGCGGCACCGCTTCTCGCCCCGCGTCCTCGCGGCCGCGGCCCTCGCCCCGGCGGGCTGGTTCGCCTACGTCGGCTGGGTGGGCGTGCGCCTGGGCCGATGGGACGGCTACTTCGCCGTGCAGCGGCTGTGGCACAACGACTGGGACGGCGGCGCGGAGACCCTGCGCCGTATGCGGGAGGTCCTCGTGCTCGACTCCAGGCCGGAGCTGTTCCTGGTGATGGTGACGCTCACACTGATCGTGTCCGTGGTCCTCTACGCCCTGAGCGTCTGGGACCGGCAGCCGCTCCCGCTGCTGGTCTTCACCGGCGTCCTGCTGCTGATCGTGCTGGGCAGCGGCGGCGTCTACTTCCCCCGTGCCCGCTTCCTCCTGCCCGGCTTCCCGCTCCTGCTCCCGCTGGCCCTCCATCTCTCCCGCGCCTCACCCCGCTTCCGGGCCCTCGCCGTGAGCGCGGCGCTGCTGGGTTCGGCGTACTGGAGCGCGTACATGGCGCTGGTGTGGCCGAGCGCGCCCTGAGCGGGCGTCCGTACGGCACCACACCTGGATTCGAACGTCTCTCGATTCACGGGGAGTTGGGCTGTCGCATGCTCCTCGGCTGCCTGCTCCGTCCCCGCGCGTCGCACGCTGGAGGGAAGCGCGGATGTGCTCCTCACCCCCCCTTGGACGCATCCGCCCGCCAGGTGTCCCGCGCCCCCGTCACCACGATGGGCGGGACGCCGCGCATGGGCCGGACACGGGGTTCAGCCCGCCCCCCAGGCAACTGAACCCCGTGTCGGGCTCCGACCGCGCAGCCTCACACGCGCATGAGGTAGCTGAAGCCCGTGTTCGGGCCGACGCAGGACTGGAGCGTGAGATCGCCCCAGTACAGGCCCTGGGACGGGGTGCCGCGGCCGGGGCTGACGTAGTGGGCGTACACGCGGTACTCGAACGTGCCGCGTGGCGTCGTGGCCGTGACGACCGTGCCCACGGGCAGCTTGGCGAACCGCTCGAAGCCGCAGTAGTCGTGGCCGACGACGACGGCGGTACGCAGCGCGTAGCCGTCCTCCGTCCCCAGGTCGGGCCCCGTCCACTGGACGGCGTCGCGGCACGCGTCCACCGCCTCCTGCCCACCGCGTACCACCCGGGCCGACCAGGAGCCGATGCGCAGGGTGGTCGAACCGTCCGGGCCATGCCGACCGAACGTCTCGGCACCGGCACCGGTCGACGGCTTCGGTGACGGCTTCGCGGGCGTGGTGCCGGGGCGCGGCGAGGTGGACGGGGGTGGCGTGCGCGACAGGTCCGGGAGCTTCGTCGTCGGCGACACGGTGGGCGCGCTGGGGGACGGCGAGGACGCCGGAGCGGGGTCGCGGGGCGGTGGAGTGGGAGTGGGCTCGGGCGTGCGGGGGCGGGCCGATGTCCCGAGCGGGGTGGGCTCGGCCGGGTCCGGGGCCGTCCGCTCGGTGGGCGGGACGGACGCGGGTGGGCCCGCCAACGCCTTGTCGGGCGCTCCGGGGACGGCGCAGCCGGCGAGGGCGACGCAGGCGACAGCGGCCAGCACGGCCGCGGTACGGGCCACCGCGCGGCGGGATCGTCCCTCGCTCGTCGCTCGAAGGGTGCCTGGCATCCGACGCCTCCCTTGGTGTGGTCGGTCGTCCTATCCGAAGCGTCCGTTCACGTAGTCCGTCGTACGCGGGTCCTGCGGGTTGTTGAACATGGCGTCCGTGGTGCCGTGTTCGACGATGGCGCCGGGGGTGCCCTGCTCGGCGAGGAAGAACGCGCACTGGTCGGAGACCCGGGCGGCCTGCTGCATGTTGTGGGTGACGATCACGATGGTGACCTCTTCGGACAGCTCGTGGATCGTCTCCTCGATGCGCCGCGTCGAGGTCGGGTCCAGCGCCGAGCACGGCTCGTCCATGAGCAGGACCCGCGGTCGTACGGCCAGCGAACGCGCGATGCACAGACGCTGCTGCTGGCCGCCGGAGAGCGCGCCGCCGGGCTGCCGGAGCCGGTCCCGGACCTCTTTCCACAGGCCCGCCTTCGTCAGGCACTCCTCGACGAGCCAGTCCTTGTTCTCACGGCCGGCCTTGATGCCACCGAGCTTCAGGCCGGCGGTGACGTTGTCGTAGATGGACATCGCCGGGAAGGGGTTCGGCTTCTGGAAGACCATGCCGATCTGGCGGCGGGCGTGGGTGATGCGGCGGCCGCGGTCGTAGATGTCCTCGCCGTCCAGCAGCACCCGGCCCGCGAGGGAGGCGGAGCCGATCAGTTCGTGCATGCGGTTGAGGATCCGCAGGAACGTGGACTTGCCGCAGCCGGACGGGCCGATGAGCGCGGTGACCTTGCGGGCGGGCATGGTGAGCGACACGTGCTCCAGGACCTTGTGGTCGCCGAACCAGGCCGAGATGGAGTCGGCCTCCAGGGTCGCCGGATTGCTCTCGCCGGGGCCGGTGCCGGAGACGGCGGGCCTGCTCGCCCTGGCGCTCCGCATCTTCACCGTCGGGTCGAGGATCTCGTCGACGAGTGTCGGGTTCGTGTCGGACATGATGGTGGAACTCCTCGTCGGTCAGAGCAGGTTGGGCAGCAGGCGGGTGGCGGCGCCGGAGACGGCGAGGCCGAGGGCGGTCAGCACGGGCACGCAGACGATCCAGGTCTGCCAGCGGCCCCACACGCGGTACGCGGCCATGGTGAGCAGGGCCGCGCCGAGCAGCCCCTGCGACCAGAGGAAGACCGAGAGCCAGGCGGCGTTCTCCGTGCCCAGGGCCTGTTCGGACTCGTCGATCCAGCCGAGCGTCAGCGGGCGGGGCGGCGCGGGCTGTACGGCACTCGCCAGGGTCGCGTCCACGCGGAGGGTGCCGGAGGGGGTGTAGGGCGCGCCGTCGGCGGTGATGAGCGTGAGCCGGCCCTGGCCCTCCTTGAGCGCGGGCGGCAGCGGGTCGCCCTTGCGGCGGATGGAGGAGACCTTGTAGGTGGCGGTGCCCTGACCGGTCGTCAGCCGGATCTCGGTGCCGAGGGGCAGTTGGTGCAGGTCGTTGAACGGGCTGCCGTACCCCCACTGACGGCCCATGAGCACGCTGGTGCCGGCCTGGCCCGGCAGCGGGGTGTCCCGGCGGTGGCCGGGGCCGGACATCAGCACCCCGGAGGTGGTGCCCTCCCCCACGACCTCCTTCAGACCCAGCGCCGGGATGCGCAGCAGGGCGACGGGCGCGCCGGGCTCCAGCATCTTGCCGTCGTAACCCCGCTGGCCCACCGGTGCCGTTCCGAGGGCGAGTTGACGGCGGAACTCGTCGTACGCGGTCTGCTGGTCACGCGCGTGCTGGAGGTGGCCGACGATGGTGAGGTTGGCGGCGAAGCCGAGCAGCAGCGCGGCGAGCACGCACAGCGCGGCCCCGGCGAACGCGAAGCCGGGCCGCTCGGCCCGCGGCGGCCCCGCGGCGGACCTGGGCTCGGGTGCGGGCGCCGGCACCGGCGGCGCGTCGGCCGGCGGGGGCGGGGACAACACGGTCACGGGGAGCGCTCCTGTGGAGAGGTGTGTGGTGGAGATACGAAGACGCGGGCGGCGGGGTGGGGGCCCGCCGCCCGTGCTCCCGAGCCGCTACGAGCGGGGGTCGCCGAACTTCAGCAGCCCCTCGCGGCGGCCGTACCGCACGGCGAGGACGCCGGCCGTGACGAGGATGACGGCTCCGAGGCCGGAGAACAGCGCGATCTGGCTGCCGGTGGAGGCGAGGCCCCCGGTGGGCGAGGTCCCGCCTGAGGTGGAGTCGCCGCCGGTGCCGCTGCCACCGGTGGTGGTGGAGCCGGACGTGGTGCCGGACGAGTCGCCCGAGGAGCCGTCGGTCGGTTCACTGCTGGAACCGTCGGTGGGCTCGTCGGAGGGGTTGTCCGTCGGGGAGCCGGTCGGGCTCGCCGTCGGGGACTCGGAGGACGGCTCGGGGACGGTGAAGTCCACCGCGAGCACCGGGTTCTTGCCGCCGGTGCAGTCCGGGCTGTAGTCCCAGTTGCTCGCCCCTGCCACGGCGTCGTCCGGCACGGTCAGAGTGGGCCAGGTCACCGTTCCGCTCGCGTCGGCCGTGGCGGCGGGGAAGGTGGCGTCGTTGTGGAACATGGCCATCGTGTACGTCGCGCTCGGCTGGCATCCGCGGATGAGGACCTTCACGGTCTGGCCGCGCTGCAGCTCGGGCTTGTAGGCCAGCAGCTTGCCCGCGGCGTCTCGCATCTCGTACCTCGGCAGCTGCACGGTCACCACGGAGGGAGCGGATTCCGAGGCTCCCCACTCAGCGGCGTTCCCCGGAGTGAAGCGGGCCGTGACGCTGTGGTCCCCCTCGGCGAGCGTCGACGTCTTGAACTCGGCCTTGCCACTGGCGACCGTGGCCTGGCCCAGCGTGGTCGCGCCTTCCAGGAAGGTGACGGTGCCGGCCGCCGCCGCGGGCGACACCGTCGCGGTGAGCGTGGTCTCCTCGCTGGGCGCGACCACGGCGGGGGAGGCGGCCAGCGCGACCTGGGTGGCCTCCGCGCCTTCGCCGACCACCCAGTTGTCGCCGGTGACGGTGATCTTCTGGGTCCAGTACGGGTCGCCCGGCACGATCGAGTCGGGCGGAACGGCCCAGTCGTAGTTGTCCACGCACCGCAGGCGCAACTCGTACGTGCCGTCACCCGTGATGGCGTCCGACAGGCTGCTGACCACCATCCCCGCGTTGTCCGCCGCGACCAGCGAGACCGCCGGGGTCGCCGCGGTGTAGGGGGCCTTGCTGGTGATCCCGTTGAGCGCCTTCACCTCGGTGCCGTCGGCCTTGACGACGTACAGGGCGAGGACGCTGTTCCAGTTGAGGTCTTCGATGGTGGCGGCGGGACATGCGCCGGGGATCCCGATCGAGCCGGCGATGGGCTGCGGGTCACTCAGCTTGCCGCCCGCGGGCGTCATGGTGAACTCGCCGACGGACGCCGCCCGGGCAGGCTGGGACTGGGACATGGCCAGGACCACGAGGCCCACGGCGAGTAAGGCACAGGCGGCCACGATCGCGGCCGCTCTTCGGAATGGTTGTGGCACTGTCACGGCGATGCCCCCCGGGGGACGGTTGACGGATTACGTGGACGGATTACGTGGACGGACGACAGCGCGTGGGGCCGGGCACCTGGAGGGTGCCCGGCCGTCACACGAGGATCAGATGGCGATCACGGATCAGCGCTCGCCCTTGAGGGACGCGGTGGTGCTGTCGCCGCAGTTGGACACGGCGCCGAAGCCGTAGGTCGCGATCGTGGTGCCGGCGGCGCAGACCTTCGAGCCCGTACCGACGAAGGTCTCGGCGATGACGGAGTTGGTGAGGTTGGCGGTCGGGACGACGTTGTAGACGTCACGGAGGAAGCCGGGGTCGAAGGCCGTGTTGAGCGCGATCGCGGAGCCCGTGCCCGTGGTGGGGGCCAGGCCGTTGATGCTGCGCAGGCGCGACTCGGCGCGACGGTTCGGGACGTCGGAGAGGCCCTTGCCCTGCGCGATCCACTGGGCGATCGAGTACGGCATGAGCTGGTTGCCGTTGAGGATCGCCGCGCCGTTGTGCTCCTGGATGGTGCCGTCGACGCAGGAGCCGACCTGCGCCTCGGTGATCCCGATGGCCGACAGCCAGAAGGTCCGGGTACCGGAGCCGGACTGCGGCAGCAGCGGCTGCGCGTTCGGGAACTCGGTGGAGTTGCACTGGTAGATCGCGGCCAACTGCGCCTTCGTCAGGTTCGTCGGCAGCGTGCTGCCCAGGTCGGTGGCGTAGGTCACACCGTCCTTGGCGTACGGGATCCACGTGAGGTCCGTGGTGGTGGTGTCCACCGGACCACGCGAGGAGCGGGCGAAGTCGATGCAGTGGGTGCCGGCGGTGATGTCGGCGTTCAGCGCGTTGATACCGGCCGAGGAGCCGTCCGGGCGGGCGACGGTGTCACAGCCGGTCGCCTTGGTCTTCACGGTGGCGGTGCCGGTGGCGTTCCACGACGCGACGATCTTGCCGCCCGCATTCGTGACGGCGTCGCCGATGCCGTTCATGACGTACTGCGTGGTGTCCGAACCGACACCCGCCAGCTGACGATAGTCGGTGACCGGGCTCGGGTCCGCCGAAGCGGGGGAGGCCAGGATGCCGAGACCGAGAGCCGCGACACCGAAAGCAGCGCCGACCTTGGCGCGAGACTTGACGTTCACTTCTGAACCCCTTGTTTTCTGGTTTTCGAAGGCTGGCCGTTCAAGCAAAATCCGGATCTTTTTCCTGCCGGCCCGTCGGTCGGCCACCGCAAACAATTCCAGGATTTCCGCGCGGTGACCAACCAATTCCCCGTGAGAGAAAGGTTACGGGCAGGCTTCCTAGGTGTCTCCTAGGGAGTCCGACGCTGCGCGAAATGCAGCATTATCGGGCCCGAAAGTCCTGCCGCCCCGCCCACGAACAGGACGACCAGAAGAATCCAGCGAATAATTCCCAGGATCTCTCCGGGGGTGAATCCCGCCTTGGCTTCCGCGACATTCTGCTGCGGCCCGGAGGAGGGTGGCGCGGAGCCTTTCACCGCGGCGGCGGAGTCCGAGGCCGAGGGGGTGGCGCCACCGCCCGTTCCGCCCGCGGACGCTCCGCCGGTGCCCCCGCCGGAGGAGGCTCCTCCGGTGCCGCCGCCGGATCCGAGCCCTCCCGCGTCACCCTGGTTCGACCCGTCGGACGAAGGGCCGGTCGCGGTCTCGCCGCGCTCCAGGGCGTCGGCGGCGGTCCGGGCCTGCAGACGCTGCTGGGCCGACAAGGGCGCGTAGCCGAAGGGCAGCTGGCCCGCCGACACACCGGGCGTCTGGCCCGATCCCGCGACGTACCTGATGAACTGGGCGTACGCCTTGCGGGCCTTCGCGTCCTGGTTCACCGAGGCCGCGGCGTAGGCGACGGCCGTCAGCGGATACGCCTGCCCCTTGGCTCGCGCCGGGTCGGGCTTGAGCACCGAAGCGTCTTCGGACGACGGCCGCATGGTCGCGACGTCGGCCGTGAGCGTGGCGGCCGAGGGCTTCACGAAGTTGCCGTCCGCGTTGCGCAGCGCCGCGGTCGTCAACCCGTAACGCTCCGCCGACGCGGCGTCGACGATCGCCATCACGGCGCGTTGACCCGACATGGGCGCGTCGTTGATGAGCTTGGCCGGCGCTTGGGCGGTGTCCCCCGACTGCCACTGGATGGTGCGGGTGTTGTTGCCCCGGCGGGTTCGCAGGGCCCCGTCGTGCAGGTCGGCCGTGAACGGGTCCAGGTCGGTGATCGTGTAGCTGAGAGGGGGTGTTCCGTTGCCGATGGCCGGCGTTGTCGTCGGGTCCACCTTGGGGTAGTCGGTCAGCGTGGTGTTCTGCGCCAGCTTCAGGTCCTGGAAATAGCGGTTCACCCGCATCCCCCATCGGTCCTTCGTCCCGGAGAGGAAGCCACGGGCGTCCGCGTCCGACTGGAGCCAGTTCCAGACGATCCGCGTGGTGTCGGAAGACTGCAGCGGAACCATGAGGCTTCTCAGCTGGTGATTGGTCAACTGCGGAAAACCTGGATTCAATTCCTTGAATTCCGGGTCCTGGACCAGGGAAGGGCTGTTCCCATTCAAATAATCAGGAGTGGCGCCCAGCGTCACGTCTTCCGAGTAGGAGTGGGTGAGCATCTTCGCCACGAGCCGCGGATTCAGTTTCATTCCCTGCACCACGCCGGACGGACCTTCTATGAAGAAGGCGATCGCCAGCCCGGACACCGCCACCGGCGCGTGCACGACCTTGGATCCGTCGTCCGGCCGGGCGACCGGATCGACGGTGAAGCCCAGCAGGGGCGAGTCGGCCGACGTGCTCAGGACCTGGCTCCTGGCCTCCTCCTCCCCGCCCTGAGTGAAGGCGAACGTGCTCCCCGTGGACGAGCACAGCTTCGGCTGCCAGGAAGTGACGGCGTCCGTCAACAGTTCGGAGCCGGCGGTGGGCAGCTCTGTCTGACCCTCCGGACAGAATGCGTCGACGGGCTGGAAGTCCAGACGGACGACCATCCGCTGAGCCCAGTTCGTCGCGGACAGCGGCGAGCTCTGCAGCGAATTGCCCGACTGGTTCGGTTGGGTGATCTCGGTGCCGTCCGCGTCGTGCGTGCCGCGCGGGACGACGACCAGCCAGCAGTGCCGCGGGACGGCGTCACTCCCGGCAGGCGCCGTGTTCATGCCGCAGCCCAGGTGGGACGCCTGGATGCCGTCCTGCGCCTCGAAGGTCACCTCGCCCGTGCCGTCGGCATAGGTTCTGGCGAACCGCTGCTCGTTGGTGTCCAGCGGACCGAAGTAGGTGAAGTCGTGGGAGGACTTGGTGGGAGGCAGGTCACCGACCGGGCGGAACGGGACGAAGCCACCGGGGTACTGGGTCTCCCCCGGATCGGTGCCGACCAGTCGGCCGTTGCCGGCCCCGAGGATCGAGCCGTCGCCGCCGAAGACGCACTGATCACGGTCGGGCCCGGCCGGGTCGTCGCCCCAACACTCCATGATCTGCAGGAAGTTGACGGCGGCGTTCTGCCCGTCGATCGTCGGCGCCCCGCCCTGCCAGGTGACCCGCACCCCCTGCGACCGCAGGTTCTTCGTCTGGTGGACGGTCACCTTCAGCTTGGAGAAGTCGTCGTACTTGCCCTGCTTCCCCGTCACCGTGACCGCGGAGTCCTCCGCCGTGCCGTCCGCCGCCGCGGCGGACGTGGTGGCGGACGGCAGCGGGAGCAGGGCCAGGACCAGCGCGGCCAGCAGCGCGCTCACGGCGGCGACGACGCGCCGCCGGGACCGGGCCATGGGGGTCATGGGGGTCATGGGGGTCATGGGGGTCATGGGGGTCATGGCGGTCATGCCACACCCCCCTTGCGGCGGGCGCGGTGGGACATCATGCGCCCGATCAGGGGTGGCCCGACGACCACGCCGATCAGGAGCACGGCCGACAGTGCCATCAGCGCGGTGCGCAGACCGAGGGCGTCGCCGGTGCCGAGGGAGACCGGGCTGGCGGCGACCGAGGTGTCGCCGGTACCCCCGTCGCCGCTGAGCACCTGGCCGGTGTCGGGGTCGACGACGCTACCTGCCGTCGTCCCACCCGTACCGCCGGTGCTGCCCGCCGTACCGCTGCCGCCGGTGGTGGTGCCGGCCGTTCCCGTCGCACCCGAACCGCCCGTCGAACCGGAACCGCCGGACGTGCCCGAGCCGCCGGTCGTACCGGAGCCGCCCGAGCCGGTGCCGCCGCCGGACGTACCGGAGCCGCTCGGCGAGGTGGGCTGATGGGCGCCGCCGGTGCCGGTGGCGCACTGGTCCGAACCCTTCTTGTCGCACGCCGCGGGATACGGGGCGTTCTGCGCCAGGAGGTTCTTCCCGTCACTGGAGAACGTCGGGTTGTTGCAGTTCTTGATGTTGATGCTGTCCGACACGGCGCCGGGGATCTTGCGCACCTGCTCCATGGCCGCCTGCACGAGGTTGATCGGCAGCGGCGAGTAGCCGAGCCGGTCGGCCAGTTGCTGGCCCTCGCAGAGGAAGTAGTTGTCGAACGCGCTCAGCGTGGCGCCCTTGGCCTTGGTGAACCCCATCTCCTCCTTGGTCGGGACGATCATGTAGCTGTAGCTGGACAGCGGGTAGGTGCGCCGGTCGCCGTACGTGTAGACCCCGTCCAGGTTCTGGGTGAGGTAGTTCGCGGACCGCGAGTCGTTGTTGATCTGCGCCTGGGTCAGGGCGACGGCCACACTGGAGGCGGTCGGCTCGACGTAGTACCCGGACTTGTTGAGGACCTTGACGACCGGGAAGCCCGCGTTCCTGGCGTAGGAGTACTCGACGTAGGTGATGGCGCCCTCGGCCTGGGGCTGCTTGGTGTAGCCCGCGACGCCGAGCGAGCCGGACTGGGCGACGAAGCCCGAGCCGGGGATGTTCGGGAAGTACGACGTCAGACCGCAGGGCGTGGGCTTGCCCGCCCGACGGCAGTAGTCGTTCCACAGGGTGCCGTACTGCTTGGACATCCACAGGGTGAACTGCGCGGTGGTGCCGGAGCCGTCGGAGCGGATGACCGGGACGATACGGCGGGCCGGCAGGGCCAGCTTGGGGTTGTCCGCCCTGATCTCCGGCGCGTTCCACATCGTGAGCTTGCCGGTGAAGATCTTGCTGAGGACCTCCCCGGACAGCCGCAGGTTGGTGACCCGGTTGCCGCCGATCTTCAGGTTGTACATGAACGACGTACCGCCGGCCACGATCGGCATGTAGGCGTACTTGCGCTGCGGCGGAGTGTCGGTCGTACCGAACTCCTTGAGGCCGTAGGGGATCTCGGACACCCCGAAGTCGGACGTGCCGTTCGCGAACTGGGTACGTCCGACCGACGAGCCCACCGACGCGTAGTTCACGGTCATGCCCTGCTGGCGTACGTTGCGGCGCCACTGCTCGATGGCGTTGGCGCTCCATGTCGAGCCGGATCCACTGATCTTCACGTAGGTGACCGCGAAGGCACCTGGCGGATGTACGGCCATGAGCGCGCAGACCAGTGCGACGACCAGCGCCAGCGCCTGGTACACGCGCACGCTGCGCGGACGACGGACGGGTGCGGATATCACGGGGTGCTCCTCGTCGATGCGGGACTGGTCGAGGCGGGGCCGGCCGACGGTCGGCCGGCGGTTGCGTACACGTCGAAGCGCTGCGCGTCACGGCGGGACGCCCTGACCCGGCGGTGTTCCTGGCGGCGGGTCAGCTTGCCCGGCCCCCGGCCGCCGACGACGCGGGCCGCGACGAACAGGACGAGCACCAGCACCAGGAGCACCGCCGCGGTGCCGAAGCCGCGGGCGATGTAGGTGGGCTCGGGGGACTCGACGAGCTTGAAGGCCGCCAGCGGCAGCGACACCATCGGGTCGTGGAGCGGGTTGGTGTTGAGCTCCTGGGTGAAACCGGCGGTCAGCAGGACCGGCGAGGTCTCTCCCACACCGCGCGCGGTGCCCAGGATGACCGCCGTGGTCAGCCCGGACCGCGAGGTGGGGAGCACCACGTGCCAGACCGTCCGCCACCGTGAGGTGCCGAGCGCGTAGGACGCCTCGCGCAGCGTGCCGGGGACCAGTCGGATCACCACGTCCGCCGCGCGGATGATGATCGGCAGCATCATCACGGAGATCGCGAGCCCGGCGGCGAGGCCGGACTGGCCGAAACCGAGGCTCAGGATGAAGGTCGCGTAGATGAACAGGCCGGCCACGATGGATGGCAACGCTGTCATCGCCTCGACGATGGTGCGGACGAACCGGCTGAAGGCGCCCGGGACCTCGTTGAGGAAGACCGCGCACACCAGCCCGGTCGGTATGCAGATCACCAGGGCGATGGAGATCTGCCACAGCGTGCCGACGATGGCGTGCACGATGCCGCCGACGCTGAGGGGCTCCAGCGGACCCGCGTCGGCCATCGACTCGGTGTAGAAGTTCAGGTGCGGCAGCGCCTCGCGCCCCTCGTAGAGGGTGTAGACGACCACGAAGGCCAGCACGGTCAGCATCACCAGGCCGAGGCTCTGGACGATCGCGGCGGCCACCCGGTCACGGACCGCGGGACCGTCCTCGTCGAAGGAGACCAGCAGCGCGTACAGGCCGATGAAGAGCGCGTAGGCGATGACGACGAAGCCCAGGGCGCCGTTGAAGGGCAGCAGCCGGTCGAAGATCAGCCAGGTGAGGGCGAGGGACGCGGCGCCGGCGCCGACCATGGCGTACACGTCGCTGGCGCGCAGCGTGGAGAGGTTCCGGCGCGAGTCTCCGCGCGTTGAACTCGCGCCGGGCCGGAGTGCGGGCAGGTGGGTGGCCGGGGCCGGGGGCGGCGTTCTCGGGGCACCCACGGGGCTCGGATCGGCCCCCGGCCCCTGGTCGCCGGGTGGGCTCTGTGGAGCGGTGACGGTCATCGGGCTCGGTCTCCTCAGGAGTCGCTCGTCGCGCCGGAACGGCTGCGGGCGACGATCGACGAAGCGGCGAAGTTGACCACGAGGGTCATCAGGAAGAGCGCGAGGCCTGCGGCCATCAGCGCCGACATGCCCATGGGGCTCGCCTCGCCGTAGCGCAGGGCGATCAGGGACGAGACCGAGCTGGTGCCGTTCTGCAGGATGTGCGGTTGGATCACGAACACCGGCGAGATGATCAGGTACACGGCGATGGTCTCGCCGAGCGCCCGGCCCAGGCCCAGCATGGTGCCGCCGATCATGCCGCCCTTGCCGAAGGGCAGGACGACGCTGCGGATCATGCCCCAGCGGTTGGCGCCGAGCGCGTACGCGCCCTCCCGCTCGCCGACCGGAGCCTGCGAGAAGACCTCCCGCACCACCGAGCAGATGATCGGCGCGACCATCAGGGACACGACCATGCCCGCGATGAAGGTGGAGGAGGTGTAGACCGTCGCGGTGGCGAGCGGGTCCTTCGGATCGGCGCCGTCGACCTTGAAGAGGGGGATCCAACCGAAGTAGGTCGAGATCCAGCGGGACACGCTGACCACGTGCCCCTGGAAGAAGAACAGGCCCCACAGGCCATAGACGACCGACGGCACGGCCGCCATCAGGTCCACGACGCTGATGAGGGTCTGGCGGATCCGCGGCGGCGCGTATTCGGAGATGTAGAGCGCGGTGCCCAGCGCCAGCGGTACGGCGAACACGATGGCGACCATGGCGATCAGCACCGTCCCGACGAGCACGGCCGCGATGCCGAAGTGCCCGCCTTCGGGCTCCCACGCCTCGGTGGTGACGAAGTCCCACTTCGCGACCGACAGCGCCTGCCAGGCCCGGTACGTCAGGAAGCCGCCGACCAGCAGCATGATCGCGAGGACCAGCCCGCCGCCGCCGCGCAGGATGCCCCTGAACACGCGGTCGGGCAGCCCCCGATCGGGGTGCAGGCGTCTCGGAGGGTCGTCCCCCGGAGCCACAGATCGCTCAAAGATTCGCGTCGTCACATGGGACGACACTCCTGACGCGTGATGGACGCACGCGCACACGAACGTGAACGAGACGCCCCCGAGGGGCAACTTCCGATGTTGACGTGAACGCGGCGACAGGAGAACGCGTGAGGGGCTGGGGTGCGCTCTTGTGGCGCACCCCAGCCCCTCACATGCACGATCGATCCGTCAGCCCCGTCCGCTCGCTCGGGGTCGTCCCCTCACTCGGCGTCGTTCCCTCACTCGGCGTCGTCCCACGGAATCGCCCCACCCGACCCGAGCTCGGCCAGAAGGGCCCGGAAGCGTTCATAGGCGGCCTGGCACGTCGAGTGCCGCTCGTAGGCACGCGAGGACACGGCCACGGCGCCGCCGGTGCCGTCACGCAGCCGCCAGACCCATCCACTGCCTTCCGCGGTGTGATGCACCGCGCCGGGTAATTTCCCGATGTCGGTACACAAGCGCTCGAACGCCGCTCGGCACTCGCCGTAGTTCCGGTACGTCCTCGCGGCCACGGCGATCACCCGCCCGTTCGTGGCAGTGAGCCGCCACGAGTAAGTGCCATCTGCACCTATATCTATTTGGCAGCGCGTGCCCGGTACGGCCGCGCCCCCCATTCTTGCCGCCATCCATCCCCACTCCTGTATCCCCATATCAGGAAGCCGCACGAGTCGACGCGGATTCGTCGGTCATGCGGCACACGCAGATTAGTGAGACCAAAGAGAAACTTGATCCACACGTGAAACACATTTCACGCGAAGGTTGCCCCTCGTTCATGCAGTCGACCATCAGGTCACCTCAAGAGTGGGCGAATTCCCCGACGCGCCGGCGGGGGGCCGCCCCCCGGGACGCCCGCCCTCCCGGCCCGCCACGAAGAGGGGCGGTACACGTAGGTGGCCTCCAGGTCCGCTGAAATTTGAACCGAATTTCCCCTTCGGCTTTCCACGGAAACGGCGCACTCGATATTCGCGCGCATTCCTCTCACCGGGAAATCGGCGACTCACGAAACCCTCATACAAACGTTCCGAAATCCCAAGGCAACGAGTACGCTGCACACGTCAATTCGGGCCTGCCGGTGTGAAATTGACAGGCCGCGGCATTCACATTGGGGAATTCGCATGCGTATGAGTTCAGCTGTCGCCGCTGCGTGTGGCGTCGTCGCCCTGTCCGCCCTCACCGTTCCGGCCGCGCACGCGGACGAGAGGTTCGGCGACACCGACATCACCGGCGTGGTCGTCAACGACGGCAACCCCGTCGTCGTCGGCACCGGCGCGAGAACCGTCACCGCCGAGGTCACCGCGACCGACCCGTCCGGTCTCCAGCAGGTCAACGCCACGCTCTACCACGGCCCCTTCGGCGCCCCGGACAGCACCGTGGCCTCGACGGCGGCCTGCGGTCCGACGGTCGCCACCACGACCACCTGCACCCTGACCTTCACCCTGACCCCCGGCACCGCCCCGGCCGACGACTCGCTGGCCGGCGACTGGCACCTCAGCGCCTACGCGATCGCTCCCGACAGCGACGCCGTGTTCCTGGACAGCGCCGCCACCGTCAGCGTGCTGCGCGACAGCCAGGTGAGCGTCGAGGCCACTCCCAAGCCGGTGAAGTGGGGCCGCGTCCTCACCGTCACGGGCGGCGTGCGCAACGCGGACTGGGCGACCGGCACGTCCGTCGGCGCCGAGGCCGGCCGACCCGTGAGCCTGCAGTTCCGCCCGAAGGGCAGCAGCACGTACTGCACGCTCAAGACCGTGCCGACCGCTGTCGGCGGCACCCTCTCCACCACCGTCCGCGCCTACTCCGACGGCTCCTACCGCTGGTCCTACGCCGGCACGGCCGACACCGCCGCCGCGGTGTCGGCGGGCACCTTCGTCGACGTGGTCGGCTGACCCCGAACGAACGGCGCCGGGCACCCCTCGGGGGCGGCCCGGCGCTGTACGGGGCCGGGAACGCGGGCGGCATGACGGCGTGCGGGGTGCGGGGACACCAGCGGCATGACGGCGTGCGGGGTACGGAACGCGGGCAGCTTGATGTCGTACGGGACCCGGAACACCGGCGACCTGACGCCTGCCGGGACCCGGAACACCGGCGCCTGATGCCTGACGGGACCCGGAACCCGGACAGCCTGATGCCGTACAGGGCGACGGGTCAGGGCCCACAGGGTCCGCCCTGGGCGACGACGGACACCGGTCCGCCGCACCGCCGTGGCGTCACCCCACCGCCAGCAGGATCACCAGGACCACGGCTCCCGCGACCGCGGGACCGATGACCTCGTACGCCCACCGCACGCTCACCTCGCCCTGCGCGCCCTCCGCGGCCGCCCGGGCCTCGGCGAGTTCGCGCAGGTCGTCCATGACCTGGTCGGAGTGCGAACGGGTGGGCCCGCTCGCCACCGAGGAGGTGCGACCGCTGCTGTCCGCTGCGGCGTTGCGCGCCTGCCGTCGGGCCGCGGCCTTGCGGGCGCGCAGGGAGACGGGGATCGCCCAGAGCTGGAACTTGGTGCCCTCGGCGTCGACCACCTCGTTGGAGTACCCGGAGCGCAGTGAGGCGACCTTGCTCCACGGCAGCACGACGACACGGAACGGGTTACGGACGCGCAGCCGGTCCTCGTTGGCGTAGACGGCGGGACGCAGGGTGAAGGCGGCCACCAGCGGAACCAGGAGGATCAGCGCGGCGAGTGCCAGCCAGGGGGTGCGGCCGTGGCCGGAGACCAGCGCGTCGATGCCGAGCCAGCCCGTGATGGCGAGCAGCAGTACGCCGCCCGCGATACCGGCGTGCGACCGGTAGATCCGGTCCTGCGACTCGGGTCGCGAGGCGTCCGGCACGGGTGGCTGGTCATCCGGGGTCGTCATGCCACCGATTCTGCCCGACGCCCCCTGAACACTTCCTTCACCCCCGCCCCACGCCGCCGCGTCGCCCCGGACGGGCGGGGATTCGTTCGTCCGCGGGTGGCCGAGAACTGATCGCGCAGTTCCCCGCGCCCCTGAGAACGGGGCTGCGCCCCGAATCCCCGTCCGGGCCGAGTGCCTTGCCCACGGGTCGACGGGGACTGCTCGCGCGGTCCCCGCGCCGGGGCGGGGCTGCGCCCCGAATCCCCGACCACTCCTGGTCGCCCGGCTGCGGGCGAGTGGGGGCCGGTCGCGCAGTTCCCCGCGCCCCTAAAAGCCTCGGCGCACCCGGCGTTCGAGAGCGAGCCCTTCGGACGACGCGGAGGTCCAGGGTCGGAGCCCCTGGCGGGGTGCCGGGGCGGAGCCCCATGGGGGTGCAGGGGCGGAGCCTCGTGGGGGCCGGGAGGGGCGGAACCCTGCGAGGTCCGGGGCGGCAGCCCCCGCGGGGTGCAGGGGCGGCAGCCCCCGCGGGGTGCAGGGGCGCAGCCCCACGGGGTGCAGGGGCGCAGCCCCGCGGGAGGTGCAAGGGGACCCCGGTGGGGTCGAAGGGGCGGAGCCCCTGGGGATGATGAGTCCCCCGGCTCGAGCGAAGCCGAGCACGGAGAGGGTAGGGGCGGGGCGCGTCCGGGCGTGGGCTCCCCCACACCCGTACCCGGGGCTGTACAGCCGCTACGCGCGTAGATATGCTCAGCTCGTGACCATGCCCACCTCTGCACCCGCACTCGGCGACGTAACCGCGTCGGACAGCACGCTGCGCCGCTTCCTCCACGGGCTCCCCGGCGTCGACACGGTCGGCCTGGAGGCGCGCGCCGCCTCGCTCGGTACCCGTTCCATCAAGACGACCGCGAAGGCGTACGCCATCGACCTCGCCATCTCGATGGTCGACCTGACCACGCTGGAAGGCGCGGACACCCCGGGCAAGGTCCGGGCGCTCGGCGCCAAGGCGGTCCATCCCGACCCCACGGACCGTACGACGCCCTCCACCGCGGCCGTCTGCGTGTACCCCGACATGGTGGCCACCGCCAAGGAAGCCGTCGCCGGCTCCGGCGTGAAGGTCGCCTCGGTCGCCACCGCCTTCCCGGCCGGCCGCGCGGCCCTCGACGTGAAGCTCGCCGACGTACGCGACGCGGTCGCCGCCGGCGCCGACGAGATCGACATGGTCATCGACCGCGGGGCGTTCCTCGCGGGCAAGTACATGAAGGTGTACGACGAGATCACCGCCGTGAAGGAGGCCTGCGGGACCAGCGCCCGCCTGAAGGTCATCTTCGAGACCGGCGAGCTCTCGACGTACGACAACATCCGCCGCGCGAGCTGGCTCGGCATGCTGGCGGGCGCGGACTTCATCAAGACCTCGACCGGCAAGGTCGCCGTCAACGCGACCCCGGCGAACACGCTGCTCATGCTGGAGGCGGTCCGCGACTTCCGCGCCCAGACCGGCGTCCAGGTCGGCGTGAAGCCCGCCGGCGGCATCCGCACCACCAAGGACGCCATCAAGTTCCTGGTCCTGGTGAACGAGACCGCGGGCGCGGACTGGCTGGACAACCACTGGTTCCGCTTCGGCGCGTCCTCGCTCCTGAACGACCTGCTGATGCAGCGTCAGAAGCTGGCCACCGGCCGCTACTCCGGCCCCGACTACGTGACGGTGGACTGATCACCATGGCATCCGCATCCGCATCCGCTTTCGAGTACGCACCGGCGCCCGAGTCCCGCTCCGTCGTCGACATCGCGCCCTCCTACGGCCTGTTCATCGACGGCGAGTTCACCGAGGCGGCGGACGGCAAGGTCTTCAAGACCGTCTCCCCCTCCACCGAAGAGGTTCTGTCCGAGGTCGCCCAGGCGGGCGCTGAGGACGTGGACCGCGCCGTGAAGGCCGCCCGCAGGGCCTTCGCGAAGTGGTCGGCCCTGCCGGGCTCCGAGCGTGCCAAGTACCTCTTCCGCATCGCCCGGATCATCCAGGAGCGCTCCCGCGAGCTGGCCGTCCTGGAGACCCTCGACAACGGCAAGCCGATCAAGGAGACCCGCGACGCCGACCTCCCCCTGGTCGCCGCGCACTTCTTCTACTACGCGGGCTGGGCCGACAAGCTCGACCACGCGGGCTTCGGCGCGAACCCCCGCCCGCTGGGCGTCGCGGGCCAGGTCATCCCCTGGAACTTCCCCCTCCTGATGCTGGCGTGGAAGATCGCCCCCGCGCTCGCCACCGGCAACACCGTGGTCCTCAAGCCCGCCGAGACCACCCCCCTCTCCGCTCTGTTCTTCGCGGACATCTGCCGCCAGGCGGGCCTGCCCAAGGGCGTCGTCAACATCCTTCCGGGATACGGCGACGCGGGCGCCGCGCTCGTCGAGCACCCCGACGTGAACAAGGTGGCCTTCACCGGCTCCACCGCCGTCGGCAAGGCGATCGCCCGCCAGGTCGCGGGCACGGACAAGAAGGTCACCCTCGAACTCGGCGGCAAGGGCGCGAACATCGTCTTCGACGACGCCCCCATCGACCAGGCCGTCGAGGGCGTCGTCACCGGCATCTTCTTCAACCAGGGCCAGGTCTGCTGCGCGGGCTCCCGTCTCCTCGTCCAGGAGTCGATCCACGACGAGCTGCTGGACTCGCTCAAGCGCCGCCTGTCCACCCTCCGCCTCGGCGACCCCCTGGACAAGAACACGGACATCGGCGCGATCAACTCCGCCGAGCAGCTGTCCCGTATCACCTCGCTCGTCGAGCAGGGCGAGGCCGAGGGCGCCGAGCGCTGGTCCCCGGCCTGTGAACTCCCCTCCTCCGGCTACTGGTTCGCCCCGACGCTCTTCACGAACGTCACCCAGGCGCACACCATCGCGCGCGACGAGATCTTCGGCCCTGTCCTGTCCGTCCTCACCTTCCGGACCCCCGACGAGGCCGTCGCCAAGGCCAACAACTCCCAGTACGGCCTCTCCGCCGGCATCTGGACCGAGAAGGGCTCCCGGATCCTCGCCGTCGCGAGCAAGCTGCGCGCGGGCGTCATCTGGTCCAACACGTTCAACAAGTTCGACCCGACCTCGCCGTTCGGCGGTTACAAGGAGTCGGGCTTCGGCCGCGAGGGCGGTCGCCACGGCCTGGAGGCGTACCTCGATGTCTGAGAAGACCGACAAGACCGAGCAGCAGCGACTGAGCGTCTTCAAGACCTACAAGCTGTACGTGGGCGGGAAGTTCCCGCGTTCCGAGAGCGGCCGGGTGTACGAGGTGACGGACTCCAAGGGCAAGTGGCTGGCCAACGCGCCCCTCTCCTCCCGCAAGGACGCCCGTGACGCGGTGGTCGCCGCCCGCAAGGCGTTCGGCGGCTGGTCCGGCGCGACGGCGTACAACCGCGGCCAGATCCTCTACCGCGTCGCCGAGATGCTGGAGGGGCGGGGGGACCAGTTCGTCCGTGAGGTCGCGGACGCGGAGGGCCTGTCGAAGTCCAAGGCTGCCGCGGTCGTCGACGCGGCGATCGACCGCTGGGTCTGGTACGCGGGCTGGACCGACAAGATCGCCCAGGTGGTGGGCGGCGGCAACCCGGTCGCGGGTCCCTTCTTCAACCTGTCCACCCCGGAGCCGACGGGCGTCGTCACCGTCCTCGCGCCCCAGGAGTCGTCCTTCCTGGGCCTGGTCTCGGTGATCGCCCCGGTGATCGCGACCGGCAACACGGTGGTCGTGATCGCGAGCGAGAAGTCCCCGCTCCCGGCGCTGTCGCTGGGCGAGGTACTGGCCACGTCCGACCTGCCGGGCGGTGTCGTCAACGTCCTCTCCGGCAGGACGGCGGAGATCGCCGCTCCCCTCGCCGCGCACCAGGACGTCAACGCGATCGACCTCGCGGGCGCGGACGACGTCCTGGCGAAGGAGCTGGAGATCGCCGCGGCCGACAACCTGAAGCGAGTCGTCCGTCCACAGGCTGTGGATTATTCACGGACGCCCGGCATCGAGCGCCTGACGGCCTTCCTGGAGACGAAGACGGTCTGGCACCCGACGGGCGCGCTCGGCGCCTCCGGCTCGTCCTACTGAGCAGTGCCCCGTGCCCCGTCCCGGGGCACGGGGCACGGGGCAGCTCACGCCCCCCGGCGACTCACACACCCCCCAGCAACCCCAACGCCTGTCCCGCCACCGGCACGCTCCCCACCGACTGCGCCTGCGCCAGCGGCCCCGTCAGGGCCCGCGAGGTCAGCGGCTTGAAGTCCGCGAGCTGGGTGCCCACCCCGTTGTCGAGCGGGTCGACCCCCGTGCCGGCGAGCGGGTTGGGCTTGAGGCCCGCGATCGGACCGGTGACATATCCCACCGAGCCGGTCAGGACCCCCAGTCCCGCCTGCGGGTCGAGGTGGCCCAGCGAGGTGGGCTGGGTGCGCGTCAGATCCACGGCGGGGGCCGCGTCCGCGACGGCCGGACTCGCGGCGGCGGCCGCACCGGCGGCGACCACCCCGAGCGCGACGGCGACGCGCGCGGTGGTGCGGGCCAGGGGGGTCTGCTGGTGTGCGTGTCGCGCCATCGGATGTCCTCTTCGGTGAGCGTGAGCGAATGCGGGCGGAGAGCAACGGGAATCGCACGCAGAGTAGTTGAACCAGATGCCGCCGCGGGCGGCGATGGCGGCGGATTCCCCTGTGCGGGTCAACAGACATACGGACGTAACCCCGATAATCCTTCGGGATAATGTTCCGGAGGCCTGCCGAAGCGCGGCATGGCCCGGCCGAGTCACAGAAGGTACAGAGAATTGGGTTCCCATCCTCCGATACCCACCCGTGTCGTGCTGCTCTGCGGCCCCTCCGGCTCTGGAAAGTCCCTTCTCGCGGCCGACTCCGGACTTCCCGTGCTCCGCCTCGACGACTTCTACAAAGAGGGCACCGACCCGACGCTCCCCCAGGTCGAGGGCAGCTCCGACATCGACTGGGACCATCCGCAGTCGTGGGACGCGGACATCGCGGTCGCGGCGATCGAGGAGCTGTGCCGTACGGGACGTACGACCGTTCCCGTCTACGACATCTCGCGGAGCGCCCGTACCGGCGCGGAGGCGCTGCACATCGAGCGGACGCCGCTGTTCATCGCGGAGGGCATCTTCGCCGCCGAGATCGTCGAGCGCTGCCGGGAGCTGGGGATCCTGGCCGACGCGCTGTGTCTGTCGCGCGGCCCGCTGACCACGTTCCGCCGCCGCTTCCTGCGGGATCTGCGGGAAGGCCGCAAGTCGGTGCCGTTCCTGCTGCGCCGCGGCTGGCGCCTGATGCGCTCCGAACGTTCCATCGTGGCCCGGCAGAGCGCGCTGGGCGCCCACCCCTGCGACAAGGCCGAGGCCCTGGGCCGACTGGCCGCGGCTGCCGCCGGACGCTGCACGGCACCGGCGTAGTCGGGGCCCTGCGCGAGGACACGTGAGGAGGCCACTCGCCGAAAGGGGCCACCACACGAAAAGAGGCCCAGGCGGACCCCCCGTCCGCCCGGACCTTTTCTCGTTTCCCCCGTGCTCCTCAGGGGTCCCCCGACCCCGTTGGTTTTCCCCCCGGTACTGCTCCCCCGTACCAACCGGTACTACCCGGTTGCCCGCTCCCCCACAGACCTTCAGGCGACGAGCTCCCCGAAGGACTCCTCCTCGTCACGGCCGAAGCTGAGGACCTCGTCCTCACGCATCCGGCGCAGCGACCGCCAGATGCTCGACTTCACCGTGCCGACACTGATGTCGAGGATCTCCGCGATCTCCGGGTCCGTGCGGCCCTCGTAGTAACGAAGGACCAGCATGGTGCGCTGGAGTTCGGGCAGCCGGGCCAGCGCCTGCCACAGCACGGCGCGCAGCTCGGTGCCGCGCATCGCGTCCGTGTCACCGGCGGTCTCCGGCAGTTCCTCGGTCGGGTACTCGTTCAGCTTGCGGCGGCGCCACGCGCTGATGTGCAGATTGGTCATGGTGCGGCGGAGGTAGCCCCCGACCGCGGCCTTGTCACTGATCCGGTCCCAGGCCCGGTACGTCGAGAACAGCGCGCTCTGCAGCAGGTCCTCGGCCTCGAAGCGGTCCCCGGTCAGGTGGTAGGCGGTTGCGTACAGGGAGGCGCGGCGCTCCTGGACGTAGGCGGTGAACTCCGCCTCCGACACCGAGCGACGTTCCCCCGTGGCCTCCCTGTACGCGGCTCCCCCGTGAGCTCCCCCGTTACCGCCGTTCTCCCCCGTGAAGGCGTCAACCACCGTCATGTACGTGGTGTGCTGACGCCCGGTGCCGCGAGCGCACCCCCGCCCGCTCACGGCACCGGACTTCTCCGAACCCCTGACGTCGTGGAGCCGCGTGACAACTGCGCTAGTGCTGGTGCTGTGCAGCGTGTTCATCTCGCGCCCCCCGTCGTGGAGTTCCGGTTCTTCGGTTCGTTCCGTCGTGCTGTGGTGCCGTCTTGCCGTCGTGCTCTCTTGCTTGTGTCGAAAAGCTTGCCCGGGCCACTTCATGGCCGTGTCCGCCGACTGTCACAGACCTGTCACAGGGCCCCTCCCCAGGCGCGTCACGGCACGATCACAGCGCGGTCACAGAGGAGAGCGGTACGGCTACGCGGACGCCCTTCGGACGCCTCCTTCTGTGCGGGAGATGGGTGGGAGCGCTCCAACTGTCGAAAGAGTCCCTCACCATGGGCCAGAATGACGTTCGTGCCTTCCCTGTTGCTGATCGAGGACGACGACGCCATCCGGACGGCCCTGGAGCTCTCTTTGACGCGCCAGGGACACCGGGTGGCCACCGCTGCCACCGGCGAGGACGGTCTGAAACTGTTGCGTGAGCAGCGGCCGGATCTGATCGTGCTGGACGTGATGCTGCCCGGCATCGACGGGTTCGAGGTGTGCCGGCGCATCCGGCGAACGGACCAGCTGCCGATCATTCTGCTGACCGCGCGCAGCGACGACATCGACGTCGTGGTCGGACTCGAGTCCGGTGCCGACGACTATGTCGTCAAGCCCGTGCAGGGGCGGGTGCTCGACGCCCGTATCAGGGCCGTGCTGCGGCGCGGGGAGCGCGAGGCCAACGACTCGGCGACGTTCGGTTCCCTCGTCATCGACCGTGCGGCCATGACGGTCACCAAGAACGGCGAGGATCTGCAGCTGACGCCCACCGAGCTGCGGCTGCTCCTGGAGCTGAGCCGCCGGCCCGGACAGGCGCTGTCCCGCCAGCAGTTGCTGCGCCTGGTGTGGGAGCACGACTACCTGGGCGACTCGCGGCTGGTGGACGCGTGTGTCCAGCGGCTGCGCGCGAAGATCGAGGACGTTCCGTCCTCGCCCACCCTGATCCGTACGGTCCGCGGAGTCGGCTACCGACTGGACACTCCTCAGTGACCCCACCGCACGACGAGCTCCGCGGCTGGGCCGCGGCGCGCCGGGCGATCCTGGCGGGGGTGCGCTTCACGAGTCTGAGACTGCGGCTGGTCGTGGTGTTCGGACTCGTCGCGCTCACGGCCGCCGTGTCGGCGTCGGGCATCGCGTACTGGCTCAACCGCGAGGCCGTGCTGACGCGTACGCAGGACGCGGTGCTGCGCGACTTCCAGCAGGAGATGCGCAATCACGCGAGCATGCTGCCGGTGCACCCGGCGCAGGACGAACTGCAGCGCACGGCGGGCCAGATGGCCAACAGCAGCCAGCGCTTCAGCGTGCTCCTCGTCGCCCAGGACGGCAACGGCAAGACGGTCATCGGCAACTCCGCGCTGGACACCTTCACGCTGGACGACGTACCCAAGTCCCTCCAGAAGGCCGTGAACAAGGAGCAGTCGCTCTCCTCGAACAACAAGTCGGCCTATCACCTGTACTGGCAGCGCATCACCGACCACGACAAGCCGTACCTGGTGGGCGGCGCGAAGGTGATCGGCGGGACGACGACCGGCTACATGCTCAAGTCCCTGGAGCCCGAGGCCAAGGACCTCAACTCGCTGGCCTGGTCACTGGGCATCGCGACCGGCCTGGCCCTGATCGGCTCGGCGCTGCTCGCCCAGGCCGCCGCGACGACGGTCCTCAAGCCGGTGCACCGCCTCGGCATCGCGGCCCGCCGTCTGGGCGAGGGCAAGCTCGACACCCGGCTGCGCGTCTCGGGTACGGACGAACTCGCGGACCTCTCCCGTACGTTCAACCACACCGCGGAGTCCCTCGAGAAGCGCGTGGACGACATGAGCGCCCGCGAGGAGGCGTCCCGCCGCTTCGTGGCGGACATGTCCCACGAACTCCGTACGCCGCTCACCGCGATCACCGCCGTGACGGAGATCCTGGAAGAGGAACTCGACGCGGAGACCGGCAGCGTCGACCCGATGATCGAACCGGCCGTCCGGCTGGTCGTCAGCGAGACCCGGCGCCTCAACGACCTCGTCGAGAACCTCATGGAGGTCACCCGCTTCGACGCGGGCACCGCCCGGCTGGTCCTCGACGACGTGGACATCGCCGACCAGATCACCGCGTGCATAGACGCGCGTGCCTGGCTGGACGCCGTCGACCTGGACGCCGAGCGCGGCATCATGGCGCGCCTCGACCCGCGCCGCCTGGACGTGATCCTCGCGAACCTCATCGGCAACGCGCTCAAGCACGGCGGCAGCCCGGTCCGTGTCTCGGTCCGCGAAGAGGCCGACGACCTGCTCATCGAGGTCCAGGACCACGGGCCCGGCATCCCCGAGGACGTCCTCCCGCACGTCTTCGACCGCTTCTACAAGGCGAGCGCCTCCCGCCCCCGCTCCGAGGGCAGCGGTCTGGGTCTCTCCATCGCCCTGGAGAACGCGCACATCCACGGCGGCGAGATCACCGCGGCCAACGCGCCCAAGGGGGGCGCCGTCTTCACGCTCCGCCTCCCCCAGGACGCCTCGGAGCTGCTCGCCGACGACGAGCGCGAGCGCGGACGGAACGGGAACGGTACGGAGGGCAGCGCCGGATGACGACCTTGGTACGAGGCCGAGGCGGGCGCCGACGGACGCCCCTCGCCTCTCTCTCCCTCCTGTCCCTCCCCCTCCTCACCGTCCTGCTCGCGGGCTGCGGCATCCGCTCCACCCAGGTCCCGACGGACTTCGGCCCGGCGCCGTCCCGGGTCCCGTGCGCGCTGTCCGGCCAGGACATCACCACCCAGTCCTCCCGTGGCATCCCGGTCCAGGTCTTCCTGATCTGCTCCGGGCAACTGGTGACGGTCGACCGGTCCGTGCGGATTCCCGACGGTACGGCGGAGGGGGCGCGGCGGGTTCTGGTGGCGCAGGGGCTCCTCGACGAACTCGCCGAGACGCCCTCCACGCCCGAGCAGCAGGCCGGCTACACGACCGACGTGCGGGGCGGGATGACGGTGAGCGGGCCTCGGCCCAAGGATCCCGAGGACGCGCTCCGTCTCAGCACTCCTCCCCAGGACCTGACCTCCGCGGCCCTCGCCCAGATCATCTGCACCTTCTCCGACTCCGCCGCCGCGCAGGACGACGGTTCGGTCATCCTCGGTGGCCCCGACGCCACCCCGTTGCGCAGCTACGAGTGCCCCACCGACGTCCGCGCCAACCCCACCACCAAGTCCCCGCCGTCCACGACGGTCGCCGGCGCGTAGTCAGGGGCGCGGGGATCCGGGGCGAAGCCCCGGGCTCAGGGGCGCGGGGAACTGCGCGGCCCTCCCCCACCGGCCCGCAGCCGAACCCCTACGCGCGACGCCGAACCCCTGCCCGCGGCGCCGAACCGTTCCCGCTCCGCACCGTACGTGTGGCGCATCCCTCACCCCTCAGCCCCAAGCTCACCGACAACCCGGAACCGATCCTGCCGACCCCCGCGTCTTGGGAGGCGTGCAACGTCAAGGCGAAGGCGGCGGCAGCGCCGTGACCCGCGTCCGTGCGGCAGGAGCTCTCCTCCTCGTCGCACATCTCGCGCTCGTCGCCTGGATCACCCTGCGTCCCCTGGACGTCCCCTGGGTGAGCCCCGCCAACCTCCGCCCGTTCGCCGGCATCAGAGCCGATCTCGCGCTGGGCCCGGTGGAAGCCGCCCGCCGGATGGGCGCGGGTCTCGGCCTGCTCGCTCCGCTCGGAGTCCTGCTCCCCATGGCCGGCGGCAAGCTGACGGCGTCCCCACTCGGCTCCCTCGTCCGCACGGTCGCCGCCGGCGCCCTGATCTCGCTGGGCATCGAACTGCTGCAGACCGGCGTTCCCGGCCAGGTCGTGGACGTCGACTCCCTGCTGCTCAACACGGTCGGCGTCGCCCTGGCCCATCTCGCGATCGTGCCGGCCGCCAGGGTCAGGCTCCGCCGCCGGGCCGAGACCCGGCGCCGCGCGGCCCTCCCCCGGGAGGACACGGCTCAGGGTCGGACCCCGACGATTCCCAGGGTCGGCATCGCCCCGTAGAGCGACGCTTCGCCCCCTTCGTCACCGTAGCGTTGAAGACATCGAAGCCGGAGACATCGAAGAAGACGCCGAAGAAGACGTCGATGTCCCAACACCCCGGCATCCCGCCACGGTTCACGAAGGAGCCATCATGACCGCCCTTGCCCGCCCCACCAACGGCCGCATGATCGGCGGAGTGTGCGCAGCGCTGGCGCGGCGCTTCGGCACCTCCGCGACCACGATGCGCGTGATCTTCGTTCTCTCCTGCCTGCTCCCGGGCCCGCAGTTCCTGCTCTACATAGCGCTGTGGATCCTGTTCCCCTCCGAGGACAAGGCCCGCACGGCCTGGTGACCCCCGCCCCACGCACGGCATGACACGCCGGTGGGGCGCACCCCCATCAGGGTGCGCCCCACCGGCGTTCGTACAGGCGAAAGACCGAAGCAAGCGGAAGGCGTCAGCCGAGCGGCAGCCCGTTCACCGGCAGACCGTGCGTCGGCAGGCCCTGCAGCGGCAGCCCCCCGAGCAGCCCGGCCACCGGCGCCGCCGGCCCGTCGGCAAGGACCTTCGCGACGGCGGGCTGGGCCGCGGCCACCCCCGCGCCGAGCGCGCCCTGCCCCTGAGTGAGCGCTTCTCCCGCACCCGGGAGCGCCGCCGCGGCGTTCTGCGCGGGCAGCGTCTGGGTAACGGTGTCCAGCGCCTGGGAGGCATCCGGCACGGCCGGGGCGGCGTTCGCGGCGCCCGCGCCGACGGCGGCGAATGCGGCACCGAGAGCGGCGACGCCGAGGGTCTTGGCAGCAGACTGCTTCATATTGAATGCGTCCTTGGATCCGTGTGACGGGGATGTGAGCGGTCCAAAAACGTAAACACGCCGAGCCACCCTCCGCAAACATCAGAAAGCAGCCGAGTCATGGAGAACAAGTGAAGACCCGGCTGCTTTTCGCTCCTCCGATCAGCCCTGTTCCCCCACGGAACCGCTGGTGGAGGCGGTCTGCTGGAACAGCCATTCGGACTTGAGCTCTGCATATCCAGGCTTGATCACGTCATTGATCATGGCCAGTCGTTCATCGAAAGGAATGAATGCTGACTTCATAGCATTGACAGAGAACCACTGCATATCATCGAGCGAATAACCGAATGCCTCGACCAGGTGCTCGAATTCGCGCGACATGCTCGTCCCCGACATGAGCCGGTTGTCCGTGTTCACGGTCGCCCGGAAGTGCAGGCGCCGCAGCAGACCGATCGGGTGTTCCGCGTAGGAGTCGGCGGCGCCGGTCTGGAGGTTGGAGCTGGGACACAGTTCCAGCGGGACGCGCTTGTCACGGACGTACGAGGCCAGCCGTCCGAGCTTCACCGAGCCGTCCGCCGCGACCTGGATGTCGTCGATGATCCGCACACCGTGGCCGAGCCGGTCCGCACCGCACCACTGGAGCGCCTGCCAGATGGAGGGGAGCCCGAAGGCCTCGCCCGCGTGGATGGTGAAGTGGTTGTTCTCGCGCTTGAGGTACTCGAAGGCGTCGAGGTGACGGGTGGGCGGAAAGCCCGCCTCGGCGCCCGCGATGTCGAAGCCCACCACACCCAGGTCGCGGTAGCGGTTGGCCAGTTCGGCGATCTCCAGGGCACGGGCCGCGTGCCGCATGGCGGTGAGCAGGGCGCCGACCCGGATGCGGTGACCGTTCTCCCGGGCACGCCGTTCGCCCTCCCGGAAGCCCTCGTTGACGGCCTCGACGACCTCTTCGAGGGTGAGCCCGGTCTCCAGGTGCTGCTCGGGCGCGTAGCGCACCTCGGCGTAGACGACCCCGTCCTCGGCGAGATCCTCGGCGCACTCGGCGGCGACCCGCACCAGCGCCTCGCGCGTCTGCATGACGGCGCAGGTATGGGCGAAGGTCTCCAGGTACCGCTCCAGGGACCCGGAGTCGGCGGCCTCGCGGAACCAGACGCCGAGTTTGTCGGGGTCGGTCTCGGGGAGCCCGGAATAGCCGGTCTCCTGGGCGAGTTCCACGATCGTCCCGGGGCGCAGGCCCCCGTCGAGGTGATCGTGCAGCAGGACCTTGGGCGCCCGGCGGATCTGTTCCGAGCTCGGGGTGTTCCGGATCTGGCTCGTCATTTTCGCACTGTAGCCCCTACGCGCGTAGATCTCCTGTCGTGCCGTCCGTCGATATGTAACGGTGACCAGGCGGACGGGTGGCGTACACCGTCACTTCTGACACTGTTCTGTCATGGCACAGCAAGCGACGCCGGTTCGCAGGGCCCGGCTGGGGAGGACGATCGGCCCGGAGCCGACGGCCGTCAGCGGAGTGGTTCTGCTGCTCCCGGGCGGCGACGAGGTCTCCGCGCGCAGACCGTCCCCGATGTTGGCGACCGCCTCCGTGCGCGCGCTCGGCCGCCGGCTCATGCGCGCGGGACACGCGGAAGGCCTGGCCGCCCATGTCGTGCACTACCGCTTCCGCGGCTGGAACGGTAGCGAGGCGCATCTCGCGAACGACGCGTCCTGGGCCGCCGACGAGGTCGTACGCCGCTACGGGGATGTGCCGGTGTGCCTCGCCGGTGTGGGCATGGGAGGCCGAGCGGCGCTGCGCGCGGCCGGGCACACCGCCGTCAACTCCGTTCTGGCGCTCGCCCCCTGGCTCCCCGAGGACGACGTGGCGGCGCCACCCGAACCGGTGAAGCAGCTCGCGGGGCGGCGCGTGCTGATCGTGCACGGCACCAACGACGACCGCACCGACCCGGAGTTGTCCTTCCGGCTCGCGGCGCGGGCGAAGAAGTCCAACCGGGACATCTGCCGGTTCGAGGTCCACTCCGACGGGCACGGGTTGCACCAGTACCGGTCCGAAGTGCACGCGCTGGCGGAGGACTTCGTGATGGGGGCGTTGTTCGGACGCGGGTTGGCGCGGCCGTTGGAGGATGCGCTGGCTGCTCCGCCGCCGTTGGGGTTGCGGATGCCGCTTGCCTCCGGCTTCGGGCGGGCGTTGCGTCGATAGGTCGTGCGCCGGCTGCGGGCTTGTGGGGGCTGGTCGCGCAGTTCCCCGCGCCCCTGAAGGGGCGCTCCTGGTGCCCCTAGTCGGGTAGCAGATGGCCCCTTCGCGACAGTAGGAACCTTTTGAAGGCTGCCACCGGTGGGGTGTCCGGGTGGCCGTCCAGCCATGCCACGCCGATCTCACGGACCGCTCTCGGGGCCGTGACCGTCAGTTCGACCACCCCTGGGCGGGGCACGGCCGGTGGGGGCAGGAGGGCGACTCCGAGGCCGGCGGCCACCAGGCCCCGTAGGGTCTCGGCCTCCTCGCCCTCGAAGGCGATGCGGGGCTTGAAGCCGGCCTCCTGGCAGAGGTCGTCGGTGATGCGGCGCATGCCGTAGCCGGGTTCCAGGGTCACGAAGGTCTCGTCGGCGGCCTCGGCGAGGCGGATGCGCTTGCGGGCGGCGAGGCGGTGGTCGGCCGGCACGACGAGCCGGAGCTTCTGCTCGTCGAGGAGGCGGCCCACCAGGTCGGGCGCGTCCGGCACCGGCGAGGTGAGGCACAGGTCCAGCTCGCCCGAGCGCAGCCCTTCCAGCATCGCCTCGCCGTAGTTCTGGACGAGGCTGAAGCGGACCCGGGGGTGGTCGGCGCGGAAGGCGCGGATCAGGCCGGGGACGGTCTCCGAGCCCATGGTGTGCAGGAAGCCGAACGCGACCTTGCCGGTGGCCGGGTCGGCGTCCGCGCGCACCTCCTCGGCGGCGCGCTCGATCTCGGCGAGGGCCCGTTCGACGGAGGAGAGGAACGTACGGCCCGCGGGGGTGAGGGAGACCGTGCGGCCCCGGCGTGCGAACAGCTCGACGCCCAGGTCCTGTTCGAGCCGGACCATGGCGCGCGAAAGGGTCGACTGGGGGACCCGCATCTCCTGCGCGGCGCGTGTGACGTGCTCCGTGCGGGCGACCCCGGCGAAGTACGCGAGGCGCGGGGCGAGCAGCCTCGACATGCCCGCGCTGTCTGCTGTGTCACTGGACGGTGACAGGTGAGGCCCTGACCTTTGCTGATGCACCATGGGAACGATTATGGCGATTCCATGCATTGGACGGATGAACGGCGGCTCTTTAGTTTCGAAGTATGCCTTCCGCCAGTACCGGGGCGTCCACCACCGTGGGCGCCACCTCCTCCGTCACGTCCTCCACCGCCGCCGTCGACTCCCGTCTCACCCCGGGTGGGCCCGGCTACCGCCGCATGAGCTTCGCGCTCTTCCTCGCGGGTGTGGCGACCTTCGCGCTCCTCTACTCCACGCAGGCCCTCCTCCCGCTCGTCTCCACGGACTTCGGGGTCAGCGCGAGCGAGGCGAGCTGGACGGTGTCCGCGGCGACGGGCGCGCTGGCACTGTTCGTCCTCCCCATGAGCGCGCTGTCGGAGCGGTTCGGACGGCGTACGTTGATGACGGCGTCGCTGGCGGTCGCGGTGACGGTCGGGCTCCTGGTCCCCTTCGCCCCGTCGATCGGCGCGCTGATCGCGCTGCGGGCGGTGCAGGGCGCGGCGCTGGCGGGCCTTCCGGCCTCCGCGACGGCCTATCTGGCGGAGGAGGTCCGCCCCAAGGCCCTGATCACGGCGATCGGCCTCTTCGTGGCGGGCAACAGCGTCGGCGGGATGAGCGGCCGGGTCATCACCGGCTGGGTCGCGCAGGAGTGGGGCTGGCGGGTGGCCGTCGCCGCGATCGGGATCATCGCGGTGGCCTGCGCGGTCGCCTTCCGTATGCTCCTGCCCGCGCCGAAGCACTTCACGCCCGGCTCGCTGCGGCCGCGGGTGCTGGCCCGTACGGTCCGTGACCACCTCGCGAACCCGCTGCTGCGCCGGCTGTACGCGATCGGCGCGCTGTTCATGATGGTCTTCGGCGGGGTCTACACGGTCATCGGCTACCGCCTGACCGAGGCCCCGTTCTCCCTCCCGCAGGGCATCATCGGCTCGATCTTCCTGGTGTACCTGGTCGGTACGGTGTCGGCGTCCACGGCGGGCAGGCTGGTCGCCCGCCTGGGCCGGCGCGGCTCCCTGTACCTGGCGGGCGGCACCACGACCGCCGGCCTGCTCCTCTCCCTGGTCGACTCCCTGCCCCTCGTCCTGCTCGGCCTGGTGCTGATCACCGCGGGCTTCTTCGCGGGCCACGCGGTGGCGTCCTCGTCGGTCAGCCACACCGCCAAGCAGGGCCGCGCCCAGGCCTCCGCCCTCTACCAGTCCGCGTACTACATCGGCTCCAGCGCGGGCAGCACGCTCGGCGCGGTCGCCTTCCACGCGGGCGGCTGGGCCGGGACGGTGGCACTCGGACTGTTCGCGGTCCTCGGCGTCGTCACGATCACGCTGCTCGGCTCCCACGCGGCCCGCACCCAGTCCCACCGCGAACCGGCCCTGGCACACTGAACGTCCCTGACGCTCCTACGTTCCCCCTGGTCGGACCCCGTTGTCAGTGGCGGCACCTAGCCTCCACCCGGTCAACTGGCCCGAACAGGGGGATCTTTCATGGAGTTCCGCGTCGATCGCGACGACCTCGCCGAGGCGGTGGCCTGGGCGGCCCGCACCCTGCCCACCCGCTCGCCGGTACCGGTGTTGGGCGGACTGCTGCTGGAGGCCGGTCCTGGACGACTCGGCATCTCGGGATTCGACTTCGAGGCGGCGGCGAGGATCGAGATCGATGCCGAGACGGGGGCGGGCGGTCTGATCCTCGTGCTGGGGCGCCGGCTGCTGGACATCTGCCGGGTGCTGCCGCAGGGGCAGGTGAGCTGCGCGCTGGAGGGGACACGGTTCACGGTGGAGGCGGGTGGCACCCGGTTCGGTCTGTCGACGCTGCCCAAGGACGAGTACCCGGCGCTGCCGGTGCCGCCCGAGCCGCGCGGCACCGTGGGCGCCGCCGCGTTCGCGACCGCGGTGTCCCAGGTCGCCGTCGCGGCCGGGCGCGACGACACGCTGCCCGTCCTCACCGGCGTGCAGCTGCGGCTGTCCGGCGAGGAGATGACACTCTCCGCGTCGGACCGCTACCGGTACGCCGTGCGCACCCTGGCCTGGAATCCCGAGGCCCCCCTCGACGGCGTCGTGGAGGCCCTGCTGCCCGCGCGTCGGCTGCACGAGATCGCCCGTTCGCTGGCCCGCTCCGGTGACGTGCGCATCGGGCTCGACCTCGCGGGCGGCGGGATGTTCGGCTTCGAGGGTGGGCCGATGCGGACGGCGGTGCGGCTGATGGAGGGGCGGCTGCCGCGGCACGGCTCGCTGTTCTCGGTGTCCGACGCCGCGGTCGCGGAGGTGGAGCGCGAGGCGCTGGCGGAGGCCGTACGGCGCGTCGCCGTCGTCGCCGAGGTGAACAGTCCCGTACGGCTGGACTTCACCGGTGACGGCGAGGGGTCCGTTCTGCTGCGCGCCGGATACGCCGACGACGTGGCCTCGCAGCGGCTGCCCGCGGCGCTGACCGGCACGGCGGAGATCACCGTCGCCTTCAACCCGGCGTATCTGCTGGACGCCCTGAACTCCTTCGAGCAGCCGCGGGTGCGGCTGGAGCTGCTGGGGCCGGGGCAGCGGGCGCTGTTGAGCGGGGCCGAGGCGGGGGACGGAACCGGGGATGAAGCGGGCGGTGTGTACCGGCATTTGCTCATGTCCGTGAAGCAATTGGTCTGAGCTCCGCTTTTTCCCACTCCGGGGGCCATTGTCAGTGGGCTGCGGTAGCTTCCGAAGTGCCGGCGCAACGACGCGACGGTGCGACGGGAACGGCCACAGGGGTGGGTTGGCTATGAGCGACGGTACGGCGACGACAGATCTGGACGTGCGGCTGGAGAAGCACCGGGTCGAGCTGACCGGGTACTGCTATCGGATGCTCGGCTCCTCCTTCGAGGCGGAGGACGCGGTGCAGGACACGATGGTCCGCGCCTGGCGGAGCTACGACAAGTTCGAGGGCCGTTCGTCGATGCGGTCCTGGCTGTACCGGATCGCCACCAACGTCTGCCTCGACATGCTGAACGCGGGCAACCGAAGGGCGCGCCCGATGGATCTGAGCGGTCCCTCACCCCTGGCTCAGGCGGCGCTCACCCCGCGCCCGGACAACACCTGGCTGGAGCCGATGCCCGACGCGCGCATGCTGCCCACGGTCAGCGACCCGGCCGAGGCCGCGGTGGCCAAGGAGTCGGTGCGCCTCGCCTTCATGGCCGCCCTGCAGCAACTGCCGCCCAAGCAGCGCGCCGTGCTCATCCTGCGCGAGGTCCTGGCCTGGAAGGCGTCGGAGGTCGCCGAGCTGCTCGGGACGACGGTCGCCTCGGTCAACAGCGCGTTGCAGCGGGCCCGCGCGACCCTCGCGGAGAGCGACGGCGCCGAGGCCGCCGTCTCCGACCCGCTCGACGAGGAGCAGCAGAAGCTGCTCGAGCGCTATGTCGCCGCGTTCGAGGGGTACGACATGACGGCGCTGACCGCGCTGCTCCACGAGGACGCGATCATGACGATGCCGCCGTTCGACCTGTGGCTGCGCGGCACGGGCGACATCACCGGTTTCATGACGACCCTCGGTGCCTCCTGCGCGGGTTCGCGCCTGCTGCCGGTCGCGGTGAACGGTCTGCCGGGATTCGCGCACTACAAGCCGGATCCGGAGGAGGGCGGCTTCAGTGCCTGGGCGATCCAGGCGCTGGAGGTCTCAGACGGCCGCATCACCGGGTTCCACTGCTTCCTGGACACCAAGCGCTGGTTCCCGCTCTTCGACCTCCCCCTCCACCTCGAAGCGGAGTCCGACTAGATCGAGAAGCAGGAGGAGGGACGGCGCCGGGGCGCGCAGACGGATGCGGCCCCCGGCCCGGCGGGCGGCGAGCTCCATCCTGGCCAGGGCGTCGACGGTGGCCAGGCCGGGTGGACCGAGGCCCGCGACATCGCAGACCACCACCCCGGCACCGGTCGCCGCCAGCCGGGCGCGCACGTCGTCACAGAGCCCCGGCACCTGGTCACGGGTGACGGGGCCGGGCAGCACGAGTACGGCGGGTGTCGTGGCGTCCACGGTCAGTAGACCGGCCGATGGCACGGAACTCATCGCGGAGAACCGACCGGTTCGAGGCGCGCGCCCGCAAAGGATCACATTGACCTGCGCCCCTCCCGCCCCAGAGGGTTGGGTGTATGCCCCATGAATCAGCGCCTTCCGTGATACCCGACGGCCTCCTCCGCTCGAAGGAGGCACCGTGCAAGGCGTGCTGACGGGCTTCGCGGTCATCGCCGTCGTCATCGGGGTCGGTTACGTCATCGGACGCCGCGGCTATCTCGGGGAGAACGGGCGGGAGGTGCTGACGAAGCTCGCCTTCCACGTGGCCTCCCCCGCGCTGCTGTTCACCACGCTCGCCCGGGCCGACCTGTCGGTGATCTTCTCCAGCCGGCTCCTGGTGACGGCGATGAGCACGGCCGCGGCGGCCGGCGTCTTCGTCGCGATCGGGGTCGTACGCGGCTGGGGTGTGGGCCGGACGACGATCGGCGCGCTGTGCTCCAGCTACGTCAACTCGGGCAACCTCGGCATCCCGATCGCGGTGTACGTGCTCGGGGACGCCTCGCTCGTCGCGCCCGTACTGCTCTTCCAGCAGATCATGGTCACGCCCATCGCACTCACCGTCCTCGACCTGTCGGGGGGCGGCGAGAAGGGCCCCCTGTGGCAGCGGCTGATCACTCCTCTGCGCAACCCCATCGCGGTCGGCTCGCTGAGCGGGGTCGCGGTGTCGGCGACCGGTCTCACGCTGCCGGGACCGGTCATGGACCCGCTCACACTGATCGGCAACATGTCCGTGCCCGCGGTGCTGCTGGCGTTCGGCATCTCGCTGTGCGGCAGCACGCTGCCCGGCCGGGGCGCGGACCGGCACCCGGTGCTGCTGTCCGTCGTCCTGAAGTCGGTGGGCCAGCCGCTGGCCGCCTGGGCCCTGGCCGTGGGCCTGTTCGGGCTGCACGGCGCGCCGCTGCTCGACGTCGTGGTCACCTCGGCGCTGCCCGCCGCCCAGAACCTCTTCACCTACGCCTCGCGATACCGGGTCGGCGAAACCCTCGCTCGCGAGTCGATCCTCCTTTCGACGATCCTGTCGGTGCCGGTGCTGGTGGTGATCGCGGCGGTGCTCGGCTGACGCTGGACGAACCGGCGTTCGCGGGCGGTCGGCGCACCAGAACGGGGCGCCGACCGATCGGGGACGTCAGTCGACGGGGAACACGCTGGTGTCGAGGGTGAGGTCGAAGGGCTCGGGCAGCGTCAACTTCTCGCCATACTCCACTGAGGCGAGCACTCGGTACGTGCCATCCTCCGGCGCACCGTAGAGCGTCGCCGTGGGACGACCACTGTGCCAGGGATCCAGGAGCAGGTAGAGCGGCACACCTGCCCAGGCGTAGCCGTGGACTTTCTTGATGCGGTCATGATTGGCATTGCTCTTCGACGTGATCTCGACAACCAGCTCCGCCTCATCCGCAGGGACACGGTTGCCGCTGCCCACCACTGACTCCACGGGCAGCACGGCGAGGTCGGGCACGAACAGGCCGTGCGCCCCTGGTACCTCCAGGCCCAGCGTCTGGTAGACCTCCCAGGACTCCGGAATCTTGGCGTACAGGCGCCTCTGCAACAAGGCTGCCGTGGTGTTGTGGTCCTTGGACGGCGGTGGTACCACGGTGACGATCCCCTCGATGATCTCCACCTTGCTGCCCTCCGGCCACTCCATCTCCTCCCAGAACCGGACGAGGTCGTCCCAGCTCTGCTCGGGGTCGCGGTCGACGGTGAGTGCGCTCATGGCGGTCTCCAATCGGTGCGTCACCGAGTCCAGCATGCCGAACGGGATCGGCGGACGTCCACCGATCCCGTTCACCCGTACGAGGAAAGCGCAGGTCAGGCGATACGTTCCAGCACGACCGGCGCGGCCTTGAAGTCCGTGCCCGCGGCCGCGATGTCGTAGGAACCCTCGACCGACTCCAGGGCGTACTCGAAGCGCTCGGGGGTGTCGGTGTGGAGGGTCAGCAGGGGCTGGCCCGCGGTGACGGTGTCGCCGGGCTTGGCGTGCAGCTCGACGCCCGCGGCGGCCTGCACCGGGTCCTCCTTGCGGGCGCGGCCCGCGCCCAGGCGCCAGGCGGCGATGCCGATGTCGTAGGCGTCCAGACGGGTCAGGACGCCGGAGGACGGGGCCGTCACCACGTGCTGCTCGCGGGAGGTGGGCAGCGCGGCGTCCGGGTCACCGCCCTGCGCGGCGATCATGCGGCGCCAGACGTCCATCGCGGAGCCGTCCGCGAGGGCCTTCGCCGGGTCGGCGCCCTTGATGCCCGCCGCGTCCAGCATCTCGCGCGCCAGGGCGATGGTGAGTTCGACGACGTCGGCCGGACCGCCGCCCGCCAGGACCTCCACCGACTCCCGTACTTCGAGCGCGTTGCCCGCCGTCAGGCCCAGCGGGGTCGACATGTCCGTGAGGAGCGCGACCGTCTTCACGCCGTGGTCGGTGCCCAACCCGACCATCGTGGAGGCGAGTTCGCGGGCGTCCTCGATGGTCTTCATGAAGGCGCCGGTGCCGACCTTCACGTCCAGGACCAGCGAGCCCGTACCCTCCGCGATCTTCTTCGACATGATGGAGGAGGCGATGAGGGGGATCGCCTCGACCGTGCCGGTGACGTCACGCAGCGCGTAGAGCTTCTTGTCCGCCGGGGCCAGGCCGTCGCCCGCCGCACAGATGACCGCACCGGTCGTGTCGAGGACGTTCAGCATCTCCTCGTTCGACAGCAGGGCGCGCCAGCCCGGGATCGACTCCAGCTTGTCCAGCGTGCCGCCGGTGTGGCCGAGGCCGCGTCCGGACAGCTGCGGGACCGCCGCACCGCAGGCGGCGACCAGCGGCGCCAGCGGAAGGGTGATCTTGTCGCCGACGCCGCCCGTGGAGTGCTTGTCGGCGGTCGGACGCGAGAGGGAGGAGAACTCCATGCGCTCGCCGGAGGCGATCATCGCGGCGGTCCAGCGGGCGATCTCGCGACGGTTCATGCCGTTGAGCAGGATCGCCATGTTGAGGGCGGCCATCTGGTAGTCGGCGACCTCGCCGCGGGTGTACGCGTCGATGACCCAGTCGATCTGCGCGTCGCTGAGCTCGGCGCGGTCCCGCTTGGTGCGGATGACGGAGACGGCGTCCATGGCCATGGCTTTCCTTCCGAAGACTTCCGAAAATCCGCGGCCCCTCCCGATCGGTCGTTCATCGTCCGGTCGTCGGGAGGGGCCGCGCAGGCGTTACTTGCTGAGATTCTCCGGCCCGAAGGCCTGCGGCAGCATCTCGGAGAGCGGCAGGATTCCGGCCGGGGTCTCCAGGAGCAGATCGGCCCCGCCGAACTCGTACAGCAGCTGGCGGCAGCGTCCGCACGGGACGAGGATCTCGCCGTGTCCGTCGACGCAGGTGAAGTGCGTCAGCCGACCGCCACCGGTGTTCAGCAGCTGGGAGACCAGACCGCACTCGGCGCACAGGCCGAGCCCGTACGAGGCGTTCTCGACGTTGCAGCCGGTGACGGTCCGGCCGTCGTCGACGAGGGCCGCGACACCGACCGGGAAGCCCGAGTAGGGGGCGTACGCCCGGGACATGGCGTCCCGCGCGTGCTCCCGCAGAGCCTCCCAGTCGACGGCCGTGGACCCGGCGTCGGCGGACGTCACTTGCCCTGTCCTCTCCGGTACGGCATGCCGTCCGCCTTCGGCATCCGCAGGTGCTGCGCGGACAGCGAGAGAACGAGCAGCGTCACGATGTACGGGGTCGCGGTCACGACCTGCTTGGGCACCTCGTTGGTGGAGACGTACCAGACGAACATCAGCGCCGAGATCAGGGCGGTGATGACGGCGGGGGTGTACCGCTTCTTCCACACCAGGTAGGCCGCGCCGAAGACCAGCAGGATCGCCAGCAGCAGGATCAGCGCGTGGACGTTCGTACCGCCGCCGCGCAGGTTGAGGCTGTCGGTGTAGCCGAACAGGCCCGCGCCGAGGGCCAGGCCGCCCGGCATCCAGTTGCCGAAGATCATCGCGGCGAGACCGATGTAACCACGGCCGGCCGTCTGGCCGTCCAGATACACGTTGGACGCCACGATCGACAGGAAGGCACCGCCGAGGCCGGCGAAGCCGCCCGAGATGATCACGGCGATGTACTTGTACTTGTAGACGTTGACGCCGAGGGACTCGGCGGCCACCGGGTTCTCACCGCAGGAGCGCAGCCGCAGGCCGAAGGCCGTGCGCCACAGCACCCACCAGGTGATCGGTACGAGGGCGACCGCGACGACGGTGAGCGGCGACAGGTCGGTGATCAGACCCGCGAGCAGACCGGCGATGTCCGAGATCAGGAACCAGCCCTTGTGGTTGAGCGTGTCCAGACCGCTGGAGAGCCCTGGGATGGAGAACGTGCCGAGCGAGTCGACCGGGGGCGACTGCTTGGAGGAGCCCTGCGGGACGCCCTCGAAGGTGAACTTCGACAGATAGCGGGTCGTGCCGAGCGCCAGGATGTTGACGGCCACACCGGAGACGATGTGGTTGACGTTGAAGGTCACCGTGGCGATGGCGTGCAGGACGCCGCCGAGGCAGCCGCCGATGATGCCGAAGGCGACACCGGTCCACGGGCCCCACTGGTAGCCGGCCCAGGCGCCGAACCAGGTGCCGAGGATCATCATGCCCTCGAGGCCGATGTTGACGACGCCCGCGCGCTCGGCCCACAGACCGCCGAGGCCCGCGAGTCCGATCGGCACCGCGAGGCGCAGCGCCGTGGACATCTGTCCGGTCGAGGTGATGCCGTCCGCACCGGTGATCAGGCGGACGACCGAGGTCAGAATCAGTACGCCCGCGATGATCAGCAGGAGTACGGGGAGCGAGAATCGGCGGCTGCCCTTGCCGGGCTGCTGCGCCTGCGGCTTGGCGACGGTCGCGGTGCTCATCGGGCAGCCACCTCCTTCGGGGAGTTGTTGTTGGCGGCGGCCGCGGCCAGTTCCTCACCGACCTGCTTCTGCTGGCGGCGCAGGCCCCAGACGCGTACGGCCTCATACGAGATGACGACCGCGAAGACGATCAGGCCCTGCATGATCGTGGCGATCTCCTTCTCGTACGCCACCGGGGTCGCGTAGTCGAGAGCGGGGGACGCCTTGTCGAGGAAGGCGATCAGGAGGGCGGCGAAGGCGATGCCGACGGGGCTGTTGCGGCCGAGCAGGGCGATGGTGATGGCGGTGAAGCCCAGTCCGGTCGGGAAGGTCAGGCTGTAGGTGTGGGCGTCGCCGAGCAGCAGCGGCAGACCGGACAGGCCCGCGACCGCGCCGGAGATCAGCATCGCGGTCAGCACCATCTTCTTGGCGTCGACGCCGGAGGCCGCGGCGGCGGTCTCGGAGGCGCCGGTGGCGCGCAGGTCGAAGCCGAAGCGGGTGCGGTTGAGGACGAGCCAGTACAGGACGCCCATGAGGATCGCGAGGAAGACGAGGCCGTAGATCTCGCCGACGTCCGAGCCGAGGTTGATGCCGGGGAACCAGCCGGACTTCTTCATGACGCCGGTCGTCATGTTGTTGCCGAGCTGCACACCGAACTTGTCGGAGAGGGTGAGGTAGCCGATGACGCTGGTGGCGATCGCGTTCAGCATGATCGTCGCGACGACCTCGCTGACGCCCCGGGTGACCTTGAGGACGCCCGCGATACCGGCCCACATGGCGCCGGTGAGCATGGCGACCAGCATCAGCACGGGGATCTGCAGGAAGGACGGCAGCGCGAGGTGCGCGCCGACCACCGCGGTCATCATCGCGGCGAGGCGGTACTGGCCGTCGACGCCGATGTTGAACAGGTTCATCCGGAAGCCGATGGCCACCGCCAGCGCGGCGATGTAGTACATCGACGCCTGGTTGAGGATCAGGACCTGGATGTCGGAGTAGGTGGCCTGCTCCAGCATCAGGGAGTACGGCTCGAACGGGCTCTTGCCCGAGGCGAGCAGCACGATCGACGTCAGGGCGACCGCCGCGACGAGCGCGATGACCGGGCCGGCCACCGCGAGGAGCACGCGCTCCTTGTCGAACTTCTTCATCGGGCCTCGTCCTCCGGGGCGGCGCTTTCCGCTACGTGCTCCAGGTGTCCGGAGGCGGCGCCGGTCATGGCCGAGCCGAGTTCCTCCGGGGTGACGGTCGCCGGGTCGGCGTCCGCCACGAGCCTGCCGTTGTAGATCACCCGCAGGGTGTCCGACAGACCGATCAGCTCGTCCAGGTCGGCCGAGATCAGCAGCACGGCCAGGCCCTCGCGGCGGGCCTCGCGGATCTGGTCCCAGATCGCGGCCTGCGCGCCGACGTCCACACCGCGGGTGGGGTGGGCGGCGATCAGGAAGCGCGGCTTGTGGCTCATCTCGCGGCCGACGATCAGCTTCTGCTGGTTGCCGCCGGAGAGCGAGGCGGCGGTGACGTCGATGCCGGGGGTGCGGACGTCGTACTCCTTGACGATCCGCCTGGTGTCCTCCTGGGCGCCCTTGATGTCGAGCCAGAAGCCCTTCGCGTTGGGGGCCTCGGTGACATGGCCGAGGATGCGGTTCTCCCAGAGCGGGGACTCCAGCAGCAGGCCGTGGCGGTGGCGGTCCTCGGGGATGTACCCGATGCCCTTCTCACGGCGCTTGCGGGTGGCCCACCCCGTGATCTCGTCGCCGAGGAAGGTGATGGCTCCCGAGTCCGCGTGCTTGAGGCCGATCAGCGCGTCGATGAGCTCGGTCTGACCATTGCCCTCGACACCGGCGATGCCCATCACCTCACCCGCGTGGATGGTGAAGGTGACGTCGTCGAGGACACGTTTGGCGGCACCGGGGGCGGTGGCCTCGGTGAGCACGTCGGCGCCCGCCGTCGCACCGGCCGAGCCGGGGGTCGCGGTCTCGGGCTGCGCGCCGGCCTCGCCGAGGGAGGCGCCGCCGCTGGCGTAGACCGTGAGGTTCTTGACGGTCAGCACGGCCTTGTCGGTGACCGTGGACTCAGCGGTCTCCGGGGTGGGCAGCTCGCTGCCGACCATCATCTCGGCGAGCTGGCGGGGGGTCGTCTCGGCGGGGACGGCCGTGCCGACCGTCGTACCGCGCCGGATGACCGTGATCTCGTCGGCGACCGACAGGACCTCGCCCAGCTTGTGCGAGATGAAGATGACGGCCAGGCCCTCCGACTTGAGCTCGCGCAGGTTGTCGAAGAGCGCGTCCACCTCCTGCGGCACCAGTACGGCGGTGGGCTCGTCCAGGATCAGGATGCGAGCGCCGCGGTAGAGGACCTTGAGGATCTCGATCCGCTGGCGCTCGGCGACACCGAGGCTCTCGACCAGGACGTCCGGGCGTACGTTCAGCCCGTACCGGTCGGAGATCTCCTTGATCTTCTTACGGGCGCCGCCACCGATGCCGTACAGCTTCTCGCTGCCCAGGACGACGTTCTCCAGGACGGTGAGGTTGTCGGCGAGCATGAAGTGCTGGTGGACCATGCCGATGCCGCGCACGATGGCGTCGGCGGGCGACGAGAAGCCGACCTGCTCACCGTCGACGGCGATGGTGCCCTCGTCCGGCTTCTGCATGCCGTAGAGGATCTTCATCAGCGTCGACTTGCCGGCACCGTTCTCGCCGACGAGGGCGTGGACCGTGCCCTTGCGGACCGTCAGGTGGATGTCGTGGTTGGCCACCACACCCGGGAAGCGCTTGGTGATCCCCGCCAGCTCGACCGCGGTCGACTGCGCGGTGAGCGGAGGGCTGCTGGACGCGTCGATGGCGCACTCTCCTTGGAAAAGGGGCCGATCTACGCGCGTAGCGCCCCTGCTTTAAATAGTGCTCGGACTGGCCGAGCTCGATTCGATCTCATTCTCGATCGAGTTCGATCTGGTTCGACCGGATTCAATCGGGTTCTCGATCTGATTCGGCTACGTCCGGTCCGAGCATTCTGCCGCGCGAACGGGGCGCGGGAAGGTCATCCTCCCCACACCCCGTTCCGTGGCCGTAACGCTTCCATTACAGCGTTGACTTGGCCATGGTTTCGACGTCCGGTGATGGCGAGTGGTTATCGCCCGGTGATGACGTCTTGACCTTGGCCGGGAGCCATGAGCGCGTTCAGGAGGTCTTGACCGTGATCGAGCCGTCCTTGATGCCCGCCTCGGCCTTCTTCAGCGCGGCCTGCAGGTCGGCGTTGTTCTTGAACGCCGGGTTCGAGTCGGCGAGGCTGACACCGCCGGTGGCGAGGCTGGCGCGGACGACGCCGGTCTCGGGCTTGCCGTCGTGGACCGACTTCGCGAGGTTGTACACGGCCCCGGCGACGTCCTTCATGGCCGAGGTCAGGATGGCGTCCTTGTACTTCGCCAGCGCGTCCTGCTTGTACTGGTCGGAGTCCACGCCGATCGCCCAGACCTTGTCCTTGGACGCGGTCTGGATGACGCCCTGCCCGGACAGACCCGCGGCGGCGTAGACGACGTCGGCGCCGGCGTCGATCTGGCCCTGCGCGGCGCTCGCACCCTTGTCCGGGCTGGAGAAGCCACCCTCGGCGGCGGTCTCGGTCAGGTACTGCGACTTGACCTTGACGCCCTTCTTGGTGTCCTCGACGCCCTGCTTGAAGCCCGCCTCGAACTTGTGGATCAGCGGGACGTCCACACCGCCGATGAAGCCGACGGTGTTCGACTTGGTGGTCTTGGCGGCGGCGACACCGGCGAGGTAGGAGGCCTGCTCCTCGTGGAAGACCAGGTCGGCGATGTTGGCCGCCTTGTCCTGCTCGTCGTCGATGATGCCGAAGGTGATCTTCGGGTACTTCGCCGCGACCTCCTTGACGGCCGGCGCGTAGGCGAAGCCGACGCCGATCACCGGGTTGAAGCCCTGCTTGGCGAGCTGCTCGAGGCGCTGCACCTTGTCGGCGTCCGACTCACCGTCGGTCGGCTCGACGGCCTGCGAGGTGTAGCCGAACTCCTTGTCGGCCTTCGTCATGCCCACGGTGGCGGCATCATTGAAGGACTGGTCGCCCTTGCCGCCGACGTCGTACGCGAGGGCGAGACCCTTGGTCTTGCCGCCGCTGGAGCTGGAGCTGGTGGCGTCGCTGGACGTTCCGCCACAGGCGGAGAGAGCAACGGCGAGGGTAGCGGTCGCAACGCCCGCAACTGTGATTCGGGACACCCGGCGCATGGAACTTGACTCCTTTGTGCAAGCGCCCATACCAGGCGCTGATTCCGCCGCAGCGTAACGCGCGTAGACCAGACGGAAAACCCCTTCTGTCCGGTCCGTTACCGAGCTGTGGCCACAGATGGCGCCCAGGTTACGGAACGCGGTGGGGCGCTTGCGGGAGGCAAAGCAAGGGGGGGCGGGGGCCGCGCGGTGGTAGGGGTGCGAGTAGCGGTGGTACGGGGGCGGGTAGCGGTGGTACGGGGGTCAGTAGTTGAGCTACAGAAAGTGCAGACGAGATTGGTCTTGCTCGGGTCTGCCTACCGTGGGGGCGCTTCGAGCTGACGAGGGACCGCACCGGCGCGCAGTTCGCGCAGGTCTGGGATGTGGTTGTAGAGCGTGCCTGGCGAGCGCCGAGCAGCTCGGCGATTGAGGTGATCGAGCGGCCGGGGTCGGGCAGCAGGTCGCGGGCGGCGCGGATGATCTCCTCGGTGGCGACGCCGGGGCGGCCGCCGACCCGGCCGCGGGCGGCGGCCAGGCCCTCCTTGGTGCCGATGACGATGAGTTCGCGGATGAACTCCGCGAGCGCGGCGAAGACGTGGAGGACGAGTCGGCCGCCGGGGGTGTTCGGGCAACCAGCTCGAGTGATCCGCTGCTTGCTCTATCCGCGTGGTGCGGTGATCTGCCGTACGGCGTGGACGACGGCGGCGCGGTGCTGGATCAGTCGCTGCGCCGGCCACGGGGTGCTTCCGCCGGTCGGGCTCATGCCGCCCGTGAGGCTGAACCAGGTTTGGGTCAGCGCCAGCACGAAAGCCACCAGGTCCTCCGGGCCGAGCTCCGGATCGACTCGGCCCTGCTCCTGGGCCGCCGCAACGGCGGTGGTCTTTGCGGTGTAGGTGGCGGCCTCCTGGTCGGTGGCGCCGGGGCGCTCCAGCAGTTTCCAGAAGAGCAGCCGCATCAGGTGGGGGTGGGCGACCAGGTCGTCGAAGATCTGTCCCGCGACTTCGGGGAGGTCCTCGGCGTCGAAGGGCACGGTTTCCGCGCCCACGGCCAGCACCCGCTCGATCACCGCGTCGAACAGCTGCTCCTTGCTGCCGAAGTAGGCGTAGATCCTTTGCTTGTTCGCATGGGCCGCCTCGGCGATGCGGTCCACCCGGGCGCCGGCCAGGCCGTGCGCGGCGAACTCGGCGGAGGCGGCGTCCAGAAGGCGTGCCTTGGTCGCGGCGGAGTCTCGGGCCATGCCGCCACTCTAGCAAGTAACCATCCAGTTAGTTTGACACCTGTGAAGGCGCGCCCCACCATAGAAACCATCTAGTTGGTTGCCCTGGCTCGGGTGACCTCGACACAAGGAAGATCAATGACGGAACTCCGCACGCTCGGCAGCCAGGGCCTCACCGTCTCCGCCCAGGGACTCGGCCTCATGGGGATGAGCGCCTTCTACGGCGGCACCGATGAGGCCGAATCGCTGGCCACCATCGACCGCGCCCTGGAACTGGGCGTGACCCTGTTCGACACTGCCGAGATCTACGGCCCCTTCACCAACGAGCAGCTCCTCGGCAAGGCGCTCACCGGCCGCCGCGAGCAGGCCCTGATCGCCACCAAGACCGGAATCGAGATCGGCGACGACGGTGCGGTGACCGGACTCAACGGGCGCCCCGAGTACATCCGCCGCGCCTTGGACCGCTCCCTGCGCCACCTGAACACCGACTACGTCGATCTCTACTACCTGCACAGGATCGACCCGCAGGTGCCGATCGAGGACACCGTCGGCGCCATGGGCGAGCTGGTGGACGCCGGCAAGGTCCGTCACATCGGCCTGTCCGAAGCCTCGCCGCGGACCATCCGCCGCGCCCACCGCATCCACCCGCTGAGCGCGGTCCAGACCGAGTACTCGCTCTTCGAGCGCGGCATCGAGCAGGACGGGGTCATGGCCACTCTGAACGAGCTCGGGATCGGCCTGGTCGCCTACGCGCCGCTGGGGCGCGGCTTCCTCTCCGGCGCGATTTCCAGCCCGGACGACTTCGCCGCCGACGACTACCGCCGCATCGACCCCCGCTTCCAGGGCGAGAACTTCCAGCGCAACCTGGCCGTGGTCGACGAGGTCCGCCGGATCGCCGCAGCCAAGAAGGTCACACCCTCCCAGCTGGCCCTCGCCTGGGTCCTGCACCAGGGCGCGGTCGCCATCCCTGGCACCAAGCGCCGCCGCTACCTGGAAGAGAACAGCGCCGCTGCCGCCGTAACCATCACCGCGCAAGAGATGGCCGCCATCGATGCGGTCGCCCCGCACGGGATCGTCGCCGGCGACCGCTACACCCCCGACCAGATGCAGCTTCTCAACGGGTGAGTACGGGGCCTCCCGGCAGGCGGCCCGCCACGGCTCGGCCTCCCCGGAGGCCGAGATGCAGCAATCCAACCAGTCCTGGGCGCTTGCGTAAGCGGCGTCCTCGGCCTCCCGAAAGAGATGAGCACAATGATCGACCATGTCTTCCTGACGGTGAGCGACAGGGAACGCTCAGTCGAGTTCTACAGTCAGGCGCTGAAGCCGCTGGGCATGCGCCACGTGTTCGACTTCGACGGCTCAACCGCCCCGGAGTGGGTCGGCGACCTCGCGGGGTTCGGGACCGACACGGCCTTCACGTTCTGGCTGCGCGAAGGCGACAGCCAGGGACACGCCGCGCACGTCGGCTTCACCGCACCCTCGAGAGAGGTCGTCGACGCGGCGTACGCGGCAGCCATGGCAGCGGGGGCGACCGACAACGGCGCACCTGGGGAGCGGCCCTACTTCGCTCCGGGATACTACGCGGCCAACGTCCTCGACCCCGATGGGTACAGCCTGGAGTTCACCTACCACGGGCAGCCCTGACCTGGAGGTTTTCCGCGGGCCTGCGTGGCGATGGTCCGGTCTGCCCCCCGCTTCACGGCGACGGCACCAGCACTGGCGGAAGAAGGACGACGACTCGCCCGTGACGGCGTTCGGGCGCCCATAGGCGGCGCCTGAACGCCGTTTCAGTTCAGGAAACGGCACTCACCGGTCTGGCCCTCGGGGGCGTCCGCAGCCTCCCCCGTCTCCCCCACTCCGGACAGACGCCCCTCAGGAGTTACATCGGTCGTGGCCACGTCCGTGTCGTGAAAGCGCCCCACCCCCGGCGTGCCCATGGGGGCGCGTCCGGGGGCGGGGCGTGGTTGATCCGCCTGACCGACGGAGTTACTTCGTGTTGACGGTGACCTTGCCGTCGATGATGTCCTGCTTGGCCTTGTCGACCGCCGCGACGACGTCCGTCATGGCCTTGTACTTCGGGTTGGTGTCCGCGAAGCCGACGCCGCCGGACTTCAGGTCGCCGCGCACGACGCCCGAGAGGGGCTTGCCGTCCACGACCGACTTCACCAGGTCGTAGACCGCGCCGCCGACGTTCTTCAGCGCCGAGCCCAGGATGTAGTCCTTGTACTTGGCGAGGGCCGACTGCGCGTACTGGTCGGAGTCGACGCCGATGGCCCACACCTTCTTGGCGGCGGCCTCGGAGATCACGCCCTGACCGGACAGACCGGCGGCGTGGTAAAGCACGTCGGCGCCCTTTTCGATCTGGCCGGCCGCCGCGTCCTTGCCCTTGTCGGGGCTGGAGAAGCCGCCCTCGGCGGGGGTCTGCGTCAGGTACTGCGACTCGATCTTGATGCTCGGGTTGACCGACTTGGCGCCCTGGTCGAAGCCCGCCTCGAACTTGTGGATGAGGGGGATGTCCACGCCGCCGATGAAGCCGATGTGGTTCTTCTTGGTCGCCTTGGCCGCGGCCACGCCCGCGAGGTAGGAGGACTGCTCCTCGGAGAAGACCATGTCGGCGACGTTGGCCGCCTTGTCCTGCTCGTCGTCGATGATGCCGAAGGTGGTCTTCGGGTACTTCGCGGCGACCTCCTTGATGGCCGGCGCGTAGGCGAAGCCGACGCCGATCACCGGGTTGTAGCCGGTCTTGGCGAGCTGCTCCAGGCGCTGCACCTTGTCGGCGTCCGACTCACCGTCGGTCGGCTCGAGGTCCCGGCCGCCGATTTTGAACTCCGTCTCGGCCTTCTGGAACCCGGCGTACGCGGCGTCGTTGAAGGACTGGTCGCCCTTGCCGCCGATGTCGTACGCGAGACCGATGCCCTTTCCGGTGTAGCCCGACGAGTTCTTGGACGAGCTCTTGTTCGAGTCGCTGCTCGTGTCGGTGCTCGACTTGCCACAACCGACCGCCGCGAGGGCGATGACCGAGACGGCCACCGCTGCTTGGGAGAACCTGGTCCTCCGAGACATCAGACGCACAGCAAGCACCCTTCATCCCCACGGCCGTCGCCGGTCCGCTTCCCCAACACGCCGCCGACGCAGCGATTTCGGCGCACAGTAACGCGCGTAGAAGGGGAGGGGAACGGGGTTTCTCCGGGCCGTTATCGAACCGTGCCGCCACCGGGTTACGTTTGCACGCCACCCGTTACGGCGGGGTGACGCAAGCGGACGAAGGGGTGCCGATCGGGGCATCGGACGGACCGGCGACCCGGGTACCCCTACGTCACTTGTGCGCCACCTCGGAGGGGACCTAGCGGATCGCGTCCAGCAGGGCCGCCGCGGTGAAGAGCTCGACTCCGACCGTGATGGCCGACTCGTCGGCGTCGAAGTCGCCGCGGTGCAGGTCACGGGTGGTGCGCTCGCCCGGCGTACGGACACCGAGGCGCGCCATGGCGCCGGGCACGTGCTCCAGGTACCAGGAGAAGTCCTCGCCGCCGAGGCTCTGCTCGGTGTCCTCGACGGAGTGCGAGCCGCGCCGCGAGGTCATGGCGTCATGGAGCAACTCCGTGACCGCCGGGTCGTTGACGACCGGCGGGACGCCCCGGATGTAGTTGATCTCGGACTTGGCGCGGTACAGGTTCGCGATCTCGTCGATGGCCGCGTGCACCAGGTCGGGCGCCTGCCGCCAGGCCTCGAGGTCGAGGCAGCGGACGGTCCCGGAGAGCTCGGCGTGCTGCGGGATGACGTTGCAGGCGTGCCCGGACTCGACCCGCCCCCAGGTCACCGCGAGCCCGCTGCGGGCGTCCACACGCCGGGCGACGAGGGACGGTACGTCGGTGACGACGCGCGCGGCGGCGGTGACGAGGTCGGTGGTGAGGTGGGGGCGCGCGGTGTGGCCGCCGGCGCCGTCGAGTGAGACTTCCAGCCGGTCGCAGGCGGAGGTGATGGGACCGTGGCGCAGTCCGATCCGTCCGGCGTCGACCTTCGGGTCGCAGTGCACGCCGATGATCCGCCCCACGCCCTCCAGCACTCCGGACTCGATGGCGTCGGGCGCGCCCCCGGGCAGGACCTCTTCGGCGGGCTGGAAGATCAGCCGTACGGGATGCGGCAGGAGCCCCTGGCGATGCAGCTCGGCGAGGACGAGCCCGGCGCCGAGGACGACGGTCGTGTGCACGTCGTGGCCGCAGGCGTGCGCGCGGTCGGGCACGGTCGAGCGATACGCGCAGTCACTCTTCGCGTCCGGGATGGGCAGCGCGTCGATGTCGGCGCGCAGGGCGAGCATGCCGCGTCCGCCGTCGACCGCACGGTCCCGTACGCGGTCCCGTGCCCCGTTTCCTTCGCCCTCCCCCGCACCTTCACCGGCGTCGATCCCGATGTCACAGATGAGACCGGTCCCGATGTCGAGCACGCGGGGCTCGAGGCCCGCCTGCTCCAGGCGTGCCTTGAGTGCCGCGGTGGTGCGGAACTCCTGGTTGCCGAGCTCCGGGTGCATGTGCAGGTCGCGCCGGAACGCGATCAGCTCGGCACGCAGGGCGTCGGGCAGGGTGCCGGGGAGCGCTGCTCCCCCGGGGACATCGGCCTCGTACTCTCGGGACATCAATTGGTTCACCCTTTGAAGGGTAGGGCGGCGGGGCGGCCAACTGACCCACGATCAACAAAACTTCAGCCCGTTAGGGGAAGAAACTTGGCCACGCGCCGCATAGGTTTCCGGTGGGATGGGTAAGCTCGCCCGCCTTTCCGGACGATGGGATCTTGAGCCAGACGGTATGCGCGCCCTGCCCGGACCGCATCCGGGCCGAAGGTCGACCGTCGCGTCCGGGACGATGGCCGACTGCCATGTCCGCCACGGTGGCCGACTGCGGTGACGGCCCGTGACCACGGGGTGACGCGGGCCCTTGATGCGGGCCGCCGCCCCTCTCTCGATCCAGTCCGCCGGGGCTGCCGGCGAACTCCCATAGGGGAACGCTCGGGGTGTCCGATCCCATTCCCTTCCCCTACGGTCCCACAGACCCGACCAAGATCATGCGCACGAATGCCTGAACACCACTCCCCGTCGACCCGGGCGCGAGGGGCCGCCGGGGTCCGCGTCGGAGGGGCGTGGGGATGACCTGGGGCTCCTGATCGGTCGACGGCGTCAGACGGCCGTGGTGCCGACCATGAGGATCTTGATCGCGACGGTGCCTCCGTCGATTTCATACGCGGCTCTGTAGGCGCCGACGCGCAGCCGCCGCAGGTTGGTATGGCCGAGCTTGCTGCTGGCGGCGGGTTCAGGATTCCGGGCGAGCTCATTGATCGCGCTGACGAGGGGCTTCACCGCGTCGCCGTCACGAGCCCGGAGTCGTCTGAGGCCTTCGGAGGCCGCTCGCTCCCAGATGATCGTGTGGCTCAAGAGGCTTCCGCTCCAGCGACGAGGGCGTCGATCTCGGCCTGGCTGGACGTCGGGCCGCCGGCGGCCTGCGCATAGAAGGACACGGTCACGTCGGCGAAGTCGATAGCATCCCCGCGCGCCTCTTCGTTCGGAGCCGAGTCGGCGAGCGCCTGGGTCCACCAGTAATTGAGGAACGCCTCGAAGCCGCCGGAGTCGGCCAGGGTGCCGAGTTCCGCGTAGAAGTCGGCGCGGTGATCGAGCCGTAGGGCTGCCCCGACGCCCTCAACGGTACGTCGGACGATTTCACCCGTGAACCCGGTGGCCTCCTGGGCCTCAGCCACCGCGTTCTGCCACTCGGTCGCCATCCGCGTCTCCTTTCGCCGTGCGGCCAAGGTACCGCCGCGGCACCTGCGCAGACGGCTCAGCAGGTTAGGCATCGAGGCCCCCGCGCATGTCCAGCTCCGCCCAGACGGTCTTGCCGACGGTGAGTTTCTCCACGGCCCAGCGGTTCGCGAGCGCGCGGACGATGAGGAGGCCGCGGCCGAACTGGTCATCCGCGACGGGCGTGGGGATATATGGAAGCCGCTCACCCCTCGGGTCGGTCACGGCGACGCGCAGCGCGTTGCCGGTCAGCGACGTCTCAACGCGGAACAGGCGGTCCCGTAAGCACCCGTGGAGCAGGGCGTTCGTGCACAACTCGCTTGCCAGCAGCGCCGCGTCCCCGGCGATGTCGGGGTGACCCCAGTCGACGGCGAGTTGGGCGACGTGTCTGCGGGCGCGGGGGATGTTGCTCGGGTAGGGGTGTAGTCCACGGAGTCGTAGCGGTCGTCGCCCTTGGGGAAGCGAGGGGGAGGGCAGGAGTTGGTCACGGGGTGCGTCTCCTTGCGCGAGGGTGCCAGATGGGGTGGCTCTGCCGCGCGGTGCCGGTTTGGGCAGCACGGTGCACTTCCGCCAACCGGTGTCGTTGGGTAGTCGCTTGAGAACTGACAGTAGTTGACTGGCGGCATGACGGGCAAGGAGTCTCAGGGAAATATGTCCCCTAGCTTTGCGACCCTGGTCGACGACCTGCACACTGGCCGCGACCCGGGAGGTAATCCGACGTGACCGCAGTCCCGTTCACGCGCGGCAACCGCGTATCCACCGTCCTCGCCCGCAAGTTGGGCGGTGAGCTGCTGACGCTGCGCGACACAGCCGGCCTGACGCAGCCACAAGCCGCGGAGGCGCTGTCGGCAACTGCGGCCAAGGTCGCCAAGATGGAGCGCGGCTGGGTCCCCTTCCGCGATCCCGACATCCAGATCCTGTGCGACCTGTACGGCGTGACCGACCCCAAGGTCGTGGAGCGGCTGCTGAACCTCGCCAAGACCGACCGGGGGCGCCGTAAGGCCAAGGGGTGGTGGAACCAGTACCCCGAGCTTCGCTCTCTGGTTGAGTACGTGGCCCTCGAGGACATCTCGACCGGAATCCGTACCTGGCAAGGCGCCTTCATTCCCGGCCTCTTGCAGACTCCGGACTACGCCCGGGCTCTCGCGATCGGCAACGCCGACTGGGATGACCCCGACGACATCGAGCGTTTCGTCGAGGCGAAGATCGCGCGGCAGGCACGCTTGACGGACACGAACCCTCTCAACCTGTGGGCTGTCGTGGGCGAGGGCGCTCTGCGCCAACTTGTCGGCGGCCGCGAGGTCATGCGCGTACAACTGGCGCACCTGGCGGAAGCGTCCCGCCTGCCCAACGTCAGGCTTCAGGTGCTTCCCTTCCTCGCCGGTTCCCATCCCGGGATGACCAGCGCCTTCAGCGTCGTCTCGTTCGCCGAACCCGGCGCGATGGACGTGGTCTACATGGACACCACCTCGTCTACCCTGTGGCTGGAGAGCGAGGCCGACGCCGCGCGCCACAACGCCACATTCGAGCGGATTGTCCGGAGCGGACTCGCTCTTCGCGATTCCACCGCCCTGATCGAACGCATCCGCAAGGAGTTGTGAGCTGTGCTGCAGTTCGAGTTCACCAAGTCCAGTCACAGCAGCGGCAACGGCGAGTGCGTCGAAGTCGCCCGCAACATACCCGGCACCGTCGCGGTCCGTGACTCAAAGGACGTGGACGGGCCCATCCTCCGGGTCGTCTCCTCGGCCTGGGCGGTGTTCGCGGTGCACATGGGCCAGTGAGCGAGCCGCCTCAGTCGTCGCCGACCTGGATCAGCAGAGCGAAACGGTCGCCGTCACTGCCGATGACAAACGTGTCGAACGAGCAGCTGGTGACACTGTCCACGCTGAGGTCGTCCCTGTTGGACCACCAGCGCGCGCCAGGACCGAGCACCCCCACCACACGTGCGGCGATCGGTTTGGCCTCGGCACGGTCCATGAAAGCGAACTCGGGGAACATGAGGTTCGCCGAGGCGAGTTCACCCAAGAGTGCGGTGGCCTCTGCCAGAGACTTGGGGTACAGCGACAGTTCGATCTGCGGCGCAGACGCCGGTCCGGTCGTGCCGTAGGCGTACTGGTGCCAGTACCCCTCGTGCAACTCGGCGACAAGAGCGTGCACTTGCTCGGCGACGGCCTTCGTGAGACCGCCCGACCCGCCGGTGGGCCAAAGTCTGCCCGCGCTGACGTACACGCGCAGTTCGTACGAGAGGCTCTTGAGCAGGACCGACAACTCGTCCACAGGCGCGGTCACTTCGCGTCTTCCTGCGGCGGGGGCCCGTACTGGGCCCGCGTCCCGCTGAGCCGCTCGGCGACCAGCGCGAGCCAGCCGCTCGGTGCGTACGGGGCCGGGGGATCCACCTCCATGCCCAGCTCGGCGACGGCGAGAGCGTAGTCGGACTCCTCCAGGCTGAGGGTGAGCAGCTCGTGGAGCTCCCCCACGAGGCGGGCCACAAGCTGCGGGGCAGTGGAGGACCGGTAGTCGTCTACGGCGGCGTCGTGGTCGTCGAACTCGTCCGGCATGTCCTGGGAGAACCAGCCGCCGAGGAACTGGGCGAGTTCGGGAAAGCGGGCGTGCCATTCCCAGTGGGTGGTGGGGGTGGCCGGGGGCGGGGCCTCGCCGGTCTCGACGCTGTGCTTGATGTGGTCGGCGAGGCAGGTCAGCCACTGCTCAATGTCCGCCTCGGTTAGCCCGACGTCCGGGATCGCGTAGAACTCGCCGAGGCGCAGGCGGAGTCGGCCGGGCGGGTTGCGGGCGTACTCCCGCAGCTGGGTCTCTGCCGTGGCCAGCGCCCAGGGGCGGGTGTGCCAGGTGTGGCGGAGGTAGGCGGTCAGGGCCTGACTGGGCCTGTCCGGGGTGTCGTCGGCGGGCTGCCCGGCGTAGGCGCGGATCACCTGGTCCAGTTCGCCGTACCGGCGGTCGTGTTCGAGGGGGCTCAGGGGCACGGTGATCAGCCTCTACTGGTCTCTACGGGGCTCTACAGATAGACGGGGAAGGTGGCCTGGACGACGAAGCCATGGGGGCGGGTCGCGTCGCGCTTGAGCACCACGCGGGCCGCGCGCACGTCCACGGGCTCACGGCCCGCCAGCATCATCGCCTGGATCAGCACCCGGCCGACCGGCTCGGTGCGCGAGGGCCACGATGCCTCGATCGTCAGACGGGGGCGGGTGGCCTGGGCGAGCCAGCGGTGGATCAACTGCTCGTTGGCGGTGACGACCTGCTGGGTGGCCCATTGGGCGGTCTCGCGGTCGGGGTAGGTGGCTGAACGGGTACGCATGGTGTGCCGATTGTCCCTCGTCGTGAATCTACCTGGGTTCCCACATCGGTGAGTGGAACTCTCTCATGTGCTCGCTGCAGAGGCGGGCGAAGTGGGGGAGGAACTCGGTGAAGTCGTCGCTACCCGAACCGCCGCGCATTCCAGCCCCGCAGAAGAATCTGTCCAGTTGATCCTCGGTGTGAAAAAGCGCCAGAGCTTCGTGACATTCGGCGACAGCAGCCGGAAGATTCCACGGGCATCCAGGGTGCGTCTCGTCGATGTACATGCGGATACCCTCCTCCGTGCTCGCGTCCTGCATGTCGTCGCTGACGGCCGCACCATCCTGCCCGAAATAAAGGGGCAGGATATTACTCAGACGCGGGAAGCGCACGATCAGTTCTCGAGCGGTTACCGGGGTATTGCTGATGCCTTCCCTGCCCAGCGGGGAAGCCCACTGTTCCACATAGTCGGCGATTTCCCGGAAGATGACAGCCGTACGTTCCTTGGGAGACCCTATGGGGAAATTATCCAAGGCACGGTGCGAACCATCGGGGTAGGACTCAAATAAATCGGCGGCAGTGCGGAGTTGCGCTCCGATTTCGTACCGGTTTCTACCGCCGCTCATTTCCGAGTTCCAGATGCCTCGAACGACAGGGAAAAGCTCCTGCTTCCACTCCGAAGCATCGTCCGGGATATTATTCTGGTAGCGACCGTAGCCCCTGAGGAGGTTCCTTGCTCCTTCGAGGCGAAAATACTCAATCATATCCTGGCGCGTAATAGCCATGCGGACCACCTGGCTCTGCTTGGCCGGCACGGACGTCATGACGGCGACCTTCGGATCGAACTTGTCATTGCAGACAAGGTGAGTCTCCACCCCAACGTCTTCCGCGTGTGAAGAGGGAACGGATCGGTCTTGATGTACTCCTTTGCGATGCTTCTTCCCGTCGTGTCGTAGGGAGTCTCATCGACGCAGATGTCCATGCGTCGTCTTCACGTGGCGTCGAAGGACCAGAAGAGGCCGATCTCCGTGTCGGTCACCGCGATCAGACCGAGATCCCAGTCGTACTGGGAGACAGGCGTGCAGCCAGTGATCGCCTCATAGAAGTCCGGAGCATTGACGGCGCTGCCGGTGCTCGCGCCCGGGTAACCGGCATTCGTGTAGAAGGAGGTCCCCTCCGGGAAGCGGGACAGGACCACCCGCGCCTTCCGCTCAAGTTCCGGCCGACGGGTGTCGAAGTTGTTGCGGGCGCGTTCCTTGGGGACATCCAGCCAGGTGGTGGACAGCACGACGAGCAGCCTTTCCACCGACGTCCGGGGCACCGTCCGCAGTCCACGCCGCCACGCGGCCGCGCCTTCCGGATCAGAAGGCGGCAGGACGAAGGGGAAGAATACGTCCTCCAGGCGTTCCTCCTCGCCTTTATCGGCGTCGAGCCACCTCCAGAACCGGGGATCCGTCACCTCCCTGCGCATGGCTGCCGCGGCATCCCGCACCCAGTCCTGGTGTTCGCGGGGCCCCACCAACACGTACGAGTACCGCCGCTCGTACATGCTGAGCGCCTCGGCCCAGGTCTCGGCGTCCAGCGTCGGCATCGCGGCTCCTTTTGACGGTCGTGTTCGGTGAGGGGACGGGAGACGGGAGGTCAGCCTATTCGGCGCCGGGGCGGGCCGGATCGGGGCCTATTCAGGCATGGAGGTGACCACGACGAAGGGTGGGTTGAGAGTGGGGTCGTATTTGAGGCGGGTGGCAACACCGTGCGCGTCGACCACCGGGGTCGCCTGGCCGTTGACCACTCTCGAGGTGCGGCCGGTCACCGGGGCCACGGCCAGCGGGCTGTTCGCGGCCGGACCCACCGCGCTGACCTCGAAGACCTTGGTCGGCGGGTCGGGAGGGGGCCCGGTCGCCAGCCACGCGTCGATGTCGCCGCTCTTCTGCCGGATGCAGTCCTGGGTGTATTTCTGGGCCGAAGCAAGGTCGACGAAGCTCGATGCCGCCGGGATCTTCGGCTCGCCGTTCCCCTTGGCCTGGTCGCGCAACCGCTGCAGGAGTTGGGCGTCGGTCTTGCCTACGTGCTTGTCGACGGTGTGACCACCGCCGAGGTCCTCGGCCATCGCCAGGTCGATCGTGTACTTGTACGGGAACGGGTTCTCCCCGTTCAGCAGCTTGTGCTCCTTCTTGAACTCGTTCATCGACCGGCCACCGAAGGCTTCGGCTCTGGCCTCCTCGGCTCTGAACGTGGGCGCGCTTCTGAGCGCCTCGTCCAGCTCCCACTCCAGCTCGAGCAGTGTGCTGGCCGCATCGCTGAACTTCTGCTGGTAGATCTCGACAGCCTTGTCCGCGGCCGCCCGGTCCATGTGCTGGCGGAAGGTCATGACCAGCTTGCCGAACATGGCGCTGCCTGCGAGTTCGAGCAGTTCCAGCGGGTCGAGCCCGGTCGTCAGGTCCGCCACCATCCCCTTGGCCGCGGTCTTGGCCAGGTTGGTGGTGGTCTCCCGGCAGGTCTTCGCCACCTGGGCCAGGTCGTCGCAGGTCTTCTGGATGGTGTCGGCGGTGTGGTGAAGAACCTCCAGGATCGGACGGCGTTGGGCAGGCGCCACCGTTCCCGAGGTTTTCCAGCTGCGACCGCCCTGCTGGGCAATGTTGCCTTGCGCGTCACGGTTACGACCCCACGCGGTAGTCCCCCAGATCGCCTGGCAGAACGACTTCATCGCGCCCTGCCACTCACTGTTGCCCTGAGGATCCGTCATATAGCTGATGGCGGAGGTGAAGTTGTCACCCGCCTTCAGGGCCGTGCTCCCGGCCTGGCGCCACGCGGTGGCCATCCCCTTGAGGTCGTCCTCGCGGGCGCCCGGGGTGATCTCATGCGTCTTGCCGAGGTTGAGCCCGTACTCGATGGCCGGCCGGATCACGTCCGCGAGGAAGTCCGGGATCTCGCCGAGCGCCCCGGAGATCGCCCAGGAGTCGGCGTCCTCGCCCGTCCCGGACCACCTGATGTCGTTGACCTTGCCGTAGCTGGGCTCCTTGTCGATGACGACCGGGGGCATGCGGCGCGGCGGCGGCCCTTGCATTTTGCGCGCGAACCAGTCCGCCGCCTGGTAGTTGTTGGCCGTCACCGTCAGGCCGACCGCGACGCCGCCGACGCTCACCACGCTGGTCGCCCAGGTCTCGATGAACTTCTCGGTGATCTGCATGTAGACGTTGGCGAAGGAATCGGGACCCCACCCTGTACCCGCCGACTGGCTGTACTGATTGAGCGCCTCGACCAGCTGGGTGGCGCCCTTGTCGTAGTCGAACTGCCCGTCACGCACCACTGCCGACGAGTAGTACAGGTGCGGTGGCTGCACGTCGAAACCACCACCACTGCCGCGCGTCGTCGGCGTCAACTGGTCCCGCTCCTGCTTGCGTTGGGCGTCACTGGGACGGTCGGCCATCAAGCACCTCCCCAGCCCCGCAGCACCGCCCGGTGCGCCGCCGCATAGTTGGCGTGGCCCGTCGTGACGTATTGGTGCAGCCACTTCTGTGCGGCCTGGAGGTCCTGGGCGGAGTGGTCCCACTCGTCGAGTTTGTCGACGAAGACCTCGCGGGCTTCGCCTTCCCAGGAGAGGACGACGGGGACGGCTCGGTCGTAGAGGTCGTCCAGTTTGCCGTTGAGCTTCTTGAGGATGTCCTCCAGTTCGACGGCGAGGTCGTGAAGGGTGGTGAAGGAGACGGCTATGTGGTCGTCGGCGGCATCTCCAGGCTGCATATTTCCCCCGGTACGTGAAAGGTGCCTCGTGGTCTGTGGGAGGTCAGAGGGCGTCAAGGCCACTGCTCGGGCGCGCGGGTGGGGTCGCCGACGCGGCGTCCGGGTTCGGGGTGGAGAGCCGGGCGACCTCGCTGCCCACGTCCACCCGAATCTGACGCATCCGCTCGACCACGGCCAGTTCCTGCTCCGTGAAGCCGTCGCGGCTCAGCCGCACGGCCTGCTCCAGGTGCTTCATCACTTCGCGGATGCGTACGGCGTCCTCGGTCGCCGCCCGGTGGAACTCGCGGTACGCCGTCGCCGCCGGGCCCCGCCAGCCCGCCTCGATGCGGTCGACGATCGAGTCCATGCGCTTGACCTGCTGGTCCAAGTGGTCCTGCATGTCGTCGAGGTCGTCGGCCAGCTTCGTCAGGTCCTGGTGGGAGACTCGCAGATTTTTTGGGCTGCCCTGATGGCCCGTACGGTCTCCCACGCCGACCCCCGTCGCGTCAGTCCGTCAACTCCCGTATTCGCACTGGTGATCCTAACAACTCACGCTCAGCACGCCCGGCTCACAGCACCGTCTGCCCCGCCTCCACCCGGTCGATCGCCCTGCGGGTCGCGGTGGCGAAGGTCCAGAAGGACGGGAGGAGGTTGGTGGCGCGGTCGGCGACCGTGTTCTTGCCGGGGGCGAACATCGCGGTGCGCAGGGCCGTGGTCATCTCCAGCTGGGCGCCCATGCCGAGGAGTGTGCGGTTGCAGATGTTGTCCGGGTCGATGCCCGCGATCTCCTCCTCCCCCGAGGCCGTCACCGCGCGGATGCCGGCCGCGGTGAACTCCTCCATCAGGTACTGGCGGAAGGTGGAGTTGAGGCCGCCGACGAGGACGGCCGCGGCGCCTGGTTCCAGGCCCGCCTGCTCCGGCTGGCAGCCGTGGAGGGAGACGACGTTGAGGCTGCCCGCGCACAGGGAGCGGGCGATCGTGTCGTCGCAGTGGGTGGAGGTGACGTGCAGCGCCCCGTTTCCGCCGCTCATCAGGCCCTCGAACATCCAGAAGTCGTGCACCGGGCCGGCCACCGGGGTGGGTGCGAGGTCGGCGGGGTGGTAACCGGCTATCGCCAGGCAGAGTTCCGAGGTGCCCCCTTCGATGCCGCCGCCGTGCGGGGCGATGACCGTGGAGCGGAGGAAGGGGGCGCGGCCGGTCCTGCTCTGGTCGTCGATCAGGTGGCGTCTGGAGCGGCGTCCCCAGTCCGTGCCCTCCGTCCAGGCAGGGTTGGCGTACAGGGCCGTGTTCGAGGCCTGTTCGGCGGCTGCCGCGGGCGTGGCGGTCACCGTCGCGGCCGCGGCGGCCGTGACCGTGCTCAGGACGGGTGTCGCCGCGAGCGCGGTGAGGAGGGTACGGCGTCTGATCTTCATGACGACCGAGGATGTCAGCCGAAGCGGCCCGCCACATAGTCCGCCGTGCGCTGATCCTCAGGGGTGCCGAAGATGTGTTCGGTGGGACCGTGTTCGACGATGCCGCCGGGGGTGCCCTGTTCGGCGAGGAAGAACGCGCACTGCTGCGAGACGCGGGCCGCCTGCTGCATGTTGTGGGTGACGATCACGACGGTCACCTGGCCCGCGAGTTCGTGGATGGTCTCCTCGACCCGGCGGGTGGACGTGGGGTCGAGCGCCGAGCACGGTTCGTCCATCAGCAGCACCTGGGGACGTACGGCCAGGGCGCGGGCGATGCACAGGCGTTGCTGCTGGCCGCCGGAGAGCGCGCCGCCGGGCTGGCGGAGTCGGTCCCGTACCTCCTTCCACAGGCCGGCCCTGGTCAGGCTCTCCTCGACCAGTTCGTCCTTCTCGCGACGGCCGATGCGCGTGCCCGTCAGGCGCAGACCCGCCACCACGTTGTCGTAGATCGACATGGCGGGGAACGGGTTGGGCTTCTGGAAGACCATGCCGATCCTGCGGCGGGCGTCGGTCAGGCGGCGCTCGGGGGCGTAGATGTCCTCGCCGTCGAAGAGCACCTCGCCGCCCATCGCGGCCGTGGGGATCAGCTCGTGCATCCGGTTGAGCGTGCGCAGGAAGGTCGACTTGCCGCAGCCGGAGGGGCCGATCAGGGCGGTGACCTGCCCGGCGGGCATCGTGAGGGAGACCTGTTGCAGCACCTGGTGGCTGCCGAACCAGGCCGAGACGGCGCGGGCTTCGAGGGTCGCGGGAGCGACGGCCCCCTTCGCGGCTCCCATCACGGTCCTGGCGGGCGCGACGGGCGGCAGGACGACGGTGTCGGTCGCCGTCGTATCGAGGGAAGCGGTCGCATCGGTCACGTCGGGCACCTCGTGGTGATCGTGGGTCTCGGGAAGGTTCACAGGGTTCACATCAGGTTCGGCAGCAGTTCGGTGGTGCGGATGGCCACCTGGAGGCCCAGGACCGCGACCACGGGGGCGAACACGATCCATGTCTGGTGTCGGCCCCAGCGGTGCCAGGTCCACACCGCGGCGACGGCGGCGGCCACCAGCGCCTGGAGCCACATGACCAGCGGCCACGGCACGCCGGAGGGGTGCGCGAGGGGCTGTTCGGACTCCGGGAGCGTGCCGGAGCGGATGACGGCCGCCGGGGTCTGGGCGGGGGTGGAGATCAGGTCGGCGTCGACGCGCAACACCCCGCCGGGCATGAAGTGCGGGCCGGTGGCCGTGACGAGGACGAGGCGGCCCTTGCCGGAGGCCACGGCGGCGGGCGCCTGATCGCCGGCCCGTCGTACGCCGAGGACCTGGTACTTCGCCTTGCCCTGTCCGGTGGTCACGGTGAACGTGTCGCCCGCGGCGAGCCGGTCGAGACGGCCGAAGGGACCCCCGTAGGCGGCCGCCCGGCCCATCAGCACGCTGGTGCCGGCCTGTCCGGGCAGCGGGGTGTCCCGGCGGTGGCCGGGGCCGTCGGTCAGGACGGCGGAGTCGGTGCCCTCCAGAACGACCTGGTGGACGTCGACGGCGGGGATGTCGATGAGGGCGACCGGTGTGCCGGGCGCGAGCAGTCTGCCCTCCTGGTCGGTCTGGGCCACCGGGGCGGTGCCGAGGGCGAGTTGGGTGCGCAGCGCGTCGTACGAGGCGTGCTGCGCGGCCCGTTCCTGGATGCCGCTGACGAGCAGCAGCTGGGCGGTGAGGCCGAGCAGCAGGGCGGCCAGGGTGAGCAGACCGCCCCGGGCGAGGTGCCGGACGGCGGTGACTCCCCGAACGCCCAGCCGCGGTACGGGCGTGGTGAGCGTGGTCTGTACGGCGACCGTCACGGCGACGCGTCTCCTTCTATGGCTTCACTGGTCGGGCCGTCGGGGAGGCCGCGGTCGCGGCCTCCCCGACGGGTGGTACGTCAGGTGGACTTGATGGTGAAGTTCGCGCCGTTCTTCGAGTTCACCGTCGTGGAGCCCGTGTAGTACACGTGCATGGTGTGCTTGCCACGGCCCAGCTTGGGCAGGGTGACGGTCACCCTGCCGCCGCTCAGCGTGCCGGTGGCGATCACCCGGGAGCCCTCGTAGACGCGGACCGTGCCGGTCGGCGTGGTGCCGGTCGCGGTGACTCTTACGCCGACCTTGGCGCGGCCGGTGTGGCTGACCGAGGCGGGCGCGGTGCTGCCGACGGACGGGGTCGCCTTGGTGATCGTCAGCTTGGCGGTCGTCACGGACGTGTTGAGCTTGGTGCTGCCGCCGTAGGACACCGTGAGGGTGTGCGTGGCGACCTTGAGGTGGTTGGACAGGCCGAGGGTGACCTTGCCGGAGCTGTCCAGGGTGCCGGTGCCGAGCGTGGTGGAGCCGTCCTTGACGGTCACCTTGCCGCTCGGGACGACACCGTGCGAGCCGGTGACCGTGACGGCGACCTTCGGGGTCTTGCCGTACGCGGTCGTGGCGGCGGTGGCCTTCACGGCGCTGGTGTACTTGACGGCGCCGGTCCAGGAGGCCGCGTTGCCGCTGCCGTTGAGGTTGGCGGCGGAGACCGAGGCGGTGTAGGTGCCGTTGGCCAGGCCGGTGAAGCTGTACGACAGGGTGGTGGCCGGAACGTCCTTGACGGCCACGACGGCGCCGTCCGAACCGGTCAGCGTGACGCGGTAGTCGGTGACGGGCAGCGCGGGCGCGGGGGTGGGGGCGCCCCAGGTCAGCTTGAGGTTCGCGTCGCCGGGGGTGACCCTCAGGGCGGGGGCGGACGGCGTCGCGGTGTCGATGCCGGACACCTCCAGGCCGCCGAGCTTGGCGTGCTTGGCCGGGTTGACCGAGCCGTTGTACGACTCGTTCAGGAAGCCGAAGTCGGCGATGACCTTCTCGGCGGTGTCGGTGGCGAGGGCCGCCTCGTGGGTGCCGCTGGTGACGAAGACGTCGTACAGCGCCTTGTCGAAGAAGACGCTGGTGGGGTCGATCGCGCGGCTCGGGACGACGTTGTAGACGTCGCGGCCGAAGGTGGCGTTCTCGAAGTAACCGCTGACCGGGGTGAGCTTGCCGTTCACCGTGGTCACCGGGCTGGTGGCGCCGGTGTCGCCGGGCAGCTGGACACTGGCCAGGTGGGCTCCGGCGGCGACCGCGGTCTTGCTGTAGTCGGGGGCGATGCCGTTGTTCTGGGCGATCCAGCTGCCCACGGAGAACGGGACGAGCGCGCCGTCCTCGGTGAGCGCGGCGTTGGCCTGGTTCTCCTGGACGGTCGGGATCTCCGAGGAGACCGTGGTCTCGGTCAGGCCGATCGCCGCGAGGAAGAACTTGCGGGTGCCGGAGCCGGCCTGCGGGAGGACCGCGTGCAGGGTCTGGCCGTTCAGCACCTTCAGGCGGGTGTCGCCGGAGGTGTAGATGTCGTGCAGCTGGTCGACCGTCAGGGTGTCGAGGGCCGAGCCGCGGACGGCGACGCCCACCGCGTCCCGGGCGAACGGGATGTAGGTGAGGGTGTTGCCGGAGGTGCTCGGGCCGCCGGAGGAGCGGGCGAAGTCGACCTGTCCCTTGACGGCGACACCGGTCGCGTTCGGGAACTTGTCACCCGTCAGCGACATGCTGAGGGCGGCGCGGCCCGGGCCGGACCCGTTGGGGCGCAGGAAGGTCGGGCCGCCGGAGCGGGTCTGGATGGTGGAGGTGGCGGCGCCGGGCACGAACGCGTCGTACGAGGCGATGCCCGCGTCGCCCGCCTTCACGGCGGTGCCGGCGTAGCTCTTGCCGTTGACGATGTCACCGGCGAGGGCGTTGAGGACGTCCTGGGTGGTGTCGGAACCCACGCCGACAAGCTGGCGGAAGGTCCCGGCGGGGGTGGGGTCGGCGGACGCCGGGCTCGCGAGAGCCAGCGTGCCGGACACCACGGCTGCGGCGACCATGGCCGCGGTGAGGCGCGTTGTGCGCATCGAGCTTCTCCTGTGGTTGAGCGTCGGTTGTACGGCGGTTCTGCGTGGGTGGATCTGGCAGGGTGGGGGGTCAGGCCGTCCGCCCCGACTGCCTTTCGGGGCGGACGGCCGTCTGTGGGGAGCCCCGGCCCGGTCGGACCTGGCTCCGTCGTCGTGGAGCACCGGCCCGGCGGGCAGGACTCCCTCCTCGGGGAGCCTCGGCCCGGTAGGCCCGGCCCCGTGGTTCGGGAGCCTCAGCCCGGCGAGCCCGGACTCCGTGGTTCGGGAGCCTCAGCCCGGCAGGCCGGACTCCGTGGTTCGGGAGCCCGAGCCCGGTGGGCCGGGACTCCCCTGCTCGGTGGGCCCAGGCCCCACAGGCCCGGCCCCCGTTCGTACGGGAGCGTGGGCCCGGAAGGGCTTGACTCCGTCGTCCAGGAACCTCAGCCCGGCGGACCGGACTCCGTGTCCGAGAGCCACAGCCCGGCGGGCCCGACTCCCCGTCCGAGAGCCCCGGCCCGGCGGGCCGGGCACGGGGATCAGTCCCGTCCCGGGGGCAGCAGCCTGCGCAGCCGTTCCGGGAGGGTCGGGGCGGGGATGGTCAGGGCGCGGCCGCCGGGCAGCGGCACACGCAGCGGGAAGCGGAGCCTGCCGCCGCCCGCGAAGGGCGCGCCGAGCCCGGCCACGGCGCCGAGCGCGGCGCCGACCGGGACGGCATAGCGGAGCGAGTTCGCGGGGTCGGCCGGTGTGGTGCCCTGGGCAGTGGTCTCGACGGCCTTGCCGCCGTCGTACGAGGGCGCGCCGCTGGGCGTGGGGCTCGCGCTCCCGCCGCCGGACACCGCACCGCCGGAGCCGGCCGTGCCGCCGGTGTCGTCGGTGCCGACCCCGGCCGACGTACCACCGGAGTCACCCGTGCCCCCCGTACCGCCGCTCGATCCTCCGGAGGAGCCCCCGGAGGAGCCGCCGCCGGTGGCGGACGGCCCGGTGTAGTGGACGAGGGCGTCGGCGGCCTGGGTCGTCTTCGCGCGCTCAGCCTTCGACAGCGGGGCGTAACCGGCCGGGAGCAGGCCGGGGTCCGCGCCGGGGACCTGCCCGGTGCCGGCGGCGTACGTCAGCAGCGCCGCGTAGGCCTTGCGGGCCGCCGCGTCGAGCTTGGCCGGGCGCACCGCCGCGTACACGAGTTGCGCGAGTGGGTAGGCGCCCTTCGCGGTGGCCTTGGCGGGACTGATCTCGGCCGCGTGGGCGCCGGACGCGGAGGACGCGGCGGCGGTGAGGGACGCGGTCGTGGGCGCGACGAACGTGCCGGCCGTGTTGCGCAGCCGCGCGGTCTGCAGGCCGTAGCGGGCGGCGGAGGCCGCGTCCGTGACGGTGATCACGAACCGGGAGCCCACCGTCTGCGGACCGGGGCTCTTGTACGCGGGCGGGCTGGCCAGCGGGTCCCAGGTCGCCTTCCACAGGCTGTCGGCGCGCCGGGTGTGCAGGGCGCCGGAGTGCATGTCCGTCACATACGGATGGAAGTCGATCATGCACTGCTCGTTGTCCTTGGTGGCGCCGGAGTTCGGCGGGATCGTGCACCAGGGGTCGCTCTTGGGGTACGTGTCGGTGTTCGCCGGGTCGAAGACGAAATCGGTCGGGTTCAGGTCCGCATTGGTGCTGAAGTACGGGTTGACGCGCATTCCCCAGTCGTCGGACACGCCCGCGAGGAAGTTGCGGGCCTCCTTGTCGGAGACGATCCACTGCCAGACGGCGCGGGCCGAGTCGGTGCGGCCGAGCGAGGTCAGCAGGTCGGTGTCGGTGGCCGGGGTCTCGGGGATGGACAGCTCCGCGAACTCGGGGTTGAGCGCGAGGAACTCGGGGTCGCTCGCGAGGCCCGCCGGGTTGTCCTTGGCCCAGCCGTAGCCCTTGGCGACGGTGGAGCCGAGGACCGCTCCCCAGGGGGAGTTGCGGTAGGACTCGGTGAGCAGCTTGGCGACCAGCCGGGGAGTGAGGTCGATGGAGTCGACCTTGGTTCCGGCGAGACGGCGGGTCGCTTCGGAGGCTCCGGCCCTGGGCCTGCGTTCGATGGTGAAGCCGATGACGGTGCCCGAGAGCGCGGTGGGCGCGTAGACGGTGCTGTCCGTCGGGGCGGTCGTGCCGGGGTCCGTGCCGAGGGCGCGGGTGGTGAAGGCGAGCCCGGAGGAGCCGTCGCCGGCGAGGCGGGAGCGGGTGTCGGGCTCGCCCAGCTCGGTGTAGCCGAACACCTTGCCGGTCGGGCACAGGGCCGTCTGCCAGCTGGTCATGGCGTCGGCGGCGAGTTCACTGCCGGTGGTGGCGCGTTCGTCGGAGCCGAGGGCGCAGTTGGTGCCGACCGAGTTGAAGTCGAGCTTGACGGCGACGCGGTTCTTCCAGTTGGTGGAGGAGACCGGGGAGCCGGCGTTGACCTGGCTGGTGTCGGCGTACGGCTTTCCGTCGAGGTCGAGGTGGCCCTGCGGGACGATGACCAGCCAGCAGGAGCGCGGCGTCGTACGGCCGCCCGCCGTGACCGGGACGCCGCATCCCAGGTGCGGCGCCTCGTTGGCGGTCTGCACCTCGAAGAACTCCTGGCCCTTGCCGTCGGCGCCGGTGCGGGCGAAGTCGACCTCGTTGGTGGTGTTGCGGCTGTACAGGGCGTTGTTCTGGGTACCGGAGGTGATCAGCGTGCCGTCGACGGACTTGAAGGGCACCTCGCCCTGTCCGGAGACGCCGCCGGCGCCGTAGCGGTCGTCCTGGCCGTAGTTGGTGGGGTCGGCGCTGTAGAAGATCTTGCGGGTGTCGTCGTACTCGTTGCCCGGCCAGTTGCCCCGGTCGGTGGTCGGGGAGGCGCCGTACTGGCACTGGGTGCGCGACGGGCCCGGGTTGCCCGGGACGCTGCCGTCGTCGTCGCCCCAGCACTGCATGATCTGCACGAAGTCGGTGTTGAACAGCGTGCCCGCGAGGGCGGTCGGGGCGCCGCCGGACCAGGAGACGGTGACCGCCTGGCTGGTGAGGTGCTTGGTCTGGCTGACCGTGAACTTCATGTCCTTGAACTCGCCGCGGCCGGAGACGGTGACGGCGGAGTCGGCGGCCTGCGCGCCGCTCGCCGCGGTCGCGGGCGCGGCGGTCTGGGCGACCGCGAGACCGGCCAGCGCGCCCACGGCGGCGCCGGCGACGAGGCGCACCAGCAGGTTGCGTATGCGCTTCATCGCGCGCCCCCGTCCGTGAGGTTCTCCGAGTCGCCCTTCCGGCCGACCCCACCGGCCCCACCGGTCCCGCCGGCCCCACCGATCCCGTCGTTCCCGCCCCGCCCGGCCATCGCCCGTGAGACGAGGGACGGCAGGAGCAGCAGCCCGAGCACCAGGGCCACGGCGAGCAGCATCAGCGTCTGGGTGGTGGTCCAGCCGCTGTGTCCGGCCACGGCGATCGGCTGGGCGAGGGCGATGGTGCCGTCCACGGCGGTACCGCCGCCGGTGCCGGTACCCGATGCGCCGCCGGTGCCGGGCGCCAGGGTCTGTCCGGTGTCGGGGTCGACGACGGGCTGGGCGCTGCCGCCCGCCGTGCCGCCCGAGCCGCCCGTGCCGCCACCGGCCGAACTCCCGCCGCTCGTAACGCCGTTCGCGGAACCGCCCGACGTGCCGCCGCCGCTCGTACCGCCCGTCGTCCCCGAACCCCCGCTGCCGCCGCCCGACTTGGCGCCGCCGCTGCCGGTGTTGCAGGCCGTGGCGCCCTTCTTGTCGCAGGCGTCCGGGTAGGGGGCGGTCTCGGCGAGCTTGTTGTGGCCGTCGGAGGAGAAGGTCGGGTTGTTGCAGCCCTTGATGTTGATGTTCTTGGCCTGCACGCCCGGGATCCGGCGGATCTGGTCGAAGCCCGCCTGCACCAGGTTGATGGGCAGGGGCGAGTAGCCGAGTTTGGGCATCTGCTGCTGGCCCTGGCACATGAAGTAGTACGAGAACGCGCCGAGGGTCTTGCCCTTGGCCTCGGTGAAGATGCCCTGCACCCGCAGCGGCAGGATCATGTACGAGTAGCTGGAGAGCGGGTAGTTGCGCTTGTCGGTGTCGTTGTAGACGCCGTCGAGCTGCTGGGTGAGGTAGTCGGCGGAGCTCTTGTTCGTGTTGATCCTCGCCTTGAGGAGCGAGACGGCGACGTTCTTCGGGGTCGGCTCGGTGTAGTAGCCGGCGTGGTTGAGGACCTTGGCGACCGGATAGCCCTCGTTGATGGCGTACGAGTAGTTGACGTAGCCGATCGCGCCCTCGCCGTAGTTCTGGGCGACGTAGCCCGCCACGCCCGGGTCGCCGCTCTGGGCGATCATGCCGGGCACGGTCGGGTAGTACGAGGTCTGCCCGCAGGCCCCGGAGCGGCCGACCTTGCCGCAGTAGGCCTTCCACAGCGACGCGTGCTGGTTGGCCATCCACATCGTGAACTGGGCGGTGGAGCCGGAGCCGTCGGAGCGGACGACGGGCACGACGGAGCGGTGCGGAAGCTGGAGCCCCGGGTTGTCGGCCTTGATCACCGGGTCGTCCCAGGTCTTGACGGCACCGGTGAAGATCTTGGTGACGACGTCTCCGGAGAGGCGGAGGTTGGTGACCCGCTTGCCGTTGACGGTCAGGTGGTACATGAAGGCGGTGCCGCCGGCCACGATCGGCATGTACGCGTAGCTGCCGGTCGACGGGCGTTCGGCTGCCGAGCCGTCGGTGGGGTGGGTCTGGAAGGGGATGTCCGAGACCGCGAAGTCGACGGTGCTGCTGAGGAACTGGCGGCGGCCGTCGGAGGAGCCGTTGCCGGCGTAACTGATGCGCATCCCGTACTGGTTGACGGCCTTGCGCCACTGGTCGATGGCGTTCTCGGCCCAGGTGGAGCCGGCCCCGGCGACCGGGGTGTAGCTCTCGGCCGTGGCGGTTGCCGCCGCGGGCCCGCCCAGCAGCCCGGCGATCATGCCGAGCAGGGCGCCGAGGGTCGCAAGGGCGCGCAGGCGCCCGAGGACGTTATGGAGGTGGCTGCGCATCAGTCGTTCTCTCCGGGGGCGGTGGGGTCGGCTGTGGCGGACGCTTCAGCAGGAGATTCGGCCTGGAACAGGGACAGGCCGGGGGCGTGCAGTTCGTCGAAGCGCGCCACGTCCTGCCGAGAGGCGCGGGCGGTGCGGCGGGCCTGACGTTTGGTCTGGTGGCCGGGGCCGCGGCCGCCGATCACACGGGCGATCACGAAGAGCACCAGGACCAGGGCCATGAGGACGGCCGCCGCGCCGAAACCGCGAGCGATCATGGTCGGCTGGGGCGACTTGACGAAGTTGAAGACGGCCAGCGGCAGGGACACCATCGGCCCGCTGGTGGGATCGGTGTTGAGCGCCGCGGTGAATCCGGCGGTCAGCAGGACGGGAGAGGTCTCGCCGATGCCGCGCGCGGTGCCGAGGATGACGGCGGTGGCGAGACCGGAGCGCGCGGTGGGCAGGACGACGTGCCAGACGGTGCGCCAGCGGGGTGCGCCGAGCGCCTCGGCCGCTTCGGTCAAGGTCCCCGGCACCAGCCGCAGCACGACGTCCGACGCGCGGATCACGATCGGCAGCATCATCACGCTGATCGCGAAGCCCGCCGCGAGGCCCGACTTCTGCATACCGAGGCCGAGGATCCAGACGGCGTAGACCATCAGGCCGGCGACGATCGAGGGCAGCGCGGTCATCGCCTCGACGATGGTGCGCACGAAGCGGGAGAAGCGCCCCGGGATCTGGTTCAGGTAGACCGCGCAGGCCAGGCCCAGCGGGATCGTGATCGCGAGCGCGATGGCGGTCATGGTGAGGGTACCGAGCATCGCGTGGGCGATGCCGCCGTTCGTCAGCGGGTCGAGCGGGCCCGCCGCCTGCATGTCCTGGGTGAAGAAGTTGCCGTGCGGCAGCGCCTCCCGCCCGCGCCAGGCCGTGAAGCCGACGACGAGGACGAGTGCCAAGAACAGCAGCGTGGCCGCGGTCCACAGCACGACGGTCATGACACGGTCCCGTACCGCCTGCCCGTCCTCCTCGAATCCCGTCAACACCGCGTAGATCGCGAGGAAGAACAGATAGGCGGTGAGGGTGAAGCCCAGGGCGCCGGAGAACGGGGCGAGTTCGCCGTACAGCAGGATCGTCACGCACAGTCCGGAGGCGGCGGCGCCGGTGAGGGACAGCACGCCCGAGCGGCTGGCGCCGCCGATGCGGCGCGGCCGGTCGGGGGGCAGGGCGGGCTCCGGCGCGGGGGCCGAAGGGGCGGCGGCCGGGGCGGCCTGGACGGGAGTCTGTTCTACGACGGTCATCTCATGCCTCGCTCTGTGCGCCGGACCGGGACCGGGCCACGACCGAGGAAGCGGTGAAGTTGACCGCCAGGGTGAGCAGGAACAACGCCAGGCCCGCCGCCATCAGCGCCGACATGCCGAAGGTGGAGGCGTCGCCGTAGTGCAGGGCGATCAGTGAGGAGACCGAGTTCGAGCCGGTCTGCAGGATGTGCGGCTGGATGGTGAAGACCGGCGAGATGATCAGGTAGACCGCGATCGTCTCGCCGAGTGCCCGGCCGAGGCCCAGCATGGTGCCGCCGATGATGCCGGCCTTGCCGTACGGCAGGACGACCGAGCGGATCATTCCCCAGCGGGTGGCGCCGAGCGCGTAGGCCCCCTCGCGTTCGCCCGCCGGGGCCTGCGAGAAGACCTCGCGCATCACCGAGCACTGGATCGGCGCGACCATGAGGGCGACGACGATCCCGGCGACGAAGGTGGAGGCCGTGTAGACGCTGTCGGAGGCGAGCGGTTCGCCCGGCTGGGCGCCGTCCACCGTGAACAGCGGTATCCAGCCAAGCCAGCTGGACAGCCAGCGCGACAGTCCGATCACATGCTGCTGGAGGAAGAACAGTCCCCACAGTCCATACACCACCGACGGTACGGCCGCCATCAGGTCGACCATCGTCACCAGGGTGCGGCGCAGCTTGCGCGGGGCCACGTCGGAGATGAACAGCGCGGTCCCCACGGCCAGCGGCACGGAGAGCGTCACCGCGACGGCGGCGATCAGCAGGGTGCCGGTGAGGACGGCCGCGATGCCGAACCGGTGGACGTCCGGCTGCCATTCGGCGGTGGTGAGGAAGGCGAACCCGGTGGCCTTGAGTGCCTGACCTGCTCTCAGGAGCAGGAAGAGACCGACCCCCGCCATGATGGCGAGGACGACGACACCGGCGGCCGTCAGCTGGTACCTGAAGATGCGGTCACCGATCCCACGGGCGGCGTACGGCCGCCGGGGCGCGGGTCTGTCGGAGTCCGATCTGTCGGACTCCACATGTGCGGACGCCACGTGTGGTCCCCCCACTGCGTAAACGAAACAGGCGTGCGGCGACCGATTGGTGCCGTGCGGGGAGATTCAATGGCTGGATCGTGTCGGTCCAACGCGCGATCTATGGATGGTTGACGAACAACATGTGTCCGTTCGGTGCAACCGGTGTGGAGGAGATTCGGAGTTCCTGTGTCCCGCCCGGACCGGGCCGCCGCCGCGAACTCAGGCGTGGAGCCTCTCGATCCTGGCCAGGAGGAGTTCGAGATCCCGCGTGGCACGGATGCAGAAGTCCTGGTCCCCGTGCTTGAGGTCGGACAGGACACCCGGGTACCCCGGAGCGGCTCCGGAGAGTTCGTCCCGCACCCTGCGTGGCTCGAGGTACCAGTTCTCGGCCGAGACGTCCGCGACCCACCCGACGTTTCCCTCGAACGTCTCGACGGTCGACGGGATCGCCTGACGTACCCGGTCCTGCGGGTCGGCGTAGCGCCAGACGACCAAGGGCGGGCGGACGAGGGAATCCAGCGGATCCACCCCGGCCGAGATCCGGAACCACGCGATCGTTCCGTGGGCCCGCAGTGCCCGCAGCACCTCCGCCGGGCCGATCACGAGAACGGCCCGGCGAAACCCGCAGGCCCCGACCTCAGCCCCGGATCGATCGACTTCATCAGTCTCATGTGGTGACTCGCCGGACGGCGCACGGCTTCCCTACGCCGATGCCACCGCCGACAACCGGTGTACGTCGCGTGCCGTCCCCGTCACCCCGGACAGGAAGCTCTGGGCGCGCGGGGAGGCGTTCTCCGTCAGCCAGGCCGGGTCGATGTCGCAGACGGCGACGCGGACCTCGGTGCCGGCCAGGGCCAGCGGCAACGTGTGGACGACCGTGGAGGGAAAGCTGAGGATCGTGCGGCCGATGGGGCCGCGGCGGGCGATCAGTTCCAGGGGGAGATCGGGGCGGACGATCTCCAGGCCCGTCTCCGCGGCCAGCCGGTGGAGCTTTTCGGCGCTCTCGCGGCGGTGGGCGAAGTAGCGGGTGGCGCCGTGGGACCTGGCGAGGGTGCGGACCGCCTGGAGATAGCGGTCCCCGTCGACGACACCCGTCTCGACGAGGGACGTGCCGACCAGGTCCGCGCCCTTGGTGAGGCGGGGCGGCCCGAAGCGGGCCCGGGTCCAGGAGAAGTCGTTGGCGGTGACGCGCACACCGATCGGGGTCTCGTCGATCGGCATCGAGGAGAACACCTCGACCGTACGACGCTCACTGGGCGTCAGCCGGCGCCTGGCCAAGGAGGACACCGGGGCGAAGAGCAGGTCGCGCGGGCCCGGGCGGCCACCCTTGCGGTGCCAGCGGACCAGGCGTTCGCCACGGGCGAGCTGGGCGACGAACTCCATCGTCGCCGTGCCGTCGTCGACCACGACCAGGTCGGGGGCGCGGGTGATGGTCAGGAGGAGTTGCACATAGCGGGAGAACGGGTCTCCCATGACGATGCGGCGGGCCCTGCGCAGCAGCGGGGCGAGGCCTCCGATGGTGTGGAAGGGCGCCGTGGTGCCACCGCGCGCCTCCTCCCAGCGGACCGCGTGGCCCTCGTCGCGGGCCAGTTCGGCCATGCGGCGCAGTTGGCCGCGGGTCATCGGGTCGTTGGGGGACAGGACGACGAGGGTGAGCCCCGCGTCGGGCGCCGTGCCGTGGTGGGCAGAGGTGTGCGCCCATTCCAGCACGTTCAGGAGCTGTACCGGACTCTCGACGAAGGCGAGAGTGTGGGGGCCGGCGGATCCGGCGCGGGGGCTCATCGACGTACGACCGTCCTGTCGTAAGGAGTTGTCGTAGGGAGGTGGGAGGTAACGCGTGGGGGGTTCTGGAGGTCAGGACCTCAGACCGTGACCGGCTCGCCCGCGGCCGCGGCGATCTCCGCCTCGGCGACGACACCGTTGACGCGGCGCAGCTTCTTCATCGGGCCGAGCTCCGACTCGTAGACCTTCTTGACGCCGTCACCGAGGGAGGCCTCGATGGTGCGGATGTCGCGGACGAGGCGGGTGAGGCCCTGCGGCTCGACGGAGGCGGCCTGGTCGGAGCCCCACATCGCGCGGTCGAGGGTGATGTGACGCTCGACGAAGGTGGCGCCCAGGGCGACCGCGGCCAGCGTGGTCTGCAGGCCCGTCTCGTGACCGGAGTAGCCGATCGGCACGTTCGGGTACTCGGCCTGGAGGGTGTTGATGACGCGGAGGTTGAGCTCCTCGGCCACCGCCGGGTACGTCGACGTGGCGTGGCACATGAGGATGTTGTCCGAGCCGAGGACCTCGACCGCGTGGCGGATCTGCTTCGGGGTCGACATGCCCGTGGAGAGGATGACCGTGCGGCCGGTGGCGCGCAGGGCGCGCAGCAGCTCGTCGTCGGTGAGGGACGCGGAGGCGACCTTGTGGGCGGGGACGTCGAACTTCTCGAGGAAGGCGACGGCCTCGGTGTCCCACGGGGAGGCGAACCAGTCGATGTTCTTGCTCTTGGCGTACTCGTCGATCTGGCGGTACTCGTCCTCACCGAACTCCACACGGTGGCGGTAGTCGATGTAGGTCATGCGGCCCCAGGGGGTGTCGCGCTCGATGTCCCACTGGTCGCGCGGGGTGCAGATCTCCGGGGTGCGCTTCTGGAACTTGACCGCGTCGCAGCCGGCCTCGGCGGCGGCGTCGATCAGCTTGAAGGCGTTCTCGAGCTCGCCGTTGTGGTTGATGCCGATCTCGCCGACGACGTAGACGGGGTGGCCGGGGCCGGCGGTCTTCGAACCGAACTGGCGCAGACGGGAGTTGGTGCTCATGGTGGAGAAGTTCCTTACTTGTCGAGGGAGTCGAGAGAAGGGCCGAGGATCCAGCTGGCGATCTCTCGGATCGCGCCGTCGCCGCCGGGGACGGTGGTGACCGCGCGTGCGGCGCCGCGCACGACGTCGTGGGCGCTCGCGACCGCCACGGGCCAGCCCACGAGGGCGAAGCACGGGAGGTCGTTGACGTCGTTGCCGACGTAGAGCACGCGCTCAGGCGCGATGCCCTGCTCCTCGCACCACTGCTTCAGTGCGAGGTCCTTGCGGTCGATGCCGTGCAGGACCGGAATCTTGAGCTTCCGGGCCCGGGCGGCGACCACCGGGTTCTGTTCCGAGGACAGGATCAGCATCTTCAGCCCGCTCTTGCGCAGGGCGGCGATACCGAGGCCGTCCCCGCGGTGCACGGAGACGAACTCCCGTCCGTCGGAGTCGATCAGCACCCTGTCGTCGGTCTGGGTGCCGTCGAAGTCGAGGACGACCGCGTCGATGTCTTCCGCGGTCGGGAGCGAACCGGGTCGGTTCGCGTCGAAGAGGGGGGCCAGCGCGCGGGCGCGGGCGAGGTCGTGCGGGTCGTCGATCTCCAGCACGCGGGCCGGGTCGGTGCGGACGAGCTCCGTGCGGCCGAAGAAGCGGTGCTGGTGCTCGCGCAGACCCGCCGCGTCCATGGCGTAGGCCGCGCCGGTCTCCAGGAGGTCCTGGGGCCGGTCCTGGCGGCGGGGCCGGAAGGACTTGTCGTGGTTGACGCCGTTGCCGCCCTCGGTGGACTCCTCGGCGGCGTCGCGCCAGATGAAGCCGTGGAAGTTGGCCACCGTCAGCGCGGTGTCGGCGCCGTTCTCGACGACCGCGCCCGCGACCCCGTCGATGTCCTCCCGCGTGATGAACGGGCTGGTGCACTGGACGAGCAGGACCACGTCGACCGTGGATCCGTGCAGCGCCTCGTGGGCGTCCAGGGCGTGCAGGACGGCGGCCTCGGAGGTGGCGGTGTCACCGGCGATGGCGGCGGGGCGCAGGACGACCTCGGCGCCCGCCTCGCGGGCGGCGGCGGCGATCGCCTGGTCGTCGGTGGAGACCACGACGTCCGTGACGAGCCGCGTCGCCCGGCACTCGCGCACCGCGCGGGCCACCAGCGGCACTCCGCCGACCGGGAGGAGGTTCTTGGCGGGGACGCCCTTGGAGCCGCCGCGCGCGGGGATCACCGCGAGCACCCGGCGCACCGGCGCCGCGTGACCCGCTTCCGAGTTGGTCATGCGCTGTTCTCCTTGACGAGGGACACGGGGAAGGCTTGGGGGATCGGCGGAAGACCTGAGGGATCGGTGGTGGTCACAGCTCCCCCATCCGCCGGATCACGGGGGCCACGCGCTGCACTCCGTGGCGGTAGGCGCCGCGGGCCGCCCGGCGGACGATCTGCCGTACGGGGCTCGGCTCCTTGTCGGCCGCGGGGGCGCCGGGCAGCGGGCTGCCGTCCGGGGCGAGGTGGTGGCGGGCGAGGATCCCGGGGAGGTAGCCGGGGGCGGTGACGGGCGTGTAGTAGGGGGCGAGGGGCAGCAGTCCGGGGGCCGCCAGCAGGCCCGTGATCCGGGCGCGCGCCTCGTCGAAGGCCGTCTCGTACGAGCCGTCGGCGGCGACACCCTGCCGGGCCACCCAGACCGGGTCGGGCGCCGGCTCGTGTCCGGCGTCGAGCTGGTCCCAGGAGGCGAGGCAGCCGGAGCCCACGAAGTGGTGGTTGCCGAGCGCCTCGCGCACCCCGAGGTCGCTGAGGACGACGGTGGGGATGCGGCGGTGCAGGGACTCCAGGGCCGCCGTGGAGCTGATGGTGACCAACAGGTCGGTGCGGTCGAGCACCTCGCCCATGTGGCCGTAGACCAGCCGGAAGTTGGCGGGCAGGTCGGTCTTCTGCGCCAGCTTCTGGTAGGGCAGCTCCTCGATGTGCGTGGTGTGCTCGCCCGGCTTGGAGCGCAGCTTCAGCAGCACCTCGCGGTCCGGGTGGAGACGGGCGTGCTGGATCAGCCGGTTCAGCAGGTACGTACGGTCCTTGCGGTTCTCCGGGACCGAGGGCTGGGCGGCGAAGACGACCGTGTACGGGTCGTGCTTCTCGTAGGCGGCGCCGCCCAGGAAGGGCAGTGCCACCTCCGTCACCGAGGAGGCGTCGGCGCCCACTCCCTCGTACACGGCCCGGAACCGTTCCGCGTCCTGTCGGGAGTTCGCGAGGACGAGGTCCGCGCCGTGCCGCAGCAGCAGGCCGTCGGCGAGCTTCTCGTAGACGACGCCGACATAGCCGGTGACGACCACGGGCCGCTTGCTCCGCCCCTCCCAGACATGGGCCAGGCCGTGCAGGATCGCCTGCACACCGCCGCCCACGAGGGCGATGACGAGGACGTCGTACGGCTCCCCTTCCATGGCGCGCAGGAATTCGACGGCGGTGACCTCACGGAGGGAATCCGCGCGGACGCCGACTTCTTCGAGCTGGCGGGCGGTGGGGGTGGCTCGGCCGCGCAGGAGATAACCGTCGAGCAGAATGTCCGATTCAGCCGGTGAAATGCGATTCGCGGTGAGCGAACCCCATTTCCACCGAGTGTCGGAATCCGCGAGAACGGCGACCCGCAGGGACTTCCTGGTACTTGCTGGCACGTCCAAGACGCTAGGAAGCCATTCCGAGTTGCGGCCCAACCTGAATACAACAAACGGTTAACAGCACATCGACGAATGGCGAATCAGGCCGTGATCGAGCCGGAAATCAGCTGGGTTCACTGCTTCGCCACGCGTCGTTCACCTGACATCTCACCAACGGTCAAGACGAATGCCGGGCCGCCGCCTAACGTCACGTGGGTGGTCAAGCTCTCCGTCATCGTGCCGTTCTACAACGTGCAGCAATATGCACCCGACACCTTGAAGAGCCTGCGTGCGAACGCACGTGAGGACTTCGAATTCGTTCTCGTGGACGACTGTTCACGAGACGAGACTCCGGACATTCTCGCGCGCGCGGAGCGCGAGCTCCCCGGCGCGGTGTATGTCAGACACGAGAAGAACGGAGGACTGGCGACCGCGCGCAACACGGGCATCGACGCGGCGCACGGCGAATACCTCACGTTCCTCGACGGGGACGACTGGCTCGCCCCCGGCTATTACGAACAACTTGTTGCCTCCATCGAACAGCTGGGCTGCGACTTCGTCCGTACGGACCATGTCCAGTGCACCGCGCGGGCCCGCACCATCCACAGGGTCCCGCACGGCCGGCGCGGAGTGGTGATGAACCCCCGCGACGCGATACTGCCCGCCGACCGCTCCACCTCCGTCGACTACGCCTACGCCTGGGCGGGCATCTACCACCGCCGGCTGGTCGACCGGGGGCTGCTGCACTTCACCGACGGCCTGCGGACGGCCGAGGACCGGCCTTGGATCTGGAAGCTGCACCGGGAGGCGGAATCCTTCGCCACGGTGGGGCTTCTCGGCGTGTTCTACCGGCGTGGTGTGGCCTCCTCCCTCACCCAGATCGGGGACGTGCGCCAGCTCGACTTCATTCGCGCGTTCGACCAGGTGGTGGCGGAAACCGCGGCGGACCGCGACGCCGAAAAACTCCTGCCCAAGGCCGTGCGCACCTATTGCGCGATCATTTCCCATCATCTGGGATCCATCGAAAGGTTCGAGCCGGCAGTGGCACGGAAACTGAAGTCGATGAGCGCCGTCGCTCTGCGGAACATGCCGCAGGACGTGCTCGACGACGCCCTCGACTCGATGGACGTGCAGCGCGCCACGCGGCTGCGCCGGCTGCGCCGCCGTCCGGCATCCGCCACGGGGGTGGCCGCGTGACCACCCAGATCTTCATGGCGTCCACGCTGTACGGCACGGCCACGCTCGCCGCGGCCCTGGACACCGACTGCTTCCGCCCCGCCGACCGGCGCATCCTGCTCGTCTCCAACAACGCGGCGACGCCCGAGACGACGCCCGGCCTCGACGAGATGCCCGGCTTCGAGCAGCTGCGCGGCCGCTTCGACGACGTGATCTCGTGGAACGAGACCATCTCGCCCTTCCACCCCGGCGGCTGGGCCCCGCGGCTCGACGACGTCCCCCTGTGGGAGCGGCATCTGCGGCTCGCCTGGAACCTCGGCGACGACGACATCGAGCTGGCCGTCGAGTCGATCCAGGTCAACCCGGCGCTCGGCATCTCGCAGATCTTCATGGGCGCGCCCGTCACCGTGTACGCGGACGGCCTGATGAGCTACGGCCCCACCCGCAACAAGATCGACCCGCTGGTCGGCACCCGGGTGGACCGCCTGCTCCACCTGGACCTGGTCCCCGGCCTCAAGCCACTGCTCCTGACGGAGTTCGGCGTCGAGCCCGAGATCGTACCGACGGACGCGTTCGTGAAGGTCCTCGCCGAACTCGTCGACACCGGTGACGAGCTGCCGTCGATCGACGAACCGGCGCTCCTGCTCGGCCAGTACCTCTCCGCGCTGGACATCCTCACCGCCGAGGAAGAGGAGAACCTCCACGTACGGATGCTGAAGGGCGCCCTCGCGCTCGGTCACACGCGGGTGGTGTTCAAGCCGCATCCTTCGGCCCCGGCCCGCTGGTCGCGCCTGCTGGAGAAGGAGGCCGAGAAGCTCGGCGCCGACCTCACCGTGCTCGACACCCCGGTCCTCGCCGAGGTGCTCTACCAGCGGATGCGCCCCGCCCTGGTGGTCGGCTGCTTCTCCACCGCGCTGCTCACCGCCTCGGCGCTGTACGGCCTGCCGGTCTCCCGCGTCGGCACCGGCCCCCTCCTCGACCGTCTCACGCCGTACGAGAACAGCAACCGCGTCCCCGTCACGATCGTGGACGCGCTGCTGCCCGAACTGACGGACGAGTCGGCGGTCAACGAGCAGCGCCGGAGCATGGACGTGACGGCACTGACGGACCTCGTCCGGGCCGTCGGCTTCGCGATGCAGCCGAAGATCTACCCGGATCTGCGCCCGGCCGCCGAGGCCTACCTGACCAGGCATCTGAACCACCACACCCGGCGCTACTTCAAGCGCAAGCGCCTCACCTCGCTGGCTCTGCCCGGCGCGGTCCCGGCGCAGCTGGCGTTCATCCCGCGCAACGCCACCGTGCGCCGCGTGGCACGCCGCGCCCGTTCACTGAAGCGGGCTGTGGGTCGCTGAACCGGTGTCCTGGGCCGGGCCGTCGCGGGCCGGCCCGGGAACCCGAAACGACATACAGGTGAACACGCACGGACCGTCGGGCGAATCGTCGGTCGGACGGCCAGGTAAACCTTATTAATCGGATTAGTGTGCTGTGGGTCCACTGAGTCCCGTTGAGGGGAAACCTGTGATCGACTCGCGCGAGGCCGTCCAAGTGGCCTCCACGGGCACCGTGGCCCGCACCGTCCTGCCGCCCACGGACGCACCGCCCCCCGCGAAACCGGCCAAGCCCCGGGAGACGCGGCTGCGCGCACTGGACGGACTGCGGCTGGTCGCCGCGCTGATGGTGGCCGCGTACCACTACGGCGGACGCGACGGCGAGGTCGCGAAAGCCTGGGGCAGCTCGCCGCGCCACCAGTTCCCCATGCTGCACGGGTACTTCGCGTACGGCTGCCTGGGCGTCCAGGTGTTCTTCGTGATCAGTGGCTTCGTCATCTGCATGAGCGGCTGGGGCCGCCCGCTGCGCTCGTTCTTCGCCTCCCGCGCCTCCCGGCTGCTGCCCGCGTACTGGGCCGCCATCATCCTGGTGACGGTGGTGTTCGCACTGCCGATGGTCGCGTTCAAGACGGTCTCGCCGAGCGACACCCTGGTCAACTTCACGATGCTGCAGTACCCGCTCGGCGTCGACCGGGTGCTGGGCGTGTGCTGGACGCTGTGGGCGGAGGTCCGCTTCTACGCCCTCTTCGCGCTGTGCATCGTCCTGCCCGGCGCGAACCGCCGCCGCGTGATCATGTTCTGCGCCGGCTGGACGCTGGCCTACGTCATCGCGCAGGGCGCCAAGATGCCGCTGCTGGACATCGTCCTGATGCCCGAGTACGCGCCGTACTTCATCGGCGGTGTCGGCCTCTACCTGGTGCACCGCGACCGCAAGGACGTGTACGCCTGGGGCATCGTGGCCGTGAGCTGGCTGATCGGCCAGCACTACGCGGTGCAGGGGCTGTGGCACGCCCCGCAGGCGAACGGCTTCTCCTACCGCACCACCTACGGCATCGTCCTCGTCGTCACCTTCGGCTACGTCGCGGTCGCCGCGATCGCCCTGGGCTGGCTGCGCTGGGCCAACTGGCGCTGGCTGACGGTCGCGGGCGCGCTGACGTACCCCTTCTACCTCGTCCACGAGCACCTGGGCTGGGTCGTCATCAAGGCCCTCCACCAGGGGCTGCACATCCCGTCGTACGCCACGTTCCTGCTGACGGCGACCAGCATGCTGGTCCTGGCCTGGCTCCTCAACCGGTACGTGGAGAACTGGCTGACGCCCAAACTGCGCACGGCGCTGGCGAAGCCCCGGCCGATCGTGGGGGCGTCCCGGCCGTAGGCCGCACCGCGGGTTCAGCCGATCCCGTACCGCGTCCCGATCCCCGCGATCACCAGGGCCAGCCCTTCTTCGAAGTGCCGGTCGTAGTCCTCGAACATCTCCGCGCCCGCCGCGGCCGACAGAGGGAAGTCGGCCATCCGGCGGGCGCGGTCGTCCACGTCGTAGCCCTCGCGGCGCTCCCCGGGGAGCGGCTGGACGCCCTGCTCCTCGGTGACGAACCCGAGGGTGTAGAGATAGGCCGTCGTGGCCGCCCGGACCGCCTGGGCGAGGGTGAAGCCCGCGTCAGTGAGCAGGCGCAGGTTCTGTTCCATCTCGACCGCGTGCAGAGTGCCGGTGAAGCGTGAGCCGCTGAAGACCCTGGCACCGTCGCGGTAACTCAGCAGCGCGGCGCGCAGTGCGCGGTTGGCCGTCAGGAGCCGCTCCTGCCAGGTGGCGCCGGGGTCGACCGGCGCGGCCTCGGTCATCCGGCGGTACATCTCCGTCGCCATCTCGTCGAGCAGCGCCTGTTTGTCCTCGAAGTGCCAGTACAGAGCGGGCGCCTTGACGTCCAGCTCCTTGGCGATGGCGCGCAGGGTCAGGCCCTCCAGTCCCCCCTCGTTCAGGAGTCTCAGGGCGGTGTCCGCGACGCGCTTGCGGTCGAGCGGCGCTCTTCGTTCCGTACTCACACTTGACAACTTAACACCGTTAAGGCCACGCTCGGAAACGCCAGCACTTAACAACGTTAAGGAGAGTGTGGTCATGGCAGCACAGGCAACGGCGGCGGGCGCGGTCCGGAACATCGGCTCGGACGTGGACGTGGACGTTCTGATCGTGGGGGCGGGCGCCGCCGGTCTCGCCCTCGGCGTCGACCTCGCCCGGCGCGGGGTGGACGCGCTCGTCGTGGAGCGGACCGACGGTCTGTTCCCCGGGTCGCGCGGCAAGGGCATCCAGCCGCGCACGAGGGAGGTCTTCGAGGACCTCGGCGTACTCGACGCGATCCACGCGGCAGGCGGCCCCTACCCGGTCGGGATGATCTGGCAGGACGGGAAGCCGCATGGCGAGCACCGGATGTTCGACCAGGCCGAGGCGAGCGACGATTCGCCGTACGCCGAGCCGTGGATGGTGCCGCAGTGGCGTACGCAGGAGATCCTCTTCGCGCGCCTCGTCGAACTGGGCGCAGGCGTCGCCTTCGGGCGCGAGCTGCTGACGATCACCCAGGACCCGGACGGGGTGACGGCCCACTTCGCCGCCGGCTCCCCCGTCCGCGCGCGGTACCTCGTCGGCGCCGACGGCGGCCGCTCGACCGTGCGGCGCACGCTCGGGATCGCCATGACCGGCGAGACGGTCGACCCGCATCCGGTGCTGGTGGCCGACGTCCGTGTCACGGGCCTGGACCGCGACCACTGGCACGTGTTCCCGCCCCGGGGCGACGACGACGGCGTCCTGGCGATCTGCCCACTCGCCGGCACCGAGGACTTCCAGCTCACCGCCCGGTTCCCGGAGGGGACCGAGCCCGATCTGTCCCTGGAGGGCGTACGGAAGGTCGTCGCCGCCCGCTCGCATCTCGCCCCCGAGGCCGTGACCGAGGTGCGCTGGGCCTCGGACTTCCGCCCGCGGGCGGCGCTGGCGGACCGCTTCCGCGCGGGGCGCGTCTTCCTCGCCGGGGACGCGGCACACATCCACTCCCCGGCCGGCGGCCAGGGCCTCAACACCAGCGTCCAGGACGCCTACAACCTGGGCTGGAAACTGGGTGCGGTGCTGGGCGACGGCGCCCCCGAGGCCCTCCTCGACTCCTACGAGGAGGAACGGCGGCCCGTCGCCGCGCGCATGCTCGACCTGTCCACGGCCGTCCACCGCGGCGAGGTCCGGCGCAGCACGCAGACGACGGGCCAACTCGGCCTGGGCTACCGGGACTCGTCACTCTCCACGGACCTGCGCGAGGGCCGCCCGGAGAACGTCCTGCAGGCCGGCGACCGCGCCCCGGACGCCCCTCTCCCCGACGGCACCCGGCTCTTCGACGCCTTTCGCGGCCCCCGCTGGACCCTGCTCGCGGCCGGGCCGGAAATCCAGGCACCGGCACTCCCCGTCCGCACGGTCGGCATCCCCGCGCACGAGTCGTACGGCACCGGCCTCTTCCTGATCCGCCCCGACGGTTACGTGGGGTGGACGGGCGACACGGCTTCGGGGCTGCGGGAGTACGCGACGCGCCTGGGTGTCCTCGCCCGGCCCCACTCCTAGGCGCTGGCCAGGGTGAGCTTCACGGCGAAGCCCAGGAACAGGGCGCCCGCCGCGGTCGTGGCCCCGGCCGAGAGCCGCTTGCGCCGCCGGAAGGCCGCCGCCAGCTTCGTCCCGCTGAAGATCAGCGCGGTGAGGTACAGGAAGCTGGCGAGCTGGGCGAAGGCGCCGAGGACGACGAAGGAAAGGGCCGGGTAGGCGTAGCCCGGGTCCACGAACTGCACGAAGAAGGCGACGAAGAACAGGATCGCCTTCGGGTTGAACAGGCTGATCACCAGCGCCCGCCGGAAGGGCCGCTCCTCGGCGGCCGGCGCGGCGGCGGCCTCGCTCTCCTCGGCCCGTTCGTGCCGGGTGCGCCACATGCCCCACGCGGCGCGCAGCATCCCGAACGCCAGCCATGTCAGATATCCGGCCCCGGCGTACTTCACGATCCCGAACAGCACGGCGTTGGCCTGCAGCAGCGAGGCGACTCCGGCCGCGGACAGGGTCATCAGCACGGTGTCCCCGCACCAGACACCCGCGGCGGCCGTGTATCCCGTGCGTATGCCCTTGCGGGCGGCGACGGACAGCACGTACAGCGAGTTCGGACCGGGAAGCAGAACGATCAGCACGAGTCCCGCGAGATAGGTCGGGAGGTCGATAACACCAAGCATGAGGTGGAGTGTCGCACGAGAGTACGACACCCCATCTCGGGGTTCCGCGAGGCGGGACGGTCAGCCGTCGAGGAGGGTGTCCACGTCCAAGGTGACTTTGACACCGATCGAAGGCGGCAGGGCGACGGACTGACCTCGCTTGAAGCGCTCGGGGTCGCCGTACGCGCCGTCTGTGGGGTCGGTGTAAAGGAGGACCTCGTCGTGCTTACGGTCCGCGATGAGGTAGGCCGGGAGGCCCGCCTGGGCATAGCACTCGACCTTTGGACCGAGGCCGTCGGACCAGTTGGAGGAGGTCACTTCGACGACGAGGCGGAAGACATTGGGCGCGTAGTAGTTCTTCTTCACATGAGCGTCGCGGAAGTCCTCGTCCACGACCGAGAAGTCGGGGATCGCGAAGTCCTCGGGCAGCGTGGGCAGCCACAGGCCAATGCCCTGCACATACTCCACCCCGCTTCCTTCGATGCCCGCCTTCTCGAAACCACGCCCAATCTTGGTCAACGACAAGGCGTGCGAGCCATCCGGCGGCGGTGTCACAACGAGCCTCCCCTGGAGAATCTCCACGCGGTGCCCAGGCAGTGCACGGGAGAGCTGTTCGGCGGCTTCGCCCAGCGTCAGCTCGTGTTGCAGTACGGCCACGGCATCCTCCTTTTCAGGGGCCACTCTTCATGAGCGTAACCGGGGGTGTGCGCCTTCCGCCCCCGATCACCCAAACGGGGTATTCACCCAGGTCAGAACGCATCCGTCGGCACATACGTCCCCCAAACCCCCCGCAACGCGTTGCACACCTCGCCCACCGTCGCGCGGGCGCGCAGGGCGTCCTTCATGGGGTAGAGGACGTTGTCCGTGCCCTCGGCCGCCTTCTTGAGGTCGGCGAGGGCCGCGTCCACCGCCGACTGGTCACGCTCGGCGCGGAGCTTGGTGAGGCGTTCGGCCTGCTGGGCCTCGATGGCCGGGTCGACGCGGAGGGGCTCGTACGGCTCCTCCGCGTCGAGCTGGAAGCGGTTGACGCCGACCACGACCCGTTCACCGGAGTCGGTCTCCTGCGCGATCCGATAGGCGCTGCGCTCGATCTCACCCTTCTGGAAGCCGTGCTCGATCGCGGCCACCGCGCCGCCCAGCTCCTCGACCCGCGCCATCAGTTCGACCGTGGCCGCCTCGACGTCGTCGGTCATCTTCTCGATGACGTAACTGCCGGCGAAGGGGTCGACCGTCGCCGTCACGTCCGTCTCGTACGCCAGGACCTGCTGCGTCCGCAGCGCCAGGCGCGCGCTCTTGTCCGTCGGGAGCGCGATCGCCTCGTCGAAGGAGTTGGTGTGGAGCGACTGCGTGCCGCCGAGGACCGCGCCCAGGCCCTGGACCGCGACGCGCACCAGGTTCACCTCCGGCTGCTGGGCGGTCAGCTGGACCCCGGCGGTCTGGGTGTGGAAGCGCAGCATCAGCGACTTCGGGTTCTTCGCGCCGAACTCCTCCCGCATCACCCGCGCCCAGATGCGCCTGGCCGCGCGGAACTTCGCGACCTCCTCCAGGATCGTCGTACGGGCGACGAAGAAGAAGGACAGGCGGGGGGCGAAGTCGTCGACGTCCATGCCGGCGGCCACGGCCGTGCGGACGTACTCGATGCCGTCGGCGAGGGTGAACGCGATCTCCTGCGCGGGCGAGGCACCGGCCTCGGCCATGTGGTAGCCGGAGATCGAGATGGTGTTCCACTTCGGGATCTCGGCCTTGCAGTACTTGAAGATGTCCGCGATCAGCCGCAGGGAGGGCTTGGGCGGGAAGATGTACGTGCCGCGCGCGATGTACTCCTTGAGCACGTCGTTCTGGATCGTGCCCGTCAGCTGATCGGCCGGGACGCCCTGTTCCTCCCCCACCAGCTGGTACATGAGCAGGAGCAGCGCCGCGGGCGCGTTGATCGTCATCGACGTGGACACCTTGTCCAGCGGGATGCCGCCGAACAGGATCCGCATGTCCTCCACCGAGTCGATGGCCACCCCGACCTTGCCGACCTCGCCGTGCGCGATCGGCGCGTCCGAGTCGTGGCCCATCTGGGTGGGCAGGTCGAAGGCGACCGACAGGCCCATCGTGCCGTTCGCGATCAGCTGCTTGTAGCGCGCGTTCGACTCCACGGCCGTGCCGAAGCCCGCGTACTGGCGCATCGTCCACGGGCGGCCCGTGTACATCGACGGGTAGACACCGCGGGTGAAGGGGTACGCGCCCGGCTCGCCCAGCTTCTCGGCCGGATCCCAGCCCTCCAGAACCTCGGGTCCGTAGAGGGGTTCGATGGGCAGTCCGGACTCCGACTCGCGCGCCATTGGTGTGCCTCCCACTGAAGTTACTTACTGGTAGGTCCGATCCTCGCCACGGACTGTAGCGGCGGCCGTGCGCGGGATGGAGAGGACCGCGCTGGGACCTTGCTCACAGGCTTCATCGCTCTCAGGATTCATTGCTCACACGCTTCATTCCCCAGGATCGCGCGTCGTTCGCAACCGGGCGCGCCTGGGGAGCATCTCAGGGGACACGACGACGCACCGGGGGTTGGAATGCGTACGACTGGTATGGGGAGATCGCTGGCCGCCCTCGTGGCACTCGTCGCGGTGGGCGGCTGTACGGCCCAGGCCGTGGACGCGAGCGGGAGCACGCACGGGAGCACGCAGGGAAGGACGCCGGGCAGCACGCGGGGCGACACGCCGCCGTCCGCCTCGAAGTCGGACCCTTCGGCCACGCCCGGGGACGACAAGCCGGGCACGACGCCGTCCGCCGCCCCCAAGGTCCTCTGGTCCCGCGGCGACAAGGGGAACGACGTCCGTGAGGTCCAGGCCCGGCTGCACCAGCTCGCCTGGCTCATCCCGGCGCCGACGGGAACGTACGACACCCCGACGGTCACCGCGGTGAAGGGGTTCCAGGGCAAGCGCGGGCTGCCGCGGACCGGCGAACTGGACGCCGTCACCTGGGAGCGGCTGCGGGGGATGACGCACAAGCCGGCCGCGTGGGAGCTGTACCCGTACGGCGGGCAACCCGCCGCGCGGCCCGACCCGCGCTGCATGACGGGCCGGGTGCTGTGCATCAGCAAGACGAGCCGCACCCTGCGCTGGATGATCGACGGGAGGACGGTCTCGGAGATGGACGTGCGGTTCGGCTCGCAGTACACGCCGACCCGCGAAGGGGTCTTCAGCGTCTACTTCAAATCGCGCTACCACGTGTCGACGATCTACCACACGTCCATGCCGTACGCGATGTTCTTCAGCGGCGGCCAAGCGGTCCACTACTCCCCCGACTTCGCGGCCCGCGGCTACTACGGCGCCTCGCACGGCTGCGTCAACGTACGGGACGAGGGGAAGATCGCGGCGCTGTTCTCGCAGGTCCGAGGCGGGGACAAGGTCGTCGTCTACTGGTGACGGCCGCCCGGAGAGGGCGGAAGGGGTGATGGGGCGCGGGCGGGACCGGGGGAACGTGTCCCGCCCGCGCCGATGTGCACCAGGCCTGGGTACGGGGGGAACCCCGGCTCGGTGCGACGGCCGATGACCAGTCGGCTCACCCAGTACTGCGTCGGCGCGACCGAAAACGTCACACCCGGGGGGAAGAAAATTCCGAGGGAGTGAGGAACCGCAGGTCAGAGAGCCGATTGCAGGGGATCGCCGGAGTACGGGTGGCCGGGAACGCACCCGGGCCGGATGGCCGAAAGCCTGCTCAGGAGGTCGGCGGCAGCGGGTGCTCAGGCAGTCGGCAGCAGCGGCGCGACGACCGAACGCGGCGACGGGGCGAGGATCCCGTTGTGGCCGTGATGGCCACCCGAGCCGGTGTGGCCGTCGCCGTCGCCGCCGTTGTACCCGCCACCGGAGCCGTTGTCCGAGCCGTCGCCGGAACCGCCCCCGGCCCCCTGGTCGGAGCCGGAGTCCGAGCCCTCGTCGCCCTGCCGGCCCTGGTCGCCCCGGTCCTCACCCGCGTTGGCGCCCGTCCGGCCCAGGATGCCCTTGCAGTACTTCGTCACGCGCCGGCCGCCGCCCGCGGCGTCCACCAGGACACGTCTGCGGCCGGACTCCAGGGTCTTGCCGTCCAGCACGTCGCGGCAGTACGCGCGCTTCTTGGCCCACCACTCGCGGGCGCGGGCCGACCGCCCCGCGTCGGAGGAGTCGGGCTGTCCGCTCGGCGCGCCGGGCCCCTGGGCCTCGTCGTCGCCGGAGCCGGCACCGGCCGGCGCGCTCGTGGTGGCGGCCGGGACCGGCACCTCGGAACCGTCGGCCTTCGACGCTCCCGGCGACGGCGTGAGGAACGGCTGCCGCGGTGTCTGTGCCGCGGAAATCGTCGCGGCCGGGTGCGGCGAGTCGTCACGGAACGGAGTCGGCAGCACTCCGGTTCCGGCCGCGACGGCGACCCCGCCGATCATCCCCGCGGCCAGCGCGGCGACGATCCCGAGGCGCACCGGACGGCCCCAACGGGGCCCCCGCGGGGCCGGAGCCGGACGGCCCAGCCGGACGAGACCCGAGTCGGCGGAGTGGGCCCCGGCCCCCGCGCGCACCCGTCCGCCGCGCTGGGCGACCTCGCCGTTCCGGCCCGCGCGCGCCTGCTGGAACGCGGCCAACGCGACGGCCTCTCCGGGGAGTTCGGCACTGGTCGGGGCGGGTTCGTGGGCCAGCGCACCGAGCATGTCGGCGAGCCGCTTGGCCCGGCCCTGGGTGTCGGCGTCGGCGGCTTCCAGCGGCTCACCACGCAGCAGACGCTCCGCGGCGTCACGGTCCAGCCACTTGTCCTGCTCGTCGGCCATCACATGTCCTTCTGCGTCCGCGAACGCGTATGCGTCACACCCGCGGACGTCACCGCGCGTGTGCGCGACTCTCTTCGTGACTCTCTTTGTGGGGGGACGGCGCCGAGGCCGCCTGCGGATTCCGGATCCGCGCCGAGCAGCTCCGCGAGCCGCTTGAGACCGCGGTGCGCCGCGGTGCGGACGGCTCCGGGGCGCTTGCCGAGGGTCTCGGCCGCGGTCTTGGCGTCGAGGCCGACGACCACGCGCAGCACGACGGCCTCCGCCTGGTCCTGGGGGAGTTGGGCGATCAGCGAGAGGGTGCTGTCGGTGGCCAGCGCCTCGATCGCCTCGCCCGCGGTGTCGGAATCCCCGGCCTTCGCGGTCAGTTCCGTCTCGTCACCGCCGATCGCGGGGCGGCGCCCGCGCATGCGTATGTGGTCGAGGGCGCGGTTGCGGGCGATCCGGGCGGCCCAGCCACGGAAGCGGTCCGCGTCACCGCTGAACCTCTCCAGGTCACGGGCGATCTGCAGCCAGGCCTCGGACGTGACGTCCTCCGCGTCCGGGTCGCCGACCAACGTCCGTACGTATCCGAGCAGCCGTGGGTGCACCGAGCGGTACACAGTCCGGAACGCGGTCTCGTCCCCGTCCTGTGCCGCAAGCACCGCGGCGGTCAGCCCCGCGTCGTCCCCCAGCACCGCGCGCACGCCTCTCTGCGCCTAAACCGGCGCCGCTCTCGCGGACCGGGTTGCTCGCCGTCGTGGTTCCTCAACTGATGGTTGCGGTCTTAGGCCCCTCATGGCTGCGGCAGTCCGTACCCTCCGCACCCCGGCGCGAATGGCACGTTACGGCCTGAAACCGTTCCCCGTCCATGTTCGTACAGGATGCAACTAACTGGTGACACAGCGAGGTGTGACAGAAAACGCAGCCGCGGCGCTGTAGAGAGTACGGGTCGCCGCGCGGCCCGTGCCGCGCGACGGTCGGGGCCTCTCCTGTGGGGGGTGGCGGCCCCGACCGTTGCCATCGGCCCCTCGACTCTCCTCGAACTCGCACCCCGGTCGGCGCTGCTCGCGCGGTCGCCAGTCGTCGCGCCGCCGGGTCCGTGCCCCGTGCGCCCCGTCCTCACGAGCGGCCCGGTACGCGGCGACAGCGCGCCCCTCGGCCTCCGGGTCGACAGGAACACCCCTTACGGCGAAGGCGAGCAGCGCGTCGAGGGAGGTCCCGTTCGCACCCATGTCCCTGCCCACCCCTGTCTGTCCTCGGCTCTGTCCTCGGCCGACCCCTTCCCGACGCTCGCCCCGAATCCCTTGGCGTCCGGAAGCCGTTGGGCATCACACCCCGGACTCCCCGTCGGCGCCGAGCTGCTGCGCCAGGCGCTTGAGGCCACGGTGGGCGGCGGTGCGGACCGCGCCCGGGCGCTTGCCGAGGACACGGGCGGCGGCGGGACCGTCGAGGCCGACGACCACCCGCAGCAGTACGGCCTCGGCCTGGTCGCGGGGCAGCCGTGCGACCAGTTCCAGGGCGCGCTCCGTGGAGAGGCTCTCCAGCGCCTGGTCGTGGGTGCTGTGGGTGCCGGGCAGTTCCAGTATGTCGTTCTCGAGCCCGGTGGCCCGGGGCCGTACCTTCTGCCTTCGCAGATGGTCGAGCGCGCGGTGCCGCGCGATGGTCGCGGTCCAGCCGCGGAACCCCGCCCCGTCCCCTTTGAACCGCCCGAGGTCCCGCGCGATTTCCAGCCAGGCGTCGGACGCCACGTCCTCCGCGTCGTCCCCGACGATCCCGCGTACGTACCCGAGCAGTCCGGGCTGCACGATCCGGTACGCCAGCGCGAAGGCCGCCTCGTCCCCCTGCTGCGCCCGCGCCACGGCCGCACCCAGCTCACCGTCGTACGCCTGTACGCGGCGGGGTTCCCCTCCCTGGCCCAACGCTGTCCTCGTTCGCCCCGAGTCGGTCAGAATGCGCACCGTGCGGCACGGTCGGCCGTGTCAACGCCCACGTGGTCATCTGCGTCGGGCCCCACAGAAACGTCACAGCCCGTCAGGCGCCCCGGGCGTCCCTCGGAACAGGTCCTGGCTCAGGCGTCCGTCTCCACCGGTTCGGGCAGCGGCGCCGACCGCGTCAGAGGGGCCGGCATCCGGTCCGCGTTCACCACGATCCCGGCGATCAGCGCGGCCAGCAGCAGCGCTCCCATCGCCCACCAGGTGGCCACGTTGAAGCCGTGCACGGCGGCCCGGGAGGCGAGGGCGCGACGGTCGACGCCGGGGGCCGCGTGCGCGGTCACGTACCGGGTCGTCACGCTCGCGGCGATGGTGTTGAGCAGCGCCGTACCGATCGAACCGCCGACCTGCTGGGCGGTGTTGAACGTGGCGGAGGCCGCGCCCGCGTCGCGGGGCGCGACGCTCACCGTGGCCAGCGAGATGGAGGTCATCATCGCCGTGCCCATGCCGAGGCCGAGCATCAGCATGCCGGGCAGGATGTGCGAGGCGTACGCGGGTGCCACCCCGACCTGCGCGATGATCGCCAGCGCGCCCGCGGCCAGCAGCAGCCCGGGGACGATGAGGGCGCGCGGCGGGACCCGGTTCAGGAGGCGGGCCGCGACCTGCGTGGAGCCGGTGATCATGCCGACGGTGATGGGGAGATAGGCGAGCCCGGTCTTCATCGGCGAGTACCCGAGCACGCGCTGCATGTAGTAGGTGAGGAAGAGGAAGACCCCGAACATCCCGATGGTGACGAAGAGGATGGTGAGGAACGCCCCGACCCGCTGCCGGTCCCTGACCACCGACATCGGCAGCAGAGGCACCCGGGCGCGGGTCTGCCAGAAGCCGAACACGCCGAGCAGCACGACCCCGGCGGCCAGCAGTCCGAGGACCAGTCCGTCACCCCAGCTCCTCGACTCCGCCTCCGAGAAGCCGTAGACCAGCGAGAGCATTCCGGCGGAGCCGAGCACCGCGCCTGGCACGTCCAGGCGCGCGTCCTCGTAGCGGCCGCCGCCGCTGAGCACCGCCAGGGCGCCGGCGAACGCGACCAGGGCGATGGGCACGTTGACGTACAGGCACCAGCGCCAGTCCAGGTACTGGGTGAGGAAGCCGCCCGCGAGCAGCCCGAACGCCGCGCCCGCGCCGACGATCGCGCCGAACACGCCGAACGCCTTGCCGCGTTCCCCGGGGTCGGTGAACGTCGTCGTGAGCAGCGACAGGGCGGCGGGAGCGAGCAGCGCGGCGAACACGCCCTGGAGGGCGCGCGCCCCGAACAGCATCCCGGAGTTCGCGGCCGCGCCGCCCAGCGCGGACGCGGCGGCGAAGCCCAACAGGCCGATCATGAAGGTGAGTCGGCGACCCGCGAGGTCGGCGATCCGGCCGCCGAGCAGCAGCAGTCCGCCGAAGGCGAGGGTGTACGCGGTGATGACCCACTGCCGGTTGCCGTCCGACATGTGCAGGTCGCTCTGGGCGGAGGGCAGGGCGATGTTCACGATGGTCATGTCGAGGACGACCATCAACTGGGCGAGCGCGATGACGACGAGCGCCCACCAACGGCGGTTGTCGGCCACGAGGCCTCCCGGGTCCGGCGGTTGCCCTCATGTTCACTCCGGAGACCGCCGTTTGGGAACGGTCGCGTACCTTAAGAACGGGCAATCTCGCCGCCGTTCGGGGCGCTTTCCCCTATCCCACGGCCTCGCGGCACAGCAGCCGCAGCGAGCCGTCGCCCGCGTAGCAGCGGCGGGCCTCGTCGATGGGGTCCCACAGGCGCCCGTCGGGGGTGCGCAGCCAGTGCTCGCCGCCCGTCTCCCACCACTCGGCGCCGGTGCGCCGGACGACGACCTCACCGGCGTACGCGCCGAAGCCGCGCAGCACGGTGTGGACGGCGGCGTACGGCGCCCCCTCCCGGCGTATCTCCTCGATCAGCCGGTCGACGCGCCACAGGCTCTGCGCCGAGTAGTCGAGGCGCAGCCGGGCGCCCTCGCGCATCGTCGCGACGGTGTCCGCGGCCCAGCGCACGGGCTTGGTCGCGGCGGAGGGCCTGGTCGCCCGGATCGGGTTCGCACTCGTTGCGTTCACACTCGTAGCGTTCACACTCGGAAGAGCGCCTTCCGGACGGGATTCGTCACGCGTCCCGGGCGCCTTCGCGACACCGGCCCAGGACCCCCATCTCCGGCCCCAGGACGGTCACAGGAACCCCTCAGGGAAACAGGTTTACGACCGTCCGCGCGCTCGGCGCGACACCACCGCGCGCAGGACGCGCCGCCCCTCCGTCGACACCTCCAGGGCGGGGCGCAGGCCGCCCGCGCCACGGCCCGCGAGCAGTTCCAGGACGGCGACCTGGCGGCGCAGTTCGGCCGCGACGAGTGGGCCGTCGGCGGCGACATCGAGGAGCCGGTGGATCTGCAGGGCCGCCGCCGAACAGGCGTCGGCCCAGGCGCGCAGGGCGGACGCGCAGGGGTCGTCGGGGGCGGTGGCGAGCATGCGGCGGGCGAGTGCGGCGGCGCGGTCCTCGTCACTCACGGCGGCCTCGGCCTCGGTCTCGGCCTCGGTCTCGGCCTCGGCTCCTGGGCCGGATCCGGGGGCGGGGCCGGGGGCTGCAGAGGGGTCGGCGGAGTCCAGTTCCGCCCGTGCCTTGGCGAGCCGTTCGCCCCAGGCGTCGCCGTCCGCGCCGCCGTCCGCGAGGCTCGACCAGAGCGGCCGCAGGACCTCGTCGTCGCCGCCCAGCAGGGGCACGCACCGATCCAAACAAGCCAGCCCGCTCGCTGCCAGACCACGCTCGTCGGCCTGAGCGATCAGGTCCACCAGGCTCATCACGCCTCCCTCGACAGGGCGCTCCCGCTTACGGAGCCCGCACTTTCCCTTACTGCGTGCTCCGGAGCGTGAGTGTCACAGGGGCACCACTCCGAGCCGGTCGAGGAACCGGAAGAGCAGGTTTTCGGCCAAGGGGTCGGCGTCCGCGGTCAGCACGGCGAGCAGCGGCTCGGCGACCACCGTGTGCCCGGCCTCCGCGGCCCAGGCGACGGCCCGTGCGGCGGCGTCGGAGGGCTCCAGGAAGTAGTCGTCGACGGTGAGCCCCTCCTCGTTCTGCCCGAGGTGCGCGGCCATCGCCGTGCGCGCCAGACAGGTCGTCCACGCGCCGCTGCCGGGCCCGGCCGCCTCGACGACCACACAGTCGCTGTTCATGACGTACCCGAAGAGCGCGGGCGCGCCGGTCTCCCGGGCGAGCGTGTTCATGCTCCCGACGTCGCCGTCACCGCTCGGGTACTCCCAGACCTGCCAGCCGTCGGGCGCCGTGGTCCGCAGCACCATCCCGTGCGCCGCGCCCAGCGCGTCCAGCTCCGCGAGCGGCCGCTCGCTTCTGCCCACGACGTAGTAGCCCCAGTAGCCCATGCCGGTTTCCCCCCGGTGGTGTTTCGGTTCGGCCGCGCCGAATACACCACAGGGGCAAGTGAATTGGCCAGGGAATCGGCCGAACCGGCGCGCCGCCTGCCCCCAACGGCCCAACGCCGACGGTCAGCGGTGGTCCCGGACGACCGCCGGGACCGGCTCTCCGGGCGGGACCGGGCCGCGCAGGGCCTTCTCGTTCTGCATCCGGGTCAGGCGCAGGACGACGAGGGCGGCGAGCACGGCGGCCACGAGGCCGGTGGCGTCCGCGAACAACACGTCGCCCGCGGAGACGTAGAGCTCCACGGCGGTCTCGGCCTTGCGGTAGCTGGCGAACCCGCTCCGGCCGACGACCAGCGTGATGGTCCACATCGCCCACCAGGCGTTGACGAGCCCGTGTGAGGTGCGGGAGCCGGCGGGACGGCTCGCGTCCCAGGTGTTCAGCATGATCCGGCGCGGGAACCAGAGGTTCACCACCGGCACGAACCAGCCCCAGCCCGTCCAGGCGCGCCCCATTTCTTGGCCGAACGGGTCGAACACCTCGGCGTTGATCCGCACCCGGTAGAACCAGACGAGGTACGCGACGACCGTGGCGGCCAGGGAGACCAGCTGCACGACCCCGACCGCGGTCATGACCGAGTCCGCGTGGTCCATGTCCCGCTGGACGGCCTCGCCGACCCCGCCGTCCAGAATGGTGCCCGCGGCGTCGTACACCTTGACGCCCGCCCAGATCGCGACGAGATCCACGGCGACGACCACGCCGAGCAGCACCGCGACCGCTCGCCCGAGGCCCACCGGCGAGCGCAGCCAGGCATCCCCGTGCGGCGGCGCCATGGTGCCCCCGGGCACGGGCATGGGCGTACTGGACATGAAACCCCCCGAATCACCGGCACATGAGACCGTGCCGGTAGAAGAAACCGGGCGCGCCCCCTCCCCAGGGGCACACCCGGCACACGATCACAGGGAAGATACGCCTCAGCCCAGCCGGTTCGCCAGATTCTTGAAGTCCGTCCAGGACAGCGTCGGCCGGCCCGGGTCCCAGAGTTTCTGGATCGTGGCGCGCAGCGGCATCCTGATCCCCGCCGCCACCTGGTCCTGGGTCTGGGAGTTCGCGCGGTCGGACCAGACGGCGAAGCTACCGCCGAGGATCTGGCCGTCGTACTTGGCGGGGACCGGTGTGGTGCCGCGGACGACGAGCGGGGTCCACTGCTCGTAGATGCGCTGCCCGGTCGGGTAGACGAAGGTCTGCGGCTCACCGAGGACGTAGTAGAGGTACTCGTCGTTGTAGTTGATGAGTTCCCGGCCCGCGCTCAGGTACTCGACGGGCGGGCGCGCGCCGAGCTCCTTGCCCGTCCAGTACGCGACCTCCAGGTCCTTGTCCGCCTGGACCGTGCCGCCGCGGAAGAACCCGTCGTTCCAGGCCCGTGCGGTCCGGTCGTGGCCGCGCACCACCTGGGCGCGGGCGTTGAGCCAGCCGGTGGTGAGGTCCGCGACGGTGGCGCCGGGGCCGTAGGCCTGCTTGGCGGCGGCTGCGAGCTGAGGGTAGGAGGTCGACGGGCTGGCCACGGTCAGGGCCTGGTACTCGTCGCCGCCGAGGTGCCAGTACGGGCGGGGGAAGAGACCGGTGTACTCGCTCAGCAGGTCGTCGACGATGGAGGCCGCGGCGGGCTTGGAGATGTCGACGGTGCCACGCGGGGCGGTTCCCGAGACGCTGCGCAGCTGGAGGTCGGGGTGGGCGGCGATCACGGCGCCGAGGTGGCCCGGCGAGTCGATCTCGGGGACCACATGGATGTGGCGACTCTCCGCGAGGGCGACGATGTCGCGGACGTCCGTCTTGCTGAGGTGGTCCTTCGACACGATCTCCGGGTGGGTGTCCGACTGGATGCGGAAGCCCTGGTCGTCGGAGAAGTGCAGCCCCAGCTCGTTGTACTTCAGATCGCCCAGTTCCCGGATCCGGTCCTCTATCCAGGCCGCGGAGTAGGGCTTGCGCGCGATGTCGAGCATGAACCCGCGGCGCGGCTTGGCGGGCTGGTCGCGCACGACGCCCTCGGGCGCCGTACCGCCGCCGTGCACCTCCTGCTTGAGGGTGCGCGTGCCGTAGAAGACGCCCGCCTCGCCGGGCGCGGAGATGGTGACCCGGCGGTTCTTGACGGTCAGGGTGTACGACTCCGGGTCGGCGCCGCCGGTGTTCAGGCCGAGTTCGACGTCACCGTCCTTGGCCGCCGTCTGTCCGGCGTACGACATTTTCAGCTCGTCGGCGAGCAGCTTTCCCTCGTCGGCGAGGCCGGCGTCGTCGACGACCACGCGGGCGCCCGCCGCGGGACGCCAGCCGGGGCCGCGCGCCGGGGTGTGTTCGCGTACGGCGGGGATGGTGCGAGGGGTCTGGGAGAGGGGGTAGGTCCGGGTCGGCGTGGGAGACGGTGGGGGCGCGGTCCCGGTCCGGTTCGCCGACCCGGCCGCCGTCCGGCCGGGATCGACGCTCGCCCCGGTCGGCGCGCCGGCGTCACCGGACGGCCACAGCGTGACGGTCGCCACCACGACGCCCGTCACCACCGCCACGCCGACCGCTATCAGTACCGGCCGCTTCCCGTCCTGCACCGGCGCCCGTCGTCGCCTGCCCGTGCTCACCGCACCACGCCCTTCGCTTCGGTATCCGAGGTCTACGCCCTGACGTACGCAGCGAGCGCCCCGTACGCCTCACGTCGTACACCCCCGGACGTTCCACGGTCCCCCTCTCCACGTCACCCGTCCACCGCACGTTCCGAAACTCTCCCGTCCGGGTGAAATTCGGGCATCCGTCGGACACGTCCCGCCAATCGTGGATAACGTGGCGGCACAACTCTCACTTCTTCCCCTGCCACACCACACGTGACGTTCACGGGACGTCACGGCATCCCGTCGACATCCCACCGCCGAGGACCCACGCTGCCTTCGCACCGTCTTCCACGCCTCCCCGGCCAGGTCGCCCCACCCGAGCAGAAGAGCGTGCCGTCGTCCCCGGCGCGCCTGGAGCCGTTCAACTCAGCGCCCGCCGACTCCGTCGTGCGCGCGCTCCTGAGTTGCTGCCGCAGCCTGCGCTGGGCCCACCGGATGGCCGATCACCGGCCCTACCCGGACCTGGACGCCTTCCTCGCCGCGGCCGACGAGGCGGCCTACGACCTCACCCCGGCCGACCTGACCGAGGCCCTCACGGGCGAGTCCCTCACACTGCTCCCGGACGGCGCCTACTCCGCCGCCCACACGGCCCTGAGCGCGGCCCACGCGGCCTACGAAAGCCGATTCGGGCACGTGTTCGTCATCTGTCTGGACGACTTCTCCCCGGAGGAATCACTGGATCAGGTGCTGGCCGGAATCCGATCACGATTGACACACGATCCCGAAGAGGAGCGGCTCGTCACGGCGGAGGAGCTGCGCCGTCTGGCCAGGGGGCGCCTGACGCGCCTCCTCGGGGACGAGGGGCCCTGGGCCGTCCGGAATAGCCCGAACGTGCCTGATTGATTGCCAGTTTGATCACATAGATAGGGCCGCTGTAAACGTTCCGACAAGTCGTCGCTACGATGGCCGGGGCCGGTGGACCGTACCCGGCCGGGCCGACCGACACAGAAGCCGGCAGGCCCCAATCCCCGCTCCCGGAGGGTTCTTCCGTGCCGGCTGGAACGCTGTACCGCGGCCGGGAAGGAATGTGGTCCTGGGTGGCTCATCGAGTCACCGGCGTCCTCATCTTCTTCTTCCTGTTCGTACACGTGCTGGACACCGCTCTCGTCCGTGTCTCCCCCGAGGACTACGACAGGGTCGTGTCCACGTACAAGAATCCGATCGTCGCGCTGCTGGAGTACGGCCTCGTCGCCGCCATCCTCTTCCACGCGCTCAACGGCCTGCGCATCATCGCCGTCGACTTCTGGTCGAAGGGCCCGCGCTACCAGAAGCAGATGCTCTGGTCCGTCGTCGGTATCTGGGTCGTGCTGATGGTCGGGGCCCTTTACCCCGTCCTCGGTCACGCATTCCGCGAAGTCTTCGGGAGCTGACGCAGATGTCCACTACTGAGACCGCCGCTTCCGGTATCGGCCCCGTCGAGGGCGCGGGTGAGTTCTCCGCGTACAGCGTCGACAACCCGGCGCCGTTCATCGAGGCCCCGCGCAAGCGCACCAAGAAGACCCCGAAGTCCACCCGTGGCAACTTCGAGATGTACGGCTGGCTCTTCATGCGCCTGTCCGGCATCGTCCTGGTCGTCCTGGTCATCGGCCACCTGCTCATCCAGCTCGTCCTCGACGGCGGTGTCTCCAAGATCGGCTTCGCGTTCGTCGCGGGCCGCTGGGCCTCCCCGTGGTGGCAGGTCTGGGACCTCGCGATGCTGTGGCTCGCGATGCTGCACGGCGCCAACGGCCTGCGCACGGTCATCAACGACTACGCGGAGCGCGCGAACACCCGGCTGTGGCTCAAGGGCCTGCTCTACACCGCCACGGTGTTCACCATCCTGCTGGGCACGCTGGTGATCTTCACCTTCGACCCGAACATCCGCTAGGCACGGGGCTGAGGTAACCGACTCATGCAGATCCACAAGTACGACACCGTCATCGTGGGCGCCGGCGGCGCCGGCATGCGCGCCGCCATCGAGGCGACGAAGCGCAGCCGCACCGCCGTGCTGACGAAGCTCTACCCCACCCGCTCCCACACGGGCGCGGCGCAGGGCGGCATGGCCGCCGCGCTCGCCAACGTGGAGGAGGACAACTGGGAGTGGCACACCTTCGACACGGTCAAGGGCGGTGACTACCTGGTCGACCAGGACGCCGCCGAGATCCTGGCGAAGGAGGCCATCGACTCGGTCCTCGACCTGGAGAAGATGGGCCTTCCCTTCAACCGGACGCCCGAGGGCCGGATCGACCAGCGCCGCTTCGGCGGTCACTCCCGCAACCACGGCGAGGCCCCGGTCCGCCGGTCCTGCTACGCCGCGGACCGCACCGGCCACATGATCCTCCAGACGCTGTACCAGAACTGCGTCAAGGAGGGCGTGGAGTTCTTCAACGAGTTCTACGTCCTCGACCAGCTGATCACCGAGGTCGACGGCGTCAAGCAGTCGGCCGGTGTGGTCGCCTACGAACTGGCGACCGGCGAGATCCACGTCTTCCAGGCGAAGGCCGTGATCTACGCGTCCGGCGGCACCGGCAAGTTCTTCAAGGTGACCTCCAACGCGCACACCCTGACGGGTGACGGCCAGGCGGCCGTCTACCGTCGTGGACTGCCGCTGGAGGACATGGAGTTCTTCCAGTTCCACCCGACCGGCATCTGGCGCATGGGCATCCTGCTGACGGAGGGCGCCCGCGGTGAGGGCGGCATCCTCCGCAACAAGGACGGCGAGCGCTTCATGGAGAAGTACGCGCCGGTCATGAAGGACCTCGCGTCCCGTGACGTCGTCTCGCGCTCCATCTACACGGAGATCCGTGAGGGCCGCGGCTGCGGTCCCGAGGGCGACCACGTCTACCTCGACCTCACGCACCTCCCGCCGGAGCAGCTGGACGCCAAGCTCCCGGACATCACGGAGTTCGCGCGCACCTACCTCGGCATCGAGCCCTACACGGACCCGATCCCGATCCAGCCCACCGCGCACTACGCCATGGGCGGCATCCCGACGAACGTCCAGGGTGAGGTGCTCCGCGACAACACGACCGTCGTGCCGGGCCTGTACGCCGCCGGCGAGGTCGCCTGTGTGTCCGTGCACGGCGCCAACCGTCTCGGCACCAACTCGCTCCTGGACATCAACGTGTTCGGGCGCCGTGCCGGCATCGCCGCCGCGGAGTACTCGGCGAAGGCCGACTACGTCGAGCTGCCCGAGGACCCGGCCTCGCAGGTCGTCTCGCAGGTCGAGCACCTGCGCAACTCCACGGGCACGGAGCGGGTCGCCGCGCTGCGCCTGGAGCTGCAGGAGTGCATGGACGCCAACGTGATGGTGTTCCGCACCGAGCAGACGATCAAGACGGCGGTCGAGAAGATCGCGGAGCTGCGCGAGCGCTACCGGAACGTCTCGATCCAGGACAAGGGCAAGCGGTTCAACACGGACCTCCTCGAGGCCATCGAGCTGGGCAACCTGCTCGACCTGGCCGAGGTCATGGCCGTCTCCGCGCTCGCCCGCAAGGAGTCCCGCGGCGGTCACTACCGCGAGGACTACCCGAACCGCGACGACGTCAACTTCATGCGCCACACCATGGCGTACCGCGAGGTCGGCGACGACGGCACCGAGTCCATCCGTCTCGACTACAAGCCGGTCGTCCAGACCCGCTACCAGCCGATGGAGCGTAAGTACTGATGGCTACCCCGACCCTCGACAAGGCGGACAGCGCCGGCCAGCCCGAGGCGGGCTTCGCCGACTCGCCGTACATCACCGCCACCTTCCGCATCCGCCGCTTCAACCCCGAGGTCGCGGCGGAGGCGGTCTGGGAAGACTTCCAGCTGGAGATCGACCCGAAGGAGCGCGTCCTCGACGCCCTCCACAAGATCAAGTGGGACCAGGACGGAACCCTCACGTTCCGTCGCTCCTGCGCGCACGGCATCTGCGGCTCGGACGCCATGCGGATCAACGGCAAGAACCGCCTCGCCTGCAAGACGCTGATCAAGGACATCAACCCCGCCAAGCCGATCACGGTCGAGCCCATCAAGGGTCTGACGGTCCTCAAGGACCTCGTGGTCGACATGGAGCCGTTCTTCCAGGCGTACCGCGATGTGATGCCCTTCCTGATCACGAAGGACACCAACGAGCCGACGCGCGAGCGTCTGCAGTCCGCCGAGGACCGCGAGCGCTTCGACGACACCACCAAGTGCATCCTGTGCGCGGCGTGCACGTCGTCCTGCCCGGTCTTCTGGAACGACGGCCAGTACTTCGGTCCGGCCGCCATCGTCAACGCGCACCGCTTCATCTTCGACAGCCGTGACGAAGCGGGCGAGCAGCGCCTGGAGATCCTCAACGACAAGGACGGCGTGTGGCGTTGCCGCACCACGTTCAACTGCACGGACGCCTGCCCGCGCGGTATCGAGGTCACGAAGGCGATCCAGGAAGTGAAGCGCGCGCTGATCACGCGTCGCTTCTGATCTTCCGGCCGGCCTTCCGGTCGTACGGCGCCGCGGGCCCCGTTCCCCTTGTGGGAGCGGGGCCCGCAGTCGTTGACGGACCGTGTTTTTCGGCCTTTCCCGGAGCGTGGAGAACGCGCCGGGCGTAGGGCCGCCGGTAAAAGCTTGTCGTTGGAAGCAATGATTCCGTTGTGTATCGCCCGCGCCGAGGCGGGTGAAGGCGCCCCAGAGTAAAGAAAACCTCATCGATATGAGGTTCCCCTGAGGGTACGGAAGGACCTTGCTCTCCGTAGTCGAATTCGCCATTGAGGGGCGATTGGCCTCTTGATAGGTTTCTCATGGGAAAGGCGCCCCGACTGACCACCGGGGGCCTTCGATCGGGACGGCCGGCGTACGCGGTAGGGAATTCTGCAGATTCCCGGACGCTCGGCGGCGCGCCTCGACGGGGGACAGGTGCAACTTCTTCTCTCCGGCCGAGCTGACCACTCTCCCGGATGAGGCCTCACTGTTTCCTGCGGCAGCCAGAGATCTGCCGCGTCATGCGCACCATCTCGCCGGCGAAACGACGACCTCATCTACCTGACGGTGCGCATGCGGACCGCCGATTCCGACCAGGTCGTGCAGACCAGCCCGGTGGAAATCGAGCAGGCCATCGACCGCGCCCCGCGCGCATTCCCGCTGAATCCGACGAAGCTTCCTGGCATCCCGCTGGCATTCGACGCCGCCGCCAATCGGTACGCACGCATGGTGACGGATTTAAAAAAACTTCCCGCGGCGCAGCGCAAGGCGGCTCAAGCCGATCTGGACAAGCAGTACGTGCCAGAGTTCCAGGAGATCCAGCGCTTCCTTTCCGCCCGGGCCGCGACGATGTACCCGGGGGCGGACATCGTGTCCGTCAAAGCCGCTTTCAAGACCAGGCCCATCATTCCTTTCTCGGAGCGCTATGTGACTCCGAAACCCGAAGAGAAAAGCAAGGGAATTCTGGAGACGTCGTGGATGGACTACGTTCCGGGGGTGGCCCGCTGATGCGCGGATGGGCCAAGTACGGGCCGGCGCGGATCGATGCCGGGCTGCTACGGATGGCGAGCCGTGAACACCGGCTGATCGGGATCGCGCTGCTGCGGATCGTGATCGGGCTGGCCACGGTCATGTACTGCCTCGCCGACTACGGAAACCGGCGGTTCCTGTGGGGCCCCGACTCCTACAACTCGATCCACACCGCGAAGGCGGCGCTGCCCCACGGCGCCTTCTCCCTCTATCTCTTCAGCCACTCCACGGTCTGGTTCGAGATCGTCTTCCACGCCACGATCCTGGTCTCCGCCGCCTTCATGGTGTGCGGCGGCAGGGTGCTGACCGTGGCCCAGGCCGTGCTGATGTGGTCGCTGCACAACCGCAACCAGGACGTGCTGGAGGGCGGTGACAACCTCGCCCAGATCCTCGTCCTCTTCATGGTCTTCACCGTCTCCAACGCCTACTTCGCGCCGGGGGCCAAGGCCAGGCGTGCCGGACTGCGGGCCCACAGCGCCCCGTCGGCCGGCACGGTCGTGCACAACCTGGCGGCGTATCTGATCGTCTTCCAGACCGCGGTCCTGTACTTCGCCGCGGGCTACTGGAAGATCACCGGGAAGATGTGGCAGGACGGCGTCGCCATGTACTACATCAGCCGCATCACGGGTTTCCAGATGTCGTCGACGTACGCGCACGCGATGGGCAACGCCTATGTCGGCACCGCGGTCAGCTACTTCACCGTCTTCGCCGAACTGGCGCTCCCGTTCGCGATCCTGTCCGCCCGCGCCTGGGTGCGGAAGGCCGACACCCTGGCGCTGGAGGGCATGCACCTGGGCATCATGGCCTGCATGGGACTGGTGTGCTTCGGGCTGCTGATGATCGGCGCGGACTGCACCTGCCTGCGGGACGAGGACTACCGGTCCCTCAAAGAGCGTGCGGCCGACGTCACTTCGCGCCTCGCCCAACGGCTGCGCCCCGCCGGTACCGTCGGCGCCGGACCCGCCACGGTCTCCGCGTTCGCCGCCCTCGCGCCTCGGGACGGGGCGGCCGATGCCTAGGCACGACAGCGCCGAAGCCGCCCGCGCCCTGGAGCGCTTCCTCCTGGCCGACCCCGGGCAGTGGGGCGAGCTGGCGCCGCGCGTCGTCGACGCCGTGGGCGACCGGCGGCTGCACGAAGTGGTCGGGGCGACACTCGCCCACGTGGGAGACCTGCGCTCGGTCACGGACGGCCCGGACGGGCTGGTGGTCCAGGGAACGGCGGGACGGACCCTGGCCTTCGCCACCGCGGACGCCGGCGGACGCCTCACCAACCTGCGCCTCGCCCCCGGCCCCTACCGGCCGCCCCGGCTGCGCGTCCCGGCCGGGGCACGCATCGCCGTGGGCTGGGCCCTGTGGTGCGTGCTGCTGGCCGTGCGCGTCGCGGCCTGCTGGACCGCCTCGTCGGTGACCGGCTGGTGCGGCGACGTCCTGATCGTGGCCGCCGCCCATCTCCTCATGGAGGGGCGCCTCACGCCCGCCCGGCTGCCCTGGTGGCTGCGCCGGGCCATGGAAGCGGGCGGCCCCGTGGCACTCGCCTCGGCCTGGCGGCTGCCCTCGCTGTCCGCCGGTCACCCGGGCACGGAGCTCGTGACCGGTGTTGTCCTGCTGGGCGGCGTCGCCGGGTATCTGGTGTGGGCGCGACGCCACCACTGGGGGGCCGAGTTGTCGGCGCCCCTGCGCTTCCCGCTGCGCGACGGCACCTGGCTCATCGCCCAGGGCGGCGGCCCCGGCCTGAACCACCACACGCCCCACCCCGAACAGCGCGGGGCGATCGACGTCATCGGCGTCGGCGCGCGCGGCGCCCGGCTGCGCTCCGGTGCGACGCCGGACGCCTACCTGATCTACGGCGCGAAGCTGTACGCCCCGTGCGACGGGGACGTGGTCTCCGCCGCCGACGACTACGCGGACCAGGTCCCCGGCACCATCCGCTACGAACCCCCCTACGGCAACCACGTGTTCATCGACACCGGCAGTGAACTGGTCAAACTCGCGCATCTGCGGCCGGGCACCGTGACGGTGACCACCGGCGACCGGGTGCGCGCGGGCCAACTCCTCGGCGAGGTCGGCAACTCGGGCAACACCACCGAGCCCCATCTGCACCTGCACGCCGAGCGCGACGGACTCGGCATCGACCTCCGCTTCACCGGCATCACCGGAACGCTGCACCGGGGACGCACGCTGCGTACCTGAAGGGCCCCTGAAAGCCCCTCACACCGGGGACCACCCCGCACCACCCTTGCGCCTCCCCTCTTCACGTCCGCCCGCGACCTCCGTACGTCCGGCCCGGACGCCACCTCGGCTCCCCAGAAGGGCTCACCCATGTCCGCGCACCCGCGCATACGCCCCGGCGCGCTCGCCGCCGCCGTCTGCACCGCACTCCTGGGTACGGCGCTGGCCTCGCCCGCCGCGCACGCCGCGGGCCCCTCCCCGCACCGGCACACCCTGTCCGGCTCGCGTCCCGGATACGCCACCGCCGGCGCGGACGCGGGCGCGGTACCGGCCGACCAGCGCCTCACCGCCCGCCTCTATCTCGGCTCCCGCGACCCGGTCGACCTGGCCGCGTTCCTCCGGCAGGTGACCGACCCGCACAGCCCGCGCTACCGGCACTTCCTCACCCCCGCCGCCTACCAGCGGCGCTTCGCCCTCGGACCGGCCGAACACCGGGCCGTGGCCGACTGGTTGACCCGGGCCGGCCTCACCGTCACCCGGGACACCGCGCACTACGTGGACGTCTCCGGCCCCGAAAGAGCCGTACGGCAGGCGCTCGGAAGCCCCATCCACCACTACCGCACGGCCAGGGGGACGGTCAGCGCGCCGTCCGGGGACCTCAGCGTCCCGAGCTCCCTGGGCACCGAGGTGGTGGCCGTCTCCGGGCTGTCCGCGCCCGCCGCCGCCCACCCGCAGTCCCACCGCACCACCACCCCACTGCACCCGCGGCCCTCCGGCACCACCGTCGCCGATGACGCGGGCGCCGTCTGTTCCCCCTCCTTCGGCGGGACCCCGGCCACCGGCCTGCCGACCGCCTACGGCGCGACACCCACGTACGCGCCCTGCCCGTACGTCCCCGCGCAGCTGCGTCACGCGTACGGCGCGGGCGGTGTCCACGCGACCGGCAAGGGCACCACCATCGCCATCGTCGACGCCTACGGCTCCCCCACCATGCCCGCCGACGCCGACCGGTACGCCCGTGCCACCGGTGACCGCCCCTTCCGTCCGGGCCAGTACAGCCAGCGGGTCACCCCGAAGGACTGGAACGTGGGCTCCGCGTGTGCGCCTCCCTCGTCCTGGGCCGGCGAGGAGGCCCTGGACGTCGACATGGCCCACGGTCTCGCCCCCGACGCGCACGTCCTCTACATGGGCGCCGACTCCTGTCTCGACGCCGACCTCATGGACGCCGAGGCCACCGTCATCGACCACCGCCTGGCCGACTCCATCTCCAACTCCTGGGCCGAGATCATCCACTCCGACCCCGGACATCTGACCCCGGACCTCGTGAACGCCTGGAACCTGCTGTTCGAGCAGGCCGCCGCGGAGGGCATCGGGGTGTACTTCGCCGCCGGGGACTGCGGGGACTCCTCGCCCGGCGCCGCCGAGACCGGCGTCAACTGCGACCCGAAGACCACCGCCGCCCAGGCGGACTTCCCCAGCGGCTCACCCTGGGTCACCTCCGTCGGAGGCACCACCCTGGCCCTCGACCGGCACGGGAACTACGCCTGGGAGACCAGCATGGGCGACGAGCTGTCGGTCCTCACCGACAGCACCTCCGCCGCCCGTGCATCCGCCTCCCGGGCATCCGGCAAGGCCTGGGGCCCCCTCCCCGGAGTGTTCGCGTTCGGCGGCGGAGGCGGCGCCGGCGACTTCCCGCAGCCCTGGTACCAGCGCGGGCGCACGCCCGCCCGCGACCACGGCACCCCGGTGCGGCGCACCACCCCCGACGTGGCCATGGAGGGCGACGGCGCGCTGCCCGTCCTGGTGGGGCTCACCGACGGCGGCGCCTTCCAGCTCGTGGGCTTCGGCGGCACCTCCGCCGCCACCCCCGCCTTCGCCGCGCTCCAGGCCGACGCCCAGCAGGAGACCGGCCATCCGCTGGGCTTCGCCAACCCGCTGCTGTACGCGCTCGGCGGCAGTCCGGTCTTCCGCGACGTCACCGACCACCCCGCCGCCGCGGGTACCGGCCCGCTCACCGTCGTCCGCGACTACGGCCCCTCGCCGACGGCCCAGGCAGCGTCCGACGACCAGCAGCGCTACGTCCTCTACGCCCTGGGCCGCGACTACGGCCTGCACGCCGTCCCCGGCTACGACGACGCCACCGGCCTGGGTTCCCCTTCCCCCGCCTATCTGCGGTGGATGCGCCGTACCGGCGGCATCCCGCGGTGACACCGGACGCCATCGTGGTGGGGTCGGGGCCCAACGGTCTCGCGGCCGCCGTGGTCCTCGCCGGGGCCCCGGCGTGCACGGCATGTGCGGCTACCACGCGGCGCGCTCGGCCTTGCACCACCTGGGGGACCCGGACGGTCAGCCATCGGTCTCCCGGCGCGGCCCGTACCTAATCTGATGGCATGTCAGATGATGTGTCGTACGAGCTGCTCGGCTTCGACAACGTACTGCTGCCCGTCGGGAACCTCGGCGCCGCGGTGGAGTTCTACGGGCGGGCCGGCATTCCGGTGGCCTTCCGGCTCGACGAGGCCGGGATCGCGCTGCTGAAGGTCGGCAAGGAGACGCCGGGACTGCTGCTGCGACTGGAGGACGAGCTCGGCCTCCGGCCGCCGCTGTGGGCCTCGGCACGGGTGTGGCTGGAGGTCGGGGACGCGCGGGCCACGGCCGACGCGCTGGCCACGGCGGGCATCCAGCCGCTCGCCCCCGTCTTCCCGGTCGCCACCGGCTGGACCGTCGAGATCGCCGACCCCTGGGGCAACGTCATCGGCTTCACCGACTACGGCAAGCGGCCCGAGCTGGGCCGCCGTCAGGCGTGACCCCCCTCACTCCGTCGCACCTCGCTCCCTCCTGACTTGAACATGTTCAAAAGCAGGTCTACATTCCTTCTCGACAGCGTTTTGAACGCGTTCAAGAAGGGGTGGGGACATGGACCTCACGGTCGTCGCGTACGTCATCTATCTGCTGGTCAGCATCGCGCTGACGGTCTGGGTGGCGCGCACGCTCAGCCACAACGGGCGGATCTTCCTCGCCGACGTGCTGCACGGGAACGAGAAGCTCGCCGATGCCGTCAACCACCTCCTGGTGGTGGGCTTCTACCTCGTCAACCTGGGCTTCGTCGCGCTGTATCTGAACGGCGACGACGGCGAGATCACCGACACCCGCGGGATCTTCGAAGCCCTGTCGACCAAGCTCGGCGTCGTCCTGCTCGTCCTCGGGGTCATGCACCTCGGCAACGTGTACGTGCTCAACAAGATCCGGCGGCGGGGCGTCATGGAGCGGGAGCAGCTGCCGCCCGTCGCGCCGACGGACTGGGTCGCGCCGGCGGCCGGGGCGTGAGCACCATGACCGGCCTCGAGGCCACCCGTGACCGGGACGCCGCAGGCGTCCCGGTCCTCGGGCTCACCGTCCTCTACGACGCCTCGTGCTCGCTGTGCACCCTTCTGCGCGACTGGCTGGGCAAGCAGCCCCAGCTGGTGCCGCTGCGGCTGGTACCGGCCGGTTCCGAGCAGGCCAGGGCGCTCTTCCCCGCCCTCGACCACGGCGCCACCCTCGACGAGATCACCGTCGTCGGGGACGGCGGTCAGGTCTACCGCGGGGCAGCCGCCTGGGTCGTCTGCCTGTGGGCGCTGCGCGAGCACCGGCCGCTCGCCCACCGGCTGAGCACCCCGGCCGGGGCCCGGCTCGCTAAGGGCGCGATGCTCGCCGCCGCGAAGTGGCGCTCCGCGCACGCCCCGCAGGGGTGGGGCGGGGGCGCGTACCGGCGGGGTGACGGGTGGGCGTACGAGCCGAGCATCGGGTGGATGTACCTGCCTCCCGGCTGTGACGAGGGCTCCTGTTCGACTCGTTAGGCTCTGTTCCCGTGCCAGCACCGACAGACAGCCCCGGCCCGGACGACACCAGCACGCCCGGGAAGGCCCAGGAAAAGGGTCCCGCCAAGAGCGAGCAGACCCGCGCGCTGATCCTGGAGACCGCGCTGCGGCTGTTCCAGGAGCGGGGGTACGACAAGACGACCATGCGGGCGATCGCCCAGGAGGCCGGGGTCTCCGTCGGCAACGCGTACTACTACTTCGCCGGCAAGGAGCACCTCATCCAGGGCTTCTACGACCGGATCGGCGCCGAGCACCAGGCGGCGATCCGGCCGGTCCTGGAGCGCGAGAAGGATCTGGAGGCGCGGATCGCGGGAGTCCTGAAGGCGTGGCTGGACGTGGCGGAGCCGTACCACGAGTTCGCGGCACAGTTCTTCAAGAACGCCGCCGACCCGGAGAGCCCGCTCAGCCCCTTCTCCCCCGAGTCGGCGGGCCCGCGCGAGGAGGCCATCGCCATACACCGCGAGGTGCTCGCCGGGTCGAAGGCGAAGGTTCCGGAGGAACTGAGGGACGTCCTGCCCGAGCTGATGTGGCTGTCGCAGATGGGGCTCGTCCTGTACTGGGTCTTCGACCGCACGGAGGGGCGCGAACGCAGCTACCGGCTCGCCGAGCGCGGCGCCCGCCTCACCACCCGGGGCGTCTCACTGGCCCGCTTCCGCGTCCTGCGCCCGCTCGTCCACGAGGTGCACGAGCTGTTCACGGACTTCCTGCCGGGGATGACGAAGATGCTGCCGGATCCGGGGCGGGGCTCCACGTTGGGGTGAAGCCGGTGATACGGGACATGGGGGAGACGTCCGGCCTACGATGATGTTCTCGACACCAGCCCATGGGAGGCACGTGATGTCCGCAGCAGCTGTCGAGCGACCGCACGAGGACCGGCCGCTGATCGCCGAGGCGAACCGGCTCATGGACCGCAATCCGGGGTACCGCGTCGAGATCATCGGAGGCTCGATCACCGTGACCCCACCTGCCAACGGTTCCCACGCCCGCGCTCTGTCCAGGTTGAGGCGCCCCTTCGTCGCCGCCGGTCTGGATGGCGACAAGACCGAAGTACTCGAAGGACTCGGGCTCTGGCTCCCCACCGGTGCCGAGGACTATGCGATCCCCGACCTCGCGGTCGTCGACGTCGACTTTGAAGATCACCTCGTCGAGAACAACTGCTACGACCCGATCGCGTTCCGTCTCGTCCTGGAGGTCACCTCCAGCAACTACGAGAACGACCTCCGCGCCAAGGTCGGCGCATACGCCAAGGCAAAGATCCCGGTCTACGTGATCGTCGACCGTAAGCACCAGCGTCTCCACGTGCTCACCGACCTCTCCGCAGACATGTACGCGAGCCACCGCGTCCACGCCCCCGGAGAGGTCGTCGCCCTGCCCGACTCCATCGGCGCCAAGGTCACCCTCGACGTCGATGAAATCCTCAAGGCCGGGCAGCCGAAGGCTAATTGACGGCGTCCACCTCCCCCTCCGTCAACTCCAGGTCGTGCACCAGCGGTTCGTCGGTCACGATGACGTGCCGGGCGCGGGCGCCGTACGACGAGGCCGTCGCCGACAGCAGATACGTGCCGGGCGCCGGTACCGAGACGATGTACGAGCCGTCCGCCAGTGAGGTCACCCGGTCCAGCTGACGCCCGCCCTTGCTGAGCAGGGTGAGGACCGCCCCGTCGACCGGCGCGCCCTCCGCATCGCGGACGAAGCCGTGCACGACCGTCGGTCCTCCCGCCGAAGCCCGCGGCAGCGACCCCGGCTCCTCCGCCGGCTCCACCGCCAGGTGCGGCAACCGCTTCTCCAGACCCGCCGGCAGCCACCAGTTGGACTTGCCCAGCAGATGCATCGCGGCCGGCACCAGCGCCGTACGGAGAATGAACGCGTCGAGCGCGACCGCCGCCGCGAGGCCCACGCCCGCCATCGCCGCCCCCGAGTCGCCGCTGAGGACGAAGGCGAGGAAGACACAGACCATGATCAGGGCGGCGGAGTTGATGACACGGCTGGTCTCCGCGAGGCCGACCCGGACCGCCCGCGCGTTGTCCTTCGTGTGCACCCACTCCTCGTGCATCCGACTCACCAGGAACACCTGGTAGTCCATGGAGAGGCCGAAGAGGAGGGAGAGCATGATGACGGGCAGGAAGGCGTTGATCGGGCCCTCCTTGCCGAGGCCCAGCAGGCTCAGACCCCAGCCCCACTGGAAGATCGCGACGAGGACGCCGAAGGACGCGGCGGCCGCGATCAGGTTCATCAGGGCGGCCGTCAGGGGCACCACCAGGGAGCGGAAGGCGACCATCAGCAGCAGGAAGCCCAGGCCGATGATGGTGGCGATGAAGAGCGGCAGCCGGTCACCCGTGACGGTCGAGAAGTCCTTGGAGATCGCCGTCACACCGCCGACATGGGCCTGCGCCCCCGCGTCCGGGATCACCTTGTCCCGCAGGGTGTCGATGAGCTGGTCCGTCTTCTCGGACTGCGGTGACGTGGTCGGTACGACCTGGATCACCGTGACGCCCTGCGCGGGCGGCAGCGCCGCGACCTGGGCGACGCCGTCGGTCGCGCGGATGCCCTGCACCAGCTTGTTGGTGTCGCCGCTGGTGGAGACCACCTGGAGCGGGCCGTTGAAGCCGGGTCCGAAGCCCTCCGCGAGAAGGTCGTACGCCTGCCGGGTCGTCGTCGACGCGTCGTCGTTGCCCTGGTCGGTCGCGCCGAGCCGCAGCGACAGCACCGGGATCGCGAGGATCGCCATGACGACGACGGCCATCACGGCGATCGAGCGCGGGCGCTTCTGGACGCTCGCCGACCAGCGTGCCGCGAAGCCGCTGGCGCGCTCCGGCTCGGGGCCCTCGGCGGCCAGCTTGCGCCGCTGGCGGCGGCTGAGCACCCGGGAGCCGAGGAAACCGAGCAGCGCGGGCAGCAGGGTGACCGCCGCGAGCACACTGAACACGACGGTGAGCGAGGTGCCGATGACCACGCCGTCCAGGAAGCGCAGGTTCGTCACGAGCATCCCGGCGAGCGCGATGCACACCGTGCCGCCCGCGAACAGCACCGCGCGGCCGGAGGTGTTGAGGGCGGTGACCGCCGACTCCTCCGGGTCCATGCCGCGCAGGATGCCGCGCCGGTGCCGGGTGACGATGAACAGCGCGTAGTCGATTCCGACACCGAGGCCGATCAGCGTGGCGAGCAGCGGAGCCAGGTCGGGCACCGACGTCACATGGCTGAGCAGCTGGGTGGAGAACAGGCCCGTGCCCACCCCGAAGATCGCGATGCCGATCGGGAGCAGCATCGCGAAGAGCGAACCGAAGGCGAGGAAGAGGACGACCGCCGCGGCCAGGATGCCGATCATCTCGGCGAGTCCGGTGGGCGGTTCCTGTACGCGCTGGATCGCCTGACCGCCCAGCTCGACGTGCACACCGCCGCCTCGGGCGCCCTGCGCGGTGTCGACCACGTCCTGCACCAGTTCCTTGGGCACCGCGTTCGCCTGTTCGGCGAAGGTGATCTGGGCGTACGCGATCTTGCCGTTGGCGCTGATCTGCGCCGCGCCCCGGTCGCCCGCGTACGGGCTGGTGACGCCGCCGACCCCCGCCATCTTGCCGATCTTCTCCAGCGCGGGCTGGATCCGGGACTGTACGGACTGGTCCCGGACGGTTCCGGTGTCGACCTTCCACACCACCGTGTCGGTGTCGCCCGCGCGCTCCGGGAAGGCCTTCTCCATCTGGTCGTACGCGCGCTTGGAGTCCGTGTTCGGAAGGGAGAAGACGTTCGCGTAATCCGTGCCCGCGGTCGAGGCCGCGGCCCCGAGCCCGAGCAGTGCCCCCACCCACAGCAACAGGACCACCAGCCGGTGCCGATAGCACCACCGTGCCAATGTCGCCACGCTCAACGCTCCTTAGTCGACCGGTCAGCCGGTCGTTCGGTTGTCGGTTGGTCCCCCAGGTCCTGGGACCAACCATCGACCGGCACGCTCGAGCGACGACACAGACCGCCCATGACTCTCAAGGAACTCCAAAGGGGGAGCCGCCCCCTGGCGCGACCCGCGTGCGGATACTGGGGGCATGACCGCTCACGAGGGGGCCACCGTTCTCGTCGTCGAGGACGAGCCGAGCATCGCGGACGTCCTGGCCATCGCGCTGCGCTACCACCGCTTCGAGGTGATGACCGCGGGCACCGTCCGTCAGGCGCTCACGCTCGCCGAACGCACCCGCCCCGACGCGGCGCTGCTCGACGTGATGCTGCCGGACGGCGACGGGCGGGCGCTGGGCCGTGAACTGCGTCTGCGCCGGCCCGACCTGGCGATCGTCTTCCTCACCGCGCGGGACGCGCCCGCCGAGATCGTCGGCGCGCTCGGTTTCGGCGACGACTACATCACCAAGCCGTTCAACATCGACGAGGTCGTCGCCCGGATCACGGCCGTACTGCGCCGCACACGCCCCGACGACGTCCTTCCCCAGCGCCCGCCGCTTCGCTACGGCGAACTCGAACTGGACGAGACGACGTACTCCGTGCACCGCGGGGACCGTACGGTGGAGCTCACCCCCACCGAGTACGCCCTGCTGCGCTTCCTCGTCCGCAACGGCGGCCGGATCGTGCCCAAGGAGCAACTCCTGCGGCACGTCTGGCAGTACGAACACTCCGCCGAGTCGACCGTCGTCGAGACGTACATCAGCTATCTGCGCCGCAAACTCGAACCCCTCGGCCCCCCGGTGATCCAGACCCGCCGGGGCGTCGGATACGGCCTCGCATGACCCCGGCAGCCCCGGACCCGGGAGTCGCCGCGGCGCATGCGGAGCCCTCCCCCCGCGCGGAAGCCGCAGACCGGACCGAGCTCGCCCTCTGTGCGGGGATTCCCGCGTACGTGAGTGTGCGGCGCCCTCGGCGTCACCACGGGGTCCACTCCTTGCGCGGCAAGCTGACGCTCGCGAACGTGGCGTTGCTGGCGCTGGGCATCATCGTGGCGACCGCCGTCAGTCTGATGGGCATGCGGCACTACCTGCTCGACCAGGTCGACACGGAACTGTTCAAGACACGGGAGTCGCTGACCGGTTCGCAGCTCACCCTCCACCAGATCGACTCGCTCACCGCGCTGGCCTTCGTACGCGAGCGGATGGTCCCCGGCGCGGACCGGTCCGACAAGCCGGACTCGATCTTCGCGGCGGTGGACGGCCACGGGACCCCGCTCAGCGTCGGCGGTTTCAAGCCCACCGACATCCAGCGTGCGCTGGCCGCCGCGGTGGACGACCCGAGCGCCCTCGCGCACGACCCCGCCCTGCACGACACGACCGTGCACGGCGCCTCCTACCGGGTCACCGGGGCCCGGCTCGCCGACGGCACGTACGTGCTGCTCGCCGCCTCGACCGACGCCCTGCACAAGGGCATCGCCAAGGCCCTCAAGCTCGATCTGGGCGTCGGCACCCTGCTGTTGTCGCTGCTCGCGGCGCTGACCATGATCAGCGTGAGCCGCCGGATGCGGCCACTGGAGGACATGGTGGAGACCTCGTCCGCCATCGCCGAGGGCGACCTCACCCGGCGCGTGCCCTCCAGCCACCATCCGACCCAGGAGGTCGAACAGCTGCGGCTCGCCCTCAACTCCATGCTCCACCAGGTGGAATCGGCGTACCGGACCCGCGAGCGCAGCGCGGCGCAGCTGCGCCGGTTCGTCGCGGACGCCTCGCACGAGCTGCGCACCCCGCTGTCGGCGATCCGCGGCTACCTCCAGCTGTACGAGAAGGGGATGCTGCGCGAGCCGGGTGAGCGCCGGCGGGCCTGGGACCGGATGAACGCCGAGGCCGACCGCATGGGACGCCTCGTGGACGAACTGCTCATCCTGGCCCGCCTCGACCAGAGCCCCGAGCTGCGTTTCAAGAACGTCGACCTGAGCCGTCTGGTACGGGACGCGGCCGAGGATCTGCGGGCCCAGCAGCCCGGGCGTCCGGTGACCGTGGGCGCCGACGGGACCCTGCTGGTGCACGCCGACGAGTCGGGGCTGCGGCAGGTGCTGGGCAACCTGGTGGCCAACGTACGCACCCACACGCCCGCCGACGTGCCGGTGCGGCTCGGTCTCGAACGGGAGGACGGGACCGTACGGCTGTGTGTCGCGGACCAGGGGCCCGGGCTGGCGGAGGAGGACGCGGCGCGCATCTTCGACCGGTTCTTCCGGGCGGGCGGTGGTGCGGGCAGCGGGCTGGGGATGGCGATCGTGCAGGGAGTGGTGGCCGCGCACGGGGGTGACGTGGCGGTACGGACGGCGCCGGGAGCGGGGCTCGAGGTCACAGTGACGCTTCCGACGCGGTGAGCTGCTTTAACAAGCACAGTGAGGTGCTTGAACAAGCTCGGTGACTCGCTTGAACATAAGCAAACCCGGATGATTGAACACCGGCCGGTACGACCTCGTACCCAACAGAAGAAGGCGGCCCCGACCTCAGCCTGGTCCGCCGCGCCACCACCGGGCTTCGCACGGAAGGACCGCCGGGTTGTCGTTCAACACGAGCTCTCGACAGCTGTCGAAAACGGACGAGGCGCCGGAGGACGTGCCCTCGCAGGAGGTCACGCCCCTGGACTCCCCGGAGGCGGGAACCCCCGAGGCCGAGACCGCGGAGGCCGAGACCCCGGAGGCAAGCGTTCCAGAGGCGGAAGCGCCGGAGGCGGACGCCGCAGAGGCGGAAGCTCCGGAGGCCGAGGCGGAAGCAGAAGCCGACCCCGAGCCGGAAGCCGCAGAAGCCCCTGAAGTCCCTGAAGTTCCGGAAGCGAAGGCTCCTGAGACCGAGACTCCCGAGGCTCGGACGGCCGAGGCAACGGCATCCGAGACGGAGACTCCTGGGGCCGAGGCTCCTGAGGCGGAAAGCCCCGGGGCGGAGGCCTCGGACGTCGACGCTCCGGAGGGCGCGGTCACCCCCCGCCCACGCCGGTGGCGGCGGGTCTGGGGCGGGTGGCGGGAGAAGTACCCGGTCGCGGCCCGCGTCCTCTGGTGGACCACCACCGCCGTGGCCCTCGCTGTCGTGGTCAGCGCGCTGCTCATGCCGACCCAGGCGGACAAGATCCGGGTGGCCGCTTTCGTGCGTCTCCCGGTGGAGGCGATCTTCGGCGCCGCCCTGCTGATCGTCCTGCCCCGCAGGCCGCGGATCGCCGTGGCGGTGCTCGCCGGGCTCGGCCTGGGCGCCCTGACCGTCGTGAACTTCCTCGACATCGGTTTCAACGAATACCTCGGGCGAGGCTTCAACGTCGTCCTCGACTGGTCCCTCTTCAGTGATGCGCAGGGGTACCTCCAGGACACGTTCGGCAAGGGTGGCGCGCTCGGCATCGCGGCCCTGGCCGTGACGCTCGTGATCGCCGTACTCGCCCTCACGACGATGTCGGTGATCCGACTGGGGAACCTGGCGGCCCGGAACACCGAGACGGCGACCCGCACGACGCTGGTGCTGGCCATCGTCTGGGTCACCTGCGCGGCGCTGGGCGTGCAGTACGCCGCGGGGATACCCATCGCTTCGGAGCACACCATGCAGGCCCTCCAGTTCAAGACGGAGCAGGTCCGGCGGACGCTGCGGGACGAAGCCGAGTTCGCCAAGATCGCGAAGAAGGACGACTTCGCCGACACGCCGCCCGACCAGCTGCTCACCGGGCTGCGCGGCAAGGACATGATGATCACCTTCATCGAGAGCTACGGCCGCAGCGCGATCGAGGACCCGGTCATGGCACCCGGGGTCGACGCCACGCTCACCGCCGAGAACGAGAAGCTGACCCAGGCCGGGTTCGCGGCCAAGAGCGGTTGGCTGACCTCGGCGACGTACGGCGGAAGCAGCTGGCTGGGCCACTCCACGTTCCTGTCGGGCCTGTGGATCAGCAACCAGCAGCGCTACCGCACCGTCACCGCGGGCGAGCGCCTGACCCTCCCCGGCGCGTTCAAGAAGACGGGCGCCTGGGACACGGTCGGCGTCATGCCGGGCGTCCAGAAGGCGTGGCCCGAGCAGAAGTTCTACGGCATCGACAAGCTCTACGACTCCCACAAACTCGGCTACAAGGGCCCGAAGTTCAGCTGGTCGACCATGCCCGACCAGTACGCGCTGACCGCCTTCGAGCGCCTGGTGCACAGCAAGAAGCACGACAAGCCGCTGATGTCGACGATCATCCTGACCTCCAGCCACCAGCCCTGGGCGCCGATCCCCACGCTGGTCCCGCAGGACCAGGTCGGCGACGGCTCGATCTACAACGCGATCGAGAAGGCCGGCAAGAAGCCCGGGGACATCATCACCGACTCCACCAAGTCGAAGCAGGAGTACGGCAAGTCCATCCAGTACTCGGTGTCGAGCCTCATCGACTACCTGGTGAAGTACGGCAACAAGAACACCGTGCTGATCTTCCTCGGCGACCACCAGCCCATCGCCCGGGTCAGCGGCAACCACGCCAGCCGTGACGTGCCGGTCTCGATCGTCGCCAAGGACCCGAAGGTCCTGGACAAGATCGCCGACTGGAACTGGGCGGACGGCCTGCAGCCGCAGCAGGACACCCCGGTCTGGAAGATGAACGACTTCCGCGACCGCTTCCTGACGGCGTACGGCTCGACCCCGGCGCCGTGATTCACGGGGCCGCGGACACCACGAGCGCCCACACGGTCTTGCCGTGGCGGCCCCGGCTCCACACCCCCCACGCCACGGCGACGCCCTCCACCAGGTGCAGGCCGCGGCCGGTCTCCTCCCCCACGGAGACCGGCCGCGGCCGTGGTGCGGCCAGGCCCTCGTCGGAGACCTCGACGAAGCAGGAGCCGTCGGCGAGGGCGGTCACCGCGACCTCGAACTCCCCTTCGTGACCTTCGTGAAGGGGTCCGTGGCGTACGGCGTTGGTCACGAGCTCGGAGACGATCAGGACGACGTCCGCGAGAGCCGGGTCGTCGGTGCTGTGGCCCCAGTCCCGCAGATGGTCGCGTACCCGGCGCCGGGCTAGTCCGACGGACGCCGGATGCCGGGGCAGCCGGAACGCGTTGCGTCTCAACACCTCAGCTCCTCACCGCGCACACACCTCCGGCACATGGTGCGCACATGGTGCCGCGTCGGGCGAGAGCGCGATGTCACCGGGGTGGGGGGCCACCCCGCGAGATCACGTCACGTGTCGTATCCGGCCCGGCTCATATCCAGCCCAGCCGCCAGAGGCGGAAGACACCGGTCCCGTCCGACAGATACTGGCCGCCTCCGACGTCCTCACTGCTGAGTACATACTCCTTGCGCTGCCACAGGGGAATCACGGGAACATCGCGGGCCACGATTTCCTGCAGTGTCTGGAAGTCGTCGGACGTGCGACTGCGGTCCTCGAACTGCTGACTGTCCTGAATCAGCCGGTCCACGTCCTTGTCGCTGTACCCGTTCTTCATGCTGTTGCCGGTGCCGACGAGCGGCGTGCTGAAGGTGTCCGGGTCGGGGAAGTCGGCGACCCAGCCGACCGCCCAGGCGTCCAACCGGCCCTCGGCGTACCGCTTCTGGAAGTCGGTCCACTCGTAGCCCTTGATGTCCACCTTGAACAGGCCGCTCGCCTCCAGCTGCCGCTTGAGCTCGGCGGCCTCCTCGCCGGCGGCGCCCCGCCCCTCGGCGTACCCGTAGGTGAAGCGCACCGGCGTCGACACCCCGGCCTCGGTCAGCAGGGCCTTCGCCTTCTTCGCGTCGGGCTTGGGGTAGGTGTCGAAGAACGACGTCGAGTGCCCTGTGATGCCCGCCGGGATCAGCCCGTACAGCGGATCGGTCGTCCCCTTGTAGGTCTGGCTGACCAGTTGCTCGCGGTTGATCAGCACGGCGACGGCCTGCCGTACGAGGCGGTTGTGCAGCGGTGAGTTCGCGCGGACGTTGAGGACGAGGTTGCGGGTCTCGGCGCTGTCGGACTCGGTGACGTGCTGGTCCGGGTCGCTCGGCGAGAGGGTGGCCAGCGTCGCGGGCGGCAGCTGACGCGTCGCGACGTCGACCTGCTTCGCCTTCCAGGCGCTCTCCAGCGCCTTGGGGGTGGCGTAGTAGCGCAGCACGGTGGGCGTGCCGCTCCCCTCGACGGCGCCCTTGTAGTTCTTGTTGGGCGCGAGGACGGCCCGCTTGTCCTTCGTATACGACTTCAGTACGTACACCCCGGTGCCGTCGGCGCCCGCGTCCTTGCGCAGGGCGTGCTTCGGGTAGCGGGTGCGGTCGACGATCGCCCCGGCTCCGGTGGCCACCTTGAAAGGGAAGGTGGCGTCCGGCGAGGACAGGTGGAAGGTGACCTTGAGGCCCTGGGCGTCCACCGAGCCGAGGGTGGAGAGCAGGGACGCGGGCCCCACCTCGGAGTTGATGGCCTTGACCCGGTCGAAGGAGAACTTCACGTCCTCGGCGGTCACCTTGCTCCCGCTCGGGAACGTCAGGTCGTCACGCAGGGTGCAGACATAGGTGTGCAGTCCCGCGCCCACGAACCCGCAGCTCTTCGCCGCGTCCGGCACGGGGGCGGCGCCACCGGGCTCGAACGTCAGCAGCGACTGGAACACGTTGCTGAACAGGGCCCAGGAGCCGGCGTCGTACGCGCCCGCCGGGTCGAGTGACGTGACGGCGTCCGTCGTCCCGACCGTGAGGGTCCTGTTGTGGTTCTCCCTGGACGGCAGTAACTGCCAGCCGCCCACACCCACGGCCGCCAGTACCACCAGCACCGCGAGAATCCGTATGCGAACCGATCGCATCGGCGCCCCTCCCCAGGCCACGCCCCGTGCCACTCCCCAGTGACGCGGATCACCCAATCACAGGTGTTTCGTCTGAGGGAAGAGGTGTCCGAAGAATTGGACGGGGTACGAGGGAAGACCGTTTCGCCCCTGTTTCACAGCCGGTTCTCAGGCTTGCAGGGACGCCAGCTCCACGACGGTGATGTCCGACGGCGCGCCCACCCGGGTCGGCGGCCCCCAGGCGCCCGCGCCCCGGCTGACGTACAACTGCGTGTCGCCGTAGCGCTCCAGGCCCGCGACCGTGGGATTGGCCAGTTCCGCGATGTAGTTGCCCGGCCAGAGCTGTCCGCCGTGGGTGTGCCCGGAGAGCTGGAGGTCGACACCGTGCTTGACGGCGTCGTGGATCTGGACCGGCTGGTGGGCGAGCAGCACCACGGCCCGCGCGGTGTCCCGGTCCCCCAGCGCCCTCCCGAAGTCGGGCCCGTGCCCCTCGCTCTCCCCCGCGACGTCGTTGACGCCCGCGAGATCGAATCCGGCCATTTCCGTCCGGGCGTTCTCGAGCGGGCGCAGACCCAGTTCCCGTACTTCCCGGACCCATTGCGCGGCACCGGAGTAGTAGTCGTGGTTGCCCGTGACGAAGTACGAGCCGTGCCGTGCCCGCAGCCGCGCGAGGGGCGCCGCGGCGGGTCCGAGGTCCTTCACACTCCCGTCGACGAGGTCCCCGACCACCGCGATCAGGTCGGGCTGCGTCGCGTTGATCGTGTCGACGACCCGCCGGCAGAAGTCCCGCCCGAGGGTGGGCCCGAGGTGGATGTCGCTGACGACGGCGATCCGGTAACCGTGCGCGGACCGGGGCAGTTTGGCCAGCGGCACGGTGACCCGCTTCACCCGGGGCCCGCGCAGCACCCCGTACGTCCCGTACCCCACGGTCCCCAGGGCGGCGGCCGCGGCGGCCCCGCCGACGGCACGCGAGACGAAGAGCCGCCGCGAGGGGGTGGTGACGGGCCGTGGCGGTTCGGCGGGTGCGGGCTCCTGGGGGGTCGCCGCTCCCGTCGGCACCGACTCCGGGTGCGGTACGGGTGCCGGGTGCGGTACGGCCGCGGAGGGGGCCGCGCGCCGCTCCATGACCCGGCGCAGCAGCGGTCGTACGACCTCCCCCGCCACCACCCCCAGCAGCAGATAGATCGACAGCGCCATCCACAGGAACCCGGGCCAGGCCAGCGCCTGCTGGAGCCGGAAGGGTGCACCGGCGCGCTCCGCGGTGACCGCGGCGATCATCAGCACCGGCCCGGCGACGAAGACCACCGTGCCCGCGCGCCGGGCGAGCCCCGGACCGGACGTCGTGTCACGCACCAGACGGCGCCACACGTACCAGTACAGCCCCGCGACCGTGGCGAGGGCGAGCAGTCCCACCAGTACGAAGACGATGACCAAGACGCCGTATCCCCCGTTGTCCGCCGTTGTGTTCCGTTGTCCCCCGTTTGCCCCTTGTTGCTATGACGTCTGGCGCAATGCGCGCAGTCCGCGGAACCCGATGCCGCCGACGACCGTCCCCAAGACAAAGGAGACGACGGCGAGCGTCAGGTGCACCCAGAAGTACGCCGTCGGATCCCCCGCGTCGTTGAACGCGAGCCCGCTGCCGTCCTTCCACAAATTCTTGACGAAAGTGACCCAGATGATCCAGCTCCACACTCCGAAGGCGAGCAGGAACCAGGAGACGGGGCGGCTGAGTTTCACGCTGAGGGACCTTTCATCACTGTGCCGGGCACCCGAAGCCGACCCGACCGGCCGGGGGTCCGGGGGTTGTCCCCCGGGTGGGCACAGCATGGGTCCAGTATCGCCGTCGCCGGCCGGGACCGGGCGCCGGGGTGGCCGGGACCAGGGGACTCCAGCATCGAGTGAGGGGACTTCCCGGCCCGCGCCCTGTAATTTCTCGACCGTGTCCGCCAACAAGAAGACCATCCGGCGATCGCTGCTGGTCACTTCCGCCACCCTGTTGACCCTTTCGCTGACGACGACGGTCCCCGTCTTCGCGGCCGACAAGCCGTCGTCGTCACCGTCACCGACGACGAGCCCGAGCGCGACTCCCCCGGCGAACATGTCGACGGTGGGCGGAGCGCGGCTGGGAGAGGCCGGGACCCAGGTGGCTCTCGGCGCGGGCGCCCCGGTGCTGCCCAAGGATGTGACCGCGCGCTCCTGGATCGTCACCGACGCCGAGTCGGGCGACGTGCTGGCCGCCCACAACGCCCACTGGCGGCTGCCCCCGGCGAGCACGCTGAAGATGCTCTTCGCCGACACCGTGCTGCCGAAGTTCCCCAGGACCGAGCAGCACAAGGTCGCCGTCACCGACCTCTCGGGCATCGGCGCGGGCTCCAGCATGGTGGGGATAAAGGAGGAGGAGACGTACAGCGTGCACGATCTGTGGCTCGGTGTCTTCCTGCGCTCCGGCAACGACGCCGTGCACGTGCTGTCGGCGATGAACGGCGGCGTCGAGCAGACGGTCAAGGACATGCAGGCGCACGCCGAGGACCTGCAGGCCCTCGACACGCATGTGGTCAGCCCCGACGGCTACGACCAGCCGGGCCAGGTGTCGTCGGCGTACGACCTGACGCTGTTCGCCCGCTCCGGGCTGCAGAAGAAGGACTTCCGGGAGTACTGCTCGACGGTGCGGGCGAAGTTCCCGGGCGAGACGAAGAAGAACGACAAGGGGAAGACGACCCGCGAGACCTTCGAGATCCAGAACACCAACCGGCTGCTGACCGGTGACGCCGACGTCTCCACGTACCAGGGCATCGCGGGGGTGAAGAACGGCAACACCACCAACGCGGGCGCCACCTTCACCGGTGTCGCCGAGCGGAACGGCAAGGTGCTGCTGGTCACCGTGATGAACCCGGAGAAGGACGAGCACAACGAGGTCTACAAGGAGGCCGCGCGGCTGCTCGACTGGGGCTTCGGCGCGGCCGGCAAGGTCACACCGGTGGGTGAGCTGGTGCCGCCGAAGGGCGTCGACACCGGCGCGCAGGCGGGTGCGACCGCGTCCGCCGGGTCCAACACGCCGGTGTCGTCCGGAGACCGGGGGACCAAGGCCTCGTCGTCGCCGGTGGCCGCCTCCGCGGCGGCGAAGGACGGTTCCAGCGGGATCGGCACCGCCCTGGCCGTCACGGGCGGCCTGCTCGCCCTGGTCGCCGGCGCCGCCTTCCTCGTCAACCGCCGCTGGCCCCTCCCCGACCTGATGCGCCGCCGCCGCTGACCTCCCCGAAGTCCCCTGGCCCCGCGGGCTCGTCGGCGTCGTCGGGGTCGCAGGGGTCGTCGTCGCGTTGCTTCGGACCGGAGTCGGCATGTCCGGTGGCCGTCCAGGCGGCGCAGAACAGGACCAGTTTCGCGGTGAAGTTGATCCACAGCAGCAGCGCGACGGGCACACCGAAGGCGCCGTACATGCTCTTCGACGCCACGCCCCGCATATAGCTGCTGAGCAGCAGCTTGAGCAGTTCGAAGCCGACGGCGCCCATCAGCGCGGCGACGACGAGCCGGTGGCGCGGCGGCTCGACGCCCGGCAGCAGGGTCAGGACGTACAGGAGCACCAGGAAGTCGGTGAGTACGGCGACGGCGAACGCGGCGGACTGCAGCGCCACGCTCCCCCAGTCGTGTTCGCCGATGCCGAGCTGCCGGGCCGTCCAGCCGACCAGCGAGGACGCGACGGTGGAGACGGCGATGGTGACGAGTACGGCACCGCCGAGTCCGACGAGGATCCCGGCGTCCACAAGCTTGCGCAGGAGGGGGTTCTCCTCCCTGTCGGGCAGCTCCCAGACCGCGCGCAGACAGTCCCGCATGGAGCCGACCCAGCCGATGCCGGTGAACAGCAGGACGGCGCCCGCGATGAGCCCGATGGTGCCGGCGTTCTGCACCAGCGCGTTGATGTCGAGCTGGTCGGAGATGCCCGGCACCTGCTCGACGATCTTGTCCTGAAGCTCCTTCTGCCGCTGGCTGGTGAGGGTGGCGGCGGCGATCGCGGCACCGACGGTCAGCAGCGGGAAGAGCGCCACGAAGCTGATGAAGGTCATCGCGGCGGCGAGCCGCGTCCACTTCACCCGGTCCAGACGCTCGTACGACCGCCACCCGTGCGTGGCCATCAGACGGGCGACCAACGGCCCCACGCCGGGGAGCTTTTTCAGCCAGTCCATGATCCGACTCTGCCCTCACCTCGGAAAACCCATGTCCGGGTACCCCAAAAACGCAGGACCGTGGCGAGTGCCATACCGATCCCCGCACCGGAGACCGTGTCGGCGCGTCGCGAGGTGAGCCCGAGGCCATAGTGACTGACGGCGACGCACAGCAGCTGGACGAGGGCGCCCGCGAGGTTCACGGCGAGGAACACGAGGAAGTCGGGGCACCGCCGGGGCCGACGCACGGGGTGGTGCCGGTACGTGCCGAGCGCGTTGCCGGTGTACGCGACCGCGCAGCCCGCCACGAACGACAGCGCCTTGGCGGTGAGCGGGTCGAGGCCCACCGGGCCGCGCAGCCAGAGGAAGAGTCCGAGGTCGGCGGCGTAGGCGAGGACGCCGACGGTGGCGAAGCCCAGGAGCTCCTGGGTCAGGGGCCGCTGGGCGAGGCTCACCAGTTCACGACTGCGAGCGCGTACATCGCGAGCCACACCAGTCCGATCAGGGCGAGCGCGCGGTCGCGCAGGACGACGTCCTCGGGCTCGCCCGCCGCGCCCCGGTCGGCGAAGACGGCGTACCGCAGGACGGCCAGGATGAAGGCGACCATGGACAGCTGGCGCCAGGGCAGCACTCCGGCGCTGGGCGCGCCGCCCTCCTCCAGGGCCCACAGGCAGTAGGCGAGCACGGCGACCCCGGCGGCCAGCTGCCAGACGAAGCGCAGATAGCCGGTGGTGTACTCGGTGAGCAGCGCGCGGGTGGCACCGGCTTTCCCGGCCAGCTGGAGGGCCTCGGAGTACCGTTTCGCCGCCACCATGAAGAGCGCGCCGAAGCCCGTGGTGATCAGGAACCAGCGGGAGAGCGGGATGCCGAGGGCGAGCCCGCCGATCATCGCCCGCATCAGGAATCCGGTCGTCACGACGGCGAGGTCGACGACCAGGACGTGCTTGAGGCTGACGCAGTACGCCAGTTGCATGCCGAGGTAGGCGGTCAGCAGTGCCGCGGTGACCGGGGAGGACAGCAGGGCGGCGGCGGTCGGGGCGAGGACGGCGAGCACGCCTCCCGCGGCGTAGGCGAGGGGGACGGGGACCTGGCCCGTGGCGACCGGGCGGTGGCGCTTGACCGGGTGGGCGCGGTCGGCTTCGGCGTCGCGGGCGTCGTTGATCAGGTAGACGGCGGCGGCGCAGGCCGTGAACAGGACGAAGACGAGCGCGAGTTGGATCACCGCGTGCCGGGAGAAGAGCTGGCCGGCCGCCGCCGGGGCTGCCACGACCAGCAGGTTCTTCACCCACTGGCGGGGACGGGTGGTCCTGAGGAGACCCCGGGCGAGGCCGGTGACGGTCCGTACGGGAACCGGGGCGGTCGGCGTGGGGTCCAGGAGCACCGTGCGTTCAGCCATGGCCGGCCTCGATCCAGCGGGCGCCCAGACGGGCCGTCAGGGCGCCCAGGGCGGCGCCCGCGAGCACGTCCGAGGGGTAGTGGACGCCCGCCACCAGCCGGGAGAGGCACATCGCGGCGGCGAGCGGCAGCAGCGGGCGGCCTCCGAGCGCGCCGAAGGCGACCGCCGCGGCCGTCGCGGAGGCCGCGTGGGAGCTGGGGAACGAGTGCCGTCCGGCCGTGCGCACCAGCGGGACGATGTGCGCGGGGCGTGGACGGCGCACGATCCGCTTCACGCCCATGCTGGTGAGGTGCGCGGTGGCGGTGAGCGCCGTGCCACGCAGCCACGCGCCGCGCCGCCCGCGGTCGACCACCGCGCCCGTGAGCCCGGCCGCGAGCCACAGCACGCCGTGCTCCCCGCTCCAGGACAGGGCGCGTGCGACGGCCGCCACGCGTGGATCCGTGCCGCGCTCGTGGAGGGCCGACAGCAGCCGACGGTCCATGCCGTCCCACCGTCGGCGGTCCATGTCGTCAAGGTCGTCCATGTGATCCCACTCTTCTAGGGAGTGGCCGCAGAATGATGGCAATCTTTGACGACATCCCATTAATCACCCATTTCGGTGAGGAGCCGCGAAGACGGGAGAGGTGAGGGCTTTATGCACCTTTTTCGCCGATACGGTCTCGGTCATGCCTGCCCACACCGCCTCCGACCCGGCCGGATCCGCCTCCGGCCCGGCCGAACCCGTCTTCGTCACGGGCTGGGGCCGCACCGCGCCGACCACCGCCCGTGTGGTCCGCCCGCGCACCTACGAGGAAGCGGCGGCCGCCGTCCGCGCCTGCGGGGTCCGCGGAGGCATCGCCCGGGGTCTGGGGCGGGCGTACGGGGACGCGGCGCAGAACGCGGGCGGGGCCGTGCTCGACATGACCGGCCTCGACCGCGTCCACGCGATCGACGTCGCGGGCGGGACCGTGCTCTGCGACGCGGGCGTGAGCCTGCACCGGCTGATGGAGGTCCTGCTCCCGCTCGGCTGGTTCGTACCGGTCACGCCCGGGACCCGCCAGGTGACCGTCGGCGGCGCGATCGGCGCGGACATCCACGGCAAGAACCACCACGTGTCGGGCTCGTTCGCCCGCCATGTCCTCTCCTTCGAGCTGCTGACCGCGGACGGCGCGATCCGCACGGTGGGCCGGGGCACCCCCCTCTTCGACGCCACCACGGGCGGCATGGGCCTGACCGGGGTGATCCTCACGGCGACCGTCCGGCTCCAGCCCGTCGAGACCTCGCTGATGTCCGTCGACACCGAACGCGCGGCGGACCTGGACGCCTTGATGGCCCGTCTCACCGCCACGGACCACCGCTACCGGTACTCGGTCGCCTGGATCGACCTGCTCGCGCGCGGCCGCTCGACGGGACGTGCGGTGCTCACCCGCGGGGAACACGCCCCCCTGGACGCGCTCCCCCCACGCGCGCGCCGGCGCCCGCTGGCGTTCCGACCGCCGCGGTTCCCGTCCGCGCCCGCCTTCGTACCGGAGGGACTGCTCGGCCGCGGGACGGTGGGCCTCTTCAATGAGCTCTGGTACCGGAAGGCACCTCGTGCGCGTGCCGACGAGCTACAGCGGATCCCGGCCTTCTTCCACCCGCTCGACGGGGTGCCGCACTGGAACCGGATCTACGGGCGCGGTGGCTTCGTGCAGTACCAGTTCGTCGTCGGACACGGGCGCGAGGAGGCCCTGCGGCGCATTGTGCGGCGCATCGCCGAACGCCGGTGCCCGTCCTTCCTCGCCGTCCTGAAGCGTTTCGGCGAGGGCGATCCGGGCTGGCTCTCCTTCCCGATGCCGGGCTGGACCCTCGCCCTGGACATCCCCGCGAACCTGCCGGGCCTCGGCGCCTTCCTCGACGAGCTGGACGAGGAGGTGGCCGGGGCGGCCGGACGCGTGTACCTGGCGAAGGACGCGCGGCTGCGGCCGGAACTGCTGGCCGACATGTATCCACGGCTGACCGAATTCCGTGAGCTGCGGGCCGAGTTGGACCCGCGCGGGGTGTTCACCTCCGACCTGTCCCGCCGCCTCGACCTCTAGAACCGGTCGACCGTCCCGCCTCCTCACCCCTCAAGGAGTTGTCATGAAGGACGCCTTCGGAGCCCCCCAGTCCCTGCTGATCCTCGGCGGCACGTCCGAGATCGCGCTGGCCACGGCGCGCCGTCTGATCGCCCGGCGCACCCGCACGGTGTGGCTCGCCGGACGACCCTCACCGGCCCTGGAACGGGACGCCGAGCACCTGCGCGCGCTGGGCGCGGACGTCCGTACCCTCGCCTTCGACGCGCTCGACCCCGAGTCCCACGAGACGGTCCTCGGCAAGGTCTTCACCGAGGGCGACCTCGACATGGTGCTGCTCGCCTTCGGGGTCCTCGGCGACCAGGCCCGGGACGAGCGGGAGCCGGTGGCCGCCGCCCGGATCGCGCAGACCAACTACACGGGCGCGGTGTCGGCCCTGCTGGTGTGCGCGCGGGCCCTCCAGACGCAGGGGCACGGCTCCCTGGTGGTGCTCTCCTCGGTCGCGGGCGAGCGCGCCCGTCGCTCCAACTTCATCTACGGGTCGAGCAAGGCGGGCCTGGACGCCTTCGCCCAGGGTCTGGGCGACGCGCTGCACGGCACCGGCGTCCACGTGATGGTCGTACGCCCGGGGTTCGTCCGTACGAAGATGACCGCGGGGCGCGCGGAGGGACCCATGGCCACCACACCGGAGGCGGTCGCGACGGCCGTCGAGGTGGGGCTGCGACGGCGCTCGGAGACGGTGTGGGTGCCGGGGGCGCTGCGGCTGGTGATGGCGGCGCTGCGGCACGTACCGCGAGCGGTGTTCCGCCGCCTGCCGATCTAGCTCGACGACGGCTGCCCGGCTCGACCGCCGCTAGCGGCTGGCGATGGTCCCGCGCTCCACGTCCACGTGGCCCGCCTGCGGTGGCACCACGGATCCGCCGAAGGGGAACTCCCGCAGCTTGCGCCACACACTGTCGGAGCCCTGCTCGTAGAGCGCGAACCCCGTGCAGGGCCACTCGGCGTCGTAGTCGGCGAGTTCATGGAACGCGCGGTCCATCGCCGCCTCGTCGATGCCGTGCGCCACCGTGACGTGCGGGTGGTACGGGAACTGCAGTTCGCGCGCCACGGGACCGGAGGCGTCGCGGACCCGCTGCTGGAGCCAGGTGCAGGCCTCGGCGCCCTGGACGACCTTCACGAACACCACCGGTGACAGGGGCCGGAAGGTGCCGGTGCCCGACAGCCGCATCGGGAAGGGCCGGCCGGCCACGGCGACCTCGGTCAGATGCGCCTCGACGGCCGGCAGGTCGGCGGCATGGACCTCCGTCGGCGGCAGCAGGGTGACGTGCGTGGGGATGCCACAAGCCGCGGGGTCGCCGAAGCCCGCGCGCCGCTCCTGGAGCAGGCTGCCGTAAGGCTCCGGGACCGCGATCGACACGCCGATCGTTACGGTCCCCACGTCGTCTCCTGTCGTCGTGTCCGGTGCGTCGTCGGTCGCGTCACCGGTTGCGTTGTCCTTCGCGTCGCCGGGCGCGTTGTCTGGTTCGTACTCAGCCGTCCGGCTATCGACTGTAAGGCCACGGCTGTGCTGTGGGCAGGCGCAGCCGTAGTGATGTGCAGCGCTCCGCCCAGTGGTACGTGTGTGCGGTCGTACGCCTCAGTGCTTGGCGGGCAGGAAGCCCACCCGGTCGTACGCCTGCGCGAGCGTCTCCGCGGCGACGGCGCGCGCCTTCTCGGCTCCCTTGGCCAGGATCGAGTCGAGCGTCTCCGGGTCGTCCAGGTACTGCTGGGTGCGCTCCCGGAACGGGGTCACGAAGTCGACCATGACCTCGGCGAGGTCCGTCTTGAGCGCACCGTAGCCCTTGCCCGCGTACTTCTCCTCCAGTTCCGCGATACCGGTACCGGTGAGGGTCGAGTAGATGGTCAGCAGATTGCTGATACCCGGTTTGTGCTCGCTGTCATACCTGATGACGGTGTCCGTGTCGGTGACCGCGCTCTTGACCTTCTTGGCGGTGGTCTTCGGCTCGTCGAGCAGGTTGATGAGGCCCTTCGGCGTGGACGCCGACTTGCTCATCTTGATCGACGGGTCCTGGAGGTCGTAGATCTTCGCCGTCTCCTTGAGGATGTACGGCTTCGGGATCGTGAAGGTCTCGCCGAAGCGGCCGTTGAAGCGCTCGGCGAGGTCGCGGGTGAGCTCGACGTGCTGGCGCTGGTCCTCGCCGACCGGGACCTCGTTCGCCTGGTACAGCAGGATGTCGGCGACCTGGAGGATCGGGTACGTGAACAGGCCGACGGACGCGCGGTCCGAGCCCTGCTTGGCGGACTTGTCCTTGAACTGGGTCATGCGGGAGGCCTCGCCGAAGCCGGTGAGGCAGTTCATGATCCAGGCGAGCTGGGCGTGCTCGGGGACATGGCTCTGCACGAAGAGCGTGCAGCGGTCCGCGTCGAGACCGGCGGCGAGCAGCTGCGCGGTGGCGAGCCGGGTGTTCGCGCGCAGGTCCGCCGGGTCCTGCGGAACGGTGATCGCGTGCAGGTCGACGACCATGTAGAAGGCGTCGTGGGACTCCTGCAGGGCCACCCACTGGCGGACGGCGCCGAGGTAGTTGCCGAGGTGGAACGAGCCTGCTGTGGGCTGGATTCCGGAGAGCACGCGGGGACGTTCAGAGGCCATGTTCACCATTCTCTCAGGTGCACCCGGGAGCTCGGGAACAGGTGGGAACAGAGCTCTCCCCGGAAGGAGGACCCGGGCGGATACTCGAGGCACGTGCTGGGGGCGGACGGGGGACACGCGTGGCGGGCCGAGGCAGACGGGTGAGATCGGGGATCGCGGTGTTCTCGGGTGTGGTGCTCGCCGTGCTGGCGGCGCACCCGGCGGGGGCTTCGGCACCGGTCGCGGGGCACAGAGGGCCGGACATGGCCCTGGTCATCGAGGGCGGCACGGGGCGCACGACCGCACTGCACTCCGGGGAGCGGGACTTCACACTGCTGTGGGACCTGCTGACTCCCACCTACATGGGGACGGTGCGGGTGCCGGACGCGTGGACGGCGGGCGACTTCCCGCCGGTACGGGCCACCGTGATGTGGGGCCTGAGCGGGGTCGGGGGCTGGCCGCAGACCGACAGCGCGCCGGGGGGCGATGTCGCCATGGGGCGCCAGGACCAGCTGTTCCTGGCCGCGGACGGCACGCCCTGGGTGCGCACGGACCCCTCGCCCGACGTGGTGGACGACGACATCCGCTGGCACCGCGCGTCGCGCTCGGTGTACGAGCGGGTGGTCGGGCGGGGGAAGCTGCTCGACGCCGCCGCAGGCGCACCGGGCTCGAAGCGGGGTGTCGAGGAGCGTGCGCGGTGGGTGCTGCCCGGCCTTGGCGCGGGTCTGCTCCTCGGGGCCGGCGGCGCCTTTCTGGTGCGCCGCGCGGCGGCCCGGCGGGATGGAGCCGGACCGCCGCGGGAACCACGACAGGAGCTGATCGACCTCTGAACCGGGAGGTGGGTCAGCCGAGGTCGATCTCCGGGTAGAGCGGGAACGGGGCCAGCAGGTCGGTGGCGCGGTGGGCGATCTCGTCGGAGATCTTCGCGTCCAGGACGTGCTGGGCCTTGGACGGGGCGCCCTTGGCGGTGGTGCCGGGCTCGGCGGCGGTGAGGACGCGGTCGATGAGACCGGCGATCTCGTCCATCTCGGTGGTGCCCAGACCACGGGTGGTCAGCGCGGGCGTGCCGATGCGGATGCCGGAGGTGTACCAGGCGCCGTTCGGGTCGGCGGGGATGGCGTTGCGGTTGGTGACGATGCCCGAGTCGAGCAGCGCGGACTCGGCCTGGCGGCCGGTGAGGCCGTAGGAGGAGGCGACGTCGATCAGGTTGAGGTGGTTGTCCGTGCCGCCGGTGACCAGGGTCGCGCCGCGCCGCATCAGGCCCTCGGCGAGGGCGCGGGCGTTGTCTACGACGGCCTGGGCGTAGTCGCGGAACTCGGGGCGGCGGGCCTCGGCGAGCGCGACGGCCTTGGCGGCCATGACGTGCGGGAGGGGGCCGCCGAGGACCATCGGGCAGCCGCGGTCGACCTGCTCGGCGAGGCTCTCGTCGCACAGGACCATGCCACCGCGCGGGCCGCGCAGCGACTTGTGCGTGGTGGTGGTGACGATCTGGGCGTGCGGGACGGGGTCGAAGTCGCCGGTGAGGACCTTGCCCGCGACCAGACCGGCGAAGTGCGCCATGTCGACCATCAGGGTCGCGCCGACCTCGTCGGCGATCTCCCGCATGATCCGGAAGTTCACCAGGCGGGGGTAGGCGGAGTAGCCGGCGACGATGATCAGCGGCTTGAACTCACGGGCCGACGTCCGCAGCGCCTCGTAGTCGATGAGGCCGGTGGCGGGATCGGTGCCGTACGAACGCTGGTCGAACATCTTTCCTGAGATGTTCGGGCGGAAGCCGTGGGTGAGGTGGCCGCCCGCGTCCAGGGACATGCCGAGCATGCGCTGGTTGCCGAAGGCCTGACGCAGCTCCGCCCAGTCGGCCTCGCTGAGGTCGTTGACGTTGCGGACGCCCGCCTCGGCGAGGGCCGGGGCCTCGACGCGGGCGGCGAGGACGGCCCAGAAGGCGACCAGGTTGGCGTCGATGCCGGAGTGCGGCTGGGCGTAGGCGTGCTCGGCGCCGAAGAGCTCGCGGGCGTGCTCGGCGGCGAGGGCCTCGACGGTGTCGACGTTGCGGCAGCCGGCGTAGAAGCGGCGGCCGACGGTGCCCTCGGCGTATTTGTCGCTGAACCAGTTGCCCATGGCCAGCAGGGTGGCCGGGGAGGCGTAGTTCTCCGACGCGATCAGCTTGAGCATCTCGCGCTGGTCGGCGATTTCCTGACCGATGGCGTCGGCGACGCGGGGCTCCACGGCCCGGATCACGTCGAGGGCGCTGCGGAAGGCGGTGGACTCGGTGGAGAGGGGCTCGGGCATGGACGGCCTCCGGACGTGGCGTTCAGCGTTCACGGGTCGGCCCAGGCGCACGGCACTCGTTGCCACGTCTCCCTGTCCGGACGACTCCGGGCCCTTCGGCCCACCTGTCTTTCCGGCCGGGGGTCCGGGGGTTGTCCCCCGGGAAGACACAGCATGGGCCGCTCCCCGATGGTCGATCCCATCCCAGCGCGCCAGTCACGGCCCGTCGCCAGCCTACCGGGCGCGCCGGATCGCCGGGTTCCCTCGTCCACCATGCGAGCGACGATATGAAGGGAGCCACGAGCCAGACCCCCGTGCGGCAGCGATGCCTGGGCTGCAGGAAACGGAGATCCCGTGACCACCACCGAACGACTCATCGCCTCGGCCGACGCGCACGGCGCGCACAACTACCACCCGCTGCCGGTCGTCGTGGCGACGGCGGACGGGGCCTGGATGACGGACGTCGAGGGCCGCCGTTTCCTCGACCTGCTGGCCGGCTACTCGGCGCTGAACTTCGGCCACGGCAACCGGCGGCTGCTCGACGCGGCGAAGGCGCAGCTGGAGCGGGTGACGCTGACCTCGCGGGCCTTCCACCACGACCGGTTCGCCGACTTCTGCGCGCAGCTCGCGCAGCTGTGCGGCATGGAGATGGTGCTGCCGATGAACACGGGTGCGGAGGCGGTGGAGACCGCCGTGAAGACGGCCAGGAAATGGGGGTACCGCGTCAAGGGCGTCCCCGACGGCCGGGCGAGGATCGTCGTGGCGAGCGACAACTTCCACGGCCGTACGACGACACTCATCAGCTTCTCCACGGACGCGGAGGCGCGGACGGACTTCGGGCCGTTCACGCCGGGCTTCGACATCGTGCCGTACGGGGACCTGGCCGCGCTGCGGGCGGCGGTCAGCGAGGAGACGGTCGCGGTGCTGCTGGAGCCGATCCAGGGCGAGGCGGGCGTGCTGGTGCCGCCGCCCGGCTACCTCGCCGGGGTGCGGGACGTGACGCGCGAGCGGAACGTCCTCTTCGTCGCGGACGAGATCCAGTCCGGGCTGGGTCGCACGGGCCGCACCTTCGCTTGCGAGCACGAGGGCGTGGTGCCGGACATGTACGTCCTGGGCAAGGCGCTCGGGGGCGGGGTCGTACCGGTGTCGGCGGTGGTGTCGAGCAGGGAGGTGCTCGGGGTGTTCCGGCCCGGTGAGCACGGGTCGACGTTCGGCGGGAACCCGCTGGCCTGCGCGGTGGCGCTCGAGGTGATCGCGATGCTGCGGTCGGGCGAGTACCAGCGGCGCGCCGCGGAACTCGGTGACCACCTGCACCGGGAACTGGGGCTGCTGACGGGCTCGGGGCATGCCACGGCGGTGCGCGGGCGGGGGCTGTGGGCGGGCGTCGACATCGCCCCCGAGTACGGCACGGGACGCGAGATCTCCGAGCGGCTGATGGACCGGGGTGTCCTGGTCAAGGACACCCACGGGGTCACGGTCCGGATCGCCCCGCCGCTGGTCATCAGCAAGGAGGACCTGGACTGGGGGCTGGCTCAGCTGCGTGCGGTGCTCGGCGCCGACTGAGCGCTCAGGGCCTGTCCGGCCGGACAGGCCCTGGCTAGGTCCTGTCGTCTACATTCCCGTCGTGGGGCAGACGGGAATGTGACGACAGGGCCTAGAGGATCACGTGGGGCAAGAAGCGGGCGTACTCGTCCGTGATCAGCCCGGACGACTCGCGGATGCCGAGCCCCGCCGACTCGCCGTCCACGACCCAGGCGCCGAGGACGACATGGTTGCCGTCGAAGGAGGGAAGGGGGGCCAGTTCCTGGTAGCAGCAGGGCTCGTCCTCGCGTACGACGGGGGCGGCGCCCGGCGCGTGCACCGTCACCCCGGCGCCCTCGCGGCCGAGGAGCGGCTTGGCGACGTACCCCTGGGTGGTGGCCAGCTCCCGGGGACCGTCGAGGTGGGCGGGAAGGAGGTTGGGGTGGCCCGGGTACAGCTCCCAGAGCACGGCGAGGAGGGCCTTGTTGCTGAGGAGCATCTTCCAGGCGGGCTCGATCCACAGGGTCGTGCCCGTACCGCCGCCGTTGTCGAGGGTGTCCAGGACGTGGTCGGCGAAGCGGTCGGTGGTGAGCCACTCCCAGGGGTAGAGCTTGAAGCAGCTGCGGATGAAACGGAGCTGATTATCGACGAAGCGGCCGGAGAGGGGGTCCCAGCCGATCTCCTCCACCGAGATCCAGTCGGTGTCCAGGCCCGCCTGTTCCGCCGTCTCCTTCAGATACGCGACGGTCATCAGGTCCTCGCCGAGTTCGTCGTCGGCGGAGTGCGCGAAGTAGAGGGGGCTGCCCGGCGGAAGGAGGGCGGCCTGCTTCTTCCAGGCGGCGACGAGGCGTTCGTGCAGGGAGTTCCACTGGTCGGCGCCGGGGAAACGGTCCTCCATCCAGAACCACTGGGGGCTCGCCGCCTCGACGAGGGACGTCGGGGTGTCGGCGTTGTACTCCAGCATCTTGGCGGGGCCCGTGCCGTCGTAGCGCAGGTCGAAACGGCCGTAGACGGAGGGGAGTTCGGCGCGGCGCTGCCAGGCCTCGGCGACCGCCCGCACGACGCGCGGGTCGGTGATGCCGAGGTCGGCGAAACGGTTCTCCGTGACGATGTGCTCGGCCGCCGCCAGGCACATGCGGTGCAGTTCCTCGACGACCTCCTCCAGCGCCTCCACCTCCGGGAGCGAGAAGGCGTAGTACGCGCTCTCGTCCCAGTAGGGGCGCAGGGAGTCGTCCGGGTAGCGGGTCAGGGGGTAGATGAGGCCCTGGTGCTCGACGGTCTGCTGCCAGCCGACGCGGGGCTCGATGGTGCGGCGTTCCATGGCGTACGGGTCCGATCGGTGCTGGGCGCGCGGTCTACGGCTACGGGTGCGGTGACGCGGTGTCACGTCGCTCAGCCGCCGGAGCTGCCCTTGCCGCTGCCGAAGCCGCCGCGGTCGACGGAGTGGTGGGTGCCGCCGCTGGTGCTGCTGCCGGATCCCTTGCTCGCCCTGGTGAAGGAGCCGCCGTCGACCCAGCTGCCCTTCTTCTTGCCGCCGTAGTACCAGCCGCTGCTGACCGAGGTCTTGGTGGTCTTGCAGTTCTTGTCGGCGACGACCTTGTAGCCCTTGAGCGAGGTGTAGCTGTCGCGGTCGACACAGCGCTTGTCCGGATCCGAGGAGCAGGCGGTGAGGGCCGCCGCGAGGAGTCCCATGCCGCCGAGTACGACCGTGCCCGAGCGCAGTTGCCGTCGTGTGTCCGCCATTTTCGATCCCCCGTTGTTGTCACAGTGCGTCCTGCTGAGCACCCTGCTGGGCGCAAGCGATCAGATTAGAGAACGGCTGTGACAGGTGGGCGGCAACCCCCTCCTTTTCGGCGTCCCCTACAGTCACTTCGTGCTCTTTGGAATGGTGTGCGCACTTGGTGCGGCGGTCTGCTTCGGTACGGCGACGGTGTTGCAGGCGATCGCCGCGCGGGCGGCGGCCGACAGTGGCGGCTCGGGCGGGGACGCGGCGCTGCTGCTGCGCGCGCTGCGGCAGTGGCGGTATCTCGCGGGCCTCGCGCTGGACGGGCTCGGCTTCCTGTTGCAGATCGCGGCACTTCGCTCCATCCCCATCTACGCGGTCGGGGCGGCGCTGGCGGCGAGCCTCGCGGTGACGGCGGTGGTCGCCGCGCGGCTGCTGCAGGTGCGGTTGAGCGGGGTCGAGTGGGCCGCGGTGGGGGTGGTGTGCGCGGGGCTGGCGATGCTCGGGCTGGCGTCCGGGACGGAGGGCGGCGAGGCCGGGTCCATGACGCTGAAGTACTGGATGCTGGGGACCGCGGTGGTGGTGCTGCTGCTCGGCCTGGTGGGCGGGCGGCTGTCCGGGCGGGGCCGGGCGTTGGTCCTCGGGCTCGGGGCCGGGTTCGGTTTCGGGGTCGTCGAGGTCTCGGTACGACTGATCGACGACCTCGCGCCCGCCACGCTGCTGACCAACCCGGCGACGTACGCGCTGCTCATCGGCGGAGGCGCCGCGTTCATCCTGCTGACCTCGGCGCTGCAGCGCGGCTCGGTGACGACGGCCACGGCCGGCCTGATCATCGGCGAGACCGTCGGACCGGCCCTGGTAGGGGTGATCTGGCTGGGCGACCGCACCCGCGAGGGCCTGGCCTGGCTGGCGGTACTGGGGTTCGCGGTGGCGGTGGCGGGCGCGTTGGCACTGGCACGGTTCGGCGAGGCACCGGTGGAGGAGGGGTGACGGGGCTTGCGGAGGGTCGTCATCGAGGGTCCCACGCCCATTCCCTACGAGGCCGTGATCCACGAAGCAGCACTCCGCGTCAAGGTGGCCGGACGGCCCGCTTCGCGGGCCCCACTCACCCGGGTTGTGGAACTGTCCGAGGCGGAGCACATCAGCGTGCGGGTCATCCCGTTCGGCCTGGACGACTTTGCTGGCGCAGGAAGCGCCATGGTGTACGTGGGTGGCGCGGTAGCACGCCTGGACACCGTCGTACGCGATGCTCCGCACGGCACGGTCTTCGTCGATTCGGAAGCCCAACTGGAGCACTTCCGGAAGCTCTTCCGTAGGGTGAAGGGTGAATCTTTGGACCCCGGTCAGTCACGTGACCTCATCCACAGGCTCATCAAGGAACTGTGAGGAAGAGCCATGGCCTCCCACCTCAAGTGGCAGAAGTCGTCCTTCTCCGGCGGCGGTGAAGGCAACGACTGCCTCGAAGTCGCCGCCACCCCCACCACCCTCCACCTCCGTGAGAGCGACACCCCGGCCGCGGTCCTCACCACCACGTCGACCGCCCTCGCCCACCTCCTGGCAGGCATACGCGCCCACGACATCCCGGGCCAGGCGTGATCGAAGACAGCGCCCCTGCATGGATGAACCATACGAAGGGCTCACCACGTCCCGCAGAGCAACATAGGGAAGTTTGAGCGGCAAAACCGCTGATCACGGCGGCGTTGGCAGCAGCCGTACCTCGGACTCGGGGAGCTTGGCCCACCAGTGGAGAGGCCGGGCGCAGCCCCGCCGCAGGGGACCGTCCGCGGCAGCGCGCCCCTCAAGTCGTCGTCAGGCCATCGCCTCCACGATCCCGTCCCACAACCGGGCCCTCGCCTCGAGGGCCAGCGTCGCCGTTTCGACCGCCTCCTGCCAGCGCGTGTCGTCCGTGCCGCAGAGGTCGGCCACCATCTGCATGGCCATGGGGGTGTGTTCCTCGCCGTCGACCTCGATATGTCGGGCCAGGTAGTCGCAGAAGAGCGGGAAGCGGTCGGTGCCCTCCTTCTTGATGACCTGGTCGAACATGTCGGGGATGAGGTCCTCCCGGGAGAAGGCGAACGCGGCCGCCCGGCAGTGCAGCGGCCGGTCCGAGATGATCTCGAAGGTGGTGCGGACGAACTCGGCCGCGGGGGCGGGGACTTGGGCGACGCGCAGCGCCGAGGGCACGTCGTGGCCCTCGGTGATCAGGGCGAGGAAGGTGTCGATCCTGATCGCGTCGGCGTCCGCCTCGGTCATGCCCGCGCGGTACAGCTCGAAATGGCTGGTGAAGCCGCCGTTCAGTTCGTCGCTCTCCTCGACCAGGACGATGTCGTTGATCAGGCGTCGGCTCACCTCCGTGCCGCGCGGCACCCAGGGGACGTCGACGCAGGTCAGTTCCCGCTGGAGGGACTTCAGGAGCGACATGAAGTCCCATACCGCGAACACATGGTGCGCCATGAACGTCGCCATGTCCTCCCGACTGTTTATCCGCTGGTAAATCGAGTGGGTGGTGACCTCCTTCCGTGCGGGTTCGATCACGGAACGCGCCCGCTCGATTCCCTCGTGGTTCATATTCCAGTCGTACCTGGACATGGGATCTCCTTCTTGGTGCCGGATGGGGGCCACAGCGGCGGTGGATGGCGATCGTGCAGCCTTATCGAGGGGCCTCGCAAGCACTTTCTGAAATTACGGGAGAGTTACCAGGAGTATCGATCGACAGAAGATGTCAAGATAACCGAAAGATAAACAAACGGTCACGATCCGGACACTCGAAAAACTTCGTTGAAACTTTGAACGCGCTGTATGCGCTTTCCGTACTCGGTGACGTGACCAGGAATCCCGTAACCGTCACCGTGGCGTATCACGTGATCCCGGGCCGCGAGACCGACTTCCACTCCTGGGGGTGGGCCGTGCTGCGGGCGAGCTCGCGCGAACCGGGCTTCATGGGGGGTGGTGTACTTGCCGACGGAGAGGCGGAGTGGCATGTGGTCTACCGCTTCGACAGCGAGGGATCGGCCCTGGCCTGGGAAGACTCGATCATCCGGGCGCAGTGGGCCACCCGGGCGGACCCGTTCGCCCGGGAGACGGGCCGGCGGAGCGTGCGGGGCTCCAAGAGCTGGTTCGACGCCCAGACCGGCGCGCCGAAACCGCCGCCGGCACCGATCCCGCCCGCGAAATGGAAGCTGTGGTTCATTAATATGAGCGCGGTTTTTCCGCCGGTGCTCTTATTCAATCTGCTCGTGATTCCGTATCTCGGCGGTCTCAATCCGCTCATCCGAACGCTGCTGCTGTGTCTGTGTGTGACGGCCCTCGTCACCTGGATTCTCATGCCGCGCCTTCAGCGATTCTTCAAGAAATGGCTGTACCCACCGCTCCAGGCGCTCCGCGGACGCCACAAAAGACGGACCGCGTAGGCCCGAGAACGATCAAAGGGAGGTGGGCGGGTGAAGACCCTGCTCATCGACAATTACGACTCGTACACGTACAACCTGTTCCAGCTGATCGCCGAGGTCAACGGCGAGGAGCCGGCGGTGATCCTCAACGACGCCGCCCCCGACGGAACAGACGGAAGAACTCCGGATCTCTCGGAATTCGACAATGTGGTGGTGTCGCCGGGCCCCGGACACCCGGCCGAATCCCGTGACTTCGGGATCAGCGCCAGAGTGCTCGCGGAGTCCACGATCCCGGTGCTCGGTGTCTGCCTGGGCCACCAGGGCATCGCGCTCGGGGAGCGGGGTCGGGTGCTGCCCGCCCCGGAGCCCCGGCACGGGCATCTGTCGAGAATCCGGCACGACGAGCGGGACCTGTTCCAGGGGCTGCCGCAGCACTTCACCGCGGTCCGCTACCACTCGCTGTCCGTGCGCGAGCCGCTGCCCGAGACGCTGGAAGCCACGGCCTGGTCCGAGGACGGCGTCCTGATGGGACTGCGGCACCGCACCCGGCCGCTGTGGGGGGTGCAGTTCCACCCGGAGTCCGTCCTGACCGAGTACGGCCACCGGATGCTCGTGAACTTCCGCAACCTCACGGCGCAACGCGCCCGCAAGACCCGTACGAAGAACACCGCGGTCACCCCGTCCGCGGCGGCCATCCCCGCCCCCGCCGGGCCCTCCCGCCCCGCGCGGACCGTCCGCCCCGCCCACCGGCTGCACACCCGCCGCATCGCCACCGCCGTCGACGCGGAGGCCGCCTTCACCCGGATGTACGCCGCCTCCCCGCGGGCGTTCTGGCTGGACAGCGCACGGGTCGAGGAGGGGCAGTCACGGTTCTCGTTCTTCGGCGACGGCTCCGGGCCGCTGTCGGAGTTCGTCCGGTACGACGTCACGAGCGGCCGCTGCGAGATCGAGCGGGCCGGCCGGCCGCCGCGCAAGGTCCGGGCGAGCGTCTTCGACTACCTCAAGCGGCAGTTGGCGAACCGCCGCGTGGACGCCACCGGGCTGCCCTTCGACTTCACCGGCGGATACGTCGGCTACTTCGGGTACGAGGCCAAGGCCGACTGCGGCTCCCCCAACCGCCACCGGGCCGAAACCCCGGACGCCTGCTGGCTGTTCGCCGACCGGCTGATCGCGGTGGACCATCAGGAGGGCTTCACCTACGCCGTCTGTGTGGCCGAGGACACCCCCCAGGCCACCCGGGAGGCCACCGACTGGCTCGACGGCGCACTCGCCCAGCTCACCTTCGTCGGTCCCGACCCGCAGCCGTTACCGCCCGCTCCCGTGTCGGCCGAGCCGGACCTCGCCGCCGCCGAACCATGGCTCGTCCGCGACCGGGCCACCTACCTCGCGGACATCGAGGCCTGCGCGCGCGAACTCCGCGCGGGCACCAGCTACGAGATCTGTCTGACCAACGCCGCCCGGCTGCCCGCGCCGCCCGACGCGTACGACTTCTACCGGGTGCTGCGCCGCGTCAACCCGGCGCCGTACGCGGCCTTCCTGCGGTTCGGCGACCTCGACGTGGCGGGCGCCTCCCCCGAGCGCTTCCTGCGGATCACCCGCGGCGGCGTCGCCGAGGCCCGGCCCATCAAGGGCACCGCGCCCCGGGGCGGCACCCCGGAGGAGGACACGCGCCTGCGGGACACGCTCGCCGCCGACGCCAAGACCCGCGCCGAGAACCTGATGATCGTCGACCTGCTCCGCAACGACCTGGGCCGGGTCTGCCGGACCGGGACGGTACGCGTCTCCCGGCTCATGGCCACCGAGACCTACGCCACCGTGCACCAGCTCGTCTCCACCGTCGAGGGCCGGCTGCGCCCGGACACGGACGCGGTGGACTGCGTCCGCGCCTGCTTCCCCGGCGGCTCGATGACCGGCGCGCCGAAGCTGCGCACCATGGAGATCATCGACACGCTGGAGACCGAGGCGCGCGGGGTGTACTCCGGGGCCCTCGGCTACCTGGGGTGCAGCGGCGGCGCCGACCTCAGCATCGTCATCCGTACCGCCGTACTCGCGGACGGGCTGACGCACCTGGGCGCGGGCGGCGCGATCGTCCTCGACTCCGATCCGGCCGCGGAGTACGACGAGATGCTGCTGAAGACGGCGGCACAGATGCGGGCCCTGCGGGAGTACCAGGAAGCCACCCCGGCAGGGGTGAGCGCCCGTCGGGCGGACACCCCCCGCCGAGCCGCCGTAGAGGAGCCCGCCCGGTGACGATCCCCACCTCCACGCCGACTCCGCAGTCGCCGACCGGCACCCACGCCGACGCCGACGCCCCCGGCAACCTGGCCACCCATCTAGCCGCGCTCGCCGAGCGGCGCGGCTGGGGCGACCGGATCGCCTTCCACCAGGGTCACCGGGCCTGGACCCACCGCGAGGTGCACGAGCTCGCGGGCCGCGCGGCCGGTGTGCTCGCCGCGCACGGCGTGGGCGCGGGCGACCGGGTGCTGCTCGCGCTGCCCGACGGGATCGCCTGGGTGGCGGCCTTCCTCGCCACCGCCCGGCTGGGCGCCGTCGCGGTCCTGGTCAACCCCGAACTGCCCCCGGCCGAGCACGCGTTCATGGCCGAGGACGCCAAGGCCGTGCTCTGCGTGACCGGGCCGGGCCTGGAGGACCGCTTCACCGACCGTGTGCGCCTCGGCGCCGATCAGCTGATGGCGCTCACCGCCGACGCCGAGCCGGCCGCCGCGCACCCGGTCCACGCGCACACCCCGCTCTACGTCCAGTACACCTCCGGCACCACGGGCCGGCCCAAGGGTGTCGTGCACTGCCACGGCGACCCGAAGACGTACCACGACCTCATCGGCCGGCGGCTGCTGCGGATCACCCCGGACGACGTCACCCTGTCGGTGTCGAAGCTGTACTTCGCGTACGGCTTCGGCAACGCCTTCGTCTTCCCGCTCTTCTCCGGCTCCTCCGCCGTCCTGGTGGACCGGCGTCCGAACCCGGCCGCGGTGGACGAGTTGGTCGCCCGGCACCGGGTCACCCTGCTCTACTCCGTGCCTTCCGCGTACGCCGCCCTCGTCGCCGACCGGGGCAGCGGCCACGCGACCTGCTTCGCCTCCGTACGCGCCGCCGTGTCGGCCGGGGAGGGCCTGCCCGAGGGGCTCGAAAAGCAGGTCGCCGATCTGCTGGGCGCGCCGGTCCTGGAGCAGATCGGCTCCACCGAGGCCGGTCACGCGTTCTGCGCCAACAGCTTCGAGCACAACCACCCGGGCACGGTCGGCCGCCCGGTCCCCGGCTTCGAGGTGGAGCTGCGCGACGGCGCCGGTGTGCCGGTGGAGGACGGCGCGGAGGGTGAACTCTGGGTGCGCGGGCCGACGTTGACGCCCGGCTATCTGAACCGGCCCGAGGAGACGGAACGCACCCTGGTCGGCGGCTGGTTGGCCACCCACGACCGGGCGCGCCGGGAGGCGGACGGCAGCTACCGGCACCTGGGACGGACCGACGACCTGGAGATGGTCGGCGGGATCACCATCTCCCCGCTGGAGGTGGAGGCCGTGCTGCGGGCCCATCCGGCGGTGAAGGAGGTCGCGGTCGCGGCCATGACCGACTGGCGCGGCTTCAGCCGGCTGCGGGCCTTCGTCGTCCCCGTCTCGCCGCTGCCGCCCGGCCTCTCCGGACTGTCCGGGCCGTCCGGTCTCGAGGCCGCACTCGTGGGCCTGGCACGCGAGCACCTCGCCGCGTTCAAGGTCCCCAGAGCCATCAGCTTCGTCCCGTCCCTGCCCCGCACCTCGACCGGAAAACTCCGCCGCCACCTCGTCCGCCAGGGCGCCTGGTGACCACCGCGGCACCACGACCACAGAGCACGACCACACACCACGACCGCAGACCACAGCCACAGCCACAGCCACAGACCACAGGACAGAAGGGAACGGGCACATGCGACAGCAGCAGCCCCTGCTCGCCGACCGCGGTTTCTACCTGGGCCCGATGTTCCGGCACGCGGCGGACCGCCACGGAGCCGTCTTCGTCACCCTGGACCGGCCGCTGGACGTCCGTCCCGGCCTGGGGGTCGACCTCAGCTATCCGGTCCTTGCCGAGGTGGTCGAGGAGCTCTCCGGACGGCTGTGGGAGGCCGGGGTCCGGCCCTCGGAGGAGGTGGTCGTCCACAAGACGGACAACGTCGACATCGTCCTGCTGACCTGCGCCGTCTCCCGTATCGGGGCCGTCCCCGTCCTCCTGTCGCCCGCACTCGCAGGCCCGGTGGTGGGCCGGCTTCTCGAACGGCTCCACACACCCTGGCTGATCACCGACAGAGCCAAGCTGGAAGGCCCGCTGGCGGACGTCGACCTCTCCGCCCTCGTACGACGGACGCTCTCCGTGGACGACGCGCCCGGGGCCGAACCCCTGGAGAAGTACGCCGGGTCGCGGACGCCCTCTCCCGTCCGGCTGCATCCGCGCGAGCCCGCCCTGATCACCCACAGCTCGGGCACCACCGGCCTGCCCAAGCTCGCCGTGCACTGCGCGAACACCATGTGGAACCGGCTCGTCCCGCAGAAGGCGATGGGCTGGCCCACCCGCGGCGAGACCGCCGCGCTGCACATGTCGTTCGTGCACTCGCGCTTCTACCATCTGCTCGGCGTCCTGCTGCACTTCGGCAGCCCGCTCGTACTCATCACCGACCCGGACCCCGCCACGGTGGGACCGCTGCTGACCCGGCACCGCCCCGGCATCGTCGAGACCCACCCCAACACCTTCGTGCTGTGGGAGGAGCTGGCCGACGCCCCCGGAGCGCCGCTGTCGCGGGTCCGCTCGTACGGCTCCACGTTCGACGCGATCCATCCGCGCACCGTACGGCGGCTGCTGGACGCCTCGAAGCGGCGCACGCCCTGGCTGATCCAGCTGTACGGGCAGAGCGAGACGGGTCCGGTGGCCTTCCAGTGGTTCACCCGGCGCAGCGCCGCCCGCGCGGACGGGCGCCGGGTCGGGATCGGGATCCCCGGCTTCACCCGGGTCCGGGTCACGGACGACTCCGGCGGGCGGGCCAGGCCCGGCACACCCGGCCGCATCGAGGCCCGCACCCGGGGGCGGATCCTCACCTATCTCGGCGCCCGGGAGCAGTACCTGCGCCAGCTGGACGGCGACGGCTGGTGGCAGATGGGCGACATGGGATACCAGGGCCGACTGGGCGGGCTGTATCTGATCGACCGTGAGATCGATCAGATCGACTCGGTGCACAGCAATCTCGAGGTCGAGGACGCCCTGATGGACCGGCTGGAGGAGCTGCGTGAGGTGGTCATCGTGCCCGGCGCGGACCGGGAACCGGTGCCGGTGGTGTGCGTACGGGGCGAAGAGCCGCTGGACCCGGCGCGCTGGCGGGAGGCCACGGCCGACCTGCCGCCCCTGGCCGAGCCCCGGCAGTGGCGCTTCGAAGAGCTGCCGATGACCGCGACCTGGAAGGTGAAGCGGGTGGAGATCACCCGCATGCTGGCCGAGGGCGCGCGCACGTGAGCGGCGCCCCCGGCCGACCGGTCCTCGTGGTGGGTGCCGGGCCCGTCGGGCTGTCGGCGGCGCTCGCGCTGCGGGCGTACGGGCTGCCGGTCGTGCTCCTGGAGGCGGACCCCGCGGAGCGCGAACGCCCGGGCAGCCGCGCCCTGTTCGTGCACCGGGAGACCCTGCGGCTGCTCGACGGGATGCGCCCGGGGCTGGCCGCCGAGATCACGGCGTACGGGCGCACCTGGCACACCAGACGCACCCTGTACCGGGGCCGCGAGGTGTACGCCCGCACCTTCCCGCCCCCGTCCACGCCCGGCCTCCCGCCCTTCACCAGCCTGCGTCAGGTGGACACCGAGCGTTTCCTGCGCACCGCGTGCGAGGCGGCCGGAGTGGAGTTCGCGTGGGGGGCGCGGGTGACGGGGGTGCGCGTCGCGCCGACGGAGGTCGTGCTCACCGGTGAGGACGGCCGTGTCTGGACCGGCACGCACGCCGTCGCCGCCGACGGGGCGCGCTCGGCGGTCCGGGGCGAGCTGGGCATCCCGATGGAGGGGACGCGCGCGGACGGCTTCCATGTCGTCGTGGACGTCGCCGACCTGCCGGGCGCCGAGCTGCCGTTGGAGCGGGTCTTCCACTACGAGCATCCGGGGGTGGGCGGCCGCAGCGTGATGCGGGTGCCGTTCACCGGGGGCTTCCAGGTCGACCTGCAGTGCCGGGACGACGACACGCAGGAGGCGTACGGGACCGAGGAGGCCGTACGGGAATGGCTGCCGGCGGTGGTGGGCGACGGGTACGCCGAGCGGATCCTGTGGGTGTCGACGTACCGTTTTCTGCGCAAGGTCGCCGCCTCGTTCAGCGACCCGCACCGGCGGGTGCTGCTCGTCGGTGAGGCCGCCCATCTGTTCCCGCCGTTCGGCGCGCGCGGGATGAACAGCGGGATCGCGGACGCGGCGGCCGCCGCGCGGGCGATCGCCGACGGGACGGCCGCCGCGGTCGCCGGGTTCGCCGAGGTCCGGCGGGCTGCGGCCCTGTTCAACAGCGCGGCCGCCGGCAGCGCGCTGGACCATCTGCGACCGCACCGCCGGATCGTCCGCGTCAAGCAGCGGGCGGCGGCGGCGCTCGCGCCCGTGCTGCCGTGGTGCGGTTCCTGGCTGGAGCACGCGCCGTACGGGCCACGGAACGGTTCGCCCGCTGTCGCGGGCCGCAAGTACTGAGACCGAGAGGGGTACGCAGTGACACAACCGGCCATCGCGGAGGAGCTGTTGGCGTGGGCGCCCGGCCGTGGGCTGACCTCCGGTCCGGCCCCCGGCAGGTTGCCGGGCGGGCGGCTGCTCGTCGCGGACTCGTGGCTGCTGCGCGAGGGCCGGATGCGCGGCTTCGACCGGCACCGGGAACGCTTCCTGCGGGCCTGCGGCGACTGCGGCGGCCCACCGCTGGACCGGCTCGTCGCGTTCTGGCGGGACATGACCGCCGCGCTGCCGCGCACCGGGGAGTGGTTCCCCCGGGTCGAACTCGCCTCGGGCTCCATGGAGCTGCGGCTGCTGCTGCGGCACGCGCCGCCGCTCGGCACGGGCGTACGGGTCTGGGCGGCGGGGCAGAGCGATCCGCGGACCGTCCCCCGCCGCAAGGGGCCCGACCTGGACACCCTGGCCCGGGTGAGGCGGCGGGCGTCCGGGGAGGGCGCGGAGGAAGCGGTGCTGATCGCGTCCTCCGGTGTGGTCCTCGAGGCGGCCACGGCCAGCGTGCTGTGGTGGGAGGACGACACCCTGTGCCTGCCCTCGCCGCAGCTGCCCGTCCTGGCCGGAGTGACGGCCGGCCTCATCCAGGAGCGGGCCCACCGGTCCGGGATCCGTGTCGCCCACCGCGAACGGACCGTGGCCGAGCTCGACAGCCGTGAGGTGTGGCTCGTGAACGCGCTGCACGGGATCCGTCCGGTGACCGCCTGGACGGCGCGGCCGATGAGCCCGGCGCCGGCCGTGCGCGCCCCGGAATGGCGGCAGTGGCTGGACGACGTCATGGAACCGCTGCCGGTCGACTGAATTCCGGACACAAAAGCCGAAGACGGACCGATGACCGAAAAGCAGCGCCGGGACGAATTGAATTCGCCCCGGCGCTCCTTCTCGTGCCCTCGTTCCCGAATTCAGCTTTTCTTCTGGGCGGGCTGATAGGCGCCCGGCACCATACGGGTCGCGATCGCGATCCGGTTGTACGCGTTGATGACGGTGGCCGCCCAGATCAGCGCCGCGATCTGAGCCTCGTCGAAGACCTCCGCCGCCGCGGTGTAGACCGCGTCCGGCACGTGTCCGTCGTGGACCAGCGTCACAGCCTCGGTCAACGCCAGTGCGGCACGCTCCCGTTCGGTGAAGAACGGGGTCTCCCGCCAGGCGTTCAGGGCGTAGATCCGCTGCTCGGTCTCGCCCCCGGCGCGGGCGTCCTTGGTGTGCATGTCGAGGCAGAACGCGCAGCCGTTGAGCTGCGAGGCACGAATCCTGATCAGCTCCAGGAGTTCCGGTTCGACCTTGGCGTCCTGGGCCGCGGAAACGGCGGCGCCGTGCAAGGCGCCCATGGCACCGGACACCTCGGGGGTAATCTTCTTGAGGGCTACACGGGACAGGGCTTCACTATTACTCATGGGGCGACTCTATTCCATGAAAAGGGCCGTCGCCTCCCTCATTGTGGAACGTACCGTTGAAAGTGCTGTGGAAGGTTCTGTTGAAAGTTCCGTCGAAAGGCAGTGCCGCGCACAATGCGTCCAGCGCCCCCGACCACCCGTGGTCCGGCGGTGTCCCGTACCCCACCACCAGCGCGTCGGTCCGCACGGCGGATGACTCCGGGTGGCGGTAGCGGTCGAGCCCGTGCACCGCGAGCCCCTGCCAGGCCGCCGCCCGCAGCGTCTCCTGCTCGGTGCCGGGCGGCAGGCGCAGCACCACGTGCAGGCCCGCCGCGATGCCCGTGGCCCGGACCCCGGGGGCCTGTTCGGCGAGCCGCGCCACCAGGGCGTCCCGGCGGCGCCGGTAGCGCAGCCGGGACGCGCGGATGTGGCGGTCGTAGGCGCCCGACGTGATGAACTCCGCCAGGGTGAGCTGGTCCAGCACCCCGCACGACCAGTCCACCCCGCCCTTCGCCGCGACCACCTCCGGGGCGAGCGACGGCGGCAGCACCAGCCAGCCCAGCCGCAGACCGGGCGCCAGGGACTTGCTGGCCGTGCCCACATGGACCACGTGGTCGGGGTCGAGGCCCTGGAGGGCGCCGACCGGCTGACGGTCGTAGCGGAACTCCCCGTCGTAGTCGTCCTCCAGGATCAGACCGCCGCCGCGCCGCGCCCAGTCCACCACCTGCGCCCGCCGGTCGGGGTGCAGCGGTACGCCCATCGGGAACTGGTGGGCGGGCGTCATCAGCACCGCCCGTACGCCTCCCAGCGCGTCCCCGCCCCGCGGGCCGGCCGCCAACTCCTCGGTACGCGTGCCGAGTTCGTCGAATCCGAGCGGCACCGTCCGCAGCCCGGCCCGCTCCAGCAGCCGCCAGTGGACATCGAGCCCGTAGGACTCCACGGCCAGCGAGTTCAGTCCCCGCCCGCGCAGCACCTGGCCGAGCAGCATCAGACCGTGCACGAAGCCGGAGCAGATGACGATGTGCTCCGGATCCGTGCGGACGCCCCGGGCGCGGGCCAGATAGCCGGCCAGGGCGGTGCGCAGTTCCACCCGGCCGCGCGGGTCGCCGTAGTCGAGGGCCTCGTGCGGGGCGAGCGTCAGGGCGCGGCGGGAGGCCTTCAGCCAGGCCGCGCGGGGAAAGGAGGACAGGTCGGGGGTGCCGGGGACCAGGTCGTACGCCGGGCGGGCGTGGGTCCGGCGGCCGGGTGCGGCGGCGGTGGAGGAGGCCCGCACCGGGCGGCGGGCGACGCTCGTGCCCGAGCCCTGGCGGGCGGTGAGCCAGCCCTCCGCCACCAGGTCCGCGTACGCCTCCGCGACCGTGTTGCGGGCGATGCCCAGGTCGGCGGCGAGGGAACGGGAGGAGGGCAGCCGGGTGCCGGGCGCGAGGCGGCCACTGCGGACCGCCTCGCGGAGGGCTTCCGTCAGACCTCTGCGGACACCGGGTCCGGTCGGCTCGACGTGGAGGTCGACCCCGAAAGTGGCCCAAGATTTCGCCATGTAAATGGACCATACTCCTGGGCTGCTTCGCTCGTAGGGTCGAGAACATGACGACGAACGACGCCACCACCGAGACGACCGCCACGACCGACACCACAGCCCCCGACACCACAGCCGAGTACACCCCCGAGCACAGCCCCCGCCTGCACTGGGCCAAGCACGCCCCCGAGGTCTACAAGGCCATGCTCCGGCTGGAGACGGCCGCGCAGCAGGGGCTGGAGCCGAAGCTGCGCGAGCTGGTGAAGATCCGCGCCTCGCAGCTCAACCACTGCGCGTTCTGCCTCGACATGCACACCAAGGACGCGCTGGCCGCCGGCGAGAGCGTGCAGCGGATCATCCAGCTCAGCGCGTGGGAGGAGTCGAAGCACTTCTACACGGCGAAGGAACTCGCGGCGATCGAACTGACCGAGGCCGTCACCGTCCTCACCGACGGATTCGTACCGGACGAGGTGTACGAGAAGGCGGCGCGGCACTTCGAGGAGGCCGAGCTGGCGCAGCTGATCGCCGCGATCACGGTGATCAACGCGTGGAACCGGTTCGGCGTGAGCACGCGCATGGTTCCGGGCCACTACGAGGCGGGCCGGCACCAGTGACGGAGCGCGGCGAAGCCACGAGGGAGCGCACGAAGGCGCTCGACCCGGCGGTCGGGCGGGCCCTGTCCGCGCTGAGCGCCGCCGCGAAGAAGGGGCTCGGCGAGCCCGCGCGCGCGGTAGCCGCGGTCACGACAGCCACGCGCGCCATGTCGACGCGTGGCTGTCGACCCACTTCTTCGCCGCGTCCTGCGCCGACAGCTTGTCGTTCGCGATCATCAGGGAGACCTCGTTCTGGTCCTCGGTGGTCCACTTGAACTTCTTCAGGAAGGCGGCCGCCTTGCCGCCACTCTTCGCGAAGTCGGCGTTCAGGTACTTCTGGAGCGGTGTGTGCGGGTAGGCGCAGGCGACCTTGGCCGCGTCGGCGTCGCAGCCCTCCTCGTACGGCGGCAGCTTCACCTCCGTCATGGGGACCTTCTTGAAGAGCCACTGGGGCGAGTACCAGTAGGTGAGGAAGGGCTTCTTCTCCTTGGCGAACTGCTTCATCTGGGTGATCTGCGCGGCCTCCGAACCGGCGAACACCACCTGGTAGTTCAGCTTCAGGTTGGCCACCAGGGCCTTGTCGTTGGTGACGTAGGAGGGCGAGCCGTCCATGAGCTGGCCCTTGCCGCCGCTCTCCGCGGTACGCAGCTGGTCGGCGTACTTGTTGAGGTTCTTCCAGTCGGTCACGTCGGGGTGCTGCTCGGCGAAGTACGTCGGGACGTACCAGCCGATGTGCCCGGTGACGCCCAGGTCCCCGCCGGGGGCGATGGTCTTCTTGTCCTCGACGTACCGCTTCTCCTGGTCGGGGTGGCCCCAGTCCTCCAGGATGGCGTCGACCCGGCCCTGGCTGAGCGCGTCCCACGCGGGGACCTCGTCGACCTGGACGGTGTCGACGCGGTAGCCGAGCTCGTGTTCCAGCAGGTACTGCGCGACGGCCACGTTGGCCTGCGCGCCCACCCAGGACTGGACGGAGAGGGTCAGGCTCTTCGCCCCCCGCGCGTTCGCGAAGGGCGAGGCCTGCTTGGTCATGTCGACGGCGCCGCAACCGGTCAGCGTCAGCAGTGCGGCCGCACCGGCCATCACCGAAGTCGTACGTAGGCGCATGTCACGCTCCCTTCTTCGTGGTCCGCGCGGTCGGCTGAGTCACCCGGTCGAGCATCAGGCCGAGGCAGACGATCGCCGCGCCGGCGACGAGACCGGTCGCCAGGTCGCCCTGCGCGAGGCCGAACACGACGTCGTAGCCGAGCGCGCCACCGCCGACCAGACCGCCGATGATGACGACGGCCAGGACGAGCACGACGCCCTGGTTGACGGCGAGCAGCAGCGACCGGCGGGCCAGCGGCAGCTGGACCTGGCGCAGCTGCTGGGCGCCGGTCGCGCCGAGCGAGCGGGCCGCCTCCAGCGCGGCCGGGTCGACGGCGCGCAGGCCCTGGGTGGTGATGCGGACGACGGCGGGCAGCGCGTAGACGACCGCGGCGGCCACGGCGGGCGCGCGGCCCACGCCGAACAGCGCCACCACCGGGATCAGGTAGACGAACTGCGGCATCGTCTGGAAGACGTCAAGGACCGGCCGCAGCAGCCGCTCGACGCGCTCGCTGCGCGCCGCCGCGATACCGGTGGCGAAGCCGAGCACGAGGGTCACGGCGACCGCGGCGAGGACCTGCGACAGCGTGTCCAGGGACGGCTTCCACACGCCGAGCACCCCGATCGCGGCCATCGCGAGGACCGCGGTGAGGGCGGTGCGCCAGGTGCCGATCAGCCAGGCGAGGGCGGCGACGATCAGCAGGACCGACCACCAGGGCAGCCACTGGAGGCCGTCCCGGACGGGGTCCAGGACCCAGGTGGTGAAGTGGCCCGCCCAGTCGGCGGTGCCGCCGATGTAGGGGACGCCGGAGTAGAGGTGGTTGGTCATCCAGTCGACGACGCGGTTCACGGGCTCGGCGATGGAGAGGGTCCAGGAGGCGGGCCAGTCGAGACGGCCGGTGAGATGTCCGGCCAGCGCCACGGCGAGGCCCGCGCCGGCGGCGTACGCCCAGCGCAGTGCCGTCGCCCCGGAGTCCGAGCCGAGCCGCTCCCCGGCCGCTCCCGTCACCCGGTCCAGGACGACCGCGAGCAGCACGATCGGGATGCCGGCGGCGAGGGCTGCGCCCACGTCGACGGAGGCCAGCGCCTGGTAGACGCGGTCGCCGAGGCCGCCCGCGCCGATCACGGAGGCGATGACCGCCATGGACAGGGCCATCATGATCGTCTGGTTGAGGCCGAGGAGGAGTTCCTTGCGGGCCAGCGGGAGGCGGGCGGTCAGCAGGCGCTGACGGGCGGTGGCGCCGAGCGAGGTGACGGCCTCCATCACCCCGGCGTCGGCGTCACGCAGGCCGAGCGCGGTGAGACGGGCCATGGGCGGGGCGGCGTACACGACGGTGGCGAGGACGGCGGCGGGGACGCCGATGCCGAAGACGAGGACGACGGGCAGGAGGTACGCGAACGCCGGGAGCACCTGCATGGTGTCGAGGACGGGGCGCAGCGCGCGGAAGGTGCGGTCGGAGAGCCCGGCGGCGAGGCCGAGCAGCGCGCCCAGCAGGACCGACGCGAGGACGGCGACCACCATGAGCGCGAGGGTCTGCATGGTCGGCACCCACATGCCGAGCAGTCCGCAGGCGAGGAACGCGACTGCTGTGCCGAGCGCCAGCCGTACGCCGGCCGTGCGCCAGGCGACGAGTGCCGCGACGGCGGTCACACCGGCCCAGCCCGCCGCGAGCAGCACCACGTAGACGGCGCGCACGGAGAGGACGACGGCGCTGCTGACGTACCCGAAGAAGTACAGGAACAGGGGGTGGCTGTCCCGGTTGTCGATGATCCACTCGCTGGCTCGGCCGAGGGGTGCGGAGAGATCGACGGTGAGGGCGCCCGGCCAGGTGCCGCTCGCCCAGTGGGAGTCGAGGACCGGGACGATCACGGCCGCAGCGACGGCGAGCAGCAGCAGCTTGCCGAAGGCCCGGTGTCTGCGGAGGTTCTTGAGCAGCGTGGAGACGCCGGAGTGACCGACGGTCGCGGTGACGGTGGCCATCAGGCGGCCTCCCCACGGGGGCCGTCCGGCGCCCCTGCGGCGGGCGTGTCCGCGCCGGCCACCACGCCGAGCAGCGCCGCCGAGTCCACGACGCCGACGCAGCGTCCCTGGTCCATCACGCGGGCGGGGTCGCCCGAGCGGGCCACCGCCTCGATGGCCTCGGAGACGGTCGCGTCGGGTGCGAGCGCCGGGCCCCGGGCGGCCTCCGCGGCGGACGCGGCCCGCATGGCCGTACGGACGGTCATGACCTGTTCGCGCGGTACGTCCCGGACGAACTCGCGGACGTAGTCGTCGGCGGGCGAGCCGACGATCTCCTCGGGGGTGCCGAGCTGGACGACTCGGCCGTCGCGCATGAGCGCGATGCGGTCACCGAGGCGCAGCGCCTCGTTGAGGTCGTGGGTGATGAAGACCATCGTGCGGCCCTCGTCGTGGTGCAGCCGGACGACCTCCTCCTGCATGTCGCGCCGGATCAGCGGGTCGAGCGCGCTGAACGGCTCGTCGAAGAGGAGGACCTCGGGGTCGACGGCGAGCGCGCGGGCGAGCCCGACGCGCTGCTGCTGGCCGCCGGAGAGCTGAGCGGGCCTGCGCTGCTCCATGCCTTCCAGGCCGACCTTGGCGACGACCTCGGCGGCCTTCTCGCGGCGCTTCGCCTTGCCGACACCCTGGATCTCCAGGCCGTACGCCACGTTGTCGAGCACCGAGCGGTGCGGGAGCAGGCCGAAGTGCTGGAAGACCATCGCGGCGCGGTGGCGGCGCAGTTCCCGCAGCCGGTTCTTGTCCATGGCGCGTACGTCCTCGCCGTCGATGACGATCGCGCCCGCGGTCGGCTCGATCAGCCGGGTGAGGCAGCGGACCAGCGTGGACTTGCCGGAGCCGGACAGCCCCATGACGACGAAGACCTCGCCCTTGCGGACGTCGAAGCTCACGTCACGGACGGCGGCCGTGCAGCCGGTGCGGGAGCGGAGTTCGGCGGGGTCGAGGGCGGCGAGCCCGGGGTCGGCGGGGACGCGCTCGGCCTTCGGCCCGAACACCTTCCACAGGCCTTCGACGGAGAAGACGGCGTCGGCGGAACTGGCGGGCGTACTGGCGGGGGTGCCGGTGGTCGTACTCATCACGCACCGCCCCCGATCAGCTCGGCGCATTTCTCCCCGACCATGAGCACTCCGATCATCGGGTTCACCGCGGGCATCGTCGGGAAGACGGACACGTCGGCGATCCGCAGGCCGTCGAGGCCGCGCACCCTCAACTCGGGGTCGACCACGGCGAGTCGGTCATCCGTGGCGCCCATCCGGCAGGTGCCCGCCGGGTGGTAGACGGTGTGCGCGACCTGACGGGCGTACGCGCTCAGTTCCTCGTCGTCGGTGACCTCGGGCCCGGGGCACACCTCGCGCTTGAGCCAGCCGGCGAGCGGCTCGGTGCGGGCGATCCGGCGGGCGATGCGGATGCCGTCGACGAGGGTGCGGCCGTCGTAGTCGTCCTCGTCCGTGAAGTAGCGGAAGTCGAGGGCGGGCTTGACCGATGGATCGGCGCTGGTCAGGTAGAGGCGGCCGCGGCTGCGCGGTTTGGGGATGTTGGGGGTCATGGAGACGCCGTGCGCCGGGCGTTCGTAGCCCAGCCGCTCCGGGTTGTCCGTGAAGGGGATCTGGTAGAAGTGGAACATCAGGTCGGGGCCCGCCTGTTCGGGGTCGCGGCGCACGAACAGGCCCGCGTCGGAGTCCATCGCCGAGTTCTCCGGGATCGGCCCGTCGGTCTCCCAGACGATGACCGACTCGGGGTGGTCGAGCAGGTTCTCGCCGACGCCGGGCAGGTCGTGGGCGACGGGTATGCCGAGCTCCGCCAGGTCGTGGGCGGGCCCGATCCCGGAGTGCAGCAGCAGCCGCGGCGAGTCGACCGCGCCCGCGCACAGCAGGACCTCGCGCCGGGCCCGTACGAGGGTCTCCGTGCCGTCCTCGGCGCGTACGTGCACGCCCGTGGCGCGCGTCCCCTCCAGCTCCAGCCGGTACGCCCAGGTCTCCAGCAGCAGCGTGAGGTTGGGCCGTTCGTCCATCACCGGGTGGAGATAGGCGACCGACGCGCTGGAGCGCTTGTTGTTCTCGGGGTGGTAGGCGAGGTCGAAGAAGCCGGTGCCCTCGGTGAACGGCTTCTTGTTGAAGCCCTCGACGCGGGGCACGCCCAGCGCGCCCTGGGCGGCGTCCACGAAGTCGCGGGCGATGGCGTTGCGGTCCTTCTCGTCGACCGGGACGATGTTGTTGAGGAGCCGCGCGAAGTACGCCTCCATGGGCACCGCGCCCCAGCCCTTGGCGCCCGCCTCCTCCCACTCGTCCCAGTCGGACGGCAGCGGCTTGAAGGCGATCAGCGTGTTGTGGGACGAACAGCCGCCGAGGACGCGCGCCCGGCTGTGCCGGATGTGCGAGTTGCCGCGCGGCTGCACGGTGGTCGGGTAGTCGTAGTCCAGTTCGCCGCCGAGCAGGCCCATCCAGCGGCGCAGGGTGAGGACGTCCTCACGGCCGACGTCGCTGGGACCGCCCTCGATGACGGCGACCGTCACGTCGGCGTTCTCGGTGAGACGGGAGGCGATGACGGAGCCTGCCGTGCCGCCGCCGATGACGACGTAGTCGTACGTGTTCTCGGACGCGTTCTCGTGCGTGCTTTCGTGCATGGAGGTGCTCCAGGGTGCAAGGGGCAAGTGCGGTGTGAGGTGGTGGGGTTACGTCACTGGGGTCGGCCCGCGAACCAGCGGACCGGCTTCGGCGCCAGGTTCTGGTAGACGTGCTTGGTCTCGCGGTATTCGGCGAGGCCCGCCGGGCCCAGTTCGCGCCCCACGCCGCTCTTCCCGAAGCCGCCCCACTCCGCCTGCGGGAGGTAGGGGTGGAAGTCGTTGATCCAGACGGTGCCGTGCCGCAGTCGTCCCGCGACGCGGCGGGCGCGGCCCGCGTCGGTGGTCCAGACGGCGCCCGCGAGCCCGTACTCGGTGTCGTTGGCGAGCGCGACGGCCTCGTCCTCGGTGCGGAAGGTCTCCACGGTCAGGACGGGCCCGAAGACCTCCTCGCGGACCACCTTCATCTCGCGGTGGCACTGGTCGAGGACGGTCGGCTCGTAGAAGTACCCGGTGGCGGGCCGTTCGGCGGACGGCTCGGGGCGCCGGCCGCCCGCCCGCAGCACCGCGCCCTCCGCGAGCGCGGAGGCGACGTACGCCTCGGTCTTCTCGCGCTGTCCCTCCGACACGAGGGGGCCGCACTCGACGCCGTCCTCGGTGCCGCGGCCGAGCCTGATCCTGCTTGCCCTGCGGGCGAGTTCGGCGACGAAGCGCTCGCGCACGGACTCCTCGACGATGAGCCGGGATCCGGCCGAGCAGACCTGGCCGCTGTGGATGAAGGCGGCGTTGAGGGCCTGGTCGACGGCGGTGTCGAAGTCCTCGTCCGTGGCGCAGGCGTCGGCGAAGACGACGTTGGGGTTCTTGCCGCCGAGCTCCAGGGCGACCTTCTTGACGCTCTCCGCGGCGGCCCGCGCCACCTTCGTGCCGCTGACCAGGCCGCCGGTGAAGGAGACGAGGTCGACGTCGGGGTGCTCGGCGAGGCGGGCGCCCACCGTGTGCCCCGGGCCGGTCACGAGGCCCGCGACCCCGGCGGGCAGGCCGGCCTCGGTGAGCAGCCGTATCAGCGCGATCGTGGTCAGCGGGGTGATCTCGCTCGGCTTGACCACGAAGGTGTTGCCGGCGGCGAGGGCGGGCGCGATCTTCCAGCTGGCCTGCAGGAGCGGATAGTTCCAGGGGGTGATCAGCGCGCAGACACCGACGGGCTCGTGCACGACGACACTGTGGACGTCGGCGGACCCGGCGTCGACGACCCGCCCGCCGCCCTCCCCCACGACGAGGTCGGCGAAGTAACGGAAGGCGTCCGCGACACAGTCGATGTCGACCCGCCCCTCCTCCAGGGTCTTGCCCGCGTCGCGGCTCTCCAGGAGTCCCAGCTGCTCGCGGTCGCGGACGAGGAGGTCGGCGACGCGGCGCAGCAGCGCGGCGCGCTCGGCGACCGGGGTACGGGGCCACTCCCCCGTGTCGAAGGCGTGGCGGGCGGCGGCGACGGCCGCGTCCGCGTCCCGCTCGTCACCCTCCGCGACCACGGCGAACGGCTTGGCATCCGCGGGATCGAGGATCTCGCGGGTGGCACGGGAGACGGCCTCCCGCCACTCCCCACCCACGTGAAGGGTCTGTTGTGCCTGCTGAGCCTGGTGCGCTTGGTGTCCGGCCATGGTCGGTGTTGCCTTCCGTTCCTGTTCCGTGCCCCTGCGTGCCCGTGTGTCACACGCGTGTCACTCTCGGGGACCGGGAGCGCCTGCCCCTCGACCCGGAATGCATGCACAACCAGTGACCAAAAGTGCCCGGCGTCACGGAAAAATGAGCGGAAATGCGACCAGAAACCACAAAGCCCAGGCCTAGGGTGATCGGCACCCCGGAGGTGGCTTTCTTTGACTAGAGTCAAAGAATGACTCAGTCGGTGTCAGCGCAGGACGTGCGAGCGTTGCGGCGCTTCAACCGGTACTTCACCCGGCGCATCGGAGCCCTCGACGACCACTACCTCGGACAGGACCGGCCGCTCGGCGAGGCCCGGCTGCTGTTCGAGATCGGGAACGGGGCCTCGCTGCGGGAGCTGCGCGGCCGGCTCGGCCTGGACGCCGGGTACTTGAGCCGGATGGTCCGGGCGCTACAGGCACAGGGGCTGGTGCGGGTGAGCGTGCCGGCCGAGGACAGCCGGCTGCGGGTCGCGGAGCTCACGCCGGCCGGGCGGATCGAGGTCGAGGAGCAGAACCGGCGGGCCGACGCGCTGGCCGAGGGGCTGCTCGGCTCCCTCGACGAGCGCCGGCGCGGCGAACTCACCGCCGCCATCGCCGCCGCCGAGCGGTTGCTGCGACTGGCCGCGATCACCGTCGAGTCCGTCGACGGTGCCGCGCGCGACGCGCGTGACTGCCTCGCCGGGTACGCCGCCGACATCGACGCACGGTTCCCGGAGGGCTTCGACCCCGCCGCCCTCGTACGGCCCGACGAGGTGTCGGGGGACTCGGGTGCCTTTCTGGTCGCGTACGAGGAAGGGCGTCCCGTGGGGTGCGGGGCGCTGCGGCGGCTCACCCCGGACACCGGCGAGATCCGGCATGTGTGGGTGCGGCCCGAGGCCCGGCGGCTCGGCCTCGCCCGCCGGATCCTCGACGGACTGGAGCGGGCGGCGGTCGCGCGCGGGTACGGCGTGGTGCGCCTCGACACCCACGCGGTGCTCACCGAGGCGCAGGCGATGTACCGGGCGTGCGGCTACACCGAGATCCCGCGCTACGACGAGAACGTCTACGCCGCCCACTGGTTCGAGAAGCGGCTGCCCCGCCCGTAGGAGGACTGGCGGAGGACTGGCAGGGAACTAGCTACTGCTCGCGCAGTTCGTGTCGGTGGGGCAGAAGGAGTTCAGGGCCGTGGTGAGCGGGCCCGTCATGTCCACGCCCTCGGGACCGCTCGCGTTGATCGCGTAGAGCGTGCCGTCGGCGGCCCGGAAGCGGTGGTCGACCACGTGCGTGGCGCCCTTCTGCGGGCTGTCGTAGCGGTAGGTGACCTCCGTCCAGCCGGTGCCGTTCTGCCGCTCGATGAGCCGGTACCCCGGGAGCTTCTGCGAGATCGCCTCGGCCTGGGACGACGACTCCGCCAGGGAGCTCTCCTTGACCTCGAACAGCATGAGCCTGCTGTTGCCACCGGGGGCCGTGTAGGTGACGACCGGCGCCAGCTTGCCCTGGACCTCCTCGCGCACCCAGCCGTCCGGCACGTCCACCGTGTAGCCCACCGCATCCACCGACCTGCTGTAGCCGGGCAACGGCTCCGGGGTCGTGGGCTGCGTCGCCGGGTCGCTGGACCCGCCCGAACCGGCGTAGATGTCCGGACTCCCCGAGGTGTACCCGGTGTCCGGGGAAGGAACGCTCTGGGTCGCCGTGACGGTCACCGCCGGGCGCGACGGGTCGGCGCCGGTGTGTCCGGACGAGTCACCCCTGGTCAGCGCCCACACCGCGCCTCCGACACCGCCCGCGAGGACGGCGACGGCCACGATCGCCACCAGCAGCCGACGCGAGTCCGTGGGGGCCGGACCCCGGCCGCCACCGGAGCTCCCGCCGGGCCCGGACCACGACGGTGGCGGCAGGGGCGTCTCGGGCGGGCGCGGTGGCCCCGCCTGGGTCGTCGCCGACGCCCACCACTGCTGCTCCGCGTCCGGCGGCACCCCGCCACCACCGGGCCCGCCCCTGCCCCGCCCGCCCGCGCCGTCGTCGTCGACCCACCGCTGGCGGTCCTCGTCCCACCGTTGCGCCACCTCGTCACCCCGTTCCCACTAGACCGATCCCGCGCCGACCGCTAACCGGCCAGCTGCGCGATCACCTGCACCACAGCCGCCGTCGACGCCAGCCCCGCCACGGCCGTGGCGGCGGTCTCCAGGCGCATCCGCAGCCGGCCGAGCCGCGCCGGGTCCGCCTGGCCCGTTCTCTCGATCTCCCCCTGCACCACGGCCAGTTCGCCGTCGAGCCCGGTCGTGTCGTCGGTCTCCGTGAGCAGCCGCAGATGATCGCGCAACGTGCGGACGGCCTCCAGGAGCGCCACGGTCGTCTCGTCGGCGCCGGCCGCGGGCGGCGCCTCGTGATAGTTCGCGGTGCCGTGGTCGCCGAAGTTCACCGCACTGCGCGTGATCCGGTCGACCCGCCCGCCCGAGCCCTCAGTCATCCCTGTTCCCCTCGTTGTACGACGCGCCCCCACTGCCCATGGAGACGGCGCTGTTGCTGATCCGGCCCACCGCGGTGCCACCGCTCATCTGCCCGATGAACTGACCGCCCGCGGACACGTTGAAGATGTTCTGCTCGAAGCTGCCCGTGTCACAGCCGCTGCGCCGCAGCGCCTCGCGCACCCCGCTCGCGATCCGGTCCTCGACGGTCTTGATGTAACGGCTGACATCCATCTCCTGGAACAGCGACAGCCGGTCGGTGCTGCCCATCTCCCGCACGGACACCAACGGGGCGTCCGGCGGGGCCTGTTCGGGCCGGGCCAGCCAGGTGCGCAGGCACTGGACGAGGGTGCGCAGCATGGAGAACCCGGCCACCACGCCCGTCGCCGGGGCGGACAGCACCGTACGCAGCACCTCACGCCCCGTCGCGCCCTCCCCGGAGGCCGCGATGAAGTCGACACGCCGGTACTCCTCGAAGATCGGCCCCAGCACGTGCGGTACGACTTCCAGGACCAGCATCCCGCCCTGCGTGTGGACGCGGACCAGCACCGAGACCACCACCTGCTCGTCCCAGGCGCCGACCCTGACCCGCAGGAAGTGACGGCGCGCCTCGCCGCCCTCGTCCACCGCCCCGTCCAGGTGCAGCCGGGCCGACGACGGCTCGTACACGCCCTGGTTGCGGCCCACGCCGTACGGCAGGTAGACGAACTCCTCGACCTCCAGGTCCTTGAGCCGGTCCCGGCTGGTGCGCGCGGCGGACTCACGCAGCGCCTCCAGCTTCGGTACGACCAGGTCGAGGATCTGCCGGTTGGTCAACTGCACCGGCGGGCGGTGCCCGTTCGCCGAACCGTCGCCGGTCTGCTCGGGCAGCTTGCCGTTCAGGCCGTCGAACGGCTTCTTGGCGGGGGTGATCTCCATCGCGAACGACCAGGGCTCGTACGGCTTTCCCGCGCCGACGAACGGCCGGTGGGCGTCGTAGAGCGCCACGGACGCGTGCTGCTCCCAGGTGACGGCCCGCGCGACCCGGAGCTGACGCTCGCTGCCCATGGGCAGCGCCACGGACGTACGGGCGAAGGCGTCCCGGGAGAGTTCGACGCTCATGACCGCGGCCACCTGGGAGCGGTGGGCACCGATCACGAAGGTGAGCAGGAGCGGAAAGATCACCAGAAAGGGGTCATGGAGCAACTGGGTGAACGCGTACACCCAGTAGGCGAGCTCCGCGGCCCGCGCCATGAAGGTGAGCCCCCAGGCGGTCGCCCTGCGCGGCAGACGCAGCCGGGCGGACTCGTCCCGGCTCGCGGCGTACATGCTCATGCCCCACCCGGACGCGACCCGCGCGGACCACAGCAGAAAGCAGACGGCGGCGTAGAAGAACACCGCGAGGGCGCCGAACGCCTCCGCGAAGCCCTGGGGCCCCGCGTCCGCGACGCCGGTGGCCGCCCGGACCATCTCCACCAGGAAGAACACGACCCAGATGGCCAGCAGCCCGAGTCCGGTCAGGGCCTCCCTGCGGCGCGCGCGCAGGGCGTGCGCGAGCACGGCGACGACGTCGACACCGAGGGACGGTGCCGCGGGCCGCTCCTCGTGCCCTATGAGTTCGTCGATGACCCGTGCCCGGAACACGGTGTCCAGATGCACTCCGGCACACAACAGCCGTGTCGCCTCGCTGTGTGCGTACCGTCTCTCCGATTCCGTCACTGGGACCACCCCCGTGTGTCTCCCCCGGCCGCGCCCCAGCGCTCTTGAGCAGCCCTGCGCTCCCCTACCGGACCGTACGTCACGACGATAGCGAGAGTTACTCCCCGTGTACCCCTGCATACAGCGAGAAAGCACGTACGTTCGATGCGTACTTTCTGTACGCATGCGTCGGCCCCGCCCGGGACACTTCCCGGACGGGGCCGATGAGTTGCGAGTGACTCAGGTGAGTCGGGTACGTCAGATCAGACCGAGACCACGGACCGCGTCGCGCTCCTCCTCGAGCTCCTTGACGGAGGCGTCGATACGGGCGCGGGAGAACTCGTTGATGTCCAGGCCCTGGACGATCTCGTACTGCCCGTCCTTGGTGGTGACGGGGAAGGAGGAGATGATCCCCTCGGGCACGCCGTAGGAGCCGTCCGACGGGATGCCCATGGAGGTCCAGTCACCGTCGGCGGTGCCGTTGACCCAGGTGTACACGTGGTCGATGGCGGCGTTGGCGGCGGAGGCGGCGGAGGACGCGCCACGGGCCTCGATGATCGCGGCGCCGCGCTTGGCGACGGTCGGGATGAAGTCCTCGGCGAGCCACTTCTCGTCGTTCACGACCTCGGCGGCGTTCTTGCCGGCGACCGTGGCGTGGAAGATGTCCGGGTACTGGGTGGCGGAGTGGTTGCCCCAGATGGTCAGCCGCTTGATGTCGGCGACCGTCGAGCCCGTCTTCTTCGCGAGCTGGGTCAGCGCGCGGTTGTGGTCGAGGCGGGTCATCGCGGTGAAGCGCTCGGCCGGTACGTCCGGGGCGGCGGCCTGGGCGATGAGGGCGTTGGTGTTGGCCGGGTTGCCGACGACGAGGACCTTGATGTCGTCCGCGGCGTTGTCGTTGATGGCCTTGCCCTGCGGCTTGAAGATGCCACCGTTGGCGGAGAGCAGGTCACCGCGCTCCATGCCCTTGGTACGGGGGCGGGCGCCGACGAGCAGCGCGACGTTCGTGCCGTCGAAGGCGACGTTCGGGTCGTCCGTGATGTCGATGCCCGCGAGCAGCGGGAAGGCGCAGTCGTCGAGCTCCATCGCGGTGCCCTCGGCGGCCTTCAGCGCCGGCGTGATCTCCAGGAGGCGCAGCTTGACCGGCACGTCCGCGCCGAGCAACTGGCCTGAGGCGATGCGGAAGAGCAGGGCGTAACCGATCTGGCCGGCCGCGCCGGTGACGGTGACGTTCACGGGAGTGCGGGTCATGGCGTTCTCCGTATGACAGCAGGCGGTGGGGCGTCCCTGCCCCGGGGTGCAGGATCGTCCCCTGCGTCCACCGCAATGATCGATCAAAGGAACCGATGATCGATCTCTCGGCGTCAAGAGAGATCCGCCGTCAGGCTATCGCGCATCCAGGATCCCGGACGGCCGGGTCCCGTGTGGCCCAGCCCACAGCCCCCCGACGGGGCGGCCGCCGGTCCGGGAGAGGATGACACGACGACCGCCGTCGGGGTGACCGGCCGGTGCCGGATCCCGTGGGGGTACGGTGCGCCTGCCCCAACGGCGCCGGAACATTCCTGCGCCTCGGTTTTCGAGGGTGGGTTTCTTCTTCGGCTGCAGGTGAGCGGGGGTCGCTCGCGCCTCTGGGATCGGGGCTGCGCCCCGAAACCCCGCCCGCACGTAGTGTCTCGACTGCCGGCCGGTGGGGGTTGCTCGCGCAGTTCCCCGCGCCCCCAAGGCGGGGCTGCGCCCCGAAATTCCGGCGGCCTGTTGTCTTTTGGCCGAAGGGTGGTGGGGGCTGGGCGCGCGGTTCCCTGCGGGGTGTTTCGGCTGCGGGACGGTGGGGGCGAGGGACCGTGCCGCGCCTGCCCACCCGCCCCAGCCGAGGCCCCCCGGCTACCTCACCTCGTGCAACCCTTCTGGCCCGACTTCAGCGTGACGCACGCCTTCGCCTCGGCGGCATCCTTGACGGCGACCATCGGGGTGTACGCATCGGTGGCATTGTCGACGGTCCCCGTCTGCTTGGCGGCGGTCCCGGCCGTCACCTGGACCGAGTCACCGATCACGGCCTGGGTGATGCGGGCCCAGGCCGCGGCGCAGGTCTTGCTGTAGCGCACCTCGACGAGGGTGGTACCCACGGTGATGCTGGTGCTGGTCGTCGCCAGTTGCCCACCGCACCCCATGTTCTCCGGGTCCTTGCCCGTGCAGTCGGCGCCACTGCACTTCACCCCGGCCGGCAGGTCGGGATTGACCGCGGCGGACGTCGAGGGCGTCTTCGGCGCGCTCGCCGCCTTCTTGCCGTCGCCGCCCCCGGTGAAGTACACGGCCGCGGCTATCACCACGAGCGCACCCACGACCCCCGCGAGGAACATCGTCAGCCGCCGCTTACGCCGCGCCGCCGCGTCCGCGGATCCCCCCACGGACGCACCCGGCCCACCGGCACCGACAGCCCCGGCCGGACCCACGGAACCGCCCGGCCCCGACGAACCCACAGACCCCACGGCACCCACAGAGCCCCCCGGCCCCACAGACCCCGCCGGAGTCGACGGCCCGTACCGCCCCCCGTCACCGGACGGCGTGGCGACGACCCCCCAGCCCCCGCCACGCGAGCCCCCACCGGAGGAAGGCCCACCCGAGGACCCGCCCGAAGAGGACCCGCCGTACCCGGCACCCCCACGCGCCCCACCCCCGAGCGACGACGAAGAGCCGTACGACGAGTCCTCCACCTCCGTGGCGGACGGCTGCGGCGGCACCGTCGGCGACACCCCCGCGGGCCCGGCGATCCCCGGCGTGATGCCGGGCGTCGCGGTCGCGCTGCCGCCCTTGCGGGCCTGCTTGCCGTTGCTCCCCTTCGCCGGGGGCGCCCCGAACTCCCCGAGCGCGGCGCGCGCCTGGGAGATCCGGATCGCTTCCATGGTCATGTCGTGGCGCATCTCCGAGCGGCTCCACGCACGCTCGGCGAGCTCCCACATGGTCGTCAGATGGATGGGATTGGTCCCGGTCACCTCGGCCAGGGCGACGATCGCGCCCTTGGGCGCGAGAAGCCGGCCGTTGAGGTACCGCTCCCAGGACGTCTTGCTGTAGCCCGTACGGTCGGCCACCGCGGCGATGCCCAGCCCGCTCCGGTCGACCAGCCGGCGCAACTGGCTGGCGAACTCCCTGACCTGCGGATCGAGTTCATCCGGCAAGTCCCTCCAACGAGGCATTACTGCTCCCCCCTGCTTCTTTCCCCCCGTACGTGCCTGACTGTTCCCCCGCGTGTTTCGGCACCCGCCCGCCGAGTCCCCCGGCCCCGCCGGTCCCCGTTCTGGCTACCCACAGGGATGCGATCGGTCAGGATCTCAGTTCCCGGGATGGGGGCGCACGGGAGCATTCGGGCCCGGGCATGCACCGTTGCACGCCCCGCGGGCTGCGGCCCATTGTCCCATCGACGCCATACCCGCCATTCGGACCCTCGTCCTCCGCACCAGGACGTCCGATACCGTCCCGATTGGCCACGCTAACCGGGTTGTTGGGACGGATCAGGGTAAATCCTTGAACTTGTCAAGACATCGACACAACGGGAACACAGGTGCGACCTCACCTGTCACGAGAACGCTCAGCTCACCCGAGGGTGACGGCACCCGCGACGGCGGCGAGGAGGAGGACGACGGCGAGGAGGGCCGCGTAGAGGAGGAGGCGGGGCGCACGGGGCCCGGCGGGCTGCCGGGACGACTCCTCGTCGAGCAGGTCCCACCACGGGAGCGTGGGCTCCTCCTCGTAGCCGTCACGGCCGCGCGCGGCGGAAACGCCATGCCCGGCCGGGACGGAGGCTTCGGCGCCGGGAGCAGGTTCACCGCCGGCGACGGGGCCGGCGACGGGACCGCCCGCCGGTACCGGTACGGACGGCACGGGTGGCACGGGCTCGCGCGGCCAGGCCCGCACCGCCAGTTCCCAGCGCACCCCGAAACGTTCGGTCTCCTCGCCCGCGACACCCGCGACCCGGCACAGGGCGACGACCGCCTGCCGGGGCGGCGGCTGGCTCGCGTTGAGGTAGCGCTGCCAGGAGGACTTGCTGTACGCGGTGCGCGTGCCCAGCGCGACCAGGCTCATCCCGGTGCGGTCCTTGAGCAGCCGCAACTGCTCGACGAAGTGCCGTACCTCCGCCGGAAGCTCCTCCGGCAGCGGCTGCCAGGCACCCATCGCTTCACCCACCTCCCGCGGCGCTCACCAGGCGCCCCGTGTCGTTCCCCGTGAGCGATTGACGATGCCGGGCGGTGGACGGTTCCCGTCACACGGCGCGGACACCGTGGCGGAATGGTCACTTCCGTGCCACAGGGAACTGACGGCTGTTGTACAGGCGGTGCCTGTACAGAAGGGTTGACCCGGGCGGTCCGACCGCCCGGCCGCGGCCCGTCCTTACTCGGGGGAGGGGACGGGCCGCGCCCTGCTTCAGGGCATGCGCGCGGGTCTCAGCGGACCGTGAAGTGCAGCGTGTCGTCCAGGAACGGGATGACCAGCCACGGGTTGGGCTGGGCCATCAGCGAGAGCAGCACGATGGCGACGCCCAGCACGCCGTACGTGAGCATGTCCGTGAAGCGGGAGCGGACCGCGAGCATGCCCACGTCGGGCACCATCCAGCGCATCACGGCGCCGGCCAGCAGCGCGGCGCCGATCAGGATCGTGCCGAGCCGGAACACGTCGAGGGCGGTCAGCAGCAGGCCGAGCCCGACGGCCGACAGCACGGCGAGGATCGGCCACTGGCGGGCCGGGGCCGGGGCGTCGCGGCCCGCCGCCCGGCCGCCGCCCTCGGGCCGCGCGGTGTCCCTCGTGAACAGGGGGAAGCGCCGTGTGGTGCGGCGTGGCTCCCCCTCGGCGTCGGGCGCGCTCACGGCGTCGAGCGCACCCGGCTCGCCCTCGGCGCCCTCCGCCTCCCGCACACCCGCCACACCGCTCACGGACCCCGCGTTCCCCGAACCGGCCTCACCGTTCACGGACCCCGCTTTCCGAGCACCGGCCTCACCGTTCACGGACCCAGCCTCCCGCACGACGGACTCACCCTTCCCAGCCCTCGCCCTCCGCACGGCCGACCCGCCGTTCGCGGACGCGGCCTCCCGTACGGCCGACTCGGCGTCGGAGTCGGAGTCGGAGCCGGAGCCGGAGTCGCGGGCCGCGGCGTCCTCAGGGCCGCCGTCAGCCGACACTGCGCTCCGCCGCTTCCACCACGTTGACGAGCAGCTGGGCGCGGGTCATCGGGCCCACGCCGCCGGGGTTCGGGGAGATCCACGCGGCGACCTCGGCGACATCCGGGTGGACGTCTCCGACGATCTTGCCCTCGGCGCTGCGCGAGACACCGACGTCGAGGACGGCGGCGCCCGGCTTCACGTCCTCGGCGCGGATGAGGTGGGCGGATCCGGCCGCGGCGACGATGATGTCGGCCCGCTTCAGGTGGGCGGAGAGATCACGGGTGCCGGTGTGGCACTGGGTGACCGTGGCGTTCTCACTGCGCCGCGTCAGCAGCAGCGGCATCGGACGCCCGATGGTCACCCCGCGGCCGACGACCACGACCTCGGCACCCTTGATCTCCACGCCGTAGCGGCGCAGCAGGGTGAGGACGCCGTTGGGGGTGCACGGCAGCGGGGCCGGCTCGTTGAGGACCAGTCGCCCGAGGTTCATCGGGTGCAGGCCGTCTGCGTCCTTGTCCGGGTCCATCAGCTCCAGGATGCGGTTCTCGTCGATGCCCTTGGGGAGCGGGAGCTGGACGATGTAGCCGGTGCACGTGGGGTCTTCGTTGAGTTCGCGCACCACCGCCTCGATCTCCTCCTGCGTGGCGGTCGCGGGCAGTTCACGCTGGATGGAGGCGATACCGACCTGGGCGCAGTCGCGGTGCTTGCCCGCGACGTACTTCTGGCTGCCGGGGTCGTCGCCGACCAGGACGGTCCCCAGGCCGGGCGTGACGCCCTTCTCCTTGAGGGCCGCCACGCGGGCGGTCAGATCGGACTTGATCGCGGCTGCGGTGGCCTTGCCATCGAGAATCTGGGCGGTCATGGCCCCATCCTCGCGGATGACCCGCTCCCGGTTCCAATCCGGGCGCCCCTTTCCCCCTGTGACCAGCCGCAATCAGCCGTGATCAGTGATGTTGCACTTGCACAACACCTGCACAACACAATCGGAAGGGCTCTGGACAAATAAGTAAGGCGTTTAGAACGATGAACACCACAGTGCCGCGGACAGTACCGGGGGGACGGACCGCTCTGTAGAACTCTCCTCCGCACCTTGCCGCGCGTCCCCGCACCAGGCAACGGAGGAACACCCGCCATGAGTTTCGGCGACCCGAACAACCCCTACGGTCCCCCGCAGGGCCAGCCGGCCGGCTACCCGCCCCAGGGCCAGCCCGGCTACGGCTACCCCCAGGGCGCCCCGCAGCAGCCCGGTTACGGCTACCCGCAGGCCCCGCCGATCGGCCAGCAGCCCGGTTACGGCTACCCCGGCGGCCCGATGGAGATGCCCGGCACGGTCAAGGCCGCGCGCGTGATGCTGTTCGTCATCGCCGGTCTGCAGGTGATCGGCGCGGTCCTGATCGCGATCTCGGCGCTCGCCGTCTCCGCCGCGAAGAACAACGCGGACCTCAAGGACGACGTCCAGTTCCAGCAGCTCGCGGACTACTCGGCCGGCGTCCTGTGGGGCGTCGCGGTCGCGGTCCTGGCGTGGGGCGTCTTCGCGATCTGGCTCGGCGTCAAGTGCGCGAACGGCGGCAGCGGCGTCCGCATCGCCGCGCTGGTGTTCGGCATCCTCACCGCGGTCCTCGGTATCTACCCGTTCGTCGTCATCGGTCTGGTGCACACCGTGCTCGCCATCCTCATCGCGGTGTTCGTCGGCAAGGCGGACGGCGCCGCCTGGTTCGACCGCCCGAAGTACTCGGTCTGAGACCAACGGCGGTACGGCCGCCACGAGGCCGACTCCGAGGCCGACTTCGAGGCCGCGAAGGCGACTTCCCGCCATTCACTCCGAGGGCCGTGTCTCCCCCTGCGCAGGGGGGCACGGCCCCAGTGCGTCCGTCTACCGTCGCCCACCCGTCGCTGAGCGACTCACCGGGCCATGCGGGCGACCTGGGAACCGATCTGGCCGGTGCAGCCCTGCTGACGCACCCCTGACAGGGATACGGCGGTGGTCTCCGGCCCTCCCCCGAGGGGGCCGGAGACCACCGCCGCGCATGTGCGCGAGCCGCCCTCTGGCTCAGCCGCAGTTACCGGTGATCCACTGGTGGGAACGCACCTTGTACGTACCGGCGAGGTTGCCGCCCTGCTGCTGCCGGGTGCAGCCGATCCGGCTGTTGTAGTTGGTGTTCGCGTAGAAGGCGACACCGCTGTACGAACCGGTGCCGGCGTTCCACACCGACTTCACGTTCGTCGTGGCGGCCCAGGAACACTTGATGGCACCGCTCTGCCAGTCGGGGTCGGCGACGCTCCACGAGCACTTGCTGCCGGTGAAGTTGAAGCCGGTCCAGAAGCAGACGTCACCCGACGCGCAGTCCACGGCGGCGGCCGAGGCGGGTGCCGCCGACGCGGAGGCGGGCAGGGCCAGCGTGGTGGCGGCCGCCGCGCTGACGGCGAGAGTCGCGAGCAGCGGGGAGAGTCGGCGCGGACGACGTATTACGGAGAGGTTCATGGGTCTGTTTCTCCTTGCGATGCGGCTGCTGGTGGTCGGACAGCCAGAAGGTGGCAACGCGTGTCCCGACCGGGCAAGGAGACCGGCCGGGCTGGGACGCCGGGACGGCCGTACGCCCGCTACTTGGCGCGTTATCTAACCCCTGGGACGGCCGTGGGACGGCTACTGTGTCCAGCCACTGGAACGTCTGACCAGCGTGCCGTAAGTGCCAGGGGGGAACCGCGATGCCCGCGTGCCCGGAGACCGAACGGTTCGCCGCGCTGTTGCGTTCGCTGAAGAACCGGTCCGGTCTGAGTTACGAGGCCCTCGCCAAGAAGACCGGCACGGCCGGCTCCACACTGCACCGCTACTGCCGCGGCACTTCGGTGCCCCAGGACTACGGCAGCGTGCACCGGTTCGCCACCGCCTGCGGCGCGACCCCGGACGAACTACGGACACTGCACCGGCAGTGGGCCCTGGCGGACGCCGCCCGGCCGGAGCCGGGGACGGGGACGCAGTCCGACGCAGACGTTGTCGAGGCCGTCGAAGTCGTCGATCTCGTGGACGGTGACGGCGCCGAGGAGCCGAAAGCGGTGGAGCCGGGAGCGGTGGAGCCCGGAGCGGTGGAGCCGGCGGCCGTGGAGCCGGAAGCGGTCGAGGTCGGGCCCGTTCGGCCGGTCCGTCACGGCCGGTTGCGTCTTGACCGGTTCCGGCAGGGCCGGTTCCGTGTCGTGGTGATCGGCGCCGTGGTCCTGACGCTCGGTGTGTCCGCCTGGGCCCTGACGACCGATCACCCGTCGTCGGGCATGGGCACCGGCAGCGGCGACGGCTCCGCGACGGACGGCCGTCTGCTCTTCTCGGCCGCCTGTCAGCCCGTGGTGGCCATGGGCCAGCACGACGCCTGCGTGGGTGAGGTACAACGGCTGCTGCACGCCAAGGGCGCGGACATCGACGTCGACTCGGACTTCGGCCCGCAGACGCTGCGCCGGGTCACCGCCTTCCAGGTGTTCACCGGTCTCCAGCCCAACGGAGTCGTCGGGGACGCCACCAAGAAGGCGCTCTACACCTCGAACGTACGTATGACCGTCTGGTCGCCGGCGAAGGTACGGCAGCACATCCGCGCGGTCTTCACCGACGCACCCGACGCGGCGGTCGCCATCGCGGACTGCCAGTCGTTCCTCGACCCGCTGCACATCCTGCCCAACACCAACGGCACCCGTAACTGGGGTCTGTTCCAGATCTCCGACCTGCGCCTGCGTGAGCTGGGCGGGACCCCCCGTCAGGCGCTCGACCCTGAGTGGAACATCAGGGCGGCCAGGCGCCTCTGGAGCAAGAAGCGCGACTTCCACGACTGGCCGAACTGCGAGCGCGCGGTCAAGGGCGCCGCCACCACCGCGCCCGCACGGTAGCGGCGGCCCACCGGAACCCCGGTGGACCGCCGCGCACGCACCGACCTGCCGCGGATCAGTGGAAGAAGTGCCGCGTCCCCGTGAAGTACATGGTGATGCCCGCCTTCTTCGCGGCCTCGACCACCAGCTCGTCACGGACCGAACCGCCGGGCTGGACCACGGCCCTGACGCCCGCCTCGGCAAGGATCTCCAGACCGTCGGGGAACGGGAAGAACGCGTCCGAGGCCGCGTACGACCCGCGGGCCCGCTCGGCGCCCGCCCGCTCGACCGCGAGCTTCGCTGAGTCGACGCGGTTGACCTGGCCCATGCCGACGCCGACCGAGGCGCCGTCCTTGGCGAGCAGGATCGCGTTGGACTTCACCGCGCGGCAGGCACGCCAGGCGAAGGCCAGCTCGTCGAGCTCGCCCTCGTTCAGGGCGTCACCGGTCGCCAGGGTCCAGCTCGCCGGGTTGTCGCCGTCGGCCTGGAGGCGGTCGGTGACCTGGAGCAGCGCGCCGCCGTCGATCGGCTTGAGTTCGGTCGGGTTCGCGGGCGCGCGGTGGGCACGCAGCACGCGGATGTTCTTCTTCTTGGTGAGGGCTTCGAGGGCGCCGTCCTCGTACTCGGGCGCCACGATGACCTCGGTGAAGATCTCGGCGACCTGCTCCGCCATCTCCTTCGTCACCGGCCGGTTGACCGCGATCACACCGCCGAACGCGGACAGCGGGTCACAGGCGTGCGCCTTGCGGTGCGCCTCGGCGACGTTCGAGGCGATCGCGATGCCGCACGGGTTGGCGTGCTTGATGATCGCGACGCAGGGGTCCTCGTGGTCGTACGCGGCACGGCGCGCGGCGTCCGTGTCCGTGTAGTTGTTGTACGACATCTCCTTGCCGTGCAGCTGCTCGGCCTCCGCGAGACCGCCGGCGCCCGAGGTGTAGAGGGCGGCGGGCTGGTGCGGGTTCTCGCCGTAGCGGAGGGTGTGCGCGCGCTCCCAGGTGGCGCCGAGGAAGTCGGGGAACCGGGAGGCGTCGACGGGGGCGTACTCGGAGGCGAACCAGGAGGCGACGGCGACGTCGTACGCGGCCGTGTGCTGGAAGGCCTCGGCCGCGAGCCGCTTACGGGTGGTGAGGTCGAAGCCGCCGGTCTTCACGGCGGAGAGAACGTCGCCGTAACGGTCGGGGCTGGTGACTACGGCCACGGACGGGTGGTTCTTGGCGGCGGCACGGACCATCGAGGGGCCGCCGATGTCGATCTGCTCGACGCACTCGTCGGTCGTCGCGCCCGAGGCGACGGTCTCACGGAAGGGGTAGAGGTTGACGACGACGAGGTCGAACGGCTTGACGCCCAGCTCTTCCAGCTGCCGCCGGTGGTCGGGCAGACGCAGGTCGGCGAGGATGCCGGCGTGGACCTTGGGGTGCAGGGTCTTGACTCGGCCGTCGAGGCACTCGGGGAAGCCGGTCAGGTCCTCGACCTTGACGACGGGGACCCCGGCCGCGGCGATCTTGGCGGCGGTGGAGCCGGTGGAGACGAGCTCGACACCGGCCTCGTGCAGCCCGCGGGCAAGCTCTTCGAGCCCGGTCTTGTCGTAGACGCTGACGAGCGCGCGCCGGATGACCCGCTTGGTGCCCTCGGTGCTCTCGGCCGTGACTGTGCTGTCGGCGGTCACTGGATAACTACCTTTCGTCCCTCAATGCGATAGCCGTTGCGGGCGAGCCGCCCCACGACATCGACGAGCAGTCTTCGCTCGACTTCCTTGATGCGCTCGTGCAGCGCGCTCTCGTCGTCCTCGTCCCGGACCTCCACCACGCCCTGAGCGATGATCGGTCCGGTGTCGACGCCGTCGTCGACGAAGTGGACGGTGCAGCCGGTGACCCTCGCGCCGTATGCGAGCGCGTCGCGTACGCCGTGGGCCCCCGGGAAACTCGGCAGCAGGGCGGGGTGCGTGTTGACGAACCGCCCACCGAACCGGGCGAGGAATTCCTTCCCCACGATCTTCATGAACCCCGCGGAGACCACCAGGTCGGGCTCGTGGTCGGAGACGGCCTCGGCGAGCGCGCCGTCCCACTCGTCCCGCGTGTCGTAGTCCTTGACGCGGCGGACGAAGGTCGGAATCCCGGCCCGCTCGGCCCGGGCGAGCCCTTCGATGCCGTCCCGGTCGGCGCCCACGGCCACGATCTCGGCCCCGTAGGCCTCCGGCCCGGCTGCGGCGATGCCGTCGAGCAGTGCCTGCAGATTCGTGCCTGATCCGGAGACCAGCACGACGAGGCGCTTGGTCTTGGCCACGACGGGGCCCTTTCTCGGGGGAGCGTTTGTACGGTCGTACGAATGCTTCACGTCCCTGGATACGGGGAAGTCTACGAAGCGGCCGACCGTCAGCAACGATACCGGCACACCGGGCGGCCCCCACGGGACGGGGGCGTGGCCGGAAGGTAGCGTCTGCGGTGGATCCTCCCGGGAACACTGTTCCGTTCAGCACGGGGAACGCCCTGTGCGCTTGGGACGTTGACCTGGGACGGGTAGAACGTTCGGGGTACGAGCCCCCGGGGCGAACGTCCGGGGCGCGGGCCTCGGACGGAAAACCCGGGGCAGGGACTCCGTGGAGCGGTATCCGGGGTGTGAATCCCGGGTCCTGATCCTGAAAACGAACGCCCGGGGTGCGAGCCCCGGGCAGGACGCTCGGGGCGCGCGTCGCGAGCACGATGCCGTGTGGACACGCCGCCCGCCAGAACACCACCAAGGGGAAGACGCACACCTGATGCCGGACCGCAGTCTCCGACTCCCTCCGCTGCTGCTGCGCGAGCGGCGCCCTTCGCCTACCCCGCCGCGGGAGAGCGGGGACACGCCCGCGGGTGGGAACGGTTCCGCGGGCGGACGCGGCCCGAACACAGACTCCGGCACGGGCTCCGACTCCGGCACGGGCTCCGGCTCCGGCTCCGGCTCCGGCTCCGGCTCCGGCTCCGGCTCCGGCGACAATCCCTTCGCTCCGCCCCCGGAGGGCACGCCCGACCGCCCCTGGCAGCCTCGACGTCCCGCGTCCGGCCAGGGCTCGAACGAGAACGACGGTTCCGGCCCCGGGTCCGACCCCGGACAGTCCCCATGGGGCAGTCAGTGGAGCGACCGGCAGCCGGGGCGTTCGTCCGGCGGCGGTTTCGGCGACCGTCCCGGGGCTCCGCAGGGCCAGGGCGGTCCGGAAGGTCCCGGCGGTGGGCCGGGCTCCGGAATGCGCTGGGACCCGACGGACCCCGCCCAGCGCCGCGCGCGCTACGCGCTGCTCTCCGGAATGTGGGCGTTCTTCTTCGCCCTGTTCAGCTGGCCGTACGTGGCGCTGCTGCTCGGCGCGCTCGCCCTGTACTGGGGCGGCAGCGCACTGCGCGCCAAGCCCCGCGCGCAGGACCCGGACACCCCGGCCCCCGAGGCGAACACCCGCCCCCAGACGACCGCCGCGGTGAGCGGCCTCGTCACCGCGTTCCTGGCCATCGTCATGGTCGCCGCGACCTTCACCGCGCAGCTCGTGTACAGCGACTACTACTCCTGCACGAACGACGCCCTCACCAACGCCGCCAAACAGTCCTGCAACGACCTCCTCCCGAAGGACCTGAGGGGCGTCTTGGGAACCCGCAGCTAGCTCTCCAACACCGTCGCCCCGTCAGGGGCGCGGGGAACGGCGCGCCCAGCCCCCACGCACCCGCAGCAAATAATCTGCCCCGGGGGTCTGGGGCGCAGCCCCGGGGGATGATGGGGGTCCCCCCTGCTCGAGCGAAGCCGAGAGCTTGGGGGAGGGTAGGGGCGGCGGGGGCGAGGAAACCGAGGGCTCCTCACTCACCCCATGTCATCAGAGGGCAAGAGGTCATACGGCTCCAGGCTCGGATCCCGAGCCGGACCCGAAGCCAAACCCGAAGCCGGTCCCGCCCCCACCGTCGAAGTCACCCCCACCGCAGGAGTCGGCTCCCCCTTCGCAACCGGCTCCACCTGACCCCCCTCACGCCGCACCCGGAACCACGACCGCCACGCCCCCCACGAGGGCCACGAGGGCCGAGTGAGCCACGCAGACCAAGAAACCCCTCGTCGCCGCCAAAGCCCCCACCCCCACAACCCCACCCCCACAGGAACCCCCACCCCCACCGTCCAGACCACCACCGCTCCCCCCACCTGCCACCACACCGGCCCGAAGTGAGCCAACGCCGCCACCCCCAACGGCCCACCCGCCACACCGGCCAGCACCGCCATCACCAGCCCGCACAACACGGCCGCGACCCCCACCCCCACCACGACCCGCCCGCACGACCAGGCCTCACGTCCCTCCCTCGGCGCCCCCGCGGTCACCATGAACCACGCCACCGTCATCCCGGCCACCACCGGCACCCCCATCCCCACCTCACTCCACACCGCCCCGGGCACAGCCCCGGGCACCGGCACCGCCGCCAGCAACGGAAACGCCGGCAGCAACGGCCCCGGCCCCGCCGCGGACAACGGCCCCACGACATGCCCGGCCCCCAGCACGACCCCGGGCCCGAGCCCGTACGCGGCCCCCCACACCGCCGCGTTCGGCACGAGCGCCAGACAGAGCAGCAGTACCGCGAACCGCCCCGACCACACCTCGGTGAGCTGCGCGAACGAGTCCCGGACGGCATCGCCGTGCCACACCAGCGACACCGCCACCATCAGCGAGCCACCCCCGACGAGCACCGCCGCCCCGGCCCCGGCCGCCCGCGCCGAGGCCTCGAAGAATTGGGGCGCGCAACGGCGTACGCCGGCGGGCAACACGGCGAGCAACCGCCGGACCCGCGCGGGCACGGGGAAGCCGGCGCGTCCGTACGCCGCCCACACCCCCACCCCCGCCGCACTCCCGGCGAGCAACGGCAGGCACCCGGCGGTCCACACCCACGAAGGCCGCAACTCCCCGCCCGAGCAGTACAGCGCGGCCGCCAGTCCGACCGTCAGATAGCCCCCGACGACCCCCGTCCACACCGTGCCCGGCTCCGCCTCGGCCTCGGCGTCCGCCACGCCGCGCACCGCCCGGTACAGCAGCCACACGGGCAGGACGACCAGCAGCAGCGGTGTCACACCCACCGGCAAGGGCAGACCCGACAGGGTCTCGGTGCGGATCAGCTCCACGCCGTGCGCGAGCAGCCACAACGCGGCGGCCACGTGCAGCGATCCACTCGGCCCGCTGTCCGGATAGGGCGAGCTGATCCACAGCATCATGACGAGGACGGCGAACGAGCCGAGTCCGAGCCCCGCCGCGAGGGCGCCACCCAGGAGGCTGGCGCCCAGTCCGGGTGAATGGTGGCGCATCCGGGTGAGCAGGGGCGACAACGACAGCCTGCGGTCGGTCATTTGGGTCACGTCCGCCATGCTCCCAACGACACGCGCTTTCTCGTCGTAACAGGCGAACCTCGGATGTGTCGCTCAATATGCAGCTATGTACCTTTTCGTACTAAGGGGCACCCTGTGGGGTCCGACATGACACGCACCCCTGAGACCCCGCTGCCCTCCCCCAAGGAGCGCCGCCGTCTGCGCGAGGCCCAGTCGCTGAGCCAGGCCGACGTCGCGGCCGCGGTGGGCGTCACCCGTGCGACGGTGCGCTCGTGGGAGAACGGCCGTACGACGCCACGCGGCACCACACGGGACGCGTACGCACGACTGCTGACGGGCGCCGAGGAGGTGACCCCCCGTCAGGAGAACCCGGCTCCCGCCCTGGTCGGCGCCGCCACCGGCCCCGTACAGACGTCCCCCGACCGCGCCGAACCCACCCCGGAGCCGTCCTCCGAAACCCCACCCGCCTCCGAACTCGCCCCCAAACCCGATGCCGCACTCGGTCCTGATCCCGCACTCGGCCCCAAACCCGAGCTCGACCCCGATGCCGAACTCGAACCCCTTTCACCCTCCCTGACGCCCGATCAGGCCTTCGACGCCCTCTACGCGTTCTGCGCCCCTGCCCTCGTACGGCAGACCTACCTGCTCACCGGGCGGCGCGAACTGGCGAGCGAGTCGGTGGAGCGCGCCTTCCAGCTGGCCTGGCACCGCTGGCCCGAGGTGGCCATGGACCGCGATCCGGCGGGGTGGGTGCGGGCGACGGCGTACGAGTTCGCGCTCTCGCCCTGGCACAGGCTGCGCCCCCGGCACCGCAACCCGGAGCCGCCGCCCGCCGCCCCCGCGGACCGCGCGCTGCTCGACGTACTCCTGCAGCTGCCGCCCGTGTACCGGCGGACCCTGCTGCTCTACGACGGGGTCGGGCTCAATCTGCCGGAGACCGCGGCCGAGACGGAGGCGAGCACGCCCGCGGCGGCCAACCGGCTGCTGCACGCGCGCGAGGCCGTGGCCACACGGCTGCCGGAGCTGGCGGAGCCGAAGGAGTTGCACCGGCGACTCGCCGAGGTCGCCTCCGCCGAGCGGCTGCGCCCCGCGAAGCCCACCACGGTCCGCTGGGGCGGAGAGCAGCGCGCCCGGCACTGGACCCGTGCCGCCATCGCCTTCACGGTCGTCCTCATCGGCGCCACGACACTGACGCTCCGTACGGCCCCGGACCACTACGAGCCGCCGCTGGCGCCCGGCGCCACGGTGCACGGGGTGCCGCCCCGGGTCGCGCCCGGGCCGCTGTCCGCGGAGGAGCTTGCCCTGCGCGCCAAGCTCAAGGGAGAGATGGTCAGCGGGCCGGAGCGGCTGGTTCCGGAGGCAGGCTGAGCCGGGTACGACGACGGGCTCGCACCCCCGTGGGGATGCGAGCCCGTTCAGTCTGGAGAAGGTCCAGCCTGGCGAAGGTCAGCCGGCGAGGATCTCGCGGGCCAGCTTCGCCGTCTCGGTCGGCGTCTTGCCGACCTTGACGCCGGCGGCCTCGAGGGCCTCCTTCTTCGCGGCGGCCGTGCCGGAGGAGCCGGAGACGATGGCGCCGGCGTGGCCCATGGTCTTGCCCTCGGGCGCGGTGAAGCCGGCGACGTAGCCGACGACCGGCTTCGTCACGTTCTTGGCGATGAAGTCCGCCGCACGCTCCTCGGCGTCGCCGCCGATCTCACCGATCATGACGATCAGGTCGGTGTCGGGGTCGGCCTCGAACGCGGCGAGCGCGTCGATGTGCGTCGTACCGATGATCGGGTCGCCACCGATGCCGACGGCGGACGAGAAGCCGATGTCACGGAGCTCGTACATCATCTGGTACGTCAGCGTGCCGGACTTCGAGACCAGGCCGATGCGGCCCGGCTTCGTGATGTCGCCCGGGATGATGCCGGCGTTCGACTGGCCCGGGGTGATGAGACCGGGGCAGTTCGGGCCGATGATGCGGGTCTTGTTGCCCTTCGACTTCGCGTACGCCCAGAAGGCGGCGGAGTCGTGGACGGCGATGCCCTCGGTGATGACGACCGCGAGGGGGATCTCCGCGTCGATCGCCTCGACGACGGCGGCCTTGGCGAAGGCCGGCGGCACGAAGAGGACGGACACGTTGGCGCCCGTCTTCTCCATGGCCTCGGCGACCGTGCCGAAGACCGGGATCTCGGTGCCGTCGATGTCGACGGACGTGCCCGCCTTGCGCGGGTTCACGCCACCGACGATGTTCGTGCCGTCGGCCAGCATGAGCTTGGTGTGCTTCATGCCCGTGGCACCGGTCATGCCCTGGACGATGACCTTGCTGTCCTTGTTGAGGAAGATAGCCATGGCGGTTGTTTCCCTCGTCCCTTACTTCGCAGCCGCGAGCTCGGCGGCCTTGTCGGCCGCGCCGTCCATGGTGTCCACGCGCTGGACCAGCGGGTGGTTGGCGTCCGACAGGATCTTGCGGCCCAGCTCGGCGTTGTTGCCGTCCAGACGCACGACCAGCGGCTTGGTGACTTCCTCGCCCTTGTCGGCGAGCAGCTGGAGCGCCTGGACGATGCCGTTGGCGACCTCGTCGCAGGCGGTGATGCCGCCGAAGACGTTGACGAAGACGGACTTGACGTCCGGGTCGCCGAGGATGATCTCCAGGCCGTTCGCCATCACCGCGGCGGAGGCGCCGCCACCGATGTCGAGGAAGTTGGCGGGCTTGACGCCGCCGTGGTTCTCACCGGCGTACGCGACGACGTCGAGGGTGCTCATGACGAGACCCGCGCCGTTGCCGATGATGCCGACCTCGCCGTCGAGCTTGACGTAGTTGAGGTTCTTGGCCTTGGCGGCGGCCTCAAGGGGGTTGGCCGACGCGTGGTCGACCAGCGCCTCGTGCTCCGGCTGGCGGAAGTCGGCGTTCTCGTCCAGGGACACCTTGCCGTCGAGCGCGATGACGCGGCCGTCGGCGACCTTGGCGAGCGGGTTGACCTCGACGAGGAGGGCGTCCTCCTTGATGAAGGTGTCCCACAGCGTCACCAGGATCTCGGCGACCTGCTCGGCGACCTCGGCCGGGAACTTCGCCTGAGCGACGATCTCGCGGGCCTTCTCGATCGAGACGCCCTCGTTGGCGTCGACCGGGACCTTCGCGAGGGCCTCGGGGTTCTCCTCCGCGACGACCTCGATCTCCACGCCGCCCTGGACGGACGCCATGGCGAGGAAGGTGCGGTTGGTGCGGTCGAGGAGGTACGAGACGTAGTACTCCTCGGCGATCTCGGGCGCGGTCTCGGCGATCATCACCTTGTGGACCGTGTGGCCCTTGATGTCCATGCCGAGGATGTCCGTCGCCCGGGCGACGGCCTCGTCCGGGGTGGCGGCGAGCTTGACGCCGCCGGCCTTGCCGCGGCCACCGACCTTCACCTGGGCCTTGACGACGGACTTGCCGCCAAGACGCTCGGTCGCCTCGCGGGCTGCCTCAGGCGTGTCAATGACTTCACCGGCCAGCACCGGTACACCGTGCTTGGCGAAGAGGTCCCTCGCCTGGTACTCGAACAGGTCCACGCGCGTCCGTCCCTATCAGTGATCTCGCGGTTCGTTGGATGCGTGGGCGTGCCGCGAAGGGCAACGTGACGTCCGCTGTCACAAGGGTGGCGCACACGGTGTCCGAGCGCGCGGCATGTCCGTCCCGCAGGTTATCGCCGCAGGACGTGGGTCCCTAAATCGCAGGTCACACCTGAGCGGTGATACCTGTCACAGATCTGGCCGGGACGGGGCCTCACCAGGCTGGGGTTTGCCTGGTGAGGCCCCTCGAACAGCCCCTGAGGGGCCCAGGGAGGGCGGTCCCCACCCCAATGGGGACCACCCTCCCCATCCGCGGGGTTTCGGCCGGACACAGCCGACGGCTTTCGGCCGTCCGGGGCCGTGGCCCCGCGGAGTCGGTCGGTGGGTACAGCGGCGGATACGGCGGTACGGCGGTACGGCGGTACGGCGGGAGGGACGGTCGGACGCCGCGAAGCCGTCGACATTCACCTCGCCGCCGTAGGCCAGACCGGTGGCGCAGGCGGATGTTCGGCCGCCGGCGGGGGAAGGACCGCCCTAGCCGGGGAAGAGCGGAATGTCCCGGTGCCTGTCCCGGGTCTCGGCCGCGGTCACCGCCGCGGGAACGCCGGACACGAGCCGCGGCGGCGCCCGGTGACTCGGAGTGACGACGGCATGAGGATCGCCATGGCGCGGCGTGCCGTTGTCGACGGCAGACTGACCGCCCAGCGCGCCCGTGGGGTCGCCGGGGGGTGCCTGATGGTCGGGCCCCGGTCCCGGCGCCGCACCCCGGTGCTCGCCGCGCGCGGCGACACCGTCCGTGTCCGTACCTGGGCGGGCGGGGCCGTAGTGCGTCGGACCGACGGGCCCGGCGTCCGCGTGCCGCACCACCGCATGCGACGACGAGGGCACGGCACCCGCACCCGAGTGCTGGGGCCCCGAACCGGCGGACGGAACCTGACCCCCCGCGCCCGGAAGCGAGGGCGGACCGGGCAGCTCGGGCGGGGAGGGCAGCGAGGGAAGCGAGGGCAGAGGCTCCGGCGGCGCCTGGCCCAACTCGCCGGTCACCGTCTCCACGAGATCACCGACCGGCCGTACGACGCTCTCGGCAGTCGGCCGTACGACGTGCCGGACGGGGTCGGTCACACGGGTGACGGTGTCGCCGACCCGAACGACGGTGTCCGTGACGTGAGTGACGGTGTGGGCCGCCGAGTGCGTCACCGGGAGCGGAGCACCCGGCTTCACCACCCGTACCGACGAACTTGTCGGAACCGTCGGCACCGTCGGCACCAACCCGTCCGCCGCATGCGCCCGCTCTCCGCAGAGGAGCCCGAGCGCGAACAACCCGGCCACCAGCAGCGCCAGTCGCAACGCACACCGCCCGGCCGCCGAGCGCGTCATGCGTGCCATGCGTGCCATGCGTGCCATGCGTGCCATGCGCAGAGCGGCACCGGCGAAGGGCGGTTCGGCGACGGGCGGGGTCAAGACGGCGTGATCCTCCGTACGGCGGGAAGAGGCGTCGATCCTCGCACGGGTCTCCTGAGGTCGCGCAAGCCCCCGGTCGCCGTCATCGCTGACGGCACATCTCCTCAGGCGGTGTCCGGTATCGGGAGCGGCCGCTTCTCGATCGCCGCCGCCATCACCTCGGGAAACAGGTCGGGCGTACAGGCGAACGCCGGTGCGCCCAGCGCCGCGAGCGCCGCCGCGTGCTCACGGTCGTACGCGGGCGCCCCTTCGTCGGACAGCGCCAACAGCGTCACGAACTGCACCCCCGACGCCTTCATCGCCGCGACCCGCTTGAGCATCTCGTCGCGTATACCCCCTTCGTAGAGGTCGCTGATGAGCACGACCACCGTGTCGGCGGGCCGGGTGATCTGCGACTGGCAGTACGCCAGCGCCCTGTTGATGTCCGTACCGCCGCCCAACTGGGTGCCGAAGAGGACGTCGACCGGGTCGTCGAGCTGGTCGGTCAGATCGACGACGGCCGTGTCGAAGACGACGAGCCGGGTGGCGATGGACCGCATCGACGCGAGGACGGCGCCGAACACGGAGGCGTAGACGACGGACGCCGCCATGGATCCCGACTGGTCGATACAGAGGACGACCTCCTTCTTCACGGACTGCGAGGCACGCCCGTAGCCGATCAGCCGTTCGGGCACGATCGTGCGGTACTCGGGCAGGTAGTGCTTCAGGTTCGCCGCGATCGTGCGGTTCCAGTCGATGTCATGGTGACGGGGCCTGCTGATGCGCGTACTGCGGTCGAGGGCGCCGGTGAGCGTCGCCCGCGTGCGGCTCGCGAGCCGCTTCTCGAGATCCTCGACGACCTTGCGCACGACCGCCCGCGCGGTTTCCTTCGTCGTCTCCGGCATGGCCTTGTTGAGGGAGAGCAGCGTGCCGACCAGATGCACATCGGCCTCGACCGCTTCCAGCATCTCGGGCTCCAGCAGGAGGGTGGACAGCCCGAGCCGGTCGATGGCGTCCCGCTGCATGACCTGCACGACGGACGAGGGGAAGTACGTCCGGATGTCCCCGAGCCAGCGCGCGACCGACGGCGCCGACGCCCCCAGCCCCGCCGAACGGTCCCGCCCGGACCGCCCCTTGCCGTCCTTCCCGTACAACGCGGTGAGCGCCCCGTCCATCGCCGCGTCCTGCCCCGCGAGCGCGCATCCGGTGCCGTCCGCCTCCTCACCCCCCAGCACAAGCCGCCACCGCCGCAACCGCTCGCCGGCGGCGTCGGCGGCGGTGGGTCCGGTCGGACCGTTCGACCCGGTCGCTTCCACAGGTGCCGCTGTCATCGGGCCACTCCCGCAAAGTCGTCGTCGTAGGCCTCGTCCAGCCCCAGCAGCAGGCTCAGCACCGGCAGGACCGCGTCGGCGCGCCCGGGGTCGAGGTCGGGCGCGAACCCGGGTATGCCGGAGGCGGCGGCCTCGGCGCTCCCCCGCGCCCCCGGGCCGCGCCGGACCAGCTCGCCCAGCGTCCTGCGCACCCCTGCCTCGTACTCCGAGAAGGTGCGCCGCAGCAGTGGCAGCACATCGGTGAACGCCTCCGCCGGCACCCCGGTCAGCCACGCGTCCACCAGACCGAGCAGCCGCTCGTCGTGCACGAGCAGCATCCCGCCCCCGGAGCCACCGCCGACGAACCCCTCGATCCACGCGGCCGCGTCCCCCGGCTCCGTGCCCGGCGACAGCACGAGACCCATGAGCCGCGCGGCCTCGTCCTGGCCCAACTCCCCGTCGTCCAGCAGCAGTCGTACCGCCCGCCCACGGATCACCCCCGGCACGGTGTCCCGCCCGGTCAGCACCCGGAGTACGGAGTGCCAGCGCTCGCGTATGCCGCCGGGGGCCGCCGTGCCCGGCTCCCCCAACAACCCCACCGCTCCGTGCACCGCGTCCACATGGCGTCGCATGTGCTCGGCGGCCTCGGTGTCGATGGCCGCACAGGCCGGTGGGAGTCCGACGAAGATCCGCTCGGCGAGGCCCACGGCGACGTCCGTGAGGGCGTGTGTGTCCGTGCCGCGCACATCGCCGTACCGCAGGGAGCGGACCAGCGCGGGCAGGGCCTGGGCGAGGTGGCCGACATCCGCGTCCAGCGCCGCCCGGTCGGCGAGGACCCGCATCACCACGGGCAGCGCGTCCGGGAGTTCGGCGAGCAGACAGCGCTCGGCCAGTGCCGTGACGTCGGCCAGGGCGTGCGCGGCGACGGCGTCCGCCTCGGCCTTGCCGGTCGCCGCCGACAGCACCGTCGTGCCCCAGACCCCGGCCTCGGCGACCCGCACGGACAGCTCCGGCTCCCAGCGCAGCCGCCAGGTCTCCCGGAAGGTGCCGGTGCTGCCGCGCGAGGCGGTGGGCTCGCCCCACGCGATACCGAGCAGTCGCAGCCGGTGCAGGAGTCTGCTCCGCCCGGCGTCGGTCTCCCCCCGCAGGTCCAGCTCCAACTCCCGCTCCATCGGCTCGGGTTTCAGTCGCAGCCGCTTCTGCGCACGCGCCAGGTCGCGCTGCAACGGCACCGCGGGAGCGGACTGAGGCACCTCGCCCAGCACATCGCCGACCACGAGCCGGTCGTGCACGAGCCCCAGTGGCACGTCCGAGCCCTCGCACATCACGGCCCGTACGGCGTCGGTGGTCTCGGTCAGCCCGGGCAGTGGGCGACCACGCATCGCGGCGAGGGTGTCGGCCAGCCGTACCGCCTCGATGACGTGCGCCGACGACACCATCCGGTCCTCGGCGCGCAGCAGCCGCGCCACCTTCGTCATCCAGCGCTCGACGGGACGGTCCGGGGCGGCGAACAGATGCCCGTACCAACCCGGCGAGTCGATGCCCGCGCCGTACCCGCTGACCCGCGACAGCCTCCGGTGCGTCCACGGCACCCACGTCATGTCGGCCTTGGCCTTGGGGAGCCCCTTGAGCAGCGCCCGATCGGCGGCCACGGTCGTCTTCTGCCGCAGCGCAGGCACGTGCCAGGCCCCGCACACCACGGCCACCTCGTCCCCGAACTCCCGCTGCGCCGCCCGCATCTGGAGCCGCATGTACGCCTCGCGCACCAGGTCCCGGTCGTGTCCCCCGACCCCGTAGACCTTCCGCAGTGCCCCCATCGCCTCCTCCAGCGCGGTGAACGGCGCGAACGGGTCGGCCCCGAACCCGGACCCGCCCCGGTGCTCGACCACGTCCTCCCACCAGCGCTCGGGATCGTCGTGACCGGCCGCCTCCGCGAGTACGGCGAGCGGGTCGATCCGCACGCCCGCGTCGACGGAACGGTCCGACGCACCCGTCTCCTTCTCCCCCTTCTCCTCTTGCCCTTGCTCCCCCTCCGCCGTCCTCTTCTCCTCTTCGTTCCCCCACGCGAGCGTGTGGGTCGCCGGGAGGTCGATGAAGCGGGCCGGGACTCCGTGCTCCAGGGCCCACCGGATCGCCACCCACTCGGGGGAGAACTCGGCGAGCGGCCAGAAGGCGGAGCGGCCGGGCTCGTCCACGACATGGGCGAGGAGTGCGACGGGGGGACGCATGTCCTTCTCGGCGGCGAGCGGGATGAGCGCGTCCGCCTCCGGGGGTCCCTCGATCAGGACGACCTCGGGCGTCGCCGCCTCCAGCGCGGCCCGCACGGCGCGGGCCGACCCCGGGCCGTGATGCCGCACCCCCAGCAGCAACGGCCCCGCCGTGAAGGTCGTCATGCGCTCACCTCCCGGCAGGCCCGGTAGAAGTCCTTCCAGCCGTCCCGCTCGCGGACGACCGCCTCCAGATACTCCTGCCAGATGACCCGGTCGGCGGCCGGATCGCGGACGACGGCGCCGAGGATGCCGGCCGCCACGTCGGACGCGCGCAGGACGCCGTCGCCGAAGTGGGCGGCGAGGGCCAGGCCGCCCGTGACGACCGAGATCGCCTCGGCGGTGGACAGCGTGCCGCTGGGCGACTTCAGCTTTGTCCGCCCGTCGGCCGTGACCCCGTCACGCAGCTCGCGGAAGACGGTGACGACACGGCGGATCTCGTCCATGCCCTCGGGCGCGGCGGGCAGGTCGAGGGACCGGCCGATCTGGTCGACACGCCGCGAGACGATGTCGACCTCCGCGTCCGCGCTCTCCGGCAGGGGCAGCACCACCGTGTTGAAGCGGCGGCGCAGGGCGCTGGACAGCTCGTTCACCCCGCGGTCGCGGTCGTTGGCGGTGGCGATCAGGTTGAAGCCGCGGACGGCCTGCACCTCTTGGCCCAACTCCGGTATCGGCAGGACCTTTTCCGACAGGATCGTGATCAGCGTGTCCTGCACGTCCGCCGGGATGCGGGTCAGCTCCTCGACCCGGGCCGTCATGCCCTCGGCCATGGCCCGCATGACCGGGCTCGGCACGAGGGCGTCCCGGCTGGGGCCGTGAGCCAGCAGCTGCGCGTAGTTCCAGCCGTACCGGATCGCCTCCTCCGGTGTGCCGGCCGTGCCCTGCACCAGCAGGGTCGAGCCCCCGCTGACCGCCGCGGCCAGGTGCTCGGACACCCAGGTCTTCGCGGTGCCGGGCACGCCGAGCAGGAGCAGGGCGCGGTCGGTGGCGAGCGTGGTGACGGCGACCTCGACGATGCGGCGCGGTCCCACGTACTTCGGTGTGATCACCGCGCCGTCCGGCAGCGTGCCGCCCAGCAGATAGGTCGCCACCGCCCATGGCGACAGCCGCCAGCGGGCGGGCCGCGGCCGGTCGTCCTGCGCGGCCAGCGCGGCGAGTTCGGCGGCGAAGGCGTGCTCGGCATGTGGTCGCAGCGCCTCGCCCGCGCTCTCGCTCACCCCTTCGCCCAGGCCCTCGCTCACGGGCGGACGGACGGTCGTCGGTTCAACGGACGCAACGGGCACGGACATGGCTCGCTCCCCCTCCAGCTCGGCCGGTTCGGATCTGGTTCCACCGTGCACCACGCCACTGACAATGCGCTCTGACCTGCGCAAATGCGCTCGCGAAGGTCGATTGTCAGTGGCGGGACCTACCTTCGATGACATGACTCAGCAGGGGGTGCGCTGGACGGCGGATCAGGTGCTGGCACTGGCGCCTGATGCCGCGTCACGTACGGCCGGCAGCAAGCTCGGCGCTGCCGGGCCGTGGTCGGAGGCAGGCAGTTCTGACGAGGGGACGGTATGGGGACTGTGCAGGGGAAGCGGCAGCAGGCCTTATCAGACGGTCATCGACATCGCGGACTCCACCGGGCCCGCGTACAAGTGCAGTTGCCCGAGCCGGAAGTTCCCGTGCAAGCACGCGCTGGGACTGCTGCTGCTCTGGGCGGGCGAGGAGGGTTCGGTGCCGCGGGGGCCGGCGCCGGACTGGGCGGAGCAGTGGATAGAGGGGAGACGAGAGCGAGCGGGGGAGAAGGGGACGACGGGCGGGGGATCTGGGACGGCGTCACCGGGCGATCCGGAGGCGGCGCGGCGCAGGGCGCAGCGGCGGGCCGAGCGGATCACCGCGGGGGCGGCGGAGCTGGAGCAGCGGTTGGCGGATCTGCTGCGGGGCGGTCTCGCGTCGGCCGAGCAGGCGGGGTACGGGATGTGGGAGGAGACGGCGGCCCGCATGGTCGACGCGCAGGCGCCCGGACTGGCCGCGCGGGTCAGGGAATTGGGGGCGATTCCCTCCTCCGGACCCGGCTGGCCGGTGCGGCTGCTGGAGGAGTGCGCGCTGCTCCATCTCCTCGACCAGGGCTGGCTGCGCCGTGAGCGGCTGCCGGACGACCTGGCCGCGACGGTTCGCTCGCGAGTGGGGCTGCCCGGTTCGGCGGACGGGCCACCGGTGCGGGACCGCTGGCAGGTCCTCGCCCAGTACGACACGGCGGACACCCGGCTCACGACTCGCAGGATCTGGCTCTACGGCGCGGAGACCGACCGCACCGCGCTGCTCCTCTCTTATGGGGCCGCCGGCCGTGCGCCGGAGCTGACCCTGCCGGTGGGGCTGGCCTTCGAGGCGGAGGTGTCCGCGTATCCGGGCGCCGGACAGCTCCGAGCGGCCCTGGGCGAGCGGTTCACGCCGCCCGCCCCCGCGCGGACACGTCCACCGGGGCTGACCGCCCCCCAGGCGGCGGCCCGCTTCGGCGAAGCCCTGCGGGCCGACCCCTGGCTCGACTCCCATCCGGTCACGCTGGCCCGGGTGATACCCACCCCCGACGGCGACACCTGGCAACTGGCGGACGCCGAGGGCGACTTCGCCCTCCCGATCGCCTCCTCCCTTCTCTCCCGACCCGGGCTGTGGAGCCTCGCCGCCCTCTCCGGCGGCGGCCCCGTCACCGTCTTCGGAGAGTGCGGCCACCGCGGCTTCACTCCCCTGACGGCCTGGCCGGAGGACGACGGGGAGCCGGTGTCCTTGTGCTGACCACCGGCACCGCCCACACCACTGGCACGAGCACCAGCACCAGCACCAGCACCAGCACCAGCACCAGCACCAGCACCAGCACCACTGTCACCGGTCAAGCCATCAGCACCGCCTCCCCACGGAAAGGACGCTCATGAACACGACCTCCGCCTCCGCGGGCGCGCCCGTCGGAGGTTCCTGGGAGGAGCTCGTCACGATGGCCCTGCTCGGGACCGAGCGGCGCCCGCCTCCGGTCTGGGCCGCCGGGCGCGAGGCGCCGGTGGCCCTGCTGGACGCGGCCGCCGTGGAAACCCTGCGGCGGCGGGCCGGGGTGCGGGCCGCACGGGCGGCCGCCCGTCCCGAGCCCGCCGCGCCCGACCCACGACCGGCCCTCCCGCCCGCCGCGGCCCACCGACTCACGACGCTGCTGGCGGACCGGCCCGGCACGGGAGGCGGCGGCCGCCGGGGCACGGCGCCCGACCTCATGGAGCTGCTGCCGCAGTGGCTCGCGCTGGCGAACGCGCGGGGTTTCGCGCCGCCCCCGGAAACGCTGCCCGCGCTCCTCGACGCCGCCCGGGGCCGTACGGACCTGCGGCCGGCGGCCCTGGCCTTCGCCGGGCCGCGCGCCCTGTGGCTCGCCCGGCTGAACCCGGACTGGCGTTTCGCCCTGCGGTCGCTGCCCGGCGGCGGCACCACGCTGCCCGGCCCGGAGGACCCCGAGCGCGCGCAACAGCTCTGGCAGGAGGGTCTCTTCGCCGAGCGGGTCGCACTGCTCACATCGATACGGGCCCAGGACCCCAGGGCCGCGCGCGAGCTGCTCGCCACCACCTGGGCGACCGAGCGGGCCGAGGACCGGCTGATGTTCCTCGACTCCTTGCGCTCCGGGCTGTGCGCGGCGGACGAACCGTTCCTGGAGCGGGCGCTCGCCGACCGGAGCCGCAACGTCCGGGCCACGGCGGCGGAGCTGCTGTCCGCGCTGCCCGCTTCGGCGCTCGCCGCGCGGATGGCGGCCCGGGCCGGCTCATGCGTGGCCGTCGACCGGACGCGGGGCACACCCTCGATCGTCGTCGAGGCGCCGCACGAGTGCGACGCGAGCATGGAGCGCGACGGTGTTGTACCGAAAGCTCCGGCGGGACGAGGGGAACGGTCGTGGTGGCTGGGCCAGTTGGTCGAAGCAGCGCCGCTCGGGACGTGGTCGCGACGGCTCGGCGGACGTACGCCGGAGGAGATCGTGGCGCTTCCGGTGGCGGACGACTGGCAGAGCGAGCTGCATGCCGCATGGTGCCGGGCGGCGGTACGGCAGCGGGACCCGGGCTGGTCCCGGGCTCTCCTCGGCGCGCCGTCGGCTCCGGAGGCCGGCGGGCCGGGGGCGGTGTCGCTGGCGGAGCGGTCGAAACTGCTCGCCACGTTGGGCTCCGCCGAGCGGGCCGAGTGGGTGGCGGGGTTCATCGCCACGCACGGTCTGTCCGAGGCGTTCCAGCTGCTCGGGGTCTGTGCGGTGCCGTGGGCGGGGCCCCTGGGACGGGCGGTGGTCGACGCGCTCAATATCGCGCGGGACGCGGGGAGTTATCCATGGAGCTTCAGTGGGGTGATGGGGCTGGCCGAGCGGTGCCTGGATCCGGCGGAGGCGGGGCGGCTGGAGGGACTCACGGCGGTCGCCGACGAGCCGGAGAACGCGGCACCCGGTGCCGGTGGCTACTGGGCGGAGGCCTTCCAGCGCCTCGTCACCACCCTGCGTCTGCGCGCGGTGATGTCCTCGGAGCTGGATGGCGCGGAACGACGCTGACAGGAACGCCCCTTGAGCGGCGCGGGGAACTGCGCGAGCAGCCCCCACCCACCCGCGGCCGCCCCACGGGCGACGGGGACCGCACCCCCGCCGGAGGGGTGCTACGCGCCGGCCGGCTGGCGTACGTTCGCCCGGACCCACTCCACGATCGACGCGGTCGTCGCGCCCGGCGTGAAGATCTCGGCGACGCCCTTCTCCTTGAGCGGCGCGATGTCCGCCTCGGGGATGATCCCGCCGCCGAAGACCTTGATGTCCTCCGCGTCGCGCTCCTTGAGGAGATCGATGACCGCGGCGAACAGTGTGTTGTGGGCGCCGGAGAGGATCGAGAGGCCGATCGCGTCGGCGTCCTCCTGGATCGCGGTGTCGACGATCTGCTCCGGGGTCTGGTGGAGCCCGGTGTAGATGACCTCCATACCGGCGTCGCGCAGCGCCCGCGCGATCACCTTGGCCCCGCGATCGTGGCCGTCGAGCCCCGGCTTGGCCACCACCACGCGGATCGGACCGGCTGCCACACCCATCACTGCCTCCATGAACGGACTTCATCGACCGCCCCGCACCGCACCGGCAGGGGAAGTGAACGAACGTTATCGTCAGATCCGTGCAAACCGCAGTTTCCCGCTGAAGACCGAGGGGGAAATCACACGGTGGGACACATTCGCCGCGCACCGCTCCGCGTTACTGCGGCACACGCGCCGCAGGGATCTGCGACGCGCGGGCCGTGGCCGGAGCCTGCGCAAGGAGAGCCGCCAGCAGGTGGCAGCACCGCCGTCGCATCACGGAGGCGCGACGGCGGTGCGGCGCACCGGCGGGAGCACGACGGCAGGGAATCCCGTCGCGTCACCGGCGCACCACACGCCATGGACGCACCGTCGGCAACCGCCCACGCCATCGCCACCGGCACCACCACCGCGGCTTTCCACGAGGGCACACGGGGGACAGAGCGGTCCCGCTGCGTGCCGACTGGAGGTCGGCCATGAAGGTCACCGGGGCTGAGTTGCCCTTTCTCCCTCTCCGTCAGCGCCTGCTGCCCAGCCGACTGACCGGGCTCTCGGTGGCCCTGTTGAAGGCGACGGCCCTGGAGATCGCCATCCTCGCCGGGCACCTCCTCCTCTATCCGTCCGGCATCACCCAGGAGCGCCGCGGCACCCCCGCGCTCCCCCCGCCCGACGCGCCCCGGCTGCCCACCGGGACCAAACCGCCGGTCGTGCTGCTGCACGGCTTCATCGACAACCGTTCGGTCTTCGTGCTGTTGCGCCGCAACCTCGCCCAGCACGGCAGGCAGCACATCGAGTCGCTCAACTACTCGCCGCTGACGAACGACATCCGCGCCGCCGCGGAGCTGCTCGGGCGGCACATAGAGGACATCTGCGAGCGCACCGGGCGCGACCAGGTGGACATAGTGGGGCACAGCCTCGGCGGACTGATAGCCCGCTACTACGTTCAGCGCCTCGGCGGGGACCTGCGCGTCCGCACCCTGGTCACGCTCGGCACGCCGCACGCGGGCACGAAGGTCATTCCGCTGATGAACGCGCACCCGATCGTCCGTCAGATGCGTCCGGGTTCCGAAGTGATCGAGGAGCTGCGCAAGCCCGCGCCCGACTGCCGTACGCAGTTCGTGAGCTTCTGGAGCGACCTCGACCATCTGATGGACCCGCTGGAGACCGCCTCCATCGACCACCCGGACCTGCTCGCACAGAGCGTCCAAGTGAGCGGAATCGGACATCTCGCCCTGCCGGTCCACCCCGCGGTCGCCGCCGGGATACGACAGGCACTCGACTTCGAGGAGACACAGGCCCGCCCCGCCGCCGCGCCCGCCGCCGAAACCGGGGGTCTGACAGTGGCGTAACGCCCCCACAGAACACCCTCAACATCGAACGACAATCGAACGCCAGGCCAAAGCCGTGCCCGCCCTCCCCCGAAACACGGCCGAATGCCCGTTTCCCGAGTGGAGGAAACCTGCGGAAGATTGTCGCGCCCGCGTACCGCCGGGTACAGTCGCCGCACTGCTCTGCCAGCCCCTGTTGTCGAGGCGAAAGAGAAGTTGGTGAACGACCGTCACCCGTCGGGGACCGTAACGCCCCCGGCTCCGGCCTCCGATGCCGCCGCGGCGCCCTATGCGTCGTACGGTGGCCAGGAAGCCCAGTACGGCGACTTCACCTCGTACGACGGCTACGCCACCACCGGTACCTACGCGACCGGAAGCTTCGAGACCACGGGTTTCGAGACCTCGACCTTCGCGGCCGACCCTCTCTTCGGCGACATGTCGGGCGGCGACGGCACGGGTTCGTACGACGCCACGCAGTGGAGCACCGGCAGCCATCAGACGCCGCACTACGACCCGTACGCCGCACAGCACCAGGCCGCGTACGACACGGGTGCCTACGACACGACCGCCTGGGCGAGCGGATACCAGCAGCTCGCCGACATCCCCGCGCAGCACCCGGGCCCCGAAGGCACCGGCCAGTGGGACGCGGCCGCCTGGATCCAGGCCGAACAGACCGGCCAGACCCAGCAGTGGACCGCGCACACCCAGGAGACGGGCGCGTACGACGCCACGCAGTGGAACACCGCGGGCGAACACGACCCGTACGACGGCTACGAGCAGCACCAGCAGGCCGAGTCGTACGAGCAGCAGCTCGCCGCCGAGGCCTACGAGCATCAGCCGGTGTCCGAGTCCGACGTGGACGACCGGCCCTTCGACCAGCAGGCGACCGCGACCTTCGAGCAGGTGTCGTACGAGGAATCCGGCGCCGCGGAGGACGAGTTCGAGGACGCCGGTGACGCGCAGGACGCGCCGCTGCTGGAGGACATGGAAGAGGTCATTCCGGCCCCCCGTGCCGCGAACCGGTCCGCGTCCCGTTCCCGGCGGCGCAGCCCGGCGAAGCGTTCCGCCTTGCTGACCGTCGCGGTGCCCTCGGCCTGTGTGATGGGGGTCGCGGGGATCGCCGCCGCCTCCGTGGGCACCATCGGCGGGAACGACAGCAAGGACAACACGACCCTCAGCGCGTCCGACGGGACCGCGGTGAAGCCGTCGGCCGCCAACAACAAACTGGACACCCAGCTCCAGAGCCTCTCCGCGGGCGCGGACGACTTCGCCGACCGGGCCAGCCGGACGCAGGAACGTATCGACCTCAAGGCTCAGCAGGCCGCCGAGAAGCAGAAGGCGGCGGCGGAAGCGGCCCGCAAGGAGCGGCTGCGGCCGAAGTTCGTGCTCCCGGTCACGCAGAAGGGCCTCAGCGCCTACTTCGGCCAGGCCGGCATCAACTGGATGTCCGTGCACACGGGCATCGACTTCCCGGTGTCGTACGGCACGCCGGTGATGGCCGCGACCGACGGCACCGTACGGACGCAGTGGAACAGCGCGTACGGGAACATGGCGATCGTCACCGCGATGGACGGCACGGAGACCTGGTACTGCCACCTCTCCAGCTACAAGGTGCCGTCGGGGACGGTCGTGAAGGCCGGAGACCAGATCGCGTTCTCGGGGAACTCCGGCAACTCGACCGGTCCGCACCTGCACTTCGAGGTCCGCCCCGCGGGCGGCTCGGCGATCGACCCGCTGCCGTGGCTGCGCAGTCACGGCCTGGACCCGACGTGACCCACCGGGCCTGAGGCCCGCCGCAACCCACGAAGCCTCGGGCCCGACGTAACCCACCGGCCCCTCGCCCGGCGACGTGACCGAACACGCCGTCGCCGGGTTCCGAGCTGCCGCCCCGTCGAACGAACTACAGCTTCTCCACCGGTGCGTACCGCAGCAGCAACCGCTTCGGCTTCGCCTCGCCGAAGTCGACCGTCGCCTCCGCGTTCGCACCCGTCCCCTTCACACCGACCACGGTGCCCAGGCCGAACTGGTCGTGAGTGACCCGGTCACCGACCGCGAGCGAGACCACCGGCTTCTCGGAGACCCCGCGGCGCGTCGCGAAGCCGGAGGCGCCGGACGCCGTGGACCGCGAGCGCGAGGACGACAGCGAGGAGGACAGCGACGCGGCCACACCGGAGACGGGCCCCGAGGGCATGGGAGCGGTCGCGCCGGTGCGCTTCCACTCCAGGTGCGTCTCCGGGATCTCCTCCAGGAAGCGGGACGGCGGGTTGTACGAGGGCTGGCCCCAGGCACTGCGCATGGACGAACGGGTGAGGTACAACCGCTCCCGCGCGCGCGTGATGCCGACGTACGCGAGGCGCCGCTCCTCCTCCAGCTCCTTGACCTGTCCCAGCGCGCGCATGTGCGGGAAGACGCCGTCCTCCATGCCGGTGAGGAAGACGACCGGGAACTCCAGGCCCTTGGCGGTGTGGAGGGTCATCAGCGTGATGACGCCGTTGCCGTCCTCCTCGTCCGGGATCTGGTCGGAGTCGGCGACGAGCGCGACACGCTCCAGGAACGCGGAGAGCCCACCGGACGCCGCACCAGCAACCGCCGCACCCGCAGCCGTGCCCGCCCCCGTGCCTTCGCCCTCGCCCTCGCCGGTCTCCTGCTCGAACTCCAGGGCCACGGCGGCGAGCTCCTGAAGGTTCTCGATCCGGGTCTCGTCCTGCGGGTCGGTCGAGGCCTGCAGCTCGGCGAGATAGCCGGTGCGCTCGAGGACCGCCTCCAGGACGGTCGCCGGGCCCGCGCCGGATTCGACGATCGTACGGAGGTCCTCCATGAGCGTGTTGAACCGCTTCACGGCGTTCGTCGACCGCGCCGCCATCCCGTACGCCTCGTCGACGCGGCGCAGCGCCTGCGGGAAGCTGATCTTCTCGCGCTGCGAGAGCGCGTCGATCATGGCCTCGGCGCGCTCGCCGATGCCGCGCTTGGGAACGTTCAGAATGCGGCGCAGCGGGACCGAGTCCTCGGGGTTGGCCAGGACCCTGAGGTACGCGAGGACGTCCCGGACCTCCTTGCGCTCGTAGAAGCGGACGCCGCCGACGACCTTGTAGGGCAGGCCGACGCGGATGAAGATCTCTTCGAAGACACGGGACTGTGCGTTCGTCCGGTAGAAGACGGCGACGTCACCCGCCCTCGCCTCGCCCGCGTCGGTGAGACGGTCTATCTCCTCGGCGACGAACTGGGCCTCGTCGTGCTCGGTGTCGGCGACATAGCCGGTGATGTTCGAACCGGCGCCCGCGTTGGTCCACAGGTTCTTGGGACGGCGGGACTCGTTGCGCTCGATGACCGCGTTCGCGGCGGTCAGGATCGTCTGGGTGGAGCGGTAGTTCTGCTCCAGCAGGATCGTCGTCGCGTCCGGGTAGTCCTCCTCGAACTGGAGGATGTTGCGGATGGTCGCCCCGCGGAAGGCGTAGATCGACTGGTCGGCGTCGCCCACGACGCACAGCTCGGCGGGCCCGAGCTCGCCCTCGGTGGGCGGCGCGTCCTCGGGCCGGTCACCGGCGGCCGGGCCGACGAGCTCCCTGACCAGGGCGTACTGCGCGTGGTTCGTGTCCTGGTACTCGTCGACCAGGACGTGGCGGAAGCGGCGCCGGTAGTGCTCGGCGACGTCCGGGAAGGCGCGCAGCAGGTTGACCGTGGTCATGATCAGGTCGTCGAAGTCGAGCGCGTTGGCCTCGCGCAGCCGCGACTGGTACATCGCGTAGGCCTGGGCGAGGGTCTTCTCGAAACCGTCGGCGGCCTGGGCGGCGAAGTCCTCCTCGTCGATCAGCTCGTTCTTCAGGTTCGAGATCTTGGCGCTGAAGGACTTGGGCGGGAAGCGCTTGGGATCGAGATCCAGATCACGACAGACGAGCGCCATCAGGCGCTTGCTGTCGGCGGCGTCGTAGATCGAGAACGAGGAGGTGAAGCCGAGCTTCTTGCTCTCGCGGCGCAGGATCCGCACACACGCGCTGTGGAAGGTCATCACCCACATCGCGTTCGCGCGCGGGCCGACGAGCTGCTCGACGCGCTCCTTCATCTCGCCCGCAGCCTTGTTCGTGAAGGTGATCGCGAGGATCTGGCCGGGGTGGACATGGCGCTCGCCCAGCAGATGGGCGATGCGGTGGGTGAGCACCCGGGTCTTGCCGGAGCCCGCGCCGGCCACGATGAGCAGCGGGGAGCCGGAGTGCACCACGGCCGCGCGCTGGTTCTCGTTCAGCCCGTCCAGCAGGGCCGCCGGGTCCACGGCGGGGCGGGGCGCGCCGTCGCGGTAGTAGGCGTCCCGGCTCGCGGGCGCGTCGAAGCGGCCGCCGAACAGGTCGTCCGGAAGCGGCTCCGGCGCCCCGTCCTCGGGAGGCGGCGGGGGCTCTTCCTCGTGGGCCCCGGAAGGCTGGAGGTCCGCCAGAAAGCTGTCATCAAAGAGGCTGCTCATCGCTCTCCGAGTCTAGGCGGCCCCACTGACAACCCGCGGCCACCCTGGAAACCCGACCGGTTTTTCCGCGAGCGCGCATGATCCCTGTCCGTGACCGCGCACGATCTCTTTCCGACTCTCTCTCCACCGTGGACGCCGTCACCGTTCAGGATCGTTTCATTACGGTCAGCCACAGTCGGTCCCGATCAATGGCCTTCAGGATCAAGGTCACGAAAATGTATCGGGCATATCGCACATCAAACTTCACAGAACACTTATGAGTTGGCTAGCGTGCCGGGCAGGCCGCTCGACCCAACCGGCGAACACCGCCGGGCCGTGCGGCCTCCGCCGAGTCCGGTGCGCCCGCGTGGCAGCCGGAGCCGGGGACCCAACCGAACTTGGGGTGAATCGGTCCAACCGCCCAGTGGGGCAGGGACCGTAGGGCAAACCTTCCGGAAGCACCCGCCCGAACCCGACAGCTAACTCGGTAGGCGGATGACGGAAGGAGTCGCCACCTTGGCGTCGCATCGCAAGTGGAGTCCTACGGGTACGCGCATAGCGGGTATACGGACTCCCGCCCTCGCCACGGCGGCCCTCACCTCCGTGGCCCTGCTCTCCCAGACGGCGAACGCCGCGCCCTCGGCCGACTCCAAGCCGAGCATCGAAGAGGTGGAGAAGAAGGTCGACGACCTTTACCACCAGGCCGAGGCGGCGACCGAGAAGTACAACGCGACCAGGGAGAAGACCGCGCAGCAGCGCAAGCGCGTCGACTCCCTCCTCGACGACGTGGCCCAGCGCACCGAGAAGCTCAACACCGCGCGCGAGGAGCTGGGTTCGTTCGCCGCGGCGCAGTACCGCACCGGCGCCGCCGCCCCCGACACCGCGAGCCTCCTGCTGGCCGACAATCCGCAGGACTACTTCGATCAGACCCAGCTGATGAACCGTCTGACCACCCGCCAGAAGGCGGCCGTCGACGACTACGTCACCGAGCAGGCCGCCACCACCAAGAAGCGCGCGGAGGCCTCCGAGAGCCTGCAGACGCTCACCACGGCGCAGAGCGCGCTGAAGACGTCCAAGGCCGACGTGCAGCGCAAGCTCGCCGCGGCGCGCGACCTGCTCTCGAAACTGACCGCCGAGGAGAAGGCGCGGCTCGCGGCGATCGAGAAGAAGAAGCAAGAAGCGGCCGACCGCAAGGCGGCGGAGCTGGCCCAGCAGCAGGCCGCGGCGGAGAAGAAGGCCCAGGAGGCGGCCGCCCAGCAGCAGACGGGTTCCGGCACCTCCGGGACCTCCGGCACCTCCGGCGCCTCCGGGACCACTGGCTCCGCCGGCACCTCCGGGAGTTCGGCCACCGACTCCTCGTACACCGCCAAGGCCGACAAGGCCCTCGCCTTCGCCCGCACCCAGATCGGCAAGCCGTACGTCTGGGGCGCGACCGGGCCCGGCTCCTACGACTGCTCCGGCCTCACCCAGGCCTCCTGGAAGGCCGCCGGCGTCGAGCTCCCGCGTACCACCTGGGACCAGGTCAACGTGGGCACGACGGTCCCGCTCTCCGACATCAAGCCCGGTGACCTCGTCTTCTTCTACGACGACATCAGCCACGTCGGCCTCTACGTCGGCAACGGCATGATGATCCACGCCCCCAAGCCAGGCGCGTACGTCCGCGAGGAGTCGATCTTCTACGGCGGCGAGTCGATCATCCACAGCGTGGTGCGTCCGGCCTAATGCCTCGGCGCCCGGCACGCGCGTGGGGCTCATCGAGCTCCACGCGCGCGTGGCCCGCCGCCAACCCGCTCGAAGGTCCTTAGCATCGGGCCCATGTCAGCCATCTCCCCGCCCGGCACCCGGTGGACCGGCCTGCGCAGCTGGTGGGCGCAGAGTCCGCCGGGCGCCGGAGCCGCGATCCTGGCCACCGGCATCATCTCGATCGGGCTGGAGCAGACCGGCTACGAGATCCTGTCCCGGATCGCGCTGGCCCTGGCGGCCGTCGGCTGGCTCGGGCTCGCCGCGGCCTTCGTCGTACGGCTGCTGCGGGAGCGGGAGCGGTGGCTGACGGAGGCCGGTACACCGAGCGCGCTCACCGCGGTCGCGGCGACCACCGTGCTCGGCACGCGGCTGGTCACACTGGGGTGGGAGGTGCCGGCCGAGGCCCTGCTCGCCCTGGCGGCGGCGCTCTGGCCGGGGCTGCTCCTCCTGGTCGTACGGCAATGGCGGCCCCGTATGCCCGGAGCGGTGTTCCTCGGCTGTGTGGCCACGCAGGGGCTCGCGGTGCTGGGCGCGACGCTCGCCCCCGCGACGCACACGGACTGGCTCGCGCACACCGCGCTCGTGCTGTTCTGGCTGGGGCTCGTGCTCTACGCGGCGGCGCTGTTCTACTTCGACTACCGCGAGGTCGCCACGGGCGCCGGGGACCAGTGGGTCGCGGGCGGCGCGCTCGCCATCTCGGCGCTGGCGGGGTCGAAGCTGATCCTCGCGTACCAGGCGAACATCCACCTGTGGAACAACGACGACAACGGCGTGCTGCGCTGGGTGACCGAGGCGCTGCTCGTGCTCGTCCTCGGTTCGTACTGCGTGCTGGCCGTGGCGGAGGCCCTGTGGCCCCGGCCGCGCTACGACGTGCTGCGCTGGGCGACCGTGTTCCCGCTGGGGATGACGGCGGTGGCGGCGCTGTCGATCGCGGCCGCCATCGGCGTCGGTCGGCTCAAGGGGCTCGGGCAGGTGCTGCTGTGGATCTCGGTCGCGGCGTGGCTGGCGGTGGTGGCCGTAGCGGTCAGACGTCCACAGGAGCCGTAGCGGTCGGGGGTCCGCAGGAGCCGTAGCGGTCAGGGGTCCGCAGGAGCCGTAGCGGTCGGGCATCTGTAGCGCTGCCCGGAAGCGCCGTAGCCGTCCGTGGGGGCCTTCGGGGGGCCGTCAGGTCCAGAGCACCGCGATGAAGATGTTCGCGGTCGTGAGCAGCCCTACGAGCCCGAACAGGCCCTTGTCCACCTTCTCGTCGTCCCGCTTCACATAGACGAGTCCGAGGATCACGATCAGCAGGGCGAGCTTCACGCCGATCTTGATGGTGTTGACCGAGTGGTCGTCGGCCTGGTTGAGGCCGACGAGGACGACGCCCGTGACCAGCATGGTCAGCGCGCCGTGCAGCATGGCGGGGACGAACCGGGCGGTGCCCTGGCCCATCGCCTTCATCTGGGTGAGGAAACCGCCGAGGAGCGAGGCGATGCCGATGATGTGCAGGCCGACGAAGAGATGGATGAGTACGTCCATGGAGCCGGAGCCTAATCGGCGGCCCTGATCCCTCTTGTCACCGGCCCACCCCCTGTGGACCCGTACCACCTGGGAACCACCGATTGCCCAGGAACCGCCCCTTCGGTCATCACACCGCGTGAAGTCGACTGCGCCGGGCCGGGATCACGGTCAGATACGGTCGCCCCGCGATCCAGTGGCGCCACTTCCGTACTTGACGTCACCGGGACATCACTCTCAGGTTTAGCGTCCTCCACCAGGTGCCCGGCTCCCCACCGCCGCCCGGGCCAGGGGCGGCAGCCGGACACCACCGCCGAGAAAGGTCCGGCGGCGGCTCGCTCCCCCTGTGTGGGCCGCCGCCGGACGTGTCCCCGCTGACCGCGCTCGTCCCCGGCGGTCGTAGGCAAGTCCCCGGGAAGGATGTGGGCCCTCGTGGCAGCGCACCGAAAGCCCAGACAGCGCTCGCTCGGTGGAAACACGGCCCGCACAGCCGCGACCATCGCCCTCGCGGGCGCGGCCACGGCGACGGGCTTCGACGGGACGGGGCACGCGGACCCGCAGCTGTCGCCGGCACAGGTGAAGGCCAAGGTGGACAAGTTGTACGAGGAGGCGGAGGTCGCCACCCAGAAGTACGACGGCGCGAAGGACAAGGCCGACAAGGCCGAGCAGCGGCTGAACGCGCTGCGCGACGAGGCCGCGCGCAAGGAGGACCGGCTCAACACGGCGCGGGACGCGCTGGGTTCGATCGCCGCCGCGCAGTACCGCAGCGGAGGCCTGGACCCCGCGCTGCAACTCGCGCTCTCCGACGACCCCGACCGGTATCTGGAAGGGGCCGCGTTCGCCGAGCGGGCCGGCAGCCGGCAGGCGGAGGCCGTGGCCCGGGTGCGCAAGCAGCTGCGGGAGATCGAGCAGCTGCGCGGGGCCGCGCATGTCGAGCTGGCCTCGCTCAAGTCGCGCCAGGCGGAGCTGAAACGGGCGAAGAAGACGATCACCGGGAAGCTGGACACGGCGCGGCAGCTGCTGTCACGGCTCACCGACGAGCAGCGCGCGCAGCTCGGGGACCTGGGAGCGGCCGGAGGCGCCGGGCAGCGCGCCTCGCGCTCCGCCGCGCGGGACCTCGGCCCGATGCCGTCGCCCGGCTCCGTCGCGGCACCCAACTCGCGTGCGGCGGAGGCCATCGCGTACGCCTACGGGAAGCTCGGCAGCCCCTACGTCTGGGGCGCCACCGGGCCCGACGCCTTCGACTGCTCGGGCCTGGCCCAGGCCGCGTACCGCGCCGCGGGCATCTCGCTGCCGCGCACGACGTACGCGCAGATCAACGCGGGGAGCCGGGTCTCGCGGTCCGAACTCCGCCCCGGCGACCTGGTGTTCTTCTACTCGGGAATCAGCCATGTGGGCATCTACGTGGGAAACGGCCAGATGATCCACGCCCCGAACCCGTCGGCGCCCGTGCGGCTGGCGCCGGTCGACGAGATGCCGTTCGCGGGAGCCACCCGAGTGGCGTGAAAGACGCGGGGGCGACCGCGGTGTGGTGCGGACGGAGAAGTGGATCACGGTAGCGTCGGCGCGGACTCTGTTTCCGTCGTCATCGCTCCGTCGTCCTGTCGTCGCTCCGTCGTCGCTCCGTCGTCCGAGAGGTTCTGATGCCCGGCTCCCTGCTGCCGCCTCCGCCGCCGCCCGCGCACATCAGGACCTGGCCGGACCGCGCCGCGTTGCTGGCCGACCGGGGGCGGGCGCTGGAGGAGCTGCGCAGGCGCAGCCTCGGGGTGCACCGGGTGCTGCTGCTCTGGCTGCTGGCGCTCGCGGCGATCGTCGGCTGGGCGCTGCTGGTACTGCCGCTGCGACAACTCGAGCAGCGCGACCCCACCGGTTTCGTCCTGGGCCCGCTCTTCGCCCTGCTGGGCCTGGCCGCGCTCGCCCCGACCGTCGTCGCCGTCGCCCTCTCCGTCCGCCGGGACCATCACATACACCGACTGCTCGACGCCTGGTCCCAGTTGGACCGGCACCCCGCGACCGACTCCCGGCTGCGCTCCCCCGGCCTCAGCCTCTTCTGGCTGCTCTCCTCGCTCGGCGTCTGCGCGATCGGTGCCTGGACGTCCTTCACGGCGGCCGCGCGGGCCGAGCCCGGCCACCCCCTGTACAGCGATGTCGTCCAGGGCATGGGCATCGGCCTGATCCTGTGGCTGACCGGCCTCATCGGCATCGTGAAGGCCGTCCGTCACTACCGCTGGGCGCTACGGATACTGGGCCCTGCGCCCGACGCGGACCACCCGTAGGCAACCCTCTCGACGCGATCGGCTAGACCAGCCGACGCGCGGTGGCCCACCTGGTCAGCTCGTGCCGGTTCGACAGCTGGAGCTTCCTGAGGACCGCCGAGACGTGCGACTCGACCGTCTTCACCGAGATGAACAGCTGCTTGGCGATCTCCTTGTAGGCGTAGCCGCGGGCGATGAGACGCAGGACCTCGCGCTCGCGCTGGGTGAGACGGTCGAGGTCCTCGTCGACGGGCGGGGCGTCGGTGGAGGCGAACGCGTCCAGGACGAATCCGGCCAGGCGGGGCGAGAAGACCGCGTCGCCTTCCTGGACGCGGAAGACGGAGTTCACCAGGTCCGTGCCGGTGATGGTCTTGGTGACGTACCCACGGGCGCCGCCGCGGATCACTCCGATGACGTCCTCCGCGGCGTCCGACACGGAGAGCGCGAGGAAACGGACCGGCTGCCGGGCGTCGGCCATCAACGGGGCGCAGCGGCGCAGCACTTCGACACCGCCGCCGCCCGGCAGATGGACGTCGAGCAGGACGACCTCGGGCCGGGTGGCCGTGATGACCGTGACCGCCTGGTCGACGTCCGCGGCCTCGCCGACGACCTCGACGCCGGTCCGCTCGGTCTCTCCGATCTCGGCCTGTACTCCCGTACGGAACATGCGGTGGTCGTCGACGAGCACGACCCGCACACGGCGTCCGGCCTCGGCAGCAGTCGTCCGGGGGCCGACGGCGGTCGAGCCCGTGGGCGCGCCCGCACCGGCGACGGACTCGGCGGCCGACCCGGTGGCCGATCCGGTCGCGGCCCCGGCCCCCGGCCCGGCCGTATCCACGGCGGCATCCTCCGGCCCGTTCGATGCCGGGGTCTGCCCGGTCGGTCCGTTCACGTCGCTCATGACGTCTTCTCCGCCCTTTCCATCTCCAGCTCGACCTCCGTGCCGCCGTCCGGCACCGCGCGCAGTCGCGCCGTGCCGCCGTTGCGCTCCATGCGGCCGATGATCGATTCTCTGACGCCCATGCGGTCGGCGGGTATCCCGTCGAGGTCGAAGCCGGGACCGCGGTCGCGGACGGACACGAAGACCGTCCTGCCCTCGACTTCGGCGTAGACCTGTACGGCGCCGCCCTCGCCACCGTACTTGGCGGCGTTCACCATTGCTTCCCGCGCGGCCTGCATCTGTGCGGTCAGGCCCTCGTCGAGCGGGCAGTCGCCCACGACGACGACCTCGATGGGGACGCCGTGCTTGTCCTCGACCTCGGCCGCGTTGCGACGGACCGCCTCGGCCAGGGTCGTCGGCTCGTCGGCCTCGTCCTTGCCGGTGCCCTCCGGTTTGTAGAGCCAGGCGCGCAGGTCGCGCTCCTGCGCGCGGGCGAGCCGTCGCACCTCGTTCGCGTTCTCCGCGTTGCGCTGGATCAAGGTCAGGGTGTGCAGCACCGAGTCGTGGACGTGGGCGGCGACCTCGGCCCGCTCCTGGGCGCGGATGCGCATCAGGCGCTCCTCGGAGAGGTCCTGGGTCATGCGCACGAGATAGGGGCCGGCGAGGAGCGCCGTGCCGACCAGGACCGCGAGTGCCGCCTGGAGGACCGACCCGAGGTGGGCCGCCGAGCCCTGGAGCACGAATATTCCGGAGACGCCCGCGGTGACGAGCAGGACACCGGCCGCGGAGCGCAGCAGCGTGAGCGTACGACGACGACGGCCGACCTCGACCCAGCGGGCGCGCCGCGCGTTGTCCGCCTGGCGCCAGACCAGGGCGACGCCCGCACCGACGAGAACGGTCGGCCAGAGATAGGCCCTTGCGCCACCGCCGAGATTCACATTGCCGACGAAGACCATGGCCACGACGACCATGAGGAGCAGGGCGACCATCTGGCCCCGGTCCGGCTTGCGGGCCACGAGTCTGCGGCGGCCGTCGGGGGCGGTCTCGGTGGTGAAGGCCGGGGTGCGCCCGGAGTCGACGCCGCCGACGCCGAGCGGCACGAAGAACCAGAACGCGGCATAGAGCAGCGCCCCGAGACCGTCCGCCATGAACAGGCCGACGAACACCAGCCGCACCCAGATCACGGGCAGCCCGAGATGCCCTGCGAGCCCTCGCGCCACGCCCCCGAGCCAGCGTCCGTCGCTGCTGCGGTAGAGCTTGCGCGGGGGCCGCGGGTCGTCGAGGGGCACTGCTGCGGCTTCCGGCATGCCATCGATGTTCACACGGGCGGAGGACAGGAGCATCAGGGTCGACCCCGGATACTCCCCTGATCTTCGAGAGACCGGTGCTCGAACGGTTCCCTCCGCCCCCGTCAGGGCCGATATCAGGGTTCGGCCAGGGTCGTCCCGACTGCCGCCGGGCCTTCCCGCCCGTCACCATGGACACATGACAGATCAGCAGCACGCGGCAGCGGAGCCGGATCCCGGCCCCGGCCCGGGCGCCCCACCGTCGGGCGCCGGGCCGCGGGACGCCGTGCCGCGCTCCGCGGGCACCGCCACGGGCGCCGGAGGAGCCGCGGAGGGTGCGGGAGTACCGGGCGCGACAGGTGAGGAACCGCGCGCGCACGGGGAGCCGCCCGCGCCCGAGGGCCCGCGCAGGTTCCGGCGCGACCGGCGGCAGAAGATGCTGGGCGGTGTGTGCGCCGGGCTGGGGCGGCAGTGCGACATGGACCCGGTGATCTTCCGGATCGTGCTCGCCGTGCTCTCCGCCACGGGCGGCATCGGTCTCATCTTCTACGGCTTCGTCTGGCTGTTCGTTCCCTACGACGACGAGGAGGAGAACGAGGTTCGCAAACTCCTCACCGGCCGCGTCGACGGCCACGCGCTGGCGGCCGTGCTCTTCGCGCTGGTCGGCTGCGGGGTGTTCCTGTCGATGTTGAGCAACGGCAGCGTGCTGACGTTCGCCGTCGTCCTGTCCCTGCTTCTCGCGGGCGCGGGGTACTGGTCGCAGCAGCGCGGCGCCCCCGACCCCGACCCGCTCGCCGCCCAGGCGGTGGCGGACGCCCCTCCGGAGGCGCAGGCCCCGCCCGTCCCCGTCTCCTACCCCTCCTGGTGGCGCGACCCGATCGTCAAGGACGGCTCGCACGTGGGTGGCACCGGCTATCTGTGGGGCCCGCCGGACGCCCGGGACCGGGATGTCGCGGCGGCGCTCAACATCGCCCGCGGCACGCCCCGCCCGGACATACGGGACCTCCGCGCGGCCCGTGAGCCACAGCCGCGCGGCCCGCGCTGGATCGGCGGCTGGGTCTTCCTGCTCGCGCTGGTCGCGGGCGGCCTCGGCACGGGCCTGACGTGGGACGACCATCCGCTCGCCACCAGCCTGCAGACCGGTCTGTCCTGCGCGCTCGTCGTGTTCGGACTGGGCATCGCACTCAGCGCGTTCGTGGGGCGTACGGGCGCGGGGTCGATCTTCCTCGCAGTGATCACGGCGGCGCTGCTGGCCGGCTCCGTGGCCATGCCGAAGGACATCAGTACCCACTGGATGCGGGTCGAGTGGTCTCCCGGGACCGCTGCCGCGGTGCCGGAGCGTTTCGACCTCGGCACGGGTGTGGGCACCCTCGATCTCACCCATCTCGGCCTCACCGAGGGCCAGACGGTGACGACGACCGCGCAGGTGGGCGCGGGCCAGTTGAAGGTGATCGTCCCCAAGGACGCGACCGTGAAGCTGAACATCGACGTGGGCGTCGGGGACATCCAGCTGCCGGGCGACGGCAAGAAGGACGTGGACGTGGAACCGGGCAAGCACAAGCAGGTGACCCTGCCGGCCCCGACCGGCGGCAAGAACGGCGGCACGCTCGACCTGGACCTCCAGGTCGGCGTGGGACAGGCGGAGGTGATCCGTGCCACGTCATGAGTTCCAGCCGGGAAAGCTGGTCGCCGGCCTCTTCCTCACCGCCGGGGGCCTCACCTACGCGGGCGACGCGGGCGGTTGGTGGGACACACCCTGGTTCGCGATCATCCCCGTCGTCACGGGTGGGCTCTGCCTGGCGGGCGCGGTGGCGTTCCTGACCCATGGCATACGTCGGCGACGGTTGCGGCGACGGGGGGCGGGGGTGTCCGGGTAGCGGGGGCGTGAACGGAGCGCTGGTAGGTGCAGGGCGATCTCCTGCTCCCCGCACCTACCAGCCTGCGATGCCGTGCTGTCCACCCTGCGATGCCGTGCGCATGCTCTGCGCTGAACTGCCCTGACCCGCGTTGCTCAGTAGCGGAGGTTCCCGGACCGTTGGCCGCGCCTCGCGCGCAAGGCCGCGTCGACGGAGAAGACCGACGCGCCCGCGAGGACCAAGGGCAGCCAGGCCATCAGGTAGGCCAGGTCGTTGCCGTAGTAGTACGGGTCGGAGGCCCAGCTCACCGTCAGCCACAGGCTGAGGGAGATGAGCGCGCCGCCGAGGGCCGCGAGGCGGGCCAGCAGACCGATCAGGGTGCCGATGCCGACGGCCAGTTCACCGAAGGCGATGGCGTAGCCGAAGCCGACGGGGCTCTTCAGGGCGAGGTCGACGAGGGCCGGGATCGCGGAGGAGTCGCGCACATTGCGCATCAGGTCGCCGACCGAGCCGGAGCCGGAGGCGGAGAGGAAGGCGCTGTCGGTGAGTTTGTCGAGGCCGGCGTAGATGAAGGTGACGCCGAGGAAGACGCGCAGGGGCAACAGGGCGTAGCGGGTGGCGGTGTCCCGCCAGTTTCGTCCGCCGCCGTCGAGATGGGGAGTTTGGGTGTCCGACCGCATACCGTGAGTCATCGCTCTCCGCCGCCTCTCGCCACGTGCCGTTGACCCCTCAACAGACCATACGTACGAGAACGGGTATCCGCTCAACGCTCGGGGCCAGTTTTTTTTCGATGGCGCGGGCGCGCCCCCAAGGGCGCGGAAAACCGCGCGAACGGCCCCCACCGGCCCGCAGTCGAACGACTCCGGGAGCCCACCCGCCCGCTCTCGAACTTACTCCGGTGAGGCCCCCGCACGCAGCCGCGGGGTGGTTCAGTCCGTCACCTCGATCAGGCAGCGGTTCGTTTCCACTCCGGCCGCCGTCACCACCTGGACCTCCACCCGGCCGGGTTCCACGTCGACCGGGACCGGCACGGTCAGGACCGCGTCCGTGGGGTTGCTGAAGCCGCCGGGGACCGGCACCAGGGGGACATGGACGTGCACCGCGCCGATGCGGACGACCATGCGGGACAGACGGTCCGCGCTCTGGGCGCCGGGCGGGACGAAACCGGCGCCGCGGATCTCGATGTCGTCGCCGGTGCGGATCGGCGCGTCGAGGTCACCGGCTTCACGGGAGCGGACGACGGAGAGGATGACGGGGCGGCCGCCCTCGGCGTACTTCCCGGCGAGGTAGGTGGCCGCCGAGACGAGGACCAGAAGCGCCAGGCCCCAGGGGAGGTCGGGCAGTTGCTCCGGGCGCCTGGCGAGCCGTACCGCCGCGAAGACCAGGGTGACGGCACCGATGACGACGTACTGGATGTCGGCGAAGCTGCCCCGGCCGGAGTCGTCCGTGAGGAGGTCGGCGGCGCGCGGCCGGTCCGCGCGGACCTTCTGCAGGCGTTGCCCGAGGACCCGTAGGCCCACGACCCGGCGTACCAGCACCGCGATCGCGCAGACGACGGCGACGACGGTCACCACACCGGCACCGCGGGCGAGTTCGAGGCCGGCGATCAGGTCGTCGCGCTTGCCGTGGGCGGAGGCCGCCGCCAGTTGGCCCACGAGCACGAGTACGGCGTAGACGACGAACAGGACCCAGCCGGCGGCCATCGCCCGTGAGGTGGACAGGCGGTTGTCCTCGCCGACGACCGGGGCGAGGGCCCCGCCCCGCGCCCGGTGCAGATAGCCCGCGCCCGTCAGCCCGGCGGCCACCACCAGAGCGGCCAGCAGGCCCGCCGTGCGCGCCGCCGTCCAGCCCGCGCCGATCGCCGTGAGGGCCTGGACGACGAGCAGGGTCAGGACGGCCCCCCACACCGCGTACGCCGTGCGTCGCCACAGGCGTCCCAGCCATGCCTCGCCGTCGACGCGTCCGCGCTCGGCGACCAGGTCGGCGGACTGGGTGAGTTCGTCGGAGACCCACTGCCGGGACGCGGACGCCGAGTGCGCGACGGCGGCGGGCAGTCCCTGTCCCGACGCCAGTTCGTCGCGCTTGGCGAGGAACGCGGCAACGGCGCGCCGGTGCCCCTCGCGCGCGCCATGCGGACAGTCCCCGCAGGTGCAGCCGCCCGTGTGCGCCACCCCCCGTCCCGCACCGAGCCCGCCACCGCGCTCCGAGCCGTGTCTCGCCTCCTGCACCGCCACGCCCGCTGCCGCCTTCCCCGCGCCGAGAGCCGCCTCGCAAGTCTTGCAACTGCCTTGCGATGACAGGGCATTGTGTCGCACGGAACAGTGCTCGCGTCGGGCAGGTCCGGTCAGCGCGAGTGAAGCACCGGACCCCGTGTTGACCCGGCTGCGAGAATTTCCCCATGGCCGAGATCATCCAGCGCGACGGGACCTGGGCCTTCGACGGCAGCACGGTCAGGATCACGCCGGGACTCCATCGCTCCGTGCCGTTGTTCCGGCAGACGTACGGAGAGATCGCCGTTCCCCTGGAGGCGGTTTCGGGCATCGTCTACGAACCCGAACGCAAGCGCGGCAGACTGCGCCTCAGACTCCGTGAGGGTGCCGATCCGCTGCTCCAGGCGACCGGCGGGCGGCTGCCCGACGCGGCGGACCCGTACCGGCTGACGGTCGACATCGACCGTACCGGGGTCGCCGAGTACGTCGCCGAGGAGATCCGGCACGCCCTGCTCCTGGACCAGATCCCCAAGGAGCCGGCGAAGACCTTCCTCCTCGCGGGTCCGCCCGTGCCCGTGTCCGTCCGGTCCAGCGACGGCATCGTCTCCTTCGACGGCGCGCAGGTGCGGATCGACTGGGCGGACACCTCGGACCGGGTCAAGCGGGCCACGGGGCCGCGGATCATCTCCGTCGGGGACCTGGTGCAGGTGGAGTGGCTGCCCAATTCCGGGTACGAGGACGGGTTTCTGCGGTTCGTGACGCGCGAGACGGTGTTCTCCAAGCTGCCGCCGGAGAAGGATCCGTTCGCCCTCGACCTGTGGGGCAGCGCCCGCCGCGACCTGCTCACGGCGCTCGTCGCCGCCGCGGTGACCGCCCGGCTGCCGCATCCGTCCCTCCGGGCGGGCGAGCACGTCGACCGGCCGCCGCAACTCACCACCGCGTCGGGACCGGGACCGGCATCGGTACCGGCCCAGGCCGACCATCACGACGTACTGCTGCGCCGGCTGCGGGAGCTGGGCGAGCTGCACCGCGACGGTGTGCTCACGGACGAGGAGTTCGCGGCGACCAAGGCGGCCGTACTGCGGGGGTTCTAGCCGGTGCGCACCGGCATTCAGCTGAGGAGGTCCGGTGCGCTGCGGCTGATGTCCTGCCACAGCGGCTGGTAGTTGATCCACGCCACCAGGTCGCCGCCGAGCTGCTCCCGGGTCGCGACCGCCTGTTTGTGGTCGATGAGGATCGGGCGGCCCGCGGCCCGTGCGGTCAGCTGGACCTGGCTGGAGCGCTCCATCGACAGGAACCACCAGGCCGCCGCGTCCACCGAGTCGCCCACGGTCAGCAGCCCGTGGTTGCGCAGCACGAGCGCCTTGCGGGTGCCGAGCGCGGAGGCGATCCGGCGGCCCTCCTCGGTGTCCACGGCGACACCGGTGTACGAGTCGTACAGCGCGTGGTCCTCGTAGAAGGCGCAGCTCTCCTGGCTGATCGGGTCGAGCAGGTCACCGAGGGCGGACAGGGCGCGGCCGTGCACGGAGTGGCAGTGCGCGACGGCGACGACGTCGGGGCGGGCGGCGTGGACCTGGGCGTGCACGGTGAACGCCGCCTGGTTCACGTGGTAGCGGCCCTCGATCACCTGCCCGTCCTGGTTGGCCATGACCAGGTCGCTCACGGTGACGTGCTTGAAGGGCATCCCGAAGGGGTTCACCCAGAAGCAGTCGCTGTACTCCGGGTCGCGCGCGGTGATGTGACCGGAGACCCCGTCCTCGAAGCCGAGCTGCCCGAAGATCCGCAGCGCCCCGGCCAACCGCTCCTTGCGATGGCGTCGCTCGTCGTCCAACGAGTCGTACATCGGCGGCATGGCGAACTGCAGCTGGTCGGTGGGCAGGGGCACGGGCGGCGTGGGCCCTTGCATAGGTCCTCCAGCACTGGCGTGTCCGATACGGAGCGGAAGTTACCTCTGGTCGGTGCAGGAGAACAGAGCCGTTCGGTGAAGAGAGTGCGCAACCGTTACGAGAGGGCCGGGGGCCGCGGCCCGAGAGCTCCTGCCGAGCGCTCGCCCATAACCGACAGTAGGTGTCGGGTATGGGCGCCACACTCACCGTATGAGCGCTACCAACGGTCCTACCGAGAGCCCTGCCGCACATGCGAACCCCGCGCGCTGGGGCACCTTCGTCGCCGCCGAACCCTCACTCGCCCAGGCGGTCGAAGAGCGTTTCGGGGCCTTCACGCACCACGTCCTCGCGACCCTCCGCAAGGACGGTTCGCCCCGGACCACCGGCCTTGAGGTGCGTTTCCTGCGCGGCGAGCTGTGGCTCGGCATGATGCCGGACTCGCTCAAGGCACTCGACCTGCGCCGCGACCCGCGCTTCGCGCTCCAGGCGAACCCGGGGCCGGGCACGGCGATGGGGGGCGGGGACGTCCGGATCAGTGGACGGGCCGTCGAGGTCGACGACGGGGCGGTCAAGGCCGCGTACGTGAAAGAGGTGGAACCGCCGGAGCCGTTCCACCTCTTCCGCACCGAGCTGACGGAGGTCGCACGGACCTACGTCGAGGACGACACCTATCTGGTCGTCCAGGTCTGGACGCCCGGAGAGCCGGTGCGGACTCTCAGGCGGACCTGACGGGTGGGACTACTCCCACTCGATCGTGCCCGGGGGCTTGCTCGTGACGTCGAGAACGACTCGGTTGACGTCCGCGACCTCGTTGGTGATGCGGGTCGAGATCTTGGCGAGGACCTCGTACGGGAGGCGGGACCAGTCGGCGGTCATCGCGTCCTCGGAGGAGACGGGGCGCAGCACGATCGGGTGGCCGTACGTGCGGCCGTCGCCCTGGACGCCCACGCTGCGGACGTCCGCGAGCAGGACCACCGGGCACTGCCAGATGTCACGGTCCAGGCCGGCCGCCGTGAGCTCCTCGCGGGCGATGGCGTCCGCCTCGCGGAGCAGGTCGAGCCGCTCCTTCGTCACCTCGCCGACGATCCGGATGCCGAGGCCCGGGCCCGGGAAGGGCTGGCGCTGGACGATCTCGTCGGGGAGACCGAGCTCCTGCCCGACCATCCGGACCTCGTCCTTGAACAGCTTGCGCAGCGGCTCGACGAGCTCGAACTCGAGGTCCTCGGGGAGGCCGCCCACGTTGTGGTGGGACTTGATGTTGGCCGTGCCGGTGCCGCCACCGGACTCGACCACGTCCGGGTAGAGCGTGCCCTGGACCAGGAAGGCGACGTCCTCGCCCTCCGCGGCCTCGGCGATGATCTCCGCCTGGGCCTGCTCGAAGACCCGGATGAACTCCCGGCCGATGATCTTCCGCTTCTCCTCGGGGTCCGAGACGCCCTTGAGCGCGCCGAGGAACCGCTCCTGCGCGTCCACGACCTTCAGCTGTACGCCGGTCGCGGCCACGAAGTCCTTCTCGACCTGCTCGGTCTCGCCCTTGCGCATCAGGCCGTGGTCGACGTACACGCAGGTCAGCTGGGAGCCGATGGCCTTCTGTACGAGGGCGGCGGCGACGGCGGAGTCCACGCCGCCGGAGAGGCCGCAGATGGCGCGCTTGTCGCCGACCTGCTCGCGGATGAGGGCGACCTGCTCGTCGATGACGTTGCCGGTCGTCCAGTTCGGCGTGAGGCCCGCGCCGCGGTACAGGAAGTGCTCGAGCACCTGCTGGCCGTGCGTGGAGTGCATGACCTCAGGGTGGTGCTGGACGCCGTACAGCTTCTTCTCGTCGTTCTCGAAGGCCGCGACCGGGACGACGTCCGTGGACGCCGTGACGGTGAAGCCCTCGGGGGCGGCGCTGCACGCGTCGCCGTGCGACATCCACACCGACTGCTCGTCCGGGGTGCCTTCGAAGAGGGTCGATCCGGACTTGGAGACGTGCAGGGGCGTACGGCCGTACTCGCGGGCGCCGGTGTTGTCGACCGTGCCGCCGAGGGTCGTCGCCATCAGCTGGAAGCCGTAGCACATGCCGAAGACGGGGACGCCGGACTCGAAGATCGCTCGGTCGAGGCGGGGGGCGCTCTCGGCGTACACCGACGAGGGGCCTCCGGAGAGGATGATCGCCGCCGGGTTCTTGGCGAGCATCTCCTGGACCGGCATGGTGCTCGGCACGATCTCGCTGTAGACCCGGGCCTCGCGGACACGGCGGGCGATGAGCTGGGCGTACTGCGCACCGAAGTCGACGACCAGGACGGTGTCGGGGGCGGCGGGGGACGCTTCTGGCACGGTTTGCCTTCCGGCGGTGAGCAGGGGGTGTGGGGTATCGAGTCTACCGGGGGTCCACGCGAGCATGCCTGCACCGGGTTCTCCGCCCCCGCCGCCCCTACCCGACCCATCCCGACTCGGGGGCTCCGCCCCCAAACCCCCGATCGGCCTGAACGGCCTCGTCCTCAAACGCCGGACGGGCTGAAAGATGCACGCCAGCGCCCTCAAGGGGCGCGGGGAACTGCGCGACCAGCCCCCACCGGGCCCGCAGGGCAAACCAACCAGGCGGGCGGGGGACGCGGGGCGAAGCCCCGTCCGCCCGTGGTCGGGTCCGAGTCTCAGTATCCGAACCCGCTTGGACGTGGCACGGCCCTGTGGGCATACTGCTTGCATGCTCACGCAGGCGACCTTCCTGTTTACCTATGGCAACCGGCCCACCGGCTGCCATGGTCGTGCTGCTTGAGCAACTGACGAGCGACTTCCCAGGCGCCCCGGGCCGACAAGGCCCGGGGCGCCTGTCGTTTCCGGGTCCTGCCGATCCGGGGCACCTCATCCCAAGAGGAGCCCACCATGGCCGACGTACTCGACAAGACCGGCGCCCGTACCGACGAGGCCGCAGACGTGATCACCGGCGCCCGCGAACGCATCGACGCCCTCGACGACCGGATCATCGGCCTCGTCCAGGAACGGATGGCCGTGTCGAAGGTGATCCAGGAGGCCCGGATCGAGTCCGGTGGCCGCCGGGTGAACCTCTCGCGCGAGATGGAGATCCTCGCCCACTTCAGGGACGCGCTCGGCAAGCCCGGCACCTCACTCGCCATGACGCTGCTGGAACTGTGCCGCGGCCGCGTCTGACCCCGTACGCGACGTACGCACGTACGCATGCCCTCTCACCCGTACGGCGCGTGACCGGGGCGCCGCGGACTTCGTTGGTCCCGGTGTCCGTGCCAGCCAGGGGCGGGCCCGAAAGAACCACGCGTGGCTCCACTGGGGCGATGAGACGTACGGATCATGCCGTACGTCGTGGGACCTCGTCCCAGGGGTGTGACCGGACGGCAGGGGACAGCAGCCCGGTCACTCAAGAGAACGGTCGGCTCCGGGGACGCCCGGGGCCGTCCGGCGGAATCTGTTCCACGGTCCCAAGTCCCGTACACCGTGTCCGTACTCCCCGTACCCCCGTGTCCGTACCAAGACCCGCGGCGCACCCCCCCCGGCGCCGCTCCCCAAGCACCGGCGCTGCCCTGACGTCGGTGCTGGCGAAGAAGGGCCCCGCGGTCTCCGTCCCGCGGGGCCCTTCGCACGCCCGTCAGCTCCCATCGGGTCCCGTCAGGTGCGGGACACCGTGCCGCACGACTCCGTGCCGGAGTGCGCGATGTCCCGGCTGCGGTCGTACGGGTCGGTCGTGGGCCCCGTCGGAGGCGCGCCCGTGGGGGCGGCCGAGTCGAACTGGGGGTGCAGGAAACCGTCGTAGACGTCGCAGGCGGTGTTGCCGAGGTCCTGGTCGTACCGGGTGATCGACAGCTTGCCGGGAGTGGCCTGGTACTTCCTCGGGTCGAGGAGTTCGAGGTCGAGGACGCGGCGCACGATGGTGCGGGCCACCTCGGTCGAGCCCCCGCCTGACGCCTCGGTCGGCGCCCCCGACGTCTCCGTGGCCCCCGTCGCCTTCGATGCCTGGTCCGCCTGGATCAGGGGGTAGACGAACGTGTAGTCCATGTGGATGGCGACGGACGCGTGTGCGCCCGCCTTGAACGTCATCCGGCCACGGACCTTGACCACATCCCCGGCCGGCCGCACCTCGGCCGGGTCGAACCGGCTGAAGAGCATCAGCGGATCGTGCTTCTTGCCCGGCGCGCGCAGCCAGCTGTTCACGTCGTCGAGCATGCGGGGCTGCTTCGGGTCGAGGAGCGCGAGCACGCTCTCGGGGCGCTCGCCACGCAGGGTCCCCGGGTTCAGGTTCGCGCCGACGAGCAGGGCCTTCGCCTGCTTCAGGGCCGCGGCCACCTGCGCACTCGTGAACGTACCGACCGGCTTCGCCTTCGGTACGACGATGGCGGCGGCGCCATCGGCCCAGCGCTCGGCGGGCGAGCCGGCGAACGGCCTGTCGAGGGTGGGCGTGTCGGGCGCGGCGCTGGAGGGAGCGGCGGTCGGAGGCGCGGTCTCGGCGGGCAGCGCGGCGGCGGACGCACCCCCGGACGGCGTACCGGACGACGTGCCGAAGGGGTCGCCGGGCAGCAGCGAGGGCTTGACCGCCACCAGCGCCACGGCGATCGCGACGGGCACGCCGAGGATCGCCCACAGCCGGCGCCGACGGGACGCCCGCCCGTCCATCTCCCGCCAGGCCGGACCCGTTCGCCACCCCTCCGGCTGGGCGCCCTTGGCGTCCTTCTGCCGGAGCCGTTCGGTCACCATGCGCGCCCGGGCGGACGGCTCCTTCGGCGCCGAACTGCGGATGTCACGTTCGGTGTCGCGGGCGAACCGCTCCCACACGTCGTCGGGGACGGAGGGTTGCTCGAACTCCCCGGACTCCCCCGCCCCTTCGGGCTGCTTGTCAGACACGAGGATCAGTTCTAAGTGGATCGAAAGCCTGTACACAAGGCAGATCCGTGCAGATCCGTGTGTGACACAGCCCACATAAGAATTCCGTGAGTGAAGGTACAACCGTTCACAGGTTTCGCGGGTCACACCTGCAGAACCAACGGCCACACCCGCGCCCCACACGCGGAGGCCTCATCCCATACGAGTACCGTGACGACGCGGTACCGGACTTTCCGAGGTCTTCATGAAGCTTCGCCGTGCCATGGCCCTGGCGGCCGCAACGGCAGCAATAGCCCCTCTGGCGCTGCTTTCGGCGCCGGCCGCGTTCGCGGAGGAGACCCCCTCCCCCACCGCGACGGTGTCCGAGACCGCGAGCGAGCCCGCGTCGGCGACCCCGACCGAGACCACTCCCGCGCCCTCCGAGACCCCGTCCGCGTCGGCGACCGAGACCACTCCGACGCCGAGCGCCACCGCCACCACCTCGACCTCCGCGACCCCCGCGCCGAGCACCACGTCGCCGGAGCCGTCCGACACGCCGGAGCCCGAGCCGTCCGAGTGCCAGGACTCCAAGGTCGACGTCTCCATCTCCGGCCTGCCCGGCAAGATCGCGGCGGGCAGTGGTTGGCACAAGTTCTCCCTGAACGTGCTCAACAACTCCAAGTCCACTCTGAACGAGCTCGGCTTCTTCGCCGGCGCGTCCTCCGACAAGGCGGGCGACGACCTCTTCCAGAGCAAGAAGGTCCAGCTCCAGGCGTACAACGAGGACACCAAGGCCTGGGAGGACGTCGACTCCGAGGGTTACGCGGTCGGTTTCGTCGGCTACACCGACGAGCTGAAGCCCGACTACGAGGTCGACATCCCGCTCCGTATCAACGTGAAGTCCAGCGCCCCGGTCGGCGCCGGCTTCTCGCTCGGCGCCAGCATCTACGGCGACGCGGACGGCCAGTGCACCGGCTTCGGCGAGGTCGCGTACAAGTTCCAGATCGTCTCCTCGGGTACCGACACCGATGGCACCAAGCCGCAGGAAGGCGGCAAGGTTCCGGTCTCGGACAAGCCGGCCGACAAGGGCAACACGCCTGAGGTCAACGGCAGCCTCGCCGAGACCGGCTCCAGCTCCGCCCTGCCGATGATCGCGCTTGCCGGTGGCATCGCCGTCGTCGCCGGTGCGGGTGCGGTGTTCGTGGTGCGTCGCCGCAAGTCGGGCGACGCCACCGCGTAAGCAGCCAGTGGGCCAGTAGGTACGGATAGAGCTACAGCTACGAGAAGGACCCGCACTCGGAGGGGGGTGCGGGTCCTTCTCGTATCCGGAGACGGAGTTACGGTTTCGGCGGCACCGTAGGCATCCCCAGGAACGGCAGTCGCAGCGCGCCGAAGGCGTCCGCGGGCACCGCCGGGTCGCGGGGCTCGACCGGCTTCAGACGCTCGTACGCCGCTCCCGGCGCCGGACGCGGGTCCGCCTCGCCCTTGTTGGGCCAGTACGACATCGCGCGTTCGGCCTGGGCGGTGATGGTGAGCGACGGATTCACCCCGAGGTTCGCGGAGACCGCGGCGCCGTCGACCACGGAGATGCCCGGGTGGCCGTACAGCCGGTGGTACGGGTCGATCACGCCGGTCTCCCGGGAGTCGCCGATCGGGCAGCCGCCCAGGAAGTGCGCGGTCAGCGGCGTCCCCATCAGCTCGCCCACGTTGCTGCCCGCGAACCCGTTGATCTCCGCCGCGACGGCGGACGCGGCCTCGGACGCGGCCCTGATCTGCTTGGGGTTGGGCGCGCCGTGACCCTGCCGGGCCGTCAGCAGACCCTTCCCCGCGCCCTTCGGCTTCAGGTAGGTCGTCAGGGAGTTGTCCAGCGACTGCATCACCAGACCGATGATGGTCCGCTCCGACCAGCGGCGGTTGGAGAGCGAGCGGAGCACGAGGAGCGGGTGCTTCGCCGCGTTCACCAGCCATCCCGCCACCCTCGACGAGCCCTCCGCGTACGGGACCTGGAGGATGGACAGGCCGCCCATGGCGTTCGAGCCCTTGCCGTAGCGGACGGGCTCGATGTGAGTGTTCGCGTCCGGGTGGATCGAGGAGGTGATGGCGACACCCTGGGTGAAGTCGGCCTTGGGCGTGCCGTGCGCCTTGCGGTAGCGGCGGTTGTCGGTCTGCGCGCCCACCAGCGCCTCCGAGTTGGTGCGGGTCAGCTCGCCCAGCCTCGGGGAGAGGTACGGCAGTTGGCCGCCCGCCTTCATCCGGTGCAGCAGTGTCTGCGTGCCGTAGGTACCCGCGGCGATGACGACCCTGCGCGCCTTGAGCGTCCGCCCTGCGCCCTTGCGTTTCTCGTCCGTGGGCAGGGTGGCGACGGCGTATCCGCCCCGCGAGTCGTCGGTGACGGACACGACGGTGGTCATCGGGTGCACGACCGCGCCCGCCTTCTCCGCCAGGTACAGGTAGTTCTCGTTGAGGGTGTTCTTCGCGCCGTGCCGGCAGCCGGTCATGCACTCGCCGCACTCGGTGCACGCCTTGCGGGCGGGTCCGGCGCCCCCGAAGTAGGGGTCCTCCACCTCACCGCCGGGCCCGGCCTTCGCCGCGCCGTCCGCGTCCTGCCCGTCGCCGAAGAAGACGCCGACCGGCGCCATGTGGAAGGTGTCACCGACGCCCATCCGCTGCGCGGCCGCCTTGAGATGGACGTCGGAGGGGGTCATCGTCGGGTTGAGCCGCACGCCGAGCATGCGGCGGGCCTGGTCGTAGTACGGCTTCAGCTCCGCCTGCCAGTCGGTGATGTCCTTCCACTGCGGGTCGTCGAAGAAGGCCTTCGGCGGTACGTAGAGGGTGTTGGCGTAGTTCAGGGAGCCGCCGCCGACTCCGGCGCCCGCCAGCACCATGACGTTGCCCAGCAGATGGATGCGCTGGATGCCGTACATGCCGAGCGCCGGCGCCCACAGGTAGTTCTTGATGTCCCAGGAGTTCTTGGGCAGCGCGTCACGGGTGAAGCGACGGCCCGCTTCCAACACGCCTACGCGGTAGCCCTTTTCGGTGAGCCTGAGGGCCGTGACCGAGCCGCCGAAGCCGGAGCCGACGACGATGACGTCGTAGTCGTAAGCGGTGTCGTCCGGGTTGTGGACGGAGTTCTCCTGTGACACGTGCTGCTCTCCTCATTGAGAACGTGGTGCGGCCTGACGGAGCCCTTGGCGGAGCCCACGGCGGGGCCCTTATCGCAGCCGGAGCGCCTTCATCACCCTCAGGCTGCGGCTCATGAACTGCGCGTACTTCTCGTCGTCCATGCCGAGCGAGGGCGCCATCGGCAGCAGCCGCTGCTGGGCGACGGTCTGTGCCTCGGTGTACTTGAGGATGCCCTCGGAGCCGTGCCGGCGGCCGAGGCCGGAGTCCTTCATGCCGCCCATCGGCGACTGGACACTGCCGTATGCGGGCGCGTATCCCTCGTTGACGTTGACCGTGCCGGTGCGCAGCCGCGCCGCGACCGCGCGTCCGCGCCGCCCGTCCTTCGTCCAGACGGAGGAGTTGAGGCCGTACGACGTGGAGTTGGCGAGCTCGACGACCTCGTCGTCCGTCTTGAAGCGGTAGAGGGAGACGACGGGCCCGAAGGTCTCCTCGTTGCAGACGGCCATGGGGGCTTCCACGCCGTCGAGGATGGTGGGCTCGAAGAAGTAGGGGCCGATGTCGGGGCGGGCGACGCCACCGGCGACGACCTTCGCGCCCTTCGCGACCGCCTCCTCCACATGCCGGGTCACGGTCTCCAGCTGCCGCTCCCCCACCAGCGAGCCCATGTCGGCGCCGTAGGCGAGGGAGGTGCCGAGCCGCATGGCCTTGGTCCGGGCGGCGAAGCGCTCCGCGAACGCGTCGGCGACGGACTCGTGGACGTACAACCGCTCGATGGAGATGCAGAGCTGGCCTGCGGAGGAGAAGCAGGCGCGGACGGCGCCCGCGGCGGCCTTGTCGATGTCGGCGTCCTCCAGGACCACCATCGCGTTCTTGCCGCCGAGTTCGAGGGAGACGCCGACGAGCCGGGCGGCGGCACCCTGGGCGACCTCGCGGCCGGTCCGGGTGGACCCGGTGAAGGAGACGTAGTCGGCGTGCTTGACGACCTCCGGCCCGACGACCGGACCGTCCCCGATGACGACCTGGAAGACCTCGGCGGGCAGCCCGGCCTCGACGAGCAGGTCGCGCGCCCACAGGGCGGTGAGGCAGGTCTCGGTGTCCGGCTTCATCACGACCGCGTTGCCCGCGACGAAGGCCGGGAGCGCGTCGCCGACGGAGAGTTCGAGGGGGTAGTTCCAGGGCGCGATCTGGCCCACGACACCGCGCGGGTGGCGCAGTTCGGTGACCTTGGTGAGGGTGGGCATGGCCCCGGCGTGCCGCTTGGGGCGGAGGTAGGCGGGAGCCTTCCTGCCGTAGTGGCGGGCGGCCACAACGACGGCCTGCACCTCTTCGTGCGCGTGCAGCCGGGCCTTGCCGGTCTCCAGCTGGATGAGGTCGAGCACCTCGGCCTGGCGGGCGAGCACCAGGTCGTGGAAGCGGAGCAGGACGGCGGCGCGCTGCCGTACGGGCGTGGCACCCCAGGCGACCTGCGCCTTACGGGCCCGCTCGAAGGCCTCCTGTACGTCCTCGGGGGTGGACTCGGGCAGGTCGGCCAGCTTCTCGCCGGTGAACGGGGTGTGGTTGGCGGTCCGCCCGGAGCCGACGACACCCTTGGTGAGCTGCGCGACCAGCTCGGGCGTGACCACGTCGGCGGCGGTGCGGGCGCCCACGGGGGCGGGGGCGAGGGGGTTGGTGCCGGTCTTTTCCGACTTGACCGTGCCGGTGATTTCCGAGGCCTGCGAGTCCGTCATGAGGCGCAGCGTATGACGGAGCGGGGGCTTTGGGTACCCGTTGGTAACCCGCTTTCACCGACTGCACACACCGCGCCAGTGGGCACTGGCAGGGAACGCCCTGATCAGGGCGTTGTTCAAGCAGCCGGTCTCGATTCGGGGCCGATCAGGTTGGTCACTTCTCCGCGTCCGCGCCACCCGCGAACTCCGAGGTGTCGAGCTCGAAGTCGAAAGGCGGGGGAACATGCAGGGACGCACCGAAGGTGACCGTCGTCCGCGACCGATAGCCCTTCGGGGAGGGGTCCCAGAACGCGGTGATCTCCCCGACCTGCATGTCCAGCACCAGATACACGGGGACGACGCGCCCGTACGTGTCCAGCTTGTCGAGCCAGTCGGCGTCCTTGGTGGAAGCGGAGGTCAGCTCCGCGACGAGGGAGAGCGCGGCACCGTCGGCGTGCCGGCCTTCGGCTTCGAAGGCGGTTTCGTCGGCTACGTGGAGGTCGGGACCGAGCCCGCGCTCGGAACCGGGGAACGTGAAGAGAAACGGCGCCACATCCACGTCGTGCCCCTCCGGCGCATGCGGCTCGAGCTGGAGGCGCAGCGACTTCATCACCTTCTTGTAGCGCAGCTTCGACCACGGCGACACGACGATCTTCCCCCGGATGAGTTCGGCCTTGTAACCCTCAGGCGTGTCCAGCTCCTCGACGGTCCGAAGCATGTCCCCAAAGACTCCGGCCGAAGGAGCGTCTATGGCCGCCGGACGCTCGCTCATGATGGTCACCGCGGTCCTCCACCGATTACAGGGCGTGTCGCCCCTCTACGGTAGCGCCGCGCGGACTACGCCGCTCGTAACCGTGGGCCTTCACGCCGCAGAGGTCGTCGCCGAGCGGGTAGCCACCCCAAGCTTCCACGTAATGGCATACGAGGAACAGTCCGCGCCCGCCGTCCGCCTCGGCGGGAACGGTGCGGAGCGGACCGGAAGACGGCATCCCCGCCGAGCTCATCAAGGCCCAGGCCGGCAAGCACGCCTGACCCCTCGTCGCCCCTCTACAACTGGTCGATGTCCAGGTTCGCGATCGCCGTCCTGGCGACTTCACGGCCGCGTGTCGTGAAGTCGCCCTTGCCCGGATAGCTGATCGTGAACTTGTACATGTCGCCCTTGGACGTCTTGTAGTAGAAGATCTTCACCTCGCGCGGGCGCGGGTTCTGGCTGTCGGTGGTCGTGTAGGCGACGGTGTTCTCGGCGGACTGCCTGCCGTGGTACTTCGATTCCTCCGGGTCCGTCCGCGGGGACTCGGGCATGCTCAGCTGGTACGCGCCGCTGCCCTTGAAGTCGTCGTTGTCGGCGTACATCTCGGCGGCCGAGGAGTCCTTGATCCGGTGGCTCGTGTCCTCGGACTTCTTGATCAGGGTCAGGCCGATCCAGATGCTGCCGCTCCAGTCGGTGTACGTGACCCAGTGCCCCTTGTCCGACGTCCGGTCCGGCGTCGATCTCTGGTAGCCCGCGGGTACCGCCAGTGTCGCGGCGACGTCCGTGTCGTGGTGCTTCTTCCAACCGTCGGACAGTGGCCCCGCGAACGGGTTCGCGAACACCAGGTACGCCGCCACCGCCGCCGCGACGACCACCGCGCCGAGGCCGATGAACAGGGGCGTGCGGCGCACGCGCAGACCCTTGCCGCCCGGACCCGCGATCTGCACCACCTGCGTCGGCTCCGGGGCGGGTGGCTCCGCGGCCTGCTCCAGCATCCGTCGGACCCGGTCCGCGCCGGGGCGGCGGGAGGGGTCCTTGTCCAGGAGCCCGTTGATGGCCTCCGCCAGCGGACCCCGCGCCGACGCGGGCGGCGCCGGGGTGGAGTTGAGGACCGACTGGAGCGTCGCGGGCGTGTTGCTGCGGCGGAAGGGCGACACGCCCTCCGTGGCCGCGTACAGGACGACACCGAGCGACCAGAGGTCGCAGGCCGGGCCCGGACGCTGGCCGAGCACCCGTTCCGGCGCGATGTACTCGGGCGACCCGACGAAACCGCCCGTGGCCGTCAGATTCGTCTCCCCCTCGATCTGCGCGATGCCGAAGTCGGTGAGGACGACCCGGCCGTGCGGGCCGAGCAGCACGTTGTCGGGCTTGACGTCCCGGTGCAGGATGCCCGCCTCGTGCGCCGCCTCCAGCGCGCCGAGCACCTCAAGACCGATCCGCGCCGCCTCACGCACCCTGAGCGTGCCCTCCTGGAGGGCGGCGCCCAGCGAACGGCCCCGCACCAGCTCCATGACGATCCAGGGCTGTCCGTCCACGACCGCGACGTCGTGGACGTTCACCACCGCCGGGTGGTCGAGCCGGGCCGCGGCGCGCGCCTCGCGACGCATCCGCTCGAAGACATTGGCGCGTTCACGCTCGGGAAGGTGGTCCGGGACGCGGGGTTCCTTGACGGCGACCTCACGGTCCACCGTCTCGTCCTTGGCCCGCCAGACCGTCCCCATCCCACCGTGCCCGAGCTTGCCGAGCAGCCGGTAGCGGCCCGCGATGAGCCGCCCGGTGCCGGGGTCGCGATCGGGATCGGGCGCGGGGTTGGGCGCGGACGTGGGCACTGGACCGGGCGCGGGCTCGGCCGTCGGCTCCGGGGTGACCCGGGTCGGCGGTTGCAGAACGAAACTCGTCGGCTCGTCGGCCCCGTAAGGGACTCCCCCGTTGTTCCTCATGGGTCCATCCCTATCGCGGCACGCTCTCCGGCATCCAGACCCGTCGCGCACCGGTCACAGACCCGTGACGCGGGCCGTCCCTTATCTCCCGTATATCTCCCGTCTACGGGGCCACGAAGGTGTCCAACGCCACGTCGAAGTACTCCTTCGCCTGCGTCACCTTGCCGACCGGCGCCGACACCCACACGTCGTACATCCGGCCGCCTTCCTCCCAGCAGAGGTCGTACGTGTGCCGCGCGCCCTCCGCCTTGGTGAAGCCGTTCCAGGTGAACTCCCAGAGCGCGGCGGGCTGTCCGTCGTGCGTGGTCGAGGTGACGGTGCCGTCGTGGTAGCCCGGGTTCGTGGACGCCCCGTCGGCGTCGGCGCGCCGCATCACCGCGAGCGGGCCGCCCGCCTCGGGGTCGGTCGCCTTGATGCCGAGGCGGAAGGTCTGGCCCGGCGAGAGGTAGAAGATCCGCTCGCCCTCCGGATCGCGGGTGAAGCCGTCCGGCACGGCGAGCGAGAACCCGTCCGGGTCATGGACCGTCCGGTAGCCCGAGGGCGCCGGACCGGAGGCGGCGGTCGGCTTCTGCTGCCGGGTGACGGTGACCGTGGGGGCGGCGCTCGGTGAGGCCGAAGACCCCGGCGCCCCAGGCACGCTCGGGGAGTGCGACGCGCTCACGGACGTGCCCGGCGCCGAACTGGCGGACGGCGTCGACGTACCGCCTCCGCCGCCGCCCCCGCCGTGGTTCACCAGCAGCACCGCCGACACGCCCGCCCCGGCCGCGGCGGCGACCAGCACCGCGACGACGAGCATGGTCCGCGCCGACCGCTTCGGAGCACGGTCGGGCGCGACGGCAGGCGGAGGAACAGGTGGTGGGGAACGGTGCGCGGCCTGCTGGACGGGTGACTTCCGCTTCGGTACGTCCCGTTGCGTGGGCGTGTAGCCGGCCGACACGGCCCGCGGCGTACGGCCCGTCTCCAGGAACGCCCTGAGCAGCCGCTCCGCCTCCACCGCGTCGAGTCGCCGCTCCGGATCGCGCTCCAGCAGCCCCCGTACGACGGGCAGCAGGGGCGCGGCCTGCGCGGGCGGGCGGATCTCGTCCATGACGACGGCGTGCAGGATGCCGCCCAACGAGTCACGGCGGAAGGGCGATTCACCGCTCAGGACCGTGCAGAGCAGCGCCCCGAGCGACCACAGATCGGACTCGGGGCCGGTCCTGACCCCGGACATCCGCTCGGGCGCGGTGTACTCGGGCGAGCCGACGAACGACCCGCTCTCGGTGAGTGTCGTGGCGCCCGCGACCTGGGCGATGCCGAAGTCGGTGAGCACGACACGGTCGGTACCCGCCTCCATCAGGACGTTGGCGGGCTTGAGGTCACGATGCAGGACACCCGCCTCGTGCGCGCGGCGCAGCGCGCCGAGCAGGGCGAGGCCGATCCGGGCGGCCTCGGGCGCGTCGACAGGACCGTCGGCGGAGATCTTCTCGGCGAGCGAGCCGCCGTCGATCAGCTCCATCACGATGTACGGCCGTTCGTCCTCCTCGACCACGTCGTGCACGACGATGATGTGCGGGTGGTGCAGCTGGGCGACCGCGCGGGCCTCACGCAGGGTGCGGTCGCGCTGCGTCCGGGCCTCGTCGTCGGAGAGCGAGTCGTCGAGGGCGAGTTCCTTCACCGCGACCTGCCGGGCGAGCAGCTGGTCGGTGGCGCGCCAGACGACGCCCATGCCGCCCCGGCCGATCCTGGCCTCCAGCCGGTAACGGCCGCCGATCACACGGACGTTCTCCCCCTCGGTCCCCATACGCCCCATCATGCCGCACCGGACGGATGCGCTCCGGGCCCCGGACCGCGCGATGGCTGTTATCCGGCCTCGTCAGACCGGTTGCGACCAGTTCGTGTCCGTCCGGCCCGTCAGGTCTTGGGGAGCCAGCTGCGGAGAATCACGTCGAACTGCCGGCGCGCCGTGTCCCAGTCCGCCGCGGGCGAGGACATGTAGATCGCGTACTCGACACCCTCGCGGCTGAGGTACGTCTGCTCGATCGCCCGCCGCTTGCCGGGGAACGGCGTCTGCTTCTGCAGCGCGGTCCAGGTGAAGTCCCACAGGGAGCCCGGGCAGTCGCGGAACGTGTTGGACTGCAGAAGCACCTGGTGGTAGTCGGCCAGCTTGGTCAACTGCTGTCCCAGGTCCTGCTGGTGTGCGTACGGGGTGGGGAAGTCCGGGGAGTCGTCGATGGCGATGCGGACGAAGTGCTTGCCGCCGTCGGGCGTGTAGTCGACCTGGTTGCCGTTGGCCTGCCGCTGCCAGGTCTTGTCGGGCAGGGAGATGGTGAAGCCCTCGACGTCGTCCCGCTGCACCCAGGTGTCGGGCACGGCGCCGGACGGCTCCTGGGTGCCCGAAGTCGCGGTCGGGGTGCTCCCGGGCTTGGTGGTGCCGGAATTCGCGCTGCCGGACGAGGCACTGTTGCGGGTGTCGTTCGTCCGTGCGCCGTTCACATAGTGCATGGCCACGGCGCTGCCACCGCCGATCAGGGCGGCGAGTACGACGACGAGGGCGATCGTACGACCGCGGCGCCGTCTCCCGGACGCGCCCCCGGTGCCGGTGCCGTCGCCCAGGGGCCCGGGCACCGGCGCGTGAAGCGTCGGTGTCGCCCCGTGCGCGCCCGATCCGTGCGCCACGGACCCGTGCGACGCCGTCTCGTGCGCCCCCGGTCCGTGGGGCGCGGCGCCGTGCGATCCCGTCCCATGGGGCGCCGTCCCGTAGGGCGCCACCCGCTGCGCGCCCATCCCCATGGTGCCCGTGTCCACGTGCTGCTGCGTCGGCACATACGCCTGCGCCGTACTCGGCCTGCGCCCCTCCGCGGCCTCGGCGAGCATCTGCTCGGCCTCCTCCGCACCGGGCCGCACGGCCGGGTCCTTGTTCAGCAGCGCGGTGATGACGGGCCCGAGCGGACCGGCGTGCTGCGGCGGCGCGGGCTCCTCGTCGACCACGGCCTGCATGGTGGTCAGCGGCGAGGTCCGCCGGAACGGCGACCGCCCCTCCACCGCCGTGTACAGCGTCGCGCCGAGCGCCCACAGGTCGGCGGACGGGCCGGGGTCGTGCCCGCGCACCCGCTCGGGCGCCAGGTAGTCGACCGAGCCGACGATCTCGCCGGTACGCGTGATGGTCGTGTCGCCCTCGACCTGCGCGATCCCGAAGTCGGTGAGCAGCACCCGTCGGTCGGAGGACAGCAGTACGTTCCCGGGCTTCACGTCACGGTGCAGCACGCCGGCGGAGTGCGCGGCGCGCAGGGCGCGCAGCACCCACATCCCGATCCGCGCCGCCTCGGTCGGTTCGACGCGCCCCTTCTCCTTGACCTCGTCGGCCAGTGAGTTGCCCTCGACCAGCTCCATGACGATCCAGGGCCGGTTGTCGTGATCCAGGACATCGTGCACGGTGACGACGGCCGAGTGGTTGATCCGGGCGGCGGCCCGCGCCTCGGCGTGGGTGCGCGCCAACAGCACGGCCCGGTCACTCTCCGTCACATACAGCGCGGCCGTCAGCTCCTTGACCGCGACGGCACGGTGCAGCACCTCGTCGTGCGCACGCCACACGCGGCCCATGCCACCGCTGCCGATGGATTCGACAAGTCGGTAGCGGCCCGAGAGGAGCAGGCCCTGCATCTGATTCACGTTTCCCCGCAATGGTATTGACAGGGTCAGACTAAAGAGCGGTCCCCGCGCAGGGAACCGGCGGGGTCGTACGGAGACCGCACTGTGACGGTTCTCCCTTCCGTGTACGGGAGGGAACCATTCGGCGTTCAGCGATTCATGACTACGGGAATTACTCAGCCGGTGACTTGGTAGGTCGCCGACGCCTGCTCGTACAGCCTGGTGACCTCGTCCCGTTCGGCCTCCGGGCCACGCACCTGCAGCACGTGGTAGTGGCCGCCGACGATGATCGCGAGATTGCGGACGTACAGCGACTGCCCTGCGGAGTTCTGCCAGGTGAACTGCCCCTCGGCCATGGTCCGTCCGCCCACGTCGATCCGCCGCATCCCGCTGGACGTGGCCCACGTCGAGTCGCGGAACGGCTGCAACTCACTCTCGGTCTCCCGCTGGTACGTCAGCGGATCGCCGCCGTACTTGCTGGTGCTGTCCCGTCCGGGTACGACGATGAGCTCGAAGTCGCCCTGGGAGTAGACCACCTGGCCGCGGCCGTTCTTGGGCGTGCGGTTCCAGCCGTTGGCCACGGCGACCTGGAAGCCCTCGGAGTCCTTGCGCAGGGTGAAGCCCTGGCCGACCGCGGGGTCGTTGGACTGCGAGGTCGTCGAACTGGCGCCGCCCGAAGGCTTCGTGTCGGTGCCGCGAGAGGTCTGGTCGGGGCGCGGCCGGCTGCCGGCGCTGCCGTCCGCGCCCGCGGTGTTCCCGGGTGCCGGGCTCACCTGGCCCGCGGAGCCGGTCCGTTCGCCGTTCGCGTCACTGTTCGGGTCGGTCTTCTTCGGCATGAAGACCATCGCGTACGCGACCGCCGCGACCAGCAGGAGCAGGACCAGCAGGAGCAGGTTCCGGCCCAGCTTGCGGGGCTTGGCCGTCTCCGCCGACCTGGCCGGCCTCGCCTGCCGGTCGGGCTTCGCGCGCTTGTGGCGGGCGTGCGCGCTGGTCGCGGGCAGCCTGGCCCGGCGCCTGCGGACGAGCTCGCCCCTGCGCCGCACGATCGGCAGCCGGCTGGGGTCGACGGGCGGCGCCGCGACCACGTGCGCGCCCGCCTCGGGCTCCGGCGCGGACCGCACCAGCGAGCGCAGCCAGCCGCTCAGCTCCTCGAAATCCAGCCGCTCGGTGGGGTCCTGCCGCAGCAACGACTCCACGACGGGCCGCAGTGGCCCGCACTCCTCGGCGAACGCGGGCGGCTCCGCGCACACCAGCTGCACCAGCTCCGCGGTGTTGTCCTCCGGGTAGGGCGCGTGCCCCTGCACGGCCCGGAAGAGCAGCGCGCCCAGCGCCCACAGATCGGTCTGGGGGCCGATCGGCGCCGCCAACTGCCAGTTCTCGTGCACCGGCCCGGCCTGCTCCGGCGCCCAGCGCTCGGTCACCGGACCGACGACGGCCATCCGCGCCTGCCGGGCCCGCTCCGCGGCGAGCGCGGTGGCGGGACCGCGCCGCGGGGGCGCACCGGCGACCAGCTCGTCCCAACGGCCGTTGGGCGTCGGGACGGGGGTGGACTGCTGTCCGGGCACGAGGGCGGGGGCGCCGTGGTTCTGGATGCCGTGGCTCTGAGCGCCGTGGGGGCCCTGGGTTCCTGGGGGAACCGGGGTGCCGCTGTGGCCATATCCATGACCGGCCGCGGGGCCGGGGAGCGCCGGGCGCCCCTGATCGCCATTGCCGCCGGGGCCAGTGAATCCCGGACCATCAAATCCGGGGCCGTTGACGCCAGGGCCGGTACCGGTGCCGCTTCCGGGGCGGGGCTGCGCGCCGGGCCACGCGCCCGCGCGTCCGACACCGACGCCGTACGGGTCGGCGATCTGACCGGGGGGCGGGGTCTCCGGCCGCTGCTCCACACCCGGCCCGGAACCCGGGGTCCCCGGCACGGAGCCGTCGGCCGGCGGAGCGGGACGGGGCGCGGGCAGTGCCGCCGGACCGCCCCGCTGCTGCTCGTGCACGCGGGCCGCGGCCCGGGCTCCGGCCCGGTACGCGGCGATGGCTCCGGCCCGGGCCGCCCGAGCGTCGCCTCCGGCCTCCAGCGCCCTGCGCGCCAGGGCCGCCCCGCCCTCGACGGGCGGCTCTCCTACGGGAGTGGTGTTCTCGGCCCGCGCCTCGATCGCGGCCCGCCGCGCGGCCTCGGCATCGGCCCCCTGCGCACTGGCGACCACCGCGCCGAACGAGGCACCGGGACCCCCGCCGGAGGCACCACCGGCTCCCCCGCCCGGCAGTCCTCCGGTCACTCCACCAGGCACGGCACCGCGCGTACGGGCCGCACCACGCGGAACACCGGCACCCGTGCCCGTACCCGCTCGCGCATCCGCACCGGGACCCGCATGGGGTGAACCGGCGCCGACGCCTCCCTCACTCCCGGGACCCTCGAAGTCCTGTACCGGCACCGGGTCGTACCCGCACAGTGCCTCCTCCGCGGCGCCGGCGGCCAGGCCGGTCAGCATCACCCGGCCGTCGTCACAGACGAGCACCGTGCGCACGGTGATGTTGCGGTGGACCCATCCGTGCGCGTGCAGCACCCGCAGCGCGGTGACGACGTCGGCGGCGACCTCGGCCGCCCGATAGGGGCTCAGCGGCTTCTCGGCGAGCAGTGCGGCCAGCGACCGCGCGGGCACCAGCTCACTCACTATCCACAACGACCCGCCTTCGGCGAACACGTCGAAGACCTGGTCCAGCCGGGGATGGTCGGGAATCTGCGCGGCGGCCTGCGCCGCCTCGATCGCCCGTCGTACGGCGGGTTCGGTGGGCCTGCGCGTGGTCCGCGCGGAGGCGCCCCGCGCCCCGCCGTCCCGCGCCACGAACCCCTCGGGCAGCCCGTCCGCGTCGAGCATCTCCGCCTCGACGACCTCCGGCAACGGCACCTGCCGGACGAGGACTTCCTGACCGCTGTAGGTGTCGAAGGCCCGGCTCTCGGCGAATTCGTACTCGTCGGAGGGCGGCAGCGGCAGGCGGTAACGGTCGGCGAGTACCCGACCCGCATAGTCGTCCACGATGCCTCCCCCGGCCGCCCGGTGGTCAATTCCGTTCGCCTCGCGTCCCGTTACGGCTTCGTACGGTCCGCAACCACTCACGATACGTGCCGGAGGCAACCCGCAATGTCGGGATGCGAGATGTCACCGGCCCGTGACCGACCCCTACAACAGACACCCCGGGCGAACCGGCCCGAACCTCACGGCATGGGCGCGCGCCTCACGACGTGGGTTCGGGCTCAAGGCTCACGACTTCGGCTGGAACGTCGCCGTCAGCGTCTTCCACGTGTCCTTGCGCAGCTCGCTGTCCCAGTCGGATGCCTTCGCCGTGTACATCAGCCCGTACCCGAGATGATCATTCACGACGAACCCGCGGTCGATCGACCGGTACTTCGTGCCACCGTCCTGATAGGTGAACTCCCAGTCGGCCGTGTTCCAACCGCGGTAGTCCACCTCCTCTATGCGCACCCGCTTGTACTGCGAGCGCACCATGTACCCCTCTTGGTTCTTCCAGTCCGCCACGGGGTCGCTCTTGGGCGTGGTCGTCCAGCCGACGAGGAGCTTCTGCCCGTCGGGGCCGGTGAAGCGGGCTCCCGCGTCATCCGTCGACTGGTACTTCCATCCCTTGGGCAGCCCGATCTTGAATCCCTGGCTGCCCTTGTACGTCGACACGGCGGTGGAGCCCGAGGAGCCCGACTCCTTGCCGTCACCGCTCGTCCCGCTCGTGGCGGCGGCGCTGCCCGACGCGTCGGTGTTCGGCGTGCTGCCCGAACTCCCGTCCCCGGCCGACCCGGTGGCACCGTCCGTCTTGTCGCCGGTGTCGGTGTGCGAGCCGCTGGTCGCGTCCTTGCCACCGCTGCCCGCGGTCACCCCGCTGGACGCGGCCGCCTTGGTGTCACCGCTCTTGCCGCTCTTCGCCCCGCTGTCGTCACCGCCACCGAGGGTCAGGGCCAGCACGGTGCCGATCACGGCGAGCGCCACGACCACCGCGATGATCATCAGGGTCCGTCGCGGCACCACATCGGTGAGCGGTGCCCGCGGCACGGGCCGCGGCGGCCGCTCGGGCGCCACGGGCCACCCGGAGGCCGGCCTGACCTCGCCGGCCGAATCGGTGGAGCCGGCACCCCCCGAACCCGCCGAGCCGAGAGCCCCCTTCGAGGCGACCGAACCGGAGGCCGGGCCCACTGGCGCGCCGTCACGCACGCCCGGCTTCGGGGAGCCCTCCGCCGTCCTGCCACCCTGGCCGGACGTGACCGTCCCGGACTTCCCCGCAGCCGCGGCGGGCTTCGACACGTCCACGCGCGGCGGAGCCGGGGGAGCCGCCGGAGCCTTCGGAGCCGCCCCCTCCACGCCCACCGAACCGGAAGCCGCGGTACCACCGGCACCACCCGCACTGCCCGTGCTGCTCGCGCTGCCCGTCCCGCCCTCAGCACCGGACTTCGCACGGGCCGTCGCCGCGGCGGTCGCCGCCGCCGTGGCCGCACCGGCGACCGAGGCGGCCTTCCGCACGGAACGCAGCGCTCCGCGCAGCCGCTCCCCGGCCTCCTCACCGCGCTTGGCCCCGGAACCGCCCGAGCCGCCCGAACTCTTCTTGCCCCGGCCCTCGTCCGGCACCGGCGGCAGCGCCACGACCTTCGTCGCGTCCGCCGGCTCCGGCACGGTCTCCTTGGGCTCGGGGGCGTAGACCACCTCGCTGAGCATCGCCCGGGCGCGCTCGTTGTCGAGCCGCTGCGCGGGGTCCTTCACGAGCAGCCCGTAGATCACGTTCTCCAGCGGGCCCGCGTTCTTCGGCTGCTCCACCGGCTCGGTCATCACCGCGGTGAGCGTCGCGATCGCGGAACCCTTGTCGTACGGCGGCACGCCCTCCACCGACGCGTACAACAGCCCGCCCAGCGACCACAGGTCGGCCGCGGGGCCGGGCTTGTGCCCGCGCGCCCGCTCCGGCGAGATGTACGAGGGCGCGCCCACGAGCATGCCGGTCGAGGTGATGGACGGGTCGCCCTCGACCTGCGCGATACCGAAGTCGGTCAGCACGACCCGGCCGTCGTCGGAGATCAGCACGTTCGACGGCTTCACGTCGCGGTGCAGAATGCCCTCGCGGTGCGCGGAACGCAGCACGTCGAGTATCGCGAGCCCCACCTCGGCGGCACGCTTCGGCGTGAGCAGGCCGTCCTCGCGGATGACCTCGGCGAGCGACTTGCCCTCGACGAGCTCCATCACGATCCACGGCCGGTTGTCCTCGTCGACCACGTCGAAGACCGTCACCGCGCCGTTGTTGCGAATCCGCGCGATCGCCTTGGCCTCACGCAGGGTGCGCGTGATCAGCCGCCGCTTCTCGTCGTCGTCGATGCTCGACGGGAACCGCAGCTCCTTGACGGCGACCGTGCGGCCCAGCGTTTCGTCCTGGGCCCGCCACACCGTGCCCATGCCGCCGCGGCCGAGAACATCTCCCAGCCGGTAGCGCCCGGCGAGGAGACGTTCGCTCTTGTCCTGACGGGATGCTCCCGCCCGCTCCGCCTCCGACATGCGTCCCCTCATGCAACCCGCCCTGACAGAGCCTTCATTGTCCCTCACCCGACAAGCGCTCAGCGCCCAGGGGGCCCTTCGGCCGACAAGCCCCCGGCGACCGGCACGCCCCTCACCTGCGGACCACCCGCTCGTACGCACAGGTCCGTCCCCCATGATGTGCCGCAACAAGGGAGGAACGCCGATGCCTGCGCCCCGGACACCTCGGACACTCCTGGTCATACCCTTGGCTCTGGCCGTCCTGTCCCTGGCCCCGATCGGCCTGCCGCGCCTGCTGACGACCGCCGGTGCTTCCCACTCCACCACACCCTCGGCCGCCCGTCACACCCCCGGGTCCGCGGCCCCGACGGGCTCGCGCTCCCCCGCCGCCCCGGCCACGGGCGCCACCCGTGCCCTCCGCCGTCTACTCCCCCTTCTCGTCACCCGCGGCAAGGTTCCCGCCGCCGCGCTGCTCGCCGGCGACGCCTCCGGCGCACGCTTCGCCCGCGCCGGCGAGGGCATCGCCCGCGGCGACCACTTCCGTGCGGGCAGCATCACCAAGACGTTCATCGCGACCGTGGTGCTGCAACTCGCCGCCGAGCACCGGCTGTCCCTGTCCGACCCCCTGGACACTCACCTTCCGGGTCTGGTGCGCGGCGCGGGCAACGACGGCCGGCGTCTGACACTGCGCTCCCTGCTCACCCACACCAGTGGCCTGTACAACTTCACCGACGTCACCAAGGGCGCCGTCCCCCTCACCCCGCTCCAGGCCGTCCGCATCGCACTCACCCACCCCCCGGCCGCCCGCGGCCGCTTCTCCTACTCGAACACCAACTACGTCCTGCTCGGCATGGTCATCCGCCAGGTCACCGGCCACTCGTACGCCACCGAGGCCGAGCGCCGCATCATCAACCCCCTTCGTCTGACAGGCACCTCGTTCCCCGGCGCCCGCACCTCGCTGCCCTCCCCGCACGGCCGCGCCTACTCCGCCGACGGCACCGACGTGACCGCCCTCGACCCGCGCGTGGCCGGCGCGGCGGGTGAGCTGGTCACCACGCTCGCCGACCTGAACCGCTTCTACGCGGCCCTGCTCGCGGGCGACCTGCTCCCGTCCCGCCAACTGCGCGAGATGCTCGACACCCGCACCGCACACGGTCTGTACGGCATGGGCCTGTATCCGGTGAAGCTGTCGTGCGGCACCACGGTGTGGGGGCACGACGGCCATATCTCCGGCAGCTACGTGCGCACCGCGGCCACCGTCGACGGCCGTCGTGTCCTCACCTTCCGGGTGAACACGGACGGGATCGAGGACCCGGACCTCGAACCCGAGCTGCTCGCCGCCGAGTTCTGCCCCCGCACCCAGTAGAACGACCGGGTTTCGAGCAAAGATCCCAGCTCACGACACCCGTTCGAGTGACATGCACGGGAACTCCCGGGCAGGCCCTCGTGGGCAGCGGGACCCGATCAGCGCGGCCCGGTCAGCGCGGCACGATGTCCGGCGCCCCCAGCCGCGCCGCGTCCGCCGTCTGGTCGTCCGGCTGGCGCTGGGACTCCCGCTCGGCCTCGACCCGCTTCTCGTAGTGCTCCACCTCGCGCTCGATCTGGTCCTTGTCCCAGCCGAGGACCGGCGCCATCAGCTCGGCGGCCTCGCGGGCGCTGCGCGTACCGCGGTCGAAGGTCTCGATGGAGATACGGGTGCGCCGGGTCAGCACGTCGTCCAGGTGCAGCGCGCCCTCGTGCGAGGCGGCGTACACGATCTCGGCCTTGAGGTAGTCCTCGGCGGCCGGAAGGGGTTCGCCCAGCGCGGGGTGGGCCGCGATGAGCTCGAGGATCTCCTCGGCCAGCACACCGAACCGGTTCAGCAGATGCTCCACGCGGACCACATGGAGTCCGGTGCGCTGCGCGATGCGCGCCCGCGCGTTCCACAGCGCCCGGTACCCCTCGGCCCCGAGCAGGGGGATGTCCTCGGTGACGCATTCGGCGACCCGCTGGTCGAGGCCGTGCACCGCCTCGTCGACCGCGTCCTTGGCCATCACCCGGTAGGTCGTGTACTTGCCGCCCGCCACGACCACCAGTCCCGGCACCGGATGGGCCACGGTGTGCTCGCGCGAGAGCTTGCTGGTGGCGTCCGACTCGCCCGCGAGCAGCGGCCGCAGTCCCGCGTACACGCCCTCCACGTCGTCGCGGGTCAGGGGCACCGAGAGCACCGAGTTCACATGCTCCAGCAGATAGTCGATGTCGGCGCTGGAGGCCGCGGGGTGGGCCTTGTCGAGGTTCCAGTCGGTGTCCGTGGTGCCGATGATCCAGTGCCGCCCCCAGGGGATCACGAAGAGGACGGACTTCTCGGTGCGCAGGATCAGACCCGTCGCGGCGTTGATCCGGTCCTTCGGCACGACCAGGTGGATGCCCTTGGAGGCCCGTACGTGGAACTGGCCTCTCTCGCCCACCATGGCCTGGGTGTCGTCGGTCCACACACCCGTGGCGTTGACGATCTGCTTGGCGTGGATCTCGTACTCCCCGCCGCCCTCGACGTCCTGCACCCTGGCGCCGACCACGCGCTCGCCCTCGCGCAGGAATCCGGTCACGCGAGCACGGTTGGCGACCTTCGCGCCGTACGCCGTCGCCGTGCGCACCAACGTGGCCACATAGCGGGCGTCGTCCACCTGCGCGTCGTAGTACTGCAACGCGCCGACCAGCGCGTCCTTCTTCAAGGCGGGTGCTATGCGCAGGGCGTGGCTGCGCGTCAGGTGACGGTGGGCGGGCAGTCCGCGTCCGTGTCCGCTCGTCATCGACATCGCGTCGTACAGCGCGACGCCCGATCCCGCGTACAGCCGCTCCCAGCCCTTGTGCTGGAGCGGGTAGAGGAAGGGCACCGGCTTCACCAGGTGCGGTGCGAGGCGCTCCAGAAGGAGTCCACGCTCCTTCAGTGCCTCGCGCACGAGGGCGAAGTCGAGCATCTCGAGATAGCGCAGGCCGCCGTGGATCAGCTTGCTGGACCTGCTGGAGGTGCCCGACGCCCAGTCGCGCGCCTCGACCAGGCCCGTGGACAGGCCGCGCGTCACGGCGTCGAGCGCCGTCCCCGCGCCGACCACGCCCGCGCCCACCACCAGCACATCCAGCTCACGCTCGGCCATTCCCGCCAGGGACTCGGCGCGCTCCGCCGGCCCCAGTTTCGCTGTCCTCACCGCTGCCTCCCGCTGTCTGTCGCGCTGGCCGCACCTGTCCGGCGACGCCCGGCTCACATCCCCCTGCCCCAAAGTCTGACCGCGATGTGCGTCATCGGCCACCACGCGCCCCCAGCCTGTGGACAACACTCCCGGAAACTCGCCCACCCAATACCGTAAATCGGTCATATTTACTCCTAGTCTGACATTGCGCTCGCCCGTTCTGTCCACAGGGCTTGCGCACCTGTCCCGCTTCGGTTACTGGGAAGGACGGCCCACGCCATGCCCGCAGATCTCGCCGTCATCGGACTCGGACATCTCGGCCTGCCCCTGGCCCAGGCCGCCGTCGCCGCCGGCATCCCCACGCTCGGCTACAAGACCGGGCCGGAGGGCGGCTCACTCACCCCGGCCGAACTGCGCCGGATGCTCTCGGGGGGCTTCCGGCCGACCACCAACCCCGCCGAACTCGGCCGCGTCCGCACCGCCGTCATCTGCGCCCCGACCCCACCCTGCCCGGACGGCACCCCCGACCTGGGCCAAGTGGCCTCGGCCGCCCGCACCCTGGCCGGACGGCTGCGCCCGCACACCACCGTCATCCTGGAGTCGCCGGTCCACCCCGGCACCACCGAGGACTTCCTGCGCCCGCTCCTCGAAGAGGGCTCGGGCCTGCGCGCGGGGCGCGACTTCCATCTCGCCTACTCGCCCAGCCGCGTCGATCCCGGCAACCGCGACTTCACCCCCGCCAACACCCCCAAGGTCATCGGCGGCCTCACCCCCGCCTGCACCGAGTCGGCCGCCGCCTTCTACGGGCGCCTCACCGACAAGGTCGTCCGCGCGCGTGGCCCTCGCGAGGCGGAGACCGTGCAGCTGCTGGAGACCAACTACCGGCACGTCAACATCGCCCTGGTCAACGAGATGGCCGTGCTCTGCCACGACCTGGGCGTCGATGTGTGGGACGTCATCCGCTGCGCCGAGACCAAGCCGTTCGGATTCCGGGCGTTCCGGCCAGGGCCAGGTGTCGGCGGCCACGGCATCGCCCAGGACCTGGCGGGCCACTCGGGCCGCACCCTCCGCATGGTCGAACTGGCCCAGCAGGTCAACAGCCACATGCCGCGGTACGTCATCCAACGCGCCGCCACGCTCCTGAACGAACACGGGAAATCGGCCCGTGCCGCGCGCGTGCTCCTCCTCGGCGTCACCTACAAGCCCGACCTCGCCGACCAACAGGCCACGCCCGCCCACGAGATCGCCCTACGTCTGATGGAGCTCGGCGCGACCGTCAGCTACCACGACCCGCACGTCCCGGCCTGGAACGTCCTCGGCCGCCCCGTCCCGCGCGCCGACTCCCTCTACGAGGCCGCCGCCGACGCCGACCTCACGATCCTGCTCCAACAGCACCGCACGTACGACCTGCAGGGTCTCTCCGTGAAGGCCCAGCTCCTCCTGGACACCCGGGGAGCGACCCCGACCGGAGCCGCACACCGACTCTGACCCCTGTGAAATCCCTGTACAGGATGTCACTGCCGACTGCTACTGTGCGTCAGCTCTCGCACACCAGTGCGCCCGCGTCCCGGGCGCTCGCCGGTGTGCGCTCACATCCCTGGGGGGAACCACATGAGTCAGTCGTCTCCGCCGCCGTCCGGTCCACCGGTCGACAACCCGTACGCGGGGCAGAACCCGTACGCCGACCAGCCGGGCCAACCGCCCGCGCCGCCGCAGGACGCCGCCCAGCCCGGGTTCCCGCAGCAGGGTGCCCCGCAGGGCGCACCCCAGCAGGGCTTCCCGATGGCCCCCGTCGCCCCGGCCGCTCCGGTGCGCGACAAGCTCGGGCTCGGCCTCGCGGCCGCCGTCGGTGCCGCCCTGGTCGCGGCGGGCGTCTACGGAGTCATCATCGGCCTCACCAAGCACGAGATCGGCTGGGCAGCCGTCGGCGTCGGCTTCCTGATCGGCCTCGCCGCGGGCCGCGTCGGCGGACGCAACCCGATCCTGCCGATCGCCAGCCTGATCCTGTCGGTGGCCTCGGTCTACCTCGGCCAGCTGGTCGGCGAGGCCATGATCGGCGCCAAGGAGGTCGGCGTCGGCTTCAACGAGGTCTTCTTCCACCACTTCGGCGTGGTCCAGGAAGCCTGGAAGGCCGAGGCCGACCCGCTGACGTTCCTCTTCTTCGCCATCGCCGCGTACGCGGCCTTCTCCGGCGCCAAGAAGGCCGGTCAGTAACCCAGCCCCGCATGGGCGAGGGCCCGTCCACCTCAAGGTGGACGGGCCCTTCGGCGTCGTACGAACCGCCGTACCGCTACCGCTACCGCTTGTGCTGCGAGTCCGCGACCGTCACCTCGACGCGCTGGAACTCCTTGAGTTCGCTGTAGCCGGTGGTGGCCATGGCGCGGCGGAGGGCGCCGAAGATGTTCATGGAGCCGTCGGGGATGTGCGAGGGCCCGGTGAGGATCTCCTCGATGGTGCCGACGGTGCCGAGGTCGACCTTCTTGCCGCGCGGCAGCTCCTCGTTGACCGCTTCCATGCCCCAGTGGTGGCCCCTGCCGGGGGCGTCCGTGGCGCGGGCCAGCGGGGAGCCCATCATCACCGAGTCGGCACCGCAGGCGATCGCCTTGGGGAGGTCGCCGGACCAGCCGACACCGCCGTCCGCGATCACGTGCACATAGCGGCCGCCGGACTCGTCCATGTAGTCGCGGCGGGCCGCGGCCACGTCGGCGACGGCGGTCGCCATCGGGACCTGGATGCCCAGCACATTGCGCGTGGTGTGCGCGGCGCCGCCGCCGAAGCCGACCAGGACACCGGCCGCGCCCGTGCGCATCAGGTGCAGCGCCGCCGTGTACGTCGCACAGCCGCCGACGATCACGGGGACGTCGAGCTCGTAGATGAACTGCTTCAGGTTCAGCGGTTCGGCGGCACCGGAGACGTGCTCCGCGGAGACCGTCGTACCGCGGATGACGAAGATGTCCACCCCCGCGTCGACGACGGCCTTGGAGAACTGGGCCGTGCGCTGCGGCGACAGGGCGGCCGCGGTGACGACGCCCGAGTCGCGCACCTCCTTGATGCGCTGCCCGATCAGCTCCTCCTTGATGGGAGCGGCGTAGATCTCCTGGAGGCGGCGGGTCGCGGTGTCCGCGTCCAGCTCGGCGATCTCGTCGAGCAGCGGCTGCGGGTCCTCGTACCGCGTCCACAGGCCTTCGAGGTTCAGTACGCCCAGGCCGCCCAGCTCGCCGATGCGGATCGCGGTGGCCGGGGAGACGACCGAGTCCATCGGGGCGGCCAGGAACGGCAGCTCGAAGCGGTAGGCGTCGATCTGCCAGGCGATCGAGACCTCCTTCGGGTCTCGCGTACGGCGGCTCGGGACGACGGCGATGTCGTCGAAGGCGTACGCCCGGCGGCCGCGCTTGCCGCGCCCGATCTCGATCTCAGTCACGTGTGTGGCCTTTCCCTCTTCGGTTCTGCGCCTCCCAGTATCCCCGACGCCTACGACAAGGGCGGCCCCGGAACCTCCGGGACCGCCCTCACGTATCTGTACGGCTGGTCGTCAGTCCATGTAACGGCTAGTCGTTACGGCTGTAGTTCGGCGCCTCGACCGTCATCTGGATGTCGTGCGGGTGGCTCTCCTTGAGACCCGCCGAGGTGATCCGGACGAACCGGCCCTTGGACTCCATCTCGTCGATGGTGGCGGCGCCCACGTACCCCATGGTCTGGCGCAGACCGCCGACGAGCTGGTGCAGCACGTTGGCCAGCGGGCCGCGGTAGGGCACCTGTCCCTCGATGCCCTCGGGCACGAGCTTGTCGTCAGAGGCCACGTCCGCCTGGAAGTAGCGGTCCTTCGAGTACGACCTGCCCTGGCCCCGGGACTGCATGGCGCCGAGGGAGCCCATGCCGCGGTACGACTTGAACTGCTTGCCGTTGATGAAGAGCAGCTCGCCGGGCGACTCCTCGCAGCCCGCCAGGAGGCTGCCGAGCATCACCGTGTCGGCACCGGCGGCCAGCGCCTTGCCGATGTCGCCGGAGTACTGCAGACCGCCGTCGCCGATCACCGGGACACCCGCGGCACGGGCCGCGAGGGCCGCTTCGTAGATGGCGGTGACCTGCGGGACGCCGATGCCGGCGACCACACGGGTGGTGCAGATCGAGCCGGGGCCCACGCCCACCTTGACGCCGTCGACACCGGCGTCGATCAGGGCCTGGGCACCGTCACGGGTGGCGACGTTGCCGCCGATCACGTCGACGTGCACGCTCGACTTGATCTTCGCCATCCAGTTGAGCGCGTTGCTGTTGTGCCCGTGCGAGGTGTCGACGATCAGGAAGTCCACCCCGGCCTCGGCCAGCGCCTGAGCGCGCTCCAGTGCCTCGGGGCTGGCGCCGACGGCGGCACCCACCAGCAGCCGGCCCTCGGCGTCCTTCGCGGCGTTCGGGTACTTCTCGGCCTTCACGAAGTCCTTGACCGTGATGAGGCCCTTGAGGACGCCCGCATCGTCGACCAGCGGAAGCTTCTCGATCTTGTGGCGGCGCAGCAGCTCCATGGCGTCGGTGCCGGAGATGCCGACCTTGCCGGTGACCAGGGGCATCGGCGTCATGACCTCGCGCACCTGGCGCGAACGGTCGGTCTCGAAGGCCATGTCACGGTTGGTGACGATGCCCAACAGCTTGCCGCCGCCGTCGGTGACGGGGACACCGCTGATGCGGAACTTGGCACACAGCGCGTCGGCCTCGGCCAGCGTCGCGTCCGGGTGCACCGTGATCGGGTCGGTGACCATGCCGGACTCGGAGCGCTTCACCAGGTCGACCTGGTTGACCTGGTCCTCGATGGAGAGGTTGCGGTGCAGTACACCGACGCCTCCCTGTCGGGCCATGGCGATCGCCATGCGCGACTCGGTCACCTTGTCCATCGCCGCGGAGAGCAGCGGGATGTTCACACGTACGTTGCGGGAGATACGCGACGAGGTGTCGACCGCGTTGGGCAGCACCTCGGAGGCGCCCGGCAGCAGCAGCACGTCGTCGTAGGTCAGCCCGAGTGTCGCGAATTTGGCGGGCACTCCGTCGACGTTGGCAGTCATGACACCTTCCCCAAATGGCCTTGATCGGTGCGGATGTCCATGCTAACGGGAAGCAAGGGTCTCCCATTCCACGGTTCGGCTCGCCCTCGGGCTTCGTAGGTTCGTACGGGCGGGGTGGCGGTGCCGTTCAGTTGTGGGCCGGGAACCGGTCCCCGCGGAAGAACGACGCGAACCCCACGACCGGGGAAGAACCGGTCCGCCCCTTGGGAGGGCGGACCCGTCACGCCGGCAAACGCGTCCCCAGAGGTCCCGCTGTCGCAGCCCCCTGAGACCCGTCTACTGCTCCGCCAGCGCCCGCAACCGGCTCAGTGCGCGGTGCTGCGCCACCCGAACGGCGCCCGGTGACATTCCCAACATCTGGCCCGTCTCCTCGGCCGTGAGGCCCACCGCGATGCGCAGCAGAAGCAGCTCGCGCTGGTTCTCGGGGAGGTTGGCCAGGAGTTTCTTGGCCCACTCGGCGTCGCTGCTGAGGAGAGCGCGCTCCTCCGGGCCGAGGGAGTCGTCGGGGCGCTCGGGCATCTCGTCCGAGGGAACCGCCGTCGACCCGGGGTGGCGCATCGCGGCGCGCTGCAGGTCGGCGACCTTGTGCGCGGCGATGGCGAAGACGAACGCCTCGAAGGGGCGCCCGGTGTCCTTGTAGCGCGGCAGTGCGAGGAGCACCGCTACGCAGACCTCCTGGGCCAGGTCCTCGACGAAGTGCCGCGCGTCGCCCGGAAGCCGGGAGAGGCGGGTGCGGCAGTAGCGCAACGCCAAGGGATGTACATGCGCGAGCAGGTCGTGCGTGGCCTGCTCGTCGCCGTCGACCGCGCGATGGACGAGCGCACCGATCACCGTCGTCTCGTCTTCGCGCATCGGTCCATGGTGCCTCGGCGTCGTCTTGTCCGTGGCACCGCGTCCGTAGTTGTGCACCGAAGCGTTATGAGCAGGTGCGCCGGAACTCATTTCCTGCGCCCTCCCCTTCCGCTCGACCGACTCGTCCCCGAGGAACTCCACACCTCAAGCATGCGGCATCCGCGGCGAAACGAGCAGCGGGCACTCGGCGGGCGCTGTTGTCGGCCCCGCCCACCATGAGGTAGGCGGGGTGCGTCGTACCCCCGCGACGGCTCACCTAACGAACCAGACCCCACCGGAAACCGAGCGCCACGGCGTGCGCGCGGTCCGAGGCGCCGAGTTTCTTGAAGAGCCGCCGGGCGTGCGTCTTCACGGTGTCCTCGGAGAGGAACAGCTCGCGGCCGATCTCGGCGTTGGAGCGGCCGTGACTCATGCCTTCCAGCACCTGGATCTCACGCGCCGTGAGCGTCGGCGCCGCGCCCATCTCGGCCGACCGCAGTCTGCGCGGGGCGAGCCGCCAGGTGGGGTCGGCGAGTGCCTGGGTCACGGTCGCGCGCAGCTCGGCGCGGGAGGCGTCCTTGTGCAGATAGCCGCGGGCCCCGGCGGCGACGGCGAGCGCCACACCGTCCAGGTCCTCGGCCACGGTGAGCATGATGATGCGCGCACCGGGGTCGGCGGACAGCAGCCGCCGGACGGTCTCGACGCCACCCAGTCCGGGCATGCGTACGTCCATCAGAATCAGGTCCGAGCGGTCGGCACCCCAGCGGCGGAGGACTTCCTCGCCGTTGGCTGCCGTCGTCACGCGCTCGACGCCGGGCACGGTCGCCACCGCTCGGCGGAGCGCCTCTCGGGCAAGCGGGGAGTCGTCGCAGACGAGGACGGATGTCATGGCCGCCCTCCGCAGCTGATGCGCGTCACCTTGAGCCTCCAGGCTGGTACGAATCGTCATCTGTGCGGTCGACACTCGCCGACGGAACTGCCGTCTGCCCGAGCGCTTGTTCCTTCAACCGCCTCCGCACTCTCAACGATGGTCACTCGAAAGAGTTACGGGGCAGTCGGTCGCCTTCGGCACTCTACGTGAGGGCGCGGACACGAGGCAGACATGCGCAACGGACCCTCAACGTTTCATCACAACCTATGCCCCATTCAGCCTGTTTTCTTCCCCTTTGCTGGTGTCTGCGGCTAGATTCGCAATGAGTCATATTTTCATCTCCTTAGATCGTAGATGTACGGTCGGTGGGCACAGAGCGGCCCAGAACGGCAACAAGGGGACAAAGCAATGGCAGATTTCTCCCGCCTTCCCGGTCCGAACGCGGACCTCTGGGACTGGCAGCTCCTCGCGGCCTGCCGCGGGGTCGACAGCTCGCTCTTCTTCCACCCGGAGGGCGAGCGTGGTGCGGCACGGAGCGCTCGCGAGAACTCGGCCAAAGAGGTCTGCATGCGTTGCCCGGTTCGCGCCCAGTGCGCTGCGCACGCCCTGGCGGTGCGCGAACCGTACGGCGTATGGGGCGGCCTGACCGAGGACGAGCGCGAGGAACTCATGGGGCGGGCGCGCAACCGGCTGGTGGCGGCGTCGACCACCGGGAGCGGCGATCCCGCTTCGAACAACTGAAGGAACGTTTCTGCTTTTCCGTCCACCGTCGGGCACGCGCACGCGTGCCCATGCTTTTTGGCGGCATCAGCGGCTTTTGGGGCGGCGACAGCCGCTTTTGGGCGGCGTCAGCGGCTCGCGGCCCGCGCCAGTTGGTCGAGCGTCGCCGCCACCGCCGGCACCTGTGCCAGGTCCGGCAGGGTGAGTGCGACGATCTCGCGCCGCACCGGCGGCTCCACCGTCACGGTGCGTGCGCCCTTGGGGCGTACGGACTCGATCGCGAGCTCCGGCAGGACCGCGACCCCGAGGCCCGCGCCGACCAGCCCGACCACGGCCGGGTAGTCGTCGGTGGCGAAGTCGATGCGGGGCACGAAGCCCGCGGCGCGGCAGACCTCCACCAGCTGGCCGCGGCAGCGCGGGCAGCCCGCGATCCAGGGCTCCTCGGCGAGTTCGGCGATCGCGACCGACCCGGCCCGCGCGAGCCGGTGCCTCTCGGGTACCAGCCCGACGAGCCGGTCCCGCAGCAGGGGCCGTACGACCAGGTCGTCCCACTCCTCGGCACCCGCGGCTCCCTCGTAGCGGAACGCGAGGGCGATGTCGCAGTCCCCGGCCCGGAGCTTCTCGACGGACTCCGGCGGCTCGGCCTCCTCCAGGGAGACCCGGGTGCCGGGATGCGCGGCGCGCAGCGCGGCGAGGGCCGTGGGGACGAGCGTGGAACTGCCGCTGGGGAAGGAGACGAGCCGGACCCGGCCCGCGCGCAGGCCCGCGATCGCGGCGACTTCCTCCTCGGCCGCGGTCAGGCCCGCGATGATGCCCGCCGCGTGCCGGACCAGCGCCTCGCCCGCCTGGGTGAGGCGCATCTCGCGGCCGGTACGGACGAGCAGCGGGGTGCCGACGGACGATTCGAGCGCCTTCATCTGCTGGCTGACGGCGGGCTGGGTGCAGCCCAGTTCACGTCCCGCCGCCGAGAAGGAGCCGCTGGCGGCGACGGCGCGCAGGACACGGAGATGACGGGCCTCGATCACCTTGCGAGCATAAGTGAACCTTGGGCACGGCGGCGAATATCGCGTCGCCGCTTTGGCCCTCATCGCCTAGTTTGCTGTCATGAAGCTTCTGTCCTTGAACATCGGCCGCCCGCGGGCCGTCCCGTACACGGACCACCCCGAGGGCGTGACCGGCATCGACAAGCGACCGGTGGACGGGCCGGTGCGGGTGACGGCACCCGGGCCCAAGGGGGTCGGCGCGAGCGGCCTCGCCGGGGACACGGTGTGCGACCTGCGCCATCACGGCGGGAACGACCAGGCGGTGTACGCGGTCGCCCGCGAGGACCTCGACGACTGGGGGCGCGAGCTCGGCCGGCCGCTGGTGAGCGGCGCGTTCGGCGAGAACCTGACGACCCAGGGGCTCGACGTGTCCGGCGCGCGGATCGGCGAGCGCTGGCGCGTCGGCTCCGAGGTGGTCCTCGAAGTCACCTGCGGGCGCATCCCCTGCCGTACGTTCCAGGGGCACGTCGGTGAGCAGCGCTGGGTGAAGCGGTTCACCCAGAAGGGCGCGCCCGGTGCCTATCTGCGGGTGATCGAGCCGGGCGAGATCCGGGCGGGCGACCCGATCGAGGTCGTGCACCGGCCCGACCACGAGGTGACGGTCGCCCTCGCCTTCCGCGCCGAGACGACCGAACGGGCTTTGCTGCCAGGGGTGTTGACCGCGGGCGACGCACTGCACCCGGAGCTGCTGAAGATGGCGGAGAAGTACGTGGCGCGGCACGCCGGCTAGCCGCTCGAAGCGGGGGCGCGGGGCGGGGCGCGGGATGGGGGCGTCCGGGGTGTGCGGGGAACTCGTGGAGCAAGGTGGGCGTTGGGTGGCGGGCGCGCGGCGGGCCTGGTCAGGTCACTAGCCTTGGGCCATGACAACGGCTCTGATTACGGGATCGACCGCGGGCATCGGCGCCGCCTTCGCGCGGCGGCTGGCGGCTGACGGGCACAACCTCGTGCTGGTGGCGCGCGACACCAAGCGGCTGGGCGAGCAGGCGACCGAACTGCACGACCGGCACGGCATCGAGGCGGAGGTGCTGACCGCCGACCTGGCGACGGACGAGGGCATCGAGGCGGTGGCCGCCCGCCTCTCCGACCGCAAGAACCCGGTCGACCTGCTGATCAACAACGCGGGCTTCGGCAACAAGGGCCACTATCTCGAGGTGTCGATGGCCGACGAGCTGACGATGCTCAAGGTGCACTGTGAGGCGGTGCTGCGGTTGACGTCGGCGGCGGCCGAGGCCATGCGTGAGCGCGGCCGGGGCGGAGTCGTCAACGTCGCGTCGGTGGCCGCGTTCGTGCCGCGGGGTACGTACGGGGCGTCCAAGGCGTGGGTCGTGCAGTTCACGCAGGGCGCGGCGCGGGATCTGGCGGGCAGCGGCGTACGGCTGATGGCGCTGGCCCCCGGCTTCGTCCGCACCGAGTTCCACCAGCGGGCCGGGATGGGCACGGACAACATCCCGAACTGGATGTGGCTGGATGCGGACAAGCTGGTCGCGGCGGCGCTCGCGGACCTGGCCCGCGGCAAGTCGCTGTCCGTCCCCGACCCCCGCTACAAGGCGCTGATGGGCCTGGTGAAGGTGGCGCCGCGCGGACTGCTGGGTGGGATCACGTCGAAGACGGGCCGGAAGTACGGCCCCCAGTAAGGGCCGCCGCTCAGTGGGTGGTGTCGTCCCTCCGGTGGGAAACTGAGGGTGTTCAACCGGACCCAGGGGGCCGGAGGCGACGCCATGACATTCGTACAGCTCATCGATTGCAGGACCAGCCGGTTCGACGAGATGAACCAGCTGATGGACACATGGGTCGAGAAGACCAGGGGCAAGCGGACCGCGACGCACAGTGTGATCGGCAAGGACCGCTCCGACGCGACCCACTTCATAGAGATCGTGGAGTTCCCCTCGTTCGAGGAGGCGATGCGGAACTCGAACCTCCCCGAGACCGACAGGATCTTCCAGGAGATGGTGGCGCTCTGCGACGGGCTGCCGACGTTCACCGACCTGGACGTGGTGCGGGACGAGCAGTTGTTCGCGGCCAACATCCGCAGGTTCTTCGAGACGTTGGCCGGCCCGGGTGAACTGCCGCCGCTCAACGGTCTGATGGTGGAGAGCTACCACGACCACGATCCCGCCAACGAGCAGGACACCATCGGCCTCGACGCGATGCGGCGCGAGATCGAGATGTGGCGCGGCGGTTTCGACTTCACGTTCACCGTCGAGGACCAGCTCACCCAGGGCGACCGGGTCTGCACCCGGTGGGCCTGGAACGGCACCCACAAGGGCGACTTCATGGGGATCCCGGCGACCGGGAAGCAGGTCACCATGACCGGCACGACCGTCTTCCGCTGCCGGGAGGACGGGAAGATCGCCGAGGGCTGGTGGCAGTACGACCGGCTGGGGCTGTTGGCTCAGCTGGGGGCGCTGGACTCGCTGGAGCAGTAGTGCGGTGGTCGGTGGCGCGGTGGTCGGTCGTCGGTGGTGCCGCGTACGGGAGAAGCCCCCGTTCCGTGCGGAACGGGGGCTTCTTCGGGAGTACGAGACTCAGTGGGAGTGCCCGTGGCCGTGGCCGTGACCGGCGTCGGCCTCCTCCTCGGCCGGCTTCTCGACGACCAGGGTCTCGGTCGTGAGGAGCAGGGAGGCGATGGAGGCGGCGTTCTCCAGGGCGGAGCGGGTGACCTTGACCGGGTCGATGACACCGGACTTGACCAGGTCGCCGTACTCGCCGGTGGCCGCGTTGAAGCCCTGGCCCTTGTCGAGCTCGGCGACCTTGGAGGTGATGACGTAACCCTCCAGGCCGGCGTTCTCGGCGATCCAGCGCAGCGGCTCGACGGCGGCCTTGCGGACGACCGCGACACCCGTGGCCTCGTCGCCGGTCTTGTCGAGGTTGCCCTCGAGGATCTTCACGGCGTGGACGAGCGCGGAGCCACCACCGGAGACGATGCCCTCCTCGACCGCGGCGCGGGTCGCGGAGATGGCGTCCTCCAGACGGTGCTTCTTCTCCTTGAGCTCGACCTCGGTGGCGGCGCCGACCTTGATCACGCACACGCCGCCGGCCAGCTTCGCGAGGCGCTCCTGGAGCTTCTCGCGGTCCCAGTCGGAGTCGGTGTTCTCGATCTCGGCCTTGATCTGGTTGACCCGGCCGACGACCTCCTCGGAGTTGCCGCCACCGTCGACGATGGTGGTGTCGTCCTTGGTGACGGTGACACGGCGGGCGCTGCCCAGCACGTCCAGACCGACCTGGTCGAGCTTGAGGCCGACCTCCTCGGCGATGACCTGACCACCGGTGAGGGTGGCGATGTCGCCGAGCATGGCCTTGCGGCGGTCACCGAAGCCGGGGGCCTTCACGGCGACGGCGTTGAACGTGCCGCGGATCTTGTTCACGACCAGGGTCGACAGGGCCTCGCCCTCGACGTCCTCGGCGATGATCAGCAGCGGCCGGGAGGCGTTGGACTGGATGACCTTCTCCAGCAGCGGCAGCAGGTCCTGGATGGAGCTGATCTTGCCCTGGTGGATGAGGATGTACGGGTCGTCGAGGACGGCCTCCATACGCTCCTGGTCGGACACCATGTACGGCGACAGGTAGCCCTTGTCGAAGGCCATGCCCTCGGTGAAGTCGAGCTCCAGGCCGAAGGTGTTGGACTCCTCGACGGTGATGACACCGTCCTTGCCGACCTTGTCCATCGCCTCGGCGATGAGCTCGCCGACCTGCGGGTCCTGGGCGGACAGCGCGGCGACGGCCGCGATGTCGGACTTCTCCTCGATCGGGCGCGCGGTGGCGAGGAGCTCGTCCGAGACCGCCTTGACGGCCGCGTCGATGCCCTTCTTCAGCAGCGCCGGGGAGGCACCCGCGGCGACGTTCTTCAGGCCCTCGCGGACGAGCGCCTGGGCCAGCACGGTGGCGGTGGTCGTACCGTCACCCGCGATGTCGTTGGTCTTGGTCGCCACCTCCTTCACCAGCTGGGCGCCGAGGTTCTCGTACGGGTCGTCGAGCTCGACCTCGCGGGCGATGGTGACACCGTCGTTGGTGATGGTGGGTGCGCCGAACTTCTTGTCGATGACGACGTTGCGGCCCTTGGGGCCGATCGTCACCTTGACCGTGTCGGCAAGCTTGTTGACGCCGCGCTCGAGGGCGCGACGGGCGTCCTCGTCGAACTTCAGGATCTTCGCCATGGGAGCGATTCAGCCCTCTCGGAAAACTGGGGTGAACGAACCGCGCCCCCGACGCCCGGCTGGTTATGGTCGCGGGGGCCAGGGGCGCAGTTCACTGCAAAACTGGGTGGAACGGTGAAGCTCGGTGAACTACTTCTCGATGATCGCGAGCACGTCGCGAGCCGAGAGGACGAGGTACTCCTCGCCGTTGTACTTCACCTCGGTGCCGCCGTACTTGCTGTACAGCACGATGTCGCCGGTGCTGACGTCGAGCGGCAGGCGCTCGCCGTTCTCGAAGCGGCCCGGGCCCACGGCGAGGACGACGCCCTCCTGGGGCTTCTCCTTCGCGGTGTCCGGGATGACCAGGCCGGAAGCCGTGGTCTGCTCGGCGTCCAGCGGCTGGACCACAACACGGTCCTCGAGCGGCTTGATGGCAACCTTGGAGCTGGTGGTCGTCACGATCCGACCTCCCCCTTCGGAGATCTCACGGGGTTAACTGTCTGAGGTGGCGACCAGGTGGATCCGTCGTCGCGGGTGCCGGACCTGCCCGTCGCTATTGGCACTCTCCAGGGGGGAGTGCCAGGGCCGAGACTATGACCGCGATTAGCACTCGGTCAAGCGGAGTGCCAAAGCCTCCGGCGTGGCGTGGGGTTTTGGGCACCCGGCGTGCGTGTCGGCGTACCCCTGGCCGCATGGTCAGAGGTAGTTCTCCAGGCGCGCCGGTGTGAAGCCCTCCGCCTGGATGCGTCGCAGGAGCCTGACCGTCGCCTCCGTGAGGTTGGGCTCCTCGAAGCCGGAGAGGATGTCACCCGGTCGCAGGCGGTGGGCGTCGGGCTCCCGGCCGAGGACCACGGCCGCGACCCCGCAGTCGGCGGCGGCGTGCAGCGTGGTGGTGTCGTAGGTGCCGTAGGGGGGACGGAAGAGCCGGGGGCGGACGCCGAAGCGGGCCTTGAGCTTCTCCTGCTGGCCGCAGATCTCGGCCCGCTGGCCCGCGTACGGCAGTCCACGCAGCGAGGCGTGGTGAAGGGTGTGGTTCTGCACGCTCGCGCCGACCGTCCGCAGCTGGGCGAAGTGCCCGTACCCCGGCCCGACGACACTGTCCGTGAGGAACATGCTGACCGGCAGCCGCAGTTCACGGACCATGTCGACGAACCGCGGATCGCGCTCGGCACCGTCGTCGTACGTCAGGAAGACCACCTTGTCGCGGGTGGGTACGCGGTCCACGACGGGGGCGAGCCCGGGCGCCGCGCCGTGGAGGGCGGGCCGGGCGGGCCGGCGCGGTGCGGCGGCGAGCGGGGTGGGCAGCCCCCAGTGCCGGTACGTCGCCGGGGTCGGCCCGTTCGGCCTGGACCTGCGTACCTCCGCGGCCTTCTTGCCCAGCCGTTCGATCGGGTCGACGGACTGGGCACAGCCGGTGCAGCCGGTCAGGAGGGCCGCGGTGAGCGCCCCCGCGACCAGCGCCCGCGTTCTCACAGGTAGTCCTCCAGCCGTGCCACCGCGTACCCCTTGTCGGTGACCAGCTTCAGGAAGCGGCGGATCATGTCGGGCATGGTGCCGTCCCAGTCCTCCCTGCCGCGGAAGTGGGTGAGGACGATGTCGCCGGGGTGCAGGTCGTGGTCCCAGTCGCGGTACTCCCAGTGGTCGACGAAGACCTCCTCGTCCCAGATGGGCGCGTACTTGATGCCACAGGACTTGGCGGCACGCAGGGTGTCCCGGTTGTAGTTGCCGTAGGGCGGCCTGAAGACCTTGGGGCGCTTGCCGAACTGCTTCTCCATGATGTCCTGCATGCCGCAGATCTCGTGCTGCTGCTCCTCGTACGACAGCCCCGGCAGATAGGGGTGGGTGAGGGTGTGGTTGTTGAGGGTGACACCCCGGTCGCGCATCTTCCGGAAGTACCCGTAGTCGTCCTTGACCAGGTAGTTGCTCAGGAAGGCGGTGTACGGGATCTTCAGGTCGCTCATCATCCTGAGGAACGCCGGGTCCTTCTCGGAGCCGTCGTCGATGGTGAGGAAGACGACCTTGTCCTTGGTGGGGACGGTCGTGAAGACCGGCGGCAGGCCGAGCTCTTCCTGATCGGTGACCTCGAAGCCGTCGCGGGGTCCGATGACCGGCTTCCTCGCGGGGGCCGGCGGCGCGGCCAACGGGACCTTCGTGAGCCCCCAGTGCTTGGCCGCGACGGCCCGGGCGGCCTGCTGCGCGCGGAGCCTGGCGGCGTAGGAGTCGAGGGCGCGGGCCGGGGGCGCGTGCAGCGCCTCGGGTCCCCCGGCCACGCGGGCGCCGTTGGTGTCGTCGTCGGCGCAACCGGACGCGAGGGCGGCGACGGCGAGGACGGCCACCCCGCTCCACACGCGCGCCCTCTTTGCGTTGTTTTTGTACTTTTGTCGTACTGATCGCATGGTGTCGGATCCTCGCAGGCCACCACCCGTCCACAGCTCCGACACCGCGACCCGGGGCGCACCGTCCACCGACTGGCCCACACCCACCCGCACTGACCGACAATGGGCCCGTGAACGACGTCTCCTTCGCCTCTCTCCTCACCCCCGAGGGCCACGCCCTGCTCGACGAGGTGCGCGGCACCGAACCGGCCCAGGAGCTGGCCGTCGCCACCCGGCTGCGCCGCGACCACCCGGCCGAACTGGTCTCGGCCGCGCTCGGGCAGGCGCGGCTGCGGCAGCGGGCGGCGGCGAAGTTCGGTGCCGAGGACGCGGAGCGGATGTACTTCACCCCGAACGGGGTCGAGCAGTCGACGCGCACCACGGTCGCCACCCATCGCGCGCGGCGGCTGCGGTCCCTGGGTGTGCGCTCGGTCGCCGACCTGTGCTCCGGCATCGGCGGCGACGCGATCGCGCTGGCCCGTGCCGGGATCCGCGTCCTCGCCGTCGACCGCGACCCGCTGACGGTGGCGGTGGCGCGCGCGAACGCCGAGGCGCTCGGGCTCGCCGACCTGATCGAGGTGCGCGAGGCCGATGTCACCGAGGTCGACACGCAGGCGTACGACGCGGTCTTCGTGGACCCGGCGCGGCGCGGCGGACGCGGCCGTATTTTCGATCCGGAGGCGTACTCGCCCCCGCTCTCCTGGGCGATCGCGACGGCTCTGAAGGCCCCGCTCGCCGCCCTGAAGATCGCCCCGGGCATCCCCCACGAGGCGGTCCCCGCCGAGGCCGAGGCCGAGTGGATCTCGGACGCCGGTGACGTGAAGGAGGCGGTGCTGTGGTTCGGCACCGAGCCGGGGCTGGTGCGGGCCACCCTGCTGCCCGGCCCGCGCGAGCTGCGCGGCCGCGGCCTGCCCGACCCCGCGGTGCGAGCGGTCGGGCGCTACCTGTACGAGCCCGACGGCGCCGTCATCCGCGCCCATCTGGTCGCCGAGGTCGCCGAGGAGGTCGACGGCGGCCTGGTCGACGAGACGATCGCGTACATCACGGCGGACGAACTGCGCCCGACGCCGTACGCCGCCGCCTACGAGATCACCGACCGACTTCCCTTCAACGTGAAGAAGTTGAAGGCGCTGCTGCGGGAGCGGGGGGTCGGGGTACTGACGGTGAAGAAGCGGGGGTCGGCGGTCGAGCCGGAGGAACTCCGCAAGAAGGCCCTGCCCAAGTCGCACGGCCCCCACTCGGCCACCGTCTTCCTGACCAGGGTCGCGGGGGCACCGACGATGCTGCTCGGCCACCCGGCCCAGCGGCACGCCTCCTAGCGGCAGTCCCGCGCCCTCGTCTCCAGCAGCTCGCGTTCCCGTTCGTTGCGGGCCAGGCCCGCGGCTCGTTCGAACTCCGCGCGGGCCTCCGTCGTACGGCCGAGGCGGGCCAGCAGGTCGCCTCGGACGCTGGGCAGCAGGTGGTAGTCGCGCAGAGCCGGTTCGCCGGCCAGCCGGTCGACGATCTCCAGCGCCGGGGCGGGGCCCTCGGCCATGGAGACGGCGACGGCGCGGTTCAACTCGACCACGGGAGACGGGGAACGGGCCGCCAGCAGCCCGTACAGGGTGGCGATCCGTCCCCAGTCCGTGTCCTCGTACGCGTACGCCTGGGCGTGACAGGCGGCGATGGCGGCCTGGAGGGCGTACGGGCCAGGGGGTCCGGTGGTGACGGCGCTCGCCCGGCCGAGGGCGGCGAAGCCGCGGCGGATCAGCAGACGGTTCCAGCGGCGCCGGCTCTGGTCCTTGAGGAGGACGGGCTCGCCCGAGGGGCCGGTGCGGGCGGCGGCGCGGGACTCCTGGAGTTCCAACAGGGACACCAGCCCGTGCACTTCGGGCTCCTTGGGCATCAACTCGGCCAGCACGCGGGCCAGTCGCAGCGCGTCCTCGCACAGCGCGGGGCGCAGCAGGTCGTCGCCCGCCGTGGCCGCGTATCCCTCGTTGAAGACCAGGTAGATGACCTCGAGCACGGACCCGAGGCGGGCCTCGCGGTCCGGGCCGTAGGGGACCTCGAAGGGGACGCCCTTCGTCGCCAGGGTGCGCTTGGCGCGCACGATGCGCTGGGCGACGGTCGCCTCCGGGGCGAGGAAGGCGCGGGCGATCTCGGGGGTGGTCAGACCGCCGACCAGGCGCAGGGTGAGGGCGATACGGGCCTCGGCGGAGAGGACGGGGTGGCAGGCGGTGAAGACGAGCCGCAGCAGGTCGTCGTCGATGTCGTCCGGGTCGGAGGGTTCGTCGAGGTGGTGCGGGGCGGTCACCGAGAGGTCCCGCCCCACCTCCGCCAGCTTGCGCGCGTACTGCTCCCGGCGGCGTACGAGATCGATCGCACGACGCTTGGCCGTGGTCGTCAGCCAGGCGCCCGGGTTGTCCGGGACGCCGTCCCGGGGCCACTGCTCCAGCGCCGCGACCAGGGCGTCCTGCGCGAGCTCCTCGGCGATGCCGACGTCGCGGACGATGCGGGAGACGCCCGCGATGACGCGGGGCGACTCGATCCGGAAGATCGTCTCGACGGCGTCGACCGCTTCGGCGGCACCTCGGGTGGCCCCGGACGCGACGGACTGCGTGACGGGCGTGACGGCGGGCTGCTGCTCTTCCACAACCCACCATCAGACACCCGCGACGGCCACAGGCCAAGGAACCGCTAGCGCCTGTCCGGCGGATCAGGTCGCAGGAAACGGGCGGTGCCTCATCGACGCCGGTGAGCGGGGTTTGGTGCGTGCAGCTGCAAGGCGGAGGAGGGAGTCATGGCGGAGCCATGGCGACCGACGACAACGCCGCTGGGGGCACCCCCTGCTCGAAGAGCTTGGGGGAGTGCGCACCAAACCCCGCGTCTGCGGCATGATCCGCCGGACAGGTCCTAGCCCTCGGCGATCTCCCGCACCTCGCAGGTCACCGTCCAGTGCTCCTCGTGCACCTTCAGGAAGCGCTTGGTCCACTCCAGGGCCTCGGCCATGTCCTTGCACTGCATGAGCGCGTAGCCGCCGACGACCTCCTTGGACTCGGTGAAGGGCCCGTCGGTGACGGACAGCTGCCCGCCCGACCAGTGCACCCGCTTGCCCTGGGCGGACGGCGTCAGCCCGGCGGTGTCGAGCATGACCCCCGCCTTGGTGATCTCCTCGATCAGCTCGCCCATCCGCTGCATCAGCTCCGGGCTCGGGCCCTCGGCGGGCGCCGTGCTCTCGTCGATCTGGACCAGCGACAGGTAACGCGGCATGGTGACTCCTCGTGTCCGTGGTGCCTCGGAGGCGGGGCTTCTCCCTGCCTCTCACCCGTGCGTCGAACGGGAGACACCGGTTTCGACACCGCCCCCGGATTTCTTTGGATTTTTTCTCGCGGCGGGGTGCGGCGGCTACGGCTCAGTCGGCGAAGTCCTTGAGCTTCTGCGTCTCCAGCGTGAACCCGACCGGATCCGGCAGCTCGATCACCGCTCCGAACGCCCGGGTGGTGAGGGAGCGGTAGACGCCGCCCTCGGGATCGCCGTGCACGGTCACGCTGTCCGTGTCCCGGTCGACGAGGAGGTAGACGGGGATGCCGGCGGCCGCGTATCCGTCGGGCTTCTCGATCCGGTCACGCCGGTCGGCGTCCCGGTCGTGCGAGGTGACCTCGACGACCATCAGGACGCCCGCGGGCTCGGCCCACTCGCCCATACCGGTGAAATACTCCTCGGGCGCCAAGACCCCGTCCGGCTTGGCTCGCCCCTTGCGGTAGGCCTCGACCTTCAGCCCTTGTTCCGGATAGAGGAACAGCTCAGGCCGGTGCTGCATGCACCGCTTGAGAAGCCAGGCGACGATCTCGCCGTGGTTGCCGTCCGGCATGGGCTTGACCCCGATCTTTCCGTTCAGGAATTCCAGCCGCGCCGACTCGGGCGCGTGACGGGCGAGCTCCTCGAATTCCTCGACGAGCATCTGGGGCCGGTCGGCAGTGCTGGGGGTCATGGCGTCGCCTCCTCCCCTCCATCCTGCCCCGGTCACGGGCGGACCGTGCTGCAAGGTCGTCACGTGCCTGCTCCTTTCTTCGTTCTGGTCCCCGTACGGGTCCCCGCGCGCAGTGCGGCGCGCAACTGTCCGACATGGGCGCGCACCTCATCGGCCGCGAGGGCGGGCCGCCCGCCCCAGCACCCCCCGCACAACCCGCCCCGCAGCTCGTCACCGTCACCGCCCGGCTCCCCGCACGCCGTGCACACCACCTCGTACCGGGGCGCCGGTGACTGTGGCCGCGGCTCGGGCGGCGGGGGCAGTTTGGCGAGGAGCCGGGCGCGTACGAAGGCGTACGCGTGCGCCACACGCTCCGGAAGCCCCGCCGTCAGCGCCTGGACGAGCTGTGCCTCACCCGCGCCCCGCGCGAACCACTCGGCGGCCTCCTCCTCCAGCGCCGCGCACTCCCCCGCCGACAGCGTGAGCCGGGCGTCGATGCGGCCGAGCCGGGCCAGCGCGCCGTACGCCGTCGAGCGCGCCGCCTGCGCCACGGGCCGGTCGGTCACCGGCGTCCGCCCGGCAAGGAAGGCGTTCCACCAGGCGTCGTCGTGCGCGGTGCGCGAGAAGAAGGTGTTCCAGACCCAGCGGGGGCAGCCGTCGACGGTGACGGGACGGCGCACTCGGCGCAGATGGCCCGCCGCCGAGAGGTTGTTGAGGGCGGTGGCCAGGGCGCACTGGCCGTACGGGAGGTGCTTGGCGAGGGTCTTGATGGAGAGGTCCGACTCGTCGGCGAGCCGGTCGATGTACGTCGCGATCGATGCCTCGCGGGCGGGCAGATGCGCGAAGTCGCGACCCGTACGGGGGGTTTGATCGGGCGCCGACCGTTTTCCGTAGCCCGGATTGGCCAGGGGATGGGCGGACGGGCGCGGGGCAGCACTAGGCTGGGCGGTAGCCATGGATCGACCTGTCTTTCGATCAAGTTGGTCAGACCCCCGCGTGGTGCTCCAACACCCACGGGGGTCGATGCTTTCCCGGCGCACGCTACACGTCCGCCACGCTCCGCCGCGACCCGATCACGAAAAGTCATCACCCCTGGCCGGGGCGGCACTTGGGCCGCCGGACAGGGAGGGTGGGTGGGTCAAGCCTCCCGCCCAATCCATACAAAAGCGTCTCGAATCCCGAGCCCCGAAGCTCAAGTCCCGGCGAACGGGGCGCAGAACGGGGCGCAGACGTGCTCGCCACAGCGCGGGGCTGACCCGGGGTCCGGGTGGGCAGGTTCCCGTATGCCCTTCGACCACAACGACCACTACCACCGGCTGCTGCTGCGGAAGTTGCCGAAGCACGGGCGTATCGCCCTCGACGTCGGCTGTGGCACCGGGGGGTTCGCGCGACGGATGGCGGCGCGGGGCTATGAGGTCGACGCCGTCGATCCGTCCGCCGAGGTGATCGCCGCGGCGCGGCGGATCGGGGGCGGCCCCCGGTTCCGGCGGACGGACGTGGCCTCCGCCGGGCTGCCGAAGGGGCACTACGACGTCATCACCTGTCTGGCGAGCCTGCATCACATGCCGTTCGGCACGGTGGCCAGGTTCCGGGAGGCGCTCGCGCCCGGCGGGGTGCTGCTGGTGCTGGGCTGCTACGCGGGCATCACCTGGTGGGACCTCGCCGCCGTGCCCGCCAACGCCGTGGCGCGGGCGGGGGTGGCGATGGGCGAGCGGCTGCGCGGAAGCGAAGCCGTGCCCCTGCGGGCGCCGGTGCGCGAGCCACGGATGTCGCTGGCGGACGTCCGGAGCGAGGCGGCCCGGCTGCTGCCCGGCTCTCGCGTCCGTCAACTCCTCTACTGGCGTTATCTGTTGACGTACCGGGTCGGCGGGGTCGACCGGGTCACTTGAGCGAGGCCCACAGGTCGCTCGCCTCCGGCTCGTCGGCCACCACCCGGTTGGGGTTCGACGGGGCCGTCACCACCGGCATGGTGATCGTCTTGACCTTGTCGGAGGAGAGGGACTTCAGGCTCTGGCCGAGCTTCATCAGTTCGCCCAGCGAGTCGAGCCCCGTGTCCGTCGTCAGACTGCCGGTGACGGCGTCGGCGACCTTGTAGAGCTTGGCGGGGTCGGTCAGCAGGGACGTCGACGCCATCTGTTCCAGCAGCGCCTTCACCAGCTTCTGCTGGAGGCCTATGCGGCCGAGGTCGCTGCCGTCGCCTATGCCGTGCCGGGTGCGGGCAAGGGCCAGGGCCTGGGTGCCGCCCAGGTGGTGCGTGCCCGCCTTCAGGTGCAGATGGCTCTTGTCGTCGTCGATGTCCTGGTCCGTCGTGACCGTGACGCCGCCGAGCGCGTCCACCAGCTTCGCGAAGCCGGAGAAGTCGATCTCGATGTAGTGGTCCATGCGGACGTCGGTGAGGGACTCGACGGTCTTCACCGCGCAGACCGGACCGCCCACCGAGTACGCGCTGTTGAACATCGCGTCGTACGCCACCGAGGTCGCCCCGCCGGACGAGGTCGGGCACGACGGGCGGGTCACCAGGGTGTCCCGGGGGATGCTCACCACCGTCGCCTCGGTGCGGCCCGCGTCGATGTGGACGACCATCGCCGTGTCGGAACGGGCGCCCGAGCTGTCACCGCCCCCGAGCGTGGCGTTCGCCGTCCCGCTGCGCGAGTCGGAGCCGAGGACCAGGATGTTCACGGCGCCGCTCGATAGCGGGGCGGCCGAGGCGGACGCGGACGCCGACGGGGCCGACACCGCCTTCGCCGGACGGTCGTCGCCCAGCGCGCTGTTGATGTCCACGCTCTTGATGTTGTCGTTCAGATGCCAGTAGACCCAGCCCGCCCCCGCCGCGGAGAGCACGAGGACGCCGGCGAGCGTGATGCCGGCGGCTTTCAGTAGACCTCTCCGCCGTCCGGCACGTCTCGCGGCGCCCTCGTTCCCGTCCTCGTTCTCGACCCCGTTCCCGTCCCCGCGCCCGGCCCCATGTCCGCCCCCGCGCTCCTCTTCTGCAGTCACGCGGAGGAACGTAAGTCCGAATTATTACGAGCAGGAACCTCTTCTGGGGTTTCCTTCGGAAAATCTCAGACTTCTCACGCCGCCCTCAGCCCAGCGTCACCGTGGGCACCGGATTGCTTCCGCTCCATGAGGCGTTGAACCCGAACGTCACTGATCCGCCGTTCGGTACCGTTCCGTTGTAAGAGGCGTTCGCGCACGTCACCGCCGCACCGGACTGGGTGCAGTCGGCGTTCCAGGCCTGAGTGATCCGCTGGCCCGCGCCGTACGTCCAGTTCACCTTCCACGACGACAGCGCGGCCCCGGAACAGGCGATCCTCACCTGCCCCGTGAACCCCGCGTTCCACTGGCTCTGGACGCCGTACGTCGCCGTGCAGGCACCCGTGGGCGGTGGTGTCGTGGTCCCGCCCAGCGAGCCCGCGATCGCGTGGTACGCCGGTTTCGGCACGTAGTTCTCGTCGTACGGGGTCGCCGCGCCGTAGCCGGAGAAGACGTCCGGGATCCAGGAGTCGGAGTCGGTGAAGCCCCAGACGGTGACGCCGTAGCACCGGAACACCGCCACGCACGCGTCGAACACGGCCTTGTAGTCGGCGGCCTGCTGCGCCAGCTTCGCGCTGTCGGACGGGAGTTGCATACGGATGTCGAGCTCCGTGATCGCCACGTCGACGCCGAGGTCGGCGAAGCGCTGGATGTTCTGCTGGAGCGTGGACGGCACCTGGCCGAGGATGAGGTGGGCCTGGAGGCCGACCCCGTCGATCGGGACGCCGCGCTCCTTCAGCGACTTGACCAGGTTGTAGAGGGCGGTGCTCTTGGCGCCCACGCCCTCGACGTTGTAGTCGTTGATGTAGAGCTTGGCGCTCGGGTCGGCCGCGCGCGCCCAGGTCAGGGCCTGGGCGATGTAGTCGGAGCCGAGGCCGTTGTACCAGAGGGTCGAGCGGTAGGTGCCGTCCTCGTTGAAGGGCTCGTTCACCACGTCCCAGGCGGCCAGCTTGCCCTTGTAGCGGGTGACCTCGGTGCTGATGTGGTCCTGGAGGAGGGCGCCGAGCTGGGCGGACGTCCAGGTGCCGTTCGTCAGCCAGCTCGGGTTCTGGCTGTGCCAGACCAATGTGTGGCCGCGCACCTGCTGGTTGTGGGCCTGCGCGAAGGCCACGATCTGGTCGGCCTCGGCCCAGTTGTAGGTGCCCCGGGTGGGCTCGACGGTCCCCCACTTCATGGCGTTGCCAGGAGTGAGCGAGTTGAACTGGGCCCCGGCGATGTCGCCGTACGTCCCCGTCAGCTTGGACCCGGTGACGGCGGTGCCGATGACCTTGCCCTTGGCGGCGGCGAGGTCGCGCAGCGGGGTGTCGGCCGCGTGGGCGGCGGGGGCCGCGACCAGCAGGGCGCCGAGGGCGGCGATGCCGGTGAGGACGGACCCCAGGGATAAGCCTGTTCTCAGAGATCTCATGCGGGTGCCTCCGAAAGTTTCGGTCTTGCAACCGATTGGCTTCGGAGGAGTGTGGGGCGGGATGCCCCACACGTCAATACGTCCACTTCACGCCAGTCCGACCGCCGGAGCCGCCCCCGTACTGCTGCGCACCACCAGACTCGTCGCCAGCTCCACCCTGGTCCCCGCCGCCGGCCGCTCCTCGCGCCCCAGCTCCAGCACCAGCTTGGCCGCCGCCTCCGCCATCTCCGTCAGCGGCTGCCGTACGGTCGTCAGCGGCGGCCCGACCCAGCGTGCCACCGGCAGATCGTCGAACCCCACGACGCTCAGGTCCTCCGGGATGCGCAGACCCAGCTCGCGGGCGGCCTCGTACAGGCCGAGCGCCTGGAGGTCGTTGCCGGTGAAGACGGCCGTCGGGCGGTCGGGGCGGCGCAGCAGGTCGAGGCCCAGCCGGTAGCCGTCCTCGTGGTGGAAATTCCCGGTTCTGATCAGCTCCGGGTCCACCGGCAGCCCCGCCGTCTCCAGCGCCGCCCGGTATCCGTCGACCCGGGCACGGCTGCACATCATCCGCGAAGGCCCGCTGATCGCGCCGATCCGCCGGTGCCCCAGGTCGACGAGATGGCGGGTCGCGGCCAGCCCGCCGTGCCAGTTGGTGGCGCCGATGGACGGCACGTCGTCGCCCGGGTCGCCCGCCGGGTCCATCACCACGAACGGGATGGACCTGCTGGTCAGCAGCGCGCGCTGGGACTCGTCCAGCCGGGACAGGACGAGGATCACGCCGTGCGGGCGGCGGGCGGCGACCTGGTCGGCCCAGGTCCGCCCGGGGGTCAGCCGTCCCGCGCTCTCCGAGAGGACGACGCTCAGCCCCTCGTCCCGCGCCACGTTCTCGACGCCCCGGATCACCTCCATCGCCCAGGCGCTCTCCAGCTCGTGGAAGACCACGTCGATGAGGGGCGAGCGGGTCGCCTCGGCCCGGCGGCGCCGGTAGCCGTACGCGCGCAGCAGCTCCTCGACCCGGGTGCGGGTGGCCGGGGCGACATCGGCCCGGCCGTTGAGCACCTTCGAAACAGTCGGAGCGGAGACGCCGGCCTCGCGGGCGATCTCGGCAAGGGTCGCGGTCCCCGAGGAACGGTCCGCCATCCGATTCTCCACGGGCTTCGCGGGATTCATGGGCGCGATCGTATCCCCGGGTGCACGCCGGGCGACCCCTCTCCGACCTCGGTAAGGTCCGTAACATTCAGAGACTGGCGAGAAACATTCGGCCGCCGCGAGAACCGACGGCTCACTTCACGCGCACCTCGCACCGCATCCGCCGCTCCCGGCCCACCACCCGCTCGGGCCCGGTCAGCGTCACCGGCACCGCGTACCGCACCCCGCCCTCGGCGCTGGACGCCCCCAACCGCAGCTCCAGCTCCCCCGGTTCGACGATCCGGTCGCCGTCCGGGCCGGTGTACGCGGCCAGGTCCGCCGGGACCGTGAAGTGGACCTCCGCCGACGCGCCCGCCTCCAGCGGCACCCGCGCGTAGCCCACCAGCCGGGCCACCGGCCGCGCCACCTTGCCGACCGGGTCGTGGAGATAGAGCTGCACGACCTCGGTACCGGCCCGCTCCCCCGTGTTGCGGACGGTCAGCCGCAGGGTCGTCTCGCCGTCCGTCGGGAACGCGGTGTCGTCGACCGATGGCGCCTGCCAGTCGTACGTCGTGTACGACAGCCCGTGTCCGAAGGGGAACAGCGGCGTCGGGTCGAGGTTGCTGGCCTCGCCGCGCTGTCCGAGCGGCGGGGCGAGATACGTCCACGGCTGCCCGGCCCGCTCGCGCGGCACGCTCACCGGGAGCCGCCCCGACGGGTTCACCCGCCCGGACAGCACCCCGGCCACCGCGGGACCCCCCTCCTGTCCCGCGAAGAACGCCTGCACCACCGCCGCGCACCGGTCCGCCCAGCGCCCGAGCGCGTACGGCCGCCCCGACAGCAGCACCAGCACGACCGGTGTCCCGGAGGCCAGCGTCTTGTCGACCAGCTCCCCCTGTCCCTCGGGCAGTTCGAGATCGGCCACGTCGCACCCCTCGCCCGAGGTGCCCCGCCCGAACAGCCCCGAGCGGTCGCCGACCGCGACCACACACACGTCGGCGGCCACCGGATCGTCGGTGAACTCCACGTCCGGCAGCTCGGCGCGCAGCGCCTCCAGCAGCGTCGGCACGTCCACCCCCCTCTCGACCTCGGGGTGGTCGAGGAGGACATGGCGGGGGAAGGTGTAGCAGCCGAGCATGGCCGCCGGGTCGTCGGCCAGCGGACCGAGAACCGCGATCCTCCGCACCCCGGACGCCAGCGGCAACGTACCCCCGTTGGCCAGCAGGACGACCGACTCCTCCGCCAGCTGCCGGGCCAACGCCCGCATGTGCGGCGGATCGAGATCGACGGAAGCGGAGTCGGCGGGCGGTGCCCAGTCGGGGTCCAGCAGCCCCAGTTCGCACTTCTGCGTCAGCACCCGCAGCGCGGCCCGGTCCACGAACTCCTCGTCGAGGGGCCCGGCGCCGTAGCAGCGCACGGCGGGCAGCTCGACGTCCACGCCCGCCGCGAGCGCGAGCCCGGCTGCCCCGGCGGGCGAGTCGGTGAGTCCGTGCGCGGTCTCCAGGAAGGACACCCCGAAGTAGTCGGCCACGACCGTGCCGGTGAACTGCCATTCCTCCCGCAGGAGTTCGGTGAGCAGTCGGCGGTGCGCGTGGGCGGGCAGCCCGTCGAGGTCGTTGTACGAGGCCATCACCGACCGCGCGCCGCCCTCCCGTACGGCCATTTCGAACGGCGGCAGGATGACGTCCGCCAGTTCGCGCGGGCCGAGCGAGGCGGGCGCGTGGTTGCGGGCGCCACGGGAGGCCGAGTAGCCGGCGAAGTGCTTGAGGGTGGCGACGACACCCGCCGACTCCAGGCCCTGGACATAGGCGGTGCCGACGGTCGCCACGAGGTAGGGGTCCTCGCCGATCGACTCTTCCGTACGGCCCCAGCGGGGATCGCGTACGACATCGAGGACCGGGGCGAGGCCCTGGTGGACGCCGACCGAGCGCATCGAGGCGCCGATCGTCGCCGCCATCTCCTTCACCAGGGCCGGGTCGAAGCTGGCGCCCCAGGCGAGCGGGGTCGGGAAGACGGTCGCCCGCCAGGCCGTGAACCCGGTGAGGCACTCCTCGTGGGCGAGCGCCGGCAGCCGGAAGCGGTTCGCGGAGCGGATGCGTTCCTGGAGGGAGGCGAGGCGGGCGGCGCCCTCGGCCGGGTCGACCGGCGCGGTGCCGAAGGGGCGGGTCAGCTGGCCGAGCCCGTGCGGGAGCAGCCGGGCCAGGTCGATGTCCTCGGACAGGGCGTGCTGCAGCGGCGCCATGTCCCCGCCCGGGGTCTGGTTCGAGCCGGGCCACACGCTGTAGAGCTGGGCGACCTTCTCTTCCGTGGTCATACGGGCGAGCAGGTCGGCGGCGCGGACGCCTGCGGGCAGAGCGGTGTCCTGCCAGGGGTCGGTCATGTAACTCCTCACATCCACAGAGGCATCTGGAGGGGGCTGGTGTTCAGCCCTTGGTCGCGCCGAGCGTGATGCCGCCGATCAGCTGTCGTTCGGCGACCGCGTAGAAGGCCAGGGCGGGCGCCATGGCGAGGACCAGATACGCGAAGATGCGGGCCAGGTCGGAGGCGTACTGGCCCTGGAACTGCTGGATGCCGACGGGGACCGTCCACCAGGTGGGTTCGCTGAAGACGAGCAGGGGGAGCAGGAAGTTGTTCCAGCTGCCCACGATGGCGAGGACGGAGACGGTGCCGAGCGCCGGGCGGGCCAGCGGCAGCAGGATGCGCCAGAAGAAACCGAACGGGGAGCAGCCGTCGAGGGTGGCGGCCTCCTCCAGTTCGCCGGGGATCTCCCGGAAGAAGCCGCGCAGGATGACGATCGTCATGGGCAGGCCGAACGCGGCCTGGGGCAGGATCACACCCCAGGGGTTGTCCAGCAGCCCGAAGGTGCGCAGCAGGATGAACAGCGGCAGGATCGCCACCGCGAAGGGGAACATCAGCCCCATCGTGAAGACGGTGAAGAGCACTTCCCTGCCCCGGAAGGCGAACCGGGCGAGCGCGTAGGCGGCGAGCGCCGACGCCCCCACGGTCAGCAGGGCGGTGGCGACCGCGATGAGGGTGCTGCTGCCGACGGACCGCCAGAACGGTCCCGAGCCGAGCAGCGAGGTGTAGTTCGAGGTCACCCAGGGGTGGGGAAGGCCGAAGGTGTTGTCGGAGAGCTGGTCGGTGGACTTGAAGCCGGAGACCAGGGCGTACAGCAGTGGGGTCACCATGACCGCGCCGACCAGCCACAGGGTCACGTACACGGGCAGCGTGCGCAGTCTGCGACGGCGTACGACACTCTTCGGGACCGTGTTCTTGGGGACGGTGCTCTTCACGACCGCGCTCATCGGCCTGCTCGCATGGTGGTGATGGCTCCTTCTGTGTCGCGGCGCAGCACGAAACGCTGGTAGGCGAGGGCGAAGACGAGGCTGATCAGGAACATCGCCACGCTGATCGCGCTGGCGTAGCCCATCTGGTAGCGCTTGAAGCCGTACTGGAACATGCTGATGACCATGGTCTCGGAGTGGTGGTCGGGACCGCCCGCGGAGATCACCCACACCAGGTCGAAGAGCTGGATGGCGCCGATCACGGACAGGAACACGCTGATCCGCAGGGTCGGCGCGAGCAGCGGGAGCGTGACGTGACGGAAGCGCTGCCAGCTGCCGGCGCCGTCGATGCGTGCCGCCTCGTGCAGCTCCGCCGGGATGCCCTGGAGGCCTGCCAGGTAGAGCATCATGTGGAAGCCGAAGTACTTCCAGGTCATGACCAGGAAGAGGGTGGGCAGGACGGTGTTCTGGCCCGCGAACCAGAGCCCGCCCAGGCCGTCGAGACCGACCGCGCCGAGGACCTTGTCGGCGAGTCCGTCGCCCGGCGCGAAGATCATGCTGAACAGCACGCCGGTGATGACCTCGGACAGGATGTACGGCGCGAAGAACAGCATCCGGTAGACGGCCCGGCCGCGCAGTCTCTGGTTGAGCAGCACGGCCATGGCGAGCGCGAACGGCAGCTGGAGGACGAGGGAGAAGGCGATGAGCAGGAAGCCGCGCCACAGGTCCCCGAGGAACACCGGGTCGTGGAGGAGCCGGGTGTAGTTGTCGAACCCCACGGAGTCGGTGGGCGAGCCGAATCCGCCCCAGTTGAAGAAGCTGACGTAGAAGGCGTAGCCCATCGGCAGGAGGACGAGCATCCCGAACAGGGCGAGCGCCGGGACGGTGAAGACGAAGGCCGCGAACCAGTCGCGCATGCGCCGCAGGGCGGGACGGCGGGGACCCCCGCCCGGTGAAACGGCCGTCGCGCCGGTCGGCTTGCCGAGATCGGGCACATACGTCGACGCGGTCGAGGTCGAGGTCGAGTGCGTCATCGCCGGCCGCTAGCTCTTCTCGCTCTTGGCGACCTGGGTCACCGAACGCGTGACCTGCTCGGGCGACTTGGAGCCGGCGATGAGCGCGGCGACGCTGTCGTTGATCTCCTGGCCGACGGCGGGGGCGTAGGCCTGGTCGAGGTAGAGCTGGAAGCCGGTGGCATTGTTCAGGGCGTCCGACACGGCGGTGAGGTTGGGGTCGGTCAGCGCGGGGCGCGCGTCCTTGGACACCGGTATCAGGCCGGTCTCCTTGACGAGGGTCTCGGCGAACTCCTTCTCCGCGAAGAACTTCAGGAACTCCACCGCCGCGTCCGGCGCCCCCTTGCGCACCGCGTGGCCGCCGCCCCCGCCGAACACCTCGGTGAGCGCGCCCTTTCCGCCCTCCACGGAGGGGAAGGAGAAGAAGCCGAGATCGGCGCCGAGGCCCTTGCCGGACGACTTCTCGACGCTCGGCGCCCACTGGCCCATCAGCTCCATGGCCGCCTTGCCGTTGCCCATGGTGGCGGCCTCGCCGTTGGGCTCGGAGTAGGCGGCGCCGAGGAACCCCTTCTGGAAGGGTTCGAGCGCGACGAGGTCCTTGAGGTGCTGGCCGGCCGTGACGAACCCCTCGCCGGTGAAGTCGGCGTCGGTGGCGGCCTTCTGCATCGCCTCCAGTCCGGCGACGCGCATCGACAGGTACGCCCAGAAGTACATGCCGGGCCACTTCTCCTTGCCGGCCAGCGCGATGGGCGTGATCCCGGCGCTCTTGAGGGCTCTGATGGTGTCGAGATAGCCGGACCAGGTGGTGGGCGGCGTGTCGATCTTGGCCTTCTTGAAGAGCGCCTTGTTGTACCAGAAGCCGACCATGCCGATGTCGAACGGGACCGCGTACGTCTTCTTGTCGAACTGGTAGGCCGCCAGCGAGGCGGGCACGTAGTCCTTCGTCCAGGAGACGGTCTTGTCGGTCAGGTCCTCGACCAGACCCGCGTCGATCTGCTGCTTGAGGACCCCGCCGCCCCAGGTGTGGAAGACGTCCGGCAGTTTCCCGGAGGTGGTCAGCGCGGTCATCTTGGACTTGTACGCCTCGTTCTCCAGCGTGACGATCTTGACCTTCACGTCCGGGTGCGCGGCCTCGAAGTCCTTGGCGCGCTGGGCCCACAGCTTCTTCGCCGGGTCGGTGGTGGTGATGTTCCACCACTCGATCGTGGTCTTGCCCGAACTGCTCCCGCTGTCGGAGGAACCGCACGCACTCAGGGCGGCCGCGCCCAGTCCGGTCGCCGCGGATGCCGCCAGGAACCTCCGGCGGGAGAAAGAGGTGTAGGTGTTGCCCAACGCTCGCATCGCACACCTTCCGGAAGAGGGCCGATAATTATCGGCCGAGTGCGCCGGAAGTTACGGGGGTACGACAGACGTGTCAACGCCCCTGACAAATATCGGAAGTTCTCGATGCGCGGGCCGGTGGGGGCTGGTCGCGCCCCGCGGCGGAGCCGCTGATGTACACAGCCCCGCTCCCCTTCGGGCGCGCCGGGATCAGCGCCCCTTCAGGGGCGCGGGGAACTGCGCGACCAGCCACGAATCACCCGCAGCCGCCGAACCGCCCTCGACCACCCCGCCCCTGAGGCGCCCCTCAACCCCGTCGCGCCGTACTCGCCCGCACGACCAGCTCAGTAGCCAACTCGACCCGAGGAGAGACCGGATCCTCGCCGAGCGCCAGCCGGAGCACCGTGCGCGTGGCCAACTTCCCCATGTCCGCGAGCGGCTGCCGCACCGTCGTGAGCGGCGGCGCCGACCACCGGACCTCCGGCAGGTCGTCGAACCCGACGACACTCATGTCCTCGGGCACCCGCAACCCCCGCCGCCGCAACGCCTCGATGGCCCCGAGCGCCATCTGGTCACTCGCCGCGAACACCGCGGTCGGCGGTTCCTCCAGGTCGAGCAGCGTGTTGCAGCCGTCGAAGCCGGCCTGATGGTAGAAGTCCCCCGGCACGATCAGCGCGTCGTCGACCGCGACCCCCGCGCCGTCCAGCGCCGCCCGGTACCCGTCGAGCCGCGCCCGCGAGCACAGCAACCGCACGGGCCCGGCGACAAAGCCGATCCGCCGGTGCCCGAGCCCGAGCAGATGCTCCGTCGCCGCCATCCCGCCCGCCCAGTTGGCGGCGCCGACGGTCGGCACGTCGAGGGTCGGGGACCCCGCCGGATCGATCACGACCAGCGGCACCCCGAGCCGCCGCAACTCCTCGTGCAGCCGGGGTTCGAGGACCGAGGTCACGAGGATCACGCCGTCCGAGGCGCGGGCGCGCAGATTGGTCATCCACTGCCGGGCCGAGCCCGACGCACCGTGGATGGCGGAGACGACCGTGCCCACCCCGGAGGCGTGCGCGACCTCCTCGACGCCGCGGATGATCTCCACGGCCCAGGGGCTGTCGAGGTCGTTGAAGACCAGGTCGATCAGGGCCGCCCGGTCGCCGGGCGCGGACGACTTGCGCTGGTAGCCGTGGCGCCGCAGCAGGTCCTCGATGCGGGCCCGGGTCTCCGGCGACACGTCGGAGCGGCCGTTGACGACGCGCGACACGGTGGGCACCGAGACGCCGGCCTGCCGGGCGATCTCGGTGATCGTCACCTTGTTCTTGATGCTCTCCCGGGCCACTGCGCCCACCTCCGTCGACACGTCGAACCGCCCCTCTACCGTTCCACACCCACACACGAAACTTTGCAGGAGTCTTCCGGAAAAGCGAGGTCGGCGTGAAGCCCGGCCGGGGACGAAAGCGTCAGGAGACCGACTCGAACCGCCACCGATGGACCGCCCGGGTCACCAACTCCCCTTCCGGCTCCGGGAGTTCGGGCAGATCGGCGTCGTAGGGCGCATCCCACCAGGTGATGACGAGCACCCGGTCCTGCGGCGCGCGCAGGACCTCCCGCCGCAGCGGCTCGCTCGCCAGCTCCTGCCTCCGCACCCAGGCGAGCAGTTCCTCGCCCCGCCCGGGGACGGCCCGCGCCTCCCACATCAGCGCGACGCTCACGAGTACAGGTTCTCCTTGGAGACCTCGTGCACGTGGTCATGAGCGTGTCCAGGGCCGTGGTCGTGGCCATGCTCATGTGAACGGCCGGGCACATGCGGGTCCGTCACCGGCAGTGAGGAGTCGGCCGACAGGTCCCAGTCGGAGGCGGCCCGGTTGCGGGAGACCATCTCCGCGCCCAGCGCGGCCACCATCGCCCCGTTGTCCGTGCACAGCTTCGGCCGCGGCACCCGCAGCCGGATCCCCGCGGCCTCGCAGCGCTCCTGCGCGAGCGCCCGCAGCCGTGAGTTCGCCGCCACGCCGCCACCGATCATGAGGTGGTCGACGCCCTGGTCCTTGCAGGCCCGTACGGCCTTGCGGGTCAGCACGTCGACTACCGCCTCCTGGAAGGAGGCCGACACGTCACGCACCGGCACCTCCTCGCCCGCCGCCCGCTTGGCCTCGATCCAGCGGGCCACGGACGTCTTCAGGCCGGAGAAGGAGAAGTCGTACGCCGGGTCGCGCGGCCCGGTGAGCCCGCGCGGAAAGGCGATCGCGGAGGGGTCGCCCTCCTTCGCGTACCGGTCGATGACCGGACCGCCGGGGAAGCCGAGGTTGAGCACGCGCGCGATCTTGTCGAAGGCCTCGCCCGCGGCGTCGTCGATGGTCGCGCCCATGGGCCGTACGTCGGAGGTGATGTCGGTCGAGAGCAGCAGGGACGAGTGACCGCCCGACACGAGCAGGGCCATCGTGGGCTCCGGCAGCGGGCCGTGTTCCAGCTGGTCCACGCAGATGTGGGAGGCGAGGTGGTTGACGCCGTACAGGGGCTTGCCCAGCGCGTAGGCGTACGCCTTCGCCGCCGAGACCCCGACGAGCAGCGCGCCGGCCAGCCCGGGCCCCGCGGTGACGGCGATGCCGTCCAGGTCCCTGGCGCTCACCCCCGCGTCCTTGAGCGCCCGGTCGATGGTCGGCACCATCGCCTCCAGGTGGGCGCGGGAGGCGACCTCGGGCACGACGCCGCCGAAGCGGGCGTGCTCGTCGACGCTGGAGGCGACGGCGTCTGCGAGCAGCGTGTTGCCGCGGACGATGCCGACGCCGGTCTCGTCGCAGGAGGTCTCGATACCCAGGACCAGCGGTTCGTCAGCCATTGCTCTCTGTTCCTTGTGCGCCGTTTACTGAGGGTGAACCCGGGGCGGAGCCGCTGTCGGACGCGGTCCGCATCCGCATGACCAGGGCGTCGACGTTGCCCGGCTGGTAGTAGCCGCGGCGGAAGCCGATGGGCTCGAAGCCGAAGCGCTCGTACAGCTTCTGCGCGCGGACGTTGTCCACACGGCACTCGAGCATGACCTCGGCGCACTCGAACGCGGTCGCGGCCCGCAGCAGCTCGGTCAGCAGCCGGGCTCCGAGGCCGGTGCCCCACTGATCACGTCGTACGGCGATGGTCTGTACGTCGCCCAGGTCGCCGGAGGCGGCGAGCCCGGCGTATCCGACGAGTCGGCCGCTCTCGGTCGCCACCACATACCGGCGCGTCGCCCCGGGCCCGCGGGCGTGGGCCAGCTCGGACCAGAACATCCCCCGCGACCAGGCGTCCTCGGGAAAGAGGTCCTTCTCCAGCTCCAGTACGGGATCGATGTCCCACCAGCGCATCTCGCGCAGCTCGGCGGTCACTTCGGGGTGACCACCTTGTAGTTCTTGGGCACCTGGGCGTCCGGGCGGCGCAGGTAGAGGGGCCGGGGCGCCTCGAGCTCCTCGCCCGCGGCGAGTTTCTCCGCCGCCAGGGACGCGAGCGCGCCCGCCGAGACATGCTCGGGAGCACGAGCGTCCGGGAAGGTGTCGGGATAGAGCAGCGCACCCGCACCCACGGCGGGCAGAGCGGCGACCCTCCCGGCGATGTCGGCGGGCCGGTCGACGGCGGGCTCGGAGACACGCGTACGGGGGTCGTCGTACAGCGCCCAGTACACCTCCTTGCGCCGGGCGTCCGTCGCGACGACGAACGGGCCCTCGACGCCGGTGCCGTCGGCGGCGTACGCGAGCCCGTCGAGGGTGCACAGGCCGTGCACGGGCACGCCGAGCACGAGGCCGAAGGTGTCGGCGGTCATGAGGCCGACGCGCAGCCCCGTGTACGGGCCGGGGCCCACGCCCACGACGATGCCGGTGACGGCGTCCAGCTTGAGGCCTGCCTCGGCGAGCACCCGGTCGACGGCCGGCAGCAGCAGCTCTCCGTGCCGGCGCGCGTCCACCTGGCTCGACGAGGCGATGACGGACGTGCCGTCGTGCAGGGCGACGGTCACGGCGGGGGTGGCGGTATCCAGAGCGAGCAAGAGCACGCAAACAGCCTACGGCGCCCGAGCGGGACGCACGGCCGTCCCGGTCTGCGGGGTGGCGGCTGCTACCGTCACCACAAAGGACGTATTGGACACGAACGCGGTACGAGAGGCGGGTACACAAGGTGGCTAGGAGCAGCTCGGGATTCGTGGCCGGGCTCACCGCGGCGGCTGTCACGGTGGTCGGCTTCCTCGCCTACCAGGCGTCCGCGAACGTGCCCGACACCCTGGGCAAGCCCCTCGCGGGCGCGTCCAAGGTCCCCACCACGAAGGCACCCCGGGACAAGAAGAACCCGGTGGCGCTGCCGACCGCCTCGGGCAGAGGTGAGCGGGTCGTCTACTCGGTCGACGACGACCGCGTGTGGCTGGTCGCCGCGAACAACAGGACCGAGCGCACCTTCAAGGTCACCCCCGGCACGGTGGACCCGGCGGTCGGCACCTACGCCGTCACCTCCCGCTCCAAGGCCGTCACCGGATCGGACGGCACTCAGGTCGAGCACGTGGTCCGCTTCAGCATCGTGGACGGCGTGGCGATCGGCTTCAGCTCCGCCATAGACGGCTCCACGGGTTCCCCCGACTCCACCAAGAAACTCGGCGGTATCCGGGAGACCCGCAAGAACGGCACCGCGATGTGGAACTTCGCAACGATCGGCGTGAAGGTAGTCGTCATCCGGTAACTGTCGGCGCCCCGAAGGGGCGCGGGGAACTGCGCGACCAGCCCCCACCGGGCCCGCACCCGAAAATCCACGCCCCCGCGGAGCGCTCACGCGGCTTTGCGCGGCCGCGCCTCCGCACGCGGCTCCTCCGGCATGGGCGCCCGAGGCGGCCTGGACACCGCGTCGGCCGCCGCACACGACGCCAAAAGGTCCCGCATCGACACCCCACCGCACGGCTGCTGCACCGGCACGTCACGTTCCGAAGCCGACATGGACGCCTCCTGGGGATTCGGGGGCAAGCGTGGTTAGGTAGACCTAACTACGGACTGAGGTCCATGTGACCACGGCCGGGAGGCCGAACGCAACATCTTGCCGACGACTTGTCGGAACCTTCACGCCCCCGGAACCCTCACCCAGGGTGATCAAGCCGCGAGCACGCTCAGATCGGTCGTCGCCCAGCGCTCCCCGAGCCCGGTGAGCGTGACGTGCCGTACCTCGTCCGTGGTGTCGCCGACGGCCCGGTGGATGACGACGTCGAGCCGGTCGTCGGTGAGCTCCTCGACCTTGCCCTCGCCCCACTCCACGACGATCACCGAGTCGGAGAGCGACACGTCGAGGTCGAGGTCCTCCATCTCGTCGAGCCCGCCGCCCAGCCGGTACGCGTCCACGTGCACGAGCGGCGGACCGTCACCGAGGGAGGGGTGCACACGGGCGATGACGAACGTCGGTGAGGTGACCGCGCCCCGCACGCCGAGCCCCTCGCCGAGCCCGCGGGTCAGTGTCGTCTTGCCCGCGCCGAGCTCCCCGTTCAGCATCACGAGATCGCCCGCGCGCAGCAGCTTGGCCAGGTGAAGGCCCAACTCCCGCATCTGTTCTGGCGAGTTGACGGTGATCCGGACGTTCACGCCCTCGGCGGCGGGCTCAGCCGGGTTGTGCGCTGCTGCTGGTGCTTCCATAGCCACCCACGGTAGCCCCTGCCGGAACGGCGCCCGCGCGCATCAGAAGGTCGGCGAGACGGTCTATGACCACCTCGGGGTGCTCCAGCATGACCAGGTGCCCGGCGTCCGGGACGAGCACCAGTTCGGCGTCCGGCAGCAGGTCCGCGATCGCCTCGCTGTGCTCACTCGGTGTCACCATGTCGCCGACCCCGGCCAGCACCAGCACCGGCAGTTCGGCGAAGTACGCGAGGGCCTCGGTCTTGTCGTGCTCGGTGAACGCCGGGTAGAACTCCGCGACCACGTCGATCGGGGTGCCCTCGATCATCCGTTCGGCGAACCGCACGATGGCCGGGTCGACGTCCCGGGACGCGAACGAGTACCGCTTGATGATCCCCGCGAACAGGTCGGCCGTGGCCCGCCGCCCGCGCTCCACCAGGGCGGCCTGCTGACCGAGCGCCTTCAGCACACCGGGGAGCACCCATCGCACCGCGTTGACGCCCGCGACGGGCAGCCCGAAGTTGACCTCGCCGAGCCGCCCCGACGACGTACCCACGAGCGCGACGGCGACGACCCGCTCGCGGATGAGCTCCGGGTACTGGTCGGCCAGCGCCATGACGGTCATGCCACCCATGGAGTGCCCCACCAGCACGATCGGCCCCTCGGGCACGGCCGCGTCGATGACGGTCTTCAGGTCCTGGCCGAGCTGGTCGATGGAGACGGGCGTGTCGTCCTTCGTCTGGCCGACCCCGCGCCCGGAGCGGCCGTGACTGCGCTGGTCCCAGTGCACCGTGCGCACCACCCCGCGCAGCGCGGCCCGCTGGAAGTGCCAGGAGTCCTGGTTGAGGCAGTATCCGTGGCTGAAGACGACGGTGACGGGGGCCGGGGCCTTGCGTCCGAAGAGCCGGCGCCGACGTGGGGTGAACGTCACATCCTGCTCGATGTCGTCCACCTCGTAGTACAGCTCGGTGCCGTCGTCGGCGTACGCCTTGCCGGGCGTGCCGCGCAGCGAGCCGTACGGGCCCGTCGAGTCGAGCGCGAGGCGGGCCTTGTTGCGCATGCCACGGCCCACCGTCAGCCGCTCTATGGCGACTCCGGCGGCGGCGCCCGCGGCGACCACGCCTATGGCGACGCCGGCGATACCGGCCTTGCGCCAGTTCCCGGCGGCGGAGGCGACGGCCGCCGCGGCGACGTCCGTGACGGCCTCCGCGCTGCTCTCGCTCACGTACCGCTCCTCTTCGCCGGGGTGTCGTTCACTTCAGTAGGTCGTGCTGGGGGTGGTGCCGGTCGTGCTGAGGGTGGTGCCGGAGGTACCGCTGATGGTGCAACTATGTCCTGTTGCCCTGTTGTCCTGCGCGGGGCACCCCCTGTACTCCTTGCGGGTTACCCGCCTTGTTCCCTATTCACGTATACGCGCGGCACTCGGGTTCCGATCCGGGTGACGATTTCGTACGCGATCGTCCCCGCCGCCCGCGCCCAGTCCTCGGCGGTCGGCTCGCCCCGGTCGCCCGGACCGAACAGGATCGCCTCCGCACCGGGCGCCGGCTCGTCCCCGCCCAGGTCGACCACGAACTGGTCCATCGCGACCCGCCCCGCCACCGTCCGCCACTTGCCGCCCACCAGCACCGGTCCGGTGCCGGAGGCGTGGCGCGGCACGCCGTCCGCGTAGCCGACGGGGACGAGGCCGAGGGTGGTGGCACCCGCGGTGACGTAGTGATGCCCGTAACTGACTCCGTGGCCCCCGGGTACGTGCTTCACCAGCGCGAGGGACGCGCTCAGTGTCATCACCGGGCGCAGCCCGAAGTCGGCCGGGGTGCCGATCTCGGGGCTGGGCGAGATGCCGTAGACCGCGATCCCCGTCCGTACGAGGTCGAAGTGGCTCTCGGGGAGGGTCAGCGTGGCCGGCGAGTTCGCGATGTGCCGCACCTCGGGGCGCACGCCCCGCTCCTCGGCGTACGTCACCATCTCGCGGAAACGGTCCAGTTGGGCACGGATGGAGGGGTGCCCGGGTTCGTCGGCGCAGGCGAAGTGCGACCACAGACCGGTGATGTCGATCAGCCCGCGTTCCTCGGCGCGCAGCGCCTCGCGCACGAGTTCGGGCCAGTCGGCGGGCTGGCAGCCGCCGCGCCCGAGCCCGGTGTCGGCCTTGAGCTGGACCCGGGCGGCCGTCCCGGCCGCCTCGGCGGCGGCGGTGACCTCCCGCAGGGCCCACATCCCACTCACCGACACGTCGAGGTCGGCCTCGATGGCCTCCCGCCACGGCCCGCCGGGCGTCCACAGCCAGCACATGATCCGGCTGTCGGTCAGGCCGGCCGCGCGCAGCGCGAGGGCCTCCTCGGGGGTGGCGGTGCCGAGCCAGGTGGCGCCCGCCTCCAGCGCCGCGCGGGCGCACGGGACCGCCCCGTGGCCGTACGCGTCGGACTTGACCACGGCCATCAAGGCCGCCGACGGCGCGTGGGCACGCAGGGTCCGCACGTTGGCGCGCAGGGCGGCCAGGTCGATCTCTGCGCGGGCGCGCAGGGGTGCTGTGTCGTTCATCGCGCCCCCAGTGTCTCAGAGGGGTCCGAGGGCCCCAGGAGGACGGTCAGGTGCCGGCCCTGCGGCCCCACACGTACACGTGGTCGTTCGTCTTGGTGACGTTCCACAGGGAGCGGGCGTCGGCCAGGCGCAGATTGACACAGCCATACGAGCCGTTCGGGTCGTAGATGCTGCCGTAGATGGCGTGGAAGGCCTCTCCGCCGCTGAAGAACTGGCTGTACGGCATCGGGGTGTTGTACAGCGTCGACCAGTGGCTCTTGTGCTTCCAGTAGACCTTGAACCAGCCGGTCCTGGTCCGGTACCCGGCCCGGCCGCTGCGCATCGGCACCGGTCCCCACAGCACCTTCTTCCCCTTCTGCACCCAGGTGAGCTGCCGGGTCAGGTCCACACACGCGACGCGGTACGACCGCACGGGACACTTCCCGGCCGCGTTCGGGTTCTTCTTCGCGGACAGCAGCTGCATCCGGGCCCAGGTGACGGGGCCGGCGAAGCCGGTGTTCGGCTTGATCTTCTCCTTCGTCTGGAACGCCCGGATGGCGGCGCAGTCGCCCGCCGACTGCTTCCCGTCGACCTTCCGCTTCAGCCACCGCTCGACCTGCCGCTGGTACGGCCCGGTCAGCTTGCTGCACGTCACGGACTTGCCCGCGAGGGCCTCGCTGAGCGGGATGTACTCGATGAGCGCGTCCGTCTCCGCGGGGGCGTCCCGCGGTTCGACGGCGTCCTCCTGCGCGCTCGGCCTGTACACCTTGGGCGGCAGCATCTGGTCCGGCGTGTCCACCTGCCACGGATGACGGGGCCCCGGCGGCACGCCGGGCACCAGCTCGCTTCCCGGCCCGGGCGCCGGGGGCCCGGCCGCCGCCGCGCCCTCCACCGGCATCACCACCAGCAGCGCGAGGAGCACCCCCGTGCTCCCGAGTCTCATTCGTCTGCTCATCATCATGCGACCAGCGATACGCAACCCCAAGGCGAGCGGGGGTGAGCCGCGCGGACGGGGTCCCCCGTAATGGGCAACGCAGCGCCCCCGTAAGGGGCGCGGGGAACTGCGCGACAAGCCCCCACCGCCCCGCAGCCAAAAATCCCACCCGGAGAAGGCTGGGGCGAAGCCCCGCCCCAGGGGCGCGGGGCTGTGTATATGTGCGGCTCCGCCGCGGGGCGCGCCCAGCCCCCACCCACCCGCGGACAAAGAACGGCGGGGTCAGCGGAGCGCGTCGCGGATGTCCCGCCAGGCCTCCGGAATCGTCGCCGCGACATCATGCGCCCCCAAGGGCGCCCCGTCCGCCGCGAGCCTCCCCGCGAGCCCATGCAGATACGCGCCCACACTCCCCGCGTCCAACGCCGACAACCCGGCCGCGAGCAACGACCCCGCAAGCCCCGACAGCACGTCCCCACTGCCGGCCGTGGCCAGCCACGCCGTCCCCGTCGGATTCACCCGCACCGCACCGCCCCCCGGATCGGCGACCAGAGTCGTCGATCCCTTCAGCAGCACGGTCGCCCCGTACCGAAGCGCCAACTCCCGCGCCGACGCCAGCCGAGCCGCCTCCACCGACTCCCGCGAGACCCCGAGCAACGCCGCCGCCTCCCCGGCATGCGGAGTCATCAGCGTGGGCGCGGTCCGGGCCCGTACGGCGGACCGGTCCGCGAGCCGCAGCCCGTCCGCGTCCACCAGCACCGGCACATCCGCCTCGAGCACCTGCGCCACCGCCGACGCGTCGTCCCCGACCCCGGGCCCCACCACCCACGCCTGGACCCGCCCGGCCCGCGCGGGCCCCTGGTCCGACACGAGCGTCTCGGGAAAGCGGGAGATCACGGCGTCCGCCGCGGGCCCGACGTACCGCACCGCCCCCGCCCCACCCCGCAGGGCCCCGGACACGGCGAGCACGGCGGCCCCGGGATACCGCGCGGACCCGGCCGCGATCCCGACGACCCCGCGCCGGTACTTGTCGCTCTCGGCCCCGGGCACCGGCAGCCGCACCGCCACGTCCGCGTGCTGAAGGGCCTCCAGTTCGGCCTCCTCGGGCAGTTCGAGCCCGATGTCGACGAGGCGTACCGAACCGGCGTACTCACGCCCCGGGTCGATGAGCAGCCCGGGCTTGTGCGTCCCGAAGGTCACCGTCAGATCGGCGCGGACGGCGGTGCCCAGGACCTCTCCCGTGTCGGCCTCGATCCCGCTCGGCAGGTCCACGGCGACCACGGCCGCCCGCGAGTCCGCCGCGTACTCGGCCAGCGGCACCGCATCGGGCCGCAGCCCGCCCTTGCCCCCGATACCGACGATCCCGTCCACGACGAGGTCGGCCCGCAGGATCAACTCCTCGGCGGCGCCGGACCCGGCCACCGTGCCCCCGGCCCGCCGCAGCGCGGCCAGGCCCGCGCCATGCGTCCGTTCGGGCGCGAGCAGTACGGCGGTGACCCCCGCCCCCCGCCGCGCCAGCCGGGCCCCGGCGTACAGGGCGTCGCCCCCGTTGTCCCCGCTGCCCACGAGCAGTACGACCCGGCTGCCGTACACCCGTCCCAGCAAGTCCGCGCAGGCAGCGGCCAGTCCGGCCGCGGCGCGCTGCATCAGCGCACCCTCCGCGAGCCGCGCCATCAGCTCACGCTCTGCCGCCCTGACCGTCTCCACGCTGTACGCAGTACGCATGGGTCGAGTCTCCCGTACACGGGCCCACCGCGCCGCCCCGGCCGCCGTACGACCGCCCTCCCTACCCCTCCGCCACCACGACGGCCGAGGCCACTCCCGCGTCATGGCTCAGCGACACATGCCACGAACGGACGCCCAGTTCGGCCGCGCGCGACGCCACCGTCCCCGTCACCCGCAGCCGCGGCCGGCCGCTGTCCTCGACGTAGACCTCCGCGTCCGTCCAGTGCATGCCCGCCGGGGCGCCCAGCGCCTTGGCGACCGCCTCCTTCGCGGCGAAGCGCGCGGCCAGAGAGGCGATGCCCCGGCGCTCCCCGTTCGGCAGGTGCAACTCCTGATCCAGGAAGAGCCGATGGGCCAGCCCCGGCGTACGCTCCAGCGCCGCCAGGAACCGGTCGATCTCGGCCACGTCGATACCGACCCCGATGATGCTCATGCCCAGCACCCTATGGGCCGGACGGCCGCCGACGCGCCCACCTCTCGGCGTTGCTCGCGCGAGCTCAGTGCTTGGCGTTCTTCGGCACGGTGATCTGGTGCTCGCCCCAGCTCATCCGCGTCGTCGCCTCGTAGTTCACCGTCGTACCCGCGTCGAGACCCGCCTCCCGGGCCCTGGCCGACGGTTCGACCAGCACGACCTGCTCGCAGAGCATCGCGCCGGTGGTCGGGTCCACGACCAGTTGCTGCTGCACGCTCCCCAGCGGGGTGCGCGCCGTGCCGGGGAACGCGACACCGACGCCCTCACGCCCCAGTGGGTCGGTGACACGCCCGAGCCCCCGGACACCGGGCAGGTCCGCGATCACCCGATACGCGGCCGCCCGTACGGCGGGCTTCACCGGCATCGTGATGAGGTCGGCCGCCTGGCGCAGCACATAGGCCGTACGGCCGGCGCCGGTCTCGGCATCGCTGCTGTCCGCCGCGTACAGCTTCTCCAGCTGACGGCGCAACTCTCCACTGTTGGAGGGGAGTTCGCGCAGATCCTGGTACGAGACGTTCCGCGGGCCGAGGGCGTAGATCTTGTCGTCGGCGTCCGTCCGCATGACCATCGGCCGCCCGGCTCCGATCCTGTACCCCAGCGTGCCCTGTCCGGCCGCTGTCGAGGCCTCGGCCTGCACGGTGGCCGGCGAGCCCGCGGCTCGCCAGCGTGCCTTGTCCGCCTCGGTGCGGGGCGCGGTCACGTCGTCCAGACCGGAGACCATCAGGCTCTGGGTTCCCGGACGCACACCCACCGACCACTCCCCCCTCGCCGTGGTGCGCACGGCGAAGAGCTGTCCCTTCGCACCGACGACGTTCACGTCCTGCGAGCGCGTGGTGGTCTGCCAGTACGTTCCCTCGGCGGCCGGTGTCTCCGCCTTCTTCGCCACACTGAGCAGTTCGAGGCGGCCGTCGACCTGGACGTCGGCACGGCCCTCCGACGCCGCCGAGGCCGACCCCGACGTGGCGGCCGAGGACTGCGGGTGGGCGCTCGCGCGCACCCCTGAAGGGTCCTGCCCGTCGAGCGTGCTCACGACCACCACGGACGCCGCGACGGCCGCGACGGCCACGACGGTCCCGAGCGGCCGGATCCCGGCCCAGAGGCGCCGTGGTTCCTGGGAGCGTGTCGCGCGACTGTCCGTCGCTCCGGCCAGGATGCGCGCCAGGTCGTCGTGCTGCCGCGGGGAGTCGGCCAGCCGGGCCGGGTCGAGTTCGTCGGGCCGCGCGTCCGCGAGCACCCTCAGGACGTCGGGCCGCCCGGACCGTACGTGGGTGTTCTTCATGTGAGTGCTCCTTTGCGATCGGTGCTGCGGTGCGGGGCCCGAGCCGACGGCACTTTCGCGGCCGGCGCTTGAGCGGGCGGTGCTTGCGCGGGGGCTACGGACGCCGTCTCCGCCGGGGACACCGCCTCGAGGGCTTTCTCCAGCCGACGGCGGGCCCGGTGCAGCCGGACGGTCAGCGTCGCGATGGTGCAGCCCAGGACCCGTGCCGCCTGCTTGGGGCTCAGTCCGTGCCAGGCGATCAGAGTCAGCAGTTCCCGGTCGGCGTCGGACAGACTCGCCAGGGCCTGCAACGCGGCTTCCCGGTCGGTCACGTCCGCCGCGACGTCACCGACGTCGTTCCGGGCACCGCTGCTGATGCGCTGCGCCTCCTCGGCGGCGAGGGCGTACTGGTGGCTGTCCCGGCGGCGCAGTTCGCGCACCAGGTTGCGGGCCACTCCCAGGAGCCAGGGCAGTGCGGGTTGCGGAATGTCCCGCACGCGCCGCCAGGCGACGGTGAACGTCTCGCTCGTGATGTCCTCGCCTACCTGTCGACCCACCAGACTCGTGGCATAGGCGAGGACGCGCGGATAGCACTCCTCGTAGACGTCCCTGAAGCGTTGGGCATGTGTCACACGCCATCCCCTCATATCGGCTCTCTCACCAAGCAATGCGCGTGAGCGCCCACTTCTTACAGGGAGAGCCGAAATTCCTGCGGTGTGGTCCGCGTCACGCCGGGGAGAGGCGAGGGGTGCCCGATACCGATCGAGCGGGAACGGCCGCAGCCGTTCCCGCTCGATCTCTGTGCTGTACGGCCGGACGAATCCCGGCCTGGATCTCTCAGACGGTGCCGGAGTCCGAGATGACGATCTTCTTGGACGTGGAGCCGGAACGGCTGCCGAGCTTCTCGACGGCCTTGACGACGTCCATGCCCTCGACGACCTCACCGAAGACGACGTGCTTGCCGTCGAGCCAGTCGGTGACGATCGTGGTGATGAAGAACTGCGAGCCGTTGGTGTTCCGACCGGCGTTGGCCATGCTCAGCAGACCCGGCTTGGTGTGCTTGAGCTTGAAGTTCTCGTCCGGGAACTTCGCACCGTAGATGCTCTTGCCGCCGGTGCCGTCCTCGTTGGTGAAGTCACCGCCCTGCAGCATGAAGTCCGGGATGACGCGGTGGAACGGCGAGCCCTTGTAGCCGAACCCGTTCTGACCGGTGGCCAGCTCACGGAAGTTGCGGGCCGTCTCCGGGACCACGTCGTCGTACAGCTTGAACTCGATCCGGCCGAGCGGCTCGCCGTCGGCGGACACCTCGAAGAAGACGTTCTGTCCCATGGCACTGCTCCTCTTGTATTCGAAAGGTCGTGTCCGAGAATAAGAGAGCAACGGCCCACGGGTCGCAGCGGGAACCCCCACAGCGGGACAAACGGCCTAACGCCACCGTCGGAACGAGCCTCCTCGCCGACCCTAGTCACCGTCTCCGCCGGACCGATTCACACTCCGCCGCCGGTTGCTCTTCGCGAAGGCGTGCACCAGCTCGCCCACGACGAGCGTCACCGCCGCCACGCCCCGGACCCAGCGGGGCCCGCCGCGCGACGCCCACACCACACACACGCTCCCACCGATAACAAGCACCAGGAGACCGGCCAGCACCAGAACGCCCATGTTCCCCACCCTGCATTCACATATCCGTACGGTGCGGTGATCCTCTCAGGAGAGAGCGCCCCCGCGGGATGTCACTGGGCTCACTTGCCGGAGCCGACGTGGTAGCCGATGGGGTCGACGTAGACGTCGGGAGCGTCGCCGCTGGGGGCGGCGATGGTGATGGCCAGGTCGTTGAGATTCACGATCTCCGAGACCTTCTCGTTGGGCGGGGTGACGGAGAGCCGGGTGTAGGTCTTGGCGGAGCCGCTGGTGCTCGGGATGTAGCGCAGCAGGAAGCGGGTTTCCTCGCCGGGCCCGATGCTGACGGTGGATCCCGAGGTGTCGGTGCGGGCGGCGTCGGGCCCGGTGTCGCCCAGGCCGTCGGGGCCCACGAGTTGGACGCCCGGGAAGCCGTGCATGCTGCACTTGCCGGAACCGGTGTTCTTCAGGTTGACGACTATCTGGTTCTTGACCCCCGTGGCGGAGGCGCTGAGAGCGAGATGATCGGTCTTGCACATGGAGCCCGACGTCGCGGACTGGGCGGTGAGCCCGCTGCCCTTGCTGGAGCCGGTGGAGGAGCCGGACGAGGAGGAACCGGACGTGGAGGAACCTGCGGTCGAGGTCGAGGCCTGGCCGCCGGTGGAGGAACCGGACGCGGAGGAACCTGAGGTCGAGTCCTGGGCGCCGGTGGAGCCGCTCCCGGCGGTGGACACGCTGGTGTTGGCGGAGGCGCTCGATCCGTCGCCGCTGCCGCACGCGGTCAGCGAGAGGCCGGCAGCGGCGACGATGAGGGCGAGGGCGGACATCTTCTTGACGCGCATCGGTACTCCTGGGAAGCGGTGTCGTCGCGCTCGCTCCGGCTGAGCGGGCGTTGCTGCTTCAAAGGAGGCCCGCCGCCGGACGGGCGTTGCGAAGGGAGCTGCATCAAGACGCCCCTGTGACAGTCGAGTCGACGCGCCGTTACGGGAGGTGAAGTCGACCGCGCAACTACTTGGCCTTTCACGGCCGGCTCCCTCGGCCGGCCTCGATGACCACCTGCGAGCATCCGCAACTGCCCACCCGCCACGGCAAACACCGTGCAACATCAGGCCGCCGCCAGCTCGCACCACACGCGCTTGCCGCGCTGCCCGTTCCTGGCCGGCGGCTACCATCTACGGCCACACCGGCTCCGCCGGTGCCGTTCCCGGATGTGGACGGGTCGGCGGAGTAGCTGTCTCGTGCAAGACGGGCTGGAGTGCGCTGGAGGCCTCCAGTCCTGCTATTCGGGCCGCACGTCCGTGAACAGGTCCTCTGCGTCGGCCACGTGGACCGCCCGTTCCGACCAGGCCTTGAGCTGATCCAGGTCGGAGCACGCCTGCACCCGCTGCCGGACGGAGTCAGGTACCTGGAGGCCTCGAAGCTCCAGGATCTTCAGGGTCATTTCGATGCGGTCTTCGACTCGCCCTTCGACTCGCCCCTCGACGCGCCCTTCGACGCGCCCTTCATCCCTCACCCGCTCCGCGGCCGGGTTCTTGAAGAAGTAGTTCACCGGAGCCATCAGGTCCCTCCAAATCTCCTTCGCCTGGGAATCCACCAGGCCGGACGTCACGAGCTGTACGAGCAGAGCCGCGCGGGTCCGTGTTGAGCACCGTGAAGCCGCACGGCTCCGGGAACGGCACATGGAACAGCTTCTGGAAGTTGCGGTTCAACCCGGCCGTGTCCTTCTGGCCGAAGTGGTGCAGCGCCTCATGCGACGAGCTGACCATCAGCCCTCCTTCCTGTACGACGTGATCAACGAGCTACGCGGCAGCCAGGTCACACCACACGTACTTGCCGCGCTGCCCGTTCCTGGCCAGCGGCTGCCAGCCCCACAGGTCGGCGCAGGCCCGCACGAGGGCAAGGCCGCGTCCCGCCTCCGCGTCGGCAACCTGGTCCCACGGCAGGGACGGCTCCGGGGGCTGCGGGTCCGCGTCCCAGGCGCCGATGCGCAGGACCCCGGCCCGCCACTGCACCCGTAGCGCCGCCTGCCCCTTCGTATGCCGTACGGCGTTGGAGACCAGCTCGGCCGCGACCAGCTCGGCGACGTCGGTGAGGCGGATCAGTCCGTGCAGGGTGAGGATCAGGCGGACGGTACGGCGACTGACGGTGACGGCACGGAGGTCGTGGGGGATGTACATCATGTACTCCCAGGGTTCGGCGACGGTTTCGGGCATGGGTGAACTCCGTTCGGCTGGTGGGGGGTTGGGGATACTCGGCGGTTCCGGGCGGTGGCATTGGCGCAGCCGTCACGGCAGAACGGAGCGGTGCGCTTCCGGTACCCCGGGGTGTCGCAGTGTGTGCGCCGCGTCACCCACCGTAGGGATAACCTGTCATCCCGAGCAAGCCGATCGCGTGATCTGCCCCCGAACGAGAAGGAGCAACTGATGGTCCTGAGGCGCGAACCAACGGCACGTCAGATGCGCCTGGGGATCGAGTTGCGCAGGCTCCGCGAGGCGGCAGGGCTCACCGCCGTCGAGGCGGCGGCGTTGCTCGGTACCGGTCGCGTCCAGATCAGCCACATCGAATCCGGACTCACGGGCGTGAGCGAACAGCGACTCCGCCGCCTGACATCCCACTACGCCTGTTCGGACGGGGAGTTCATCGGCGTCTTGATCGCGATCGCCTCTGACCGGACACGCGGTTGGTGGGAGGACTACCGGAGTCTGCTGCCAACGCCGTTCCTGGATCTGTCCGAGCTGGAGCACCACGCCAAGTACCGGTGGGACGTGGACTTCCTGCACGTCCCGGGCCTTCTGCAGACCGAGGACTACGCCCGGGCGCTCTTCTCGTACGTGAACCCGGAGTTCCCGGAGAGCGAGGTGGAGCGCTGGGTGGAACACCGGATGAAGCGCAAGGTCATCATCGAGCGCCCTGACCCGGTCCCATACGAGACCCTGATCCATGAGGCAGCTCTGCGTATCAGAGCCGGCGACCGCGCCACGGCACGCGCTCAGCTCGCCCGCATCCTGGAACTCGCCGAAGCCGACCACATCACCGTGCGCGTCATCCCCTTCGACCTGGATGGCTTCGGAGGAGCCGGGAGTTCCATGGTGTATGCGGGTGGCGCAGCCTCCAAGCTGGACACCGTCGTGCGCGACGGACCCAACGGCCCCGTGTTCATCGACGCCGAAGCCCAACTCAGCCGCTATCGAACGCTCTTCCGTAGGGTAGAGACGGTGTCACTCGAACCCGAACGCTCGCGTGACTTCATCCACCAGCTGGCGAAGGAGCTGTAGGAAATGACCACCCACGACGTCTGGCAGAAGTCATCCCTCTCCGGCGGCGGCCAAGGCGACGCCTGCGTGGAAATCGCCAAGCGCCGCACCCACATAGCCATCCGCGACTCCAAGACCCCGGCCAGGGCCACCCTCACCTTCCCGACCGGGGCCTTCGCCACCTTCATCGGCGCCCTAAAAACAACTCACTCCACCGTCACCGACTTCGCCAGGTTCCGAGGCTGATCCACCTCGTTGCCCCGCGCTGTCGCCAGTTCACACGCGAAGACCTGCAACGGCACCGTCGCGACCAGCGGCTGAAGCAACGTCGGCGTGGCCGGAATCCGGATCAGGTGGTCGGCGTAAGGCACCACCGCCTCGTCCCCCTCCTCGGCGATCACGATCGTGCGCGCACCCCTCGCCCGGATCTCCTGGATGTTGGACACGATCTTGTCGTACAGAACCGAGCGCCCGCGCGGCGACGGCACGACGACCACGACCGGCAGATCGTCCTCGATCAACGCGATCGGCCCGTGCTTCAACTCACCCGCCGCGAAGCCCTCGGCGTGCATGTAGGCGAGCTCCTTGAGCTTGAGGGCACCTTCCAGGGCGACCGGATATCCGACGTGCCGCCCCAGGAACAGCACGGTCTTCTTGTCGGCGAGCGATCGTGCGAGCTCCCGTACCGGCTCCATGGTCTCCAGGACGCGTTCCACCTCGCCGGAGATCTGGGACAGGTCCCGGATGACGGCCTGGATCTCGTCGCCCCACTTGGTCCCGCGGACCTGGCCCAGGTACAGCGCGACCAGATAACAGGCGACCAGCTGCGTCAGGAAGGCCTTGGTGGACGCGACGGCGACCTCAGGACCCGCGTGCGTGTACAGCACCGCGTCCGACTCGCGCGGGATCGTCGAACCGTTCGTGTTGCAGATCGCCAGCACCTTGGAGCCCTGCTCGCGGGCGTGCCGCAGCGCCATCAGCGTGTCCATGGTCTCGCCGGACTGGGAGATGGCGATCACCAGCGACCGCGTACCGAGAATCGGATCCCGGTACCGGAACTCGCTCGCGAGCTCCACCTCGCACGGGATCCGCGTCCAGTGCTCGATGGCGTACTTGGCGATCAGCCCGGCGTGGAAGGCGGTCCCGCAGGCCACGATGACGACCTTGTCGACCTCGCGCAGCTCGTGAACCGGGATCCGCACCTCGTCGAGGGTCAGTGAACCGGCCGCGTCGATCCGGCCCAGGAGCGTATCGGCGACCGCCTTGGGCTGCTCGGCGATCTCCTTGAGCATGAAGTAGTCATAGCCCCCCTTTTCCGCGGCCGAGGCGTCCCAGTCGATGTGGTACGAATGCACGTCCGCCGGACGGCCGTCGAAACCGGTCACCGTCACGCCGTCCCGGCGCAGCTCCACGACCTGGTCCTGACCCAGCTCGATCGCCGACCGCGTGTGGGCGATGAACGCGGCGACATCCGAGGCGAGAAAGGCCTCGCCCTCTCCAACGCCCACCACGAGCGGCGAGTTCCGCCGCGCCCCCACCACCACGTCCGGATCGTCCGCATGCACCGCCACCAGCGTGAACGCGCCCTCCAGGCGGCGGCACACCAGCCGCATCGCCTCCGCCAGGTCGTCGCACGCCGAGAACTCCTCGGCGATCAGGTGTGCGACCACCTCGGTGTCGGTCTCGGAGGCCAGCTCGTGCCCGCGCTCGGCCAACTCGGCACGCAGCAGCGCGAAGTTCTCGATGATCCCGTTGTGCACGACGGCGACGCGCCCGGCGTTGTCGAGATGCGGATGGGCGTTCGCGTCCGTGGGCCCCCCGTGCGTGGCCCAGCGCGTGTGCCCGATCCCCGTCGACCCGGTCGGCAGCGGCCGGCCGACCAGCTCCTTCTCCAGGTTGACCAGCTTCCCGGCCTTCTTCGCGGCGGCGAGCCCCCCGTCCGCCAACACCGCGACGCCCGCCGAGTCGTACCCCCGGTACTCCAGCCGCTTCAGCCCGGCCATCACCACATCGAGCGCCGACTGCGACCCCACGTATCCCACGATTCCGCACATGCGCCGCAGCCTAAGCGCCAACAGCCCCCCGAACCCGGCACTCCGTGCCCGAATTCGGAAATTCCAGCCACCTTTCGGGGGTCCCCGGCCCCCTGGACGCCCATGCGTAACCCCGTGTAGCCGACTACGTGACCGACCCCACCCCCCACCCCGTCCACACTCCCGTAACAATGGAGTGTGATCTCTCCGGTCTCCCCGATGCCCCGGAGCGCCCACCGGCACAGGCCGGAGGCGACTCCCTACGTCGACCTCACCCGAGCCGAGTGGAGCGTGCTGCGCGAAAAGACGCCGCTGCCACTGACCGCCGAGGAGGTCGAGAAGCTGCGCGGTCTGGGCGATGTCATCGACCTCGACGAGGTGCGGGACATCTATCTGCCGCTGTCCAGACTGCTCAATCTGTACGTCGGCGCCACGGACGGGCTCAGAGGGGCGTTGAACACGTTCCTCGGCGAGAAGGGCTCCCAGTCCGGCACCCCGTTCGTCATAGGGGTGGCCGGGTCGGTTGCCGTCGGCAAGTCCACCGTCGCGCGCCTGCTGCAGGCCCTGCTCTCACGTTGGCCCGAACACCCGCGTGTCGAACTGGTGACCACGGACGGTTTCCTGCTCCCCACCAAGGAGCTGGAGACACGCGGTCTGATGTCGAGGAAAGGTTTCCCCGAGTCGTACGACCGTCGGGCCCTCACCCGGTTCGTCGCCGACATCAAGGCGGGGAAGGACGAGGTCACGGCCCCCGTCTACTCCCACCTGATCTACGACATCGTCCCCGACCAGCGGCTGACCGTCCGCCGTCCGGACATCCTCATCGTCGAGGGCCTGAACGTCCTGCAGCCCGCCCTCCCCGGCAAGGACGGCCGCACCCGCGTCGGCCTCGCGGACTACTTCGACTTCAGCGTGTACGTCGACGCCCGCGCCGAGGACATCGAGCGCTGGTACCTCAACCGGTTCAAGAAGCTCCGCCAGACCGCCTTCCAGAAGTCCGACTCCTACTTCCGCAGGTACACGCAGGTCTCCGAGGAGGAGGCGCTCGACTACGCGCGCACGACCTGGCGCACCATCAACAAGCCCAACCTGCTGGAGAACGTGGCTCCCACCCGGGGCCGCGCCACGCTCGTCGTGCGCAAGGGCCCGGACCACAAGGTGCAGCGCCTGAGCCTGCGCAAGCTGTAGTCGCGAGACCCGTCGCCGGGCGAGGGCGCTGATCGTGGGCGCGATGGCGGTGGGTCCGGAGTCGGGCCGCCGGCGGGGGTGAGCACGGCCCTCGTGCGGCGGCATCCACGGCTCGCGGCGCGGTCGCTGATCGCGCCGCTGGTGGGCTTCGCCGTGGCGATGGCGACGACCGTGTTCTGCGGCATCTTCATGGACACCGTCGGCCAGTTGAGCCAGGCCGAGCTGCTGCTGAATCTGCTCGGCATCATCCTCGCCGTGGCACGCTCACGCTGCCGGCCCAGAAGTGGCTCTGGGCCCAGCACCGGGAACGTACCGCCAAGGCGGGGCGGTCTTAGCCCAGCGCCGACTTCACCGCGTCCGCGAGCCGTCCCGCCACCGACCGTGCGTGGTCGATGTCGGCGGCCTCGACCATGACCCGGACGAGCGGCTCGGTGCCGGAGGGGCGCAGCAGCACCCGGCCGGTGGAGCCGAGTTCCCGCTCGGCCTCGGTGACCGCGGCCGCCAGTTCGGCGGAGCTGTTCACCCGCGAGCGGTCGACGTCGGGAACGTTGATGAGGACCTGCGGCAGCCGCTCCATGACGGACGCGAGGTCCTGGAGCGTACGGCCGGTCTGGGCGATCCGGGCCGCCAGCAGCAGGCCGGTCAGCGTGCCGTCGCCGGTGGTGGCGTGGTCGAGGATGATCACGTGCCCGGACTGCTCGCCGCCGAGCGCGTAGTTGTGCTCCTTCATCTCCTCCAGGACGTAGCGGTCGCCGACCGCGGTCTGGATGAGGGAGACGCCCTCGCGCTCCATGGCCAGCTTGAAGCCCAGGTTGGACATGACCGTCGCGACGACCGTGTCAGAGCGCAGTGCGGAACGCTCCCGCATCGCCAGCGCGAGGACGGCCAGGATCTGGTCGCCGTCCACCTCGGCACCCGTGTGGTCGACGGCGAGGCAGCGGTCGGCGTCACCGTCGTGCGCGATGCCGAGGTCGGCCCCGTGCTCGACGACGGCGGCCTTCAGGAGGTCGAGGTGGGTGGAGCCGCAGCCGTCGTTGATGTTCAGGCCGTCGGGCGAGGCGCCGATCGTGATGATCTCGGCACCGGCCTGCGTGAAGGCCTCGGGAGACACTCGGGCGGCGGCGCCGTGCGCCTCGTCGAGGACGACCTTCAGGCCGTCGAGGCGGTTCGGGAGCACGCCGAGGAGGTGGGCGACGTACTTGTCGAGCCCCTCGTCGTAGGCGCGCACGCGCCCGACCCCGGCGCCGGTGGGCCGGTCCCAGGGCGCACCGGTGCGGTGCTCCTCGTAGACGCCCTCGATCCTGTCCTCCAGCTCGTCGGCGAGCTTGTGGCCGCCGCGGGCGAAGAACTTGATGCCGTTGTCGGGCATGGCGTTGTGGCTGGCCGAGAGCATCACGCCGAGGTCGGCGCCCAGCGCGCCGGTGAGGTACGCCACCGCGGGGGTGGGCAGCACACCGACGAGCAGGACGTCCACACCCGCGCTGGCCAGGCCTGCGACCACGGCTGCTTCCAAGAACTCCCCGGACGCGCGCGGGTCCCGCCCGACCACTGCCACCGGCCGGTGGCCCTCGAACGTACCCGCCTCGGCCAGCACATGTGCCGCCGCCACGGAGAGACCGAGCGCCAGCTCGGCCGTCAGATCCGCGTTGGCGACACCGCGCACGCCGTCCGTGCCGAAGAGTCGTCCCACTGGTGTCCTCCTGATGAAGCTCAGTTTTCGGAAGTCATCCGATCATGCAAGCCTTTGAGCGCCTTGTGCCGTTATACGCCCTGGGCTGTGATAAACGAACGCCCCGGCGGCACACAGCGTGCCGCCGGGGCGAACGGTCGTACCAATACGCAGCAGCCAGCGATTAACGCTTGCTGTACTGCGGAGCCTTACGGGCCTTCTTGAGACCGGCCTTCTTGCGCTCGACCGCACGGTCGTCGCGCTTGAGGAAGCCGGCCTTCTTCAGGGCCGGGCGGTTGTTGTCCACGTCCGCCTCGTTCAGCGCGCGGGCGACACCGAGACGGAGCGCACCGGCCTGACCGGAGACGCCGCCACCCGAGATGCGGGCGATGACGTCGTAGCGGTTGTCGAGCTCGAGCACCTTGAAGGGCTCGTTGACTTCCTGCTGGTGCACCTTGTTGGGGAAGTAGTCCTCAAGGGTGCGACCGTTGATCTTCCACTTGCCGGTGCCCGGGACGATCCGGACGCGGGCGATGGCGTTCTTGCGACGGCCCAGGCCGGCGGCCGGCTGCGGGTCGCCGAAGCGGCCCGCGAGCGACTCCGAGGTGTACTCGCCCTCGACGGGGACCTCGGACTCGGTGGTGTAGTTCTCGATGTCGACGAGCTCAGTCTCTTCGACCGGCTGCTCAACGGTGGTCTCGGCCACGATTCTCCTCAGATTCTTTTCTGTCTTAGGGGGTGGTGGCCGGAACTACTGCGCGACCTGGGTGATCTCGAACGGGACCGGCTGCTGAGCAGCGTGCGGGTGGTTCTCGCCCGCGTAGACCTTCAGCTTCGAGAGCACCTGACGGCCCAGGGTGTTCTTGGGGATCATGCCCTTGATGGCCTTCTCGATGGCCTTCTCGGGGTTCTTGGCCAGCAGCTCGTCGTAACGGACGGAGCGCAGACCACCCGGGTAGCCGGAGTGGCGGTACGCCAGCTTCTGGGTCTTCTTGTTGCCGGAGAGGTGCACCTTGTCGGCGTTGATGATGATGACGAAGTCACCAGCATCGACGTGCGGCGCAAAGATCGGCTTGTGCTTGCCCCGCAGGATGTTCGCGGCAGTGGTGGCCAGACGGCCCAGGACGACATCCTGGGCGTCGATGACATACCACTGGCGAGTGATGTCGCCGGGCTTGGGGCTGAACGTACGCACTTCGCAGCCTTCTTCTTCAGTGGATGGGTGCTGACACATGGCATCACTGAAGCGATCGTGCAGCTGGGGACGACAGTGCCGGGAACGATGCCCGTATGCCGCCCACTGGTAACTGCTCCAGGGAACCTACGTAGGGGCCTCTCGCGTGAGAACGACCAAGCCGATACGCATAACGAACTGTAAGAGTACCCGCGGTTGCCCGGACGGGTCAAAACGCGGGTTCGCGACCCGAGCACCTGGGCACTCAGGGCCACGCGAGCAGTCCCTGTAAACAGAGTAAGGCAGTCCTTTCCTCCGCAACGGTCCGACTACCCGGCGTCACCCGACGGCCCGCACCTGGAAGCCTGCCGAAGCGTGTCGCACCAACCACCCGGAGATGTCAGTTTTGCCCGTGCGCACTCAGGTCACGCTAGGGGCTCAAGTGCCCTCCGGTGCGGACCGGCACCCCCGGGACCCCGTCTAAGATGCGCGCATGAGTTATGGGCAGGGTGGGCAGGGGGAACCTCCGTGGGATCCCTGGAAGCCTGGTTCTCAGCAACCCGATTGGGGACGTCGGAACCAGACTCCGGACTGGGCGGCACTCGCCGACGCGTCCGAGGCACGCAACCGACGGCGCAGACTGCTGGTGATCGTCGGCTCGGCGGTCGCCACGATCGCGGTCGGCGCGGCCGTCGCCGTGGCCGTCGTCTCCTCGAACGGGGACAACCAGGCCGGGAACACGCCCAGCAAGCTGCCCGCCACCGCGAGCATCCCGAGCGACAGCACGGCGCCGGTACCGACGTTCGCGCCGACCTCGGCGCCGCCGCCGCTGGATCCGATGGACTTCATATCCAGCGTGCAGAAGGACACCGCGCCGCTCAGCCCGGACATCCTCTTCCCCGGTTCGCAGCTCACGATGGGTGACCGCGTCTACCGCAAGGGCCCCACCGCCTCGACGACGAACTGCGCGTCGGCCGTGCAGGGCACGCTGCCCGCGGTGCTCAACAAGAACGACTGCACCCGGATGATGCGCGTCACCTACACCAAGGACGGCGTCTCGGTGACCGTCGGCGTCGCGGTCTTCAACACCGCGGCCCAGGCGGTCAAGGCGAAGTCCGAGGCGGACAGCAAGAGCATCATCACCTCGCTGTCCGGCCAGGGCGTCGCCAACTTCTGCCGTACGGCGGTCTGCCGCTCGACCACCAACTCCTTCGGCCGTTACGCCTACTTCACGCTGGCCGGCTTCACCAACGGCAAGGACGTGACGACGAAGGACGCCAAGGTCTTCACGACCGGCAACGACCTGGCCGAGTTCGCCTTCCGCCAGATCCGCCGCCGCGGCGAGGCCCAGGCGTCGACGGCGGCCAACCAGTAACCGGCCGGCCGCCGCCGTACCCAGGTTCCGGAACCCGGAACCCGGGTCCCGGAACCTGGGACCCGGGTCAGTTCTTCTTCATGCGCAGCCGGATCGGCACCAACGCCGACTCCAGCTGCGTCTTCAGCGTCATCTTCGAGACCCCCTCGGTCCGCTCCTCGAAGCGGATCGGGATCTCGACGGCGCTGTGCCCCGCCCGTACGGCCTTGTACTTCAGCTCGACCTGGAAGCTGTATCCGGCGCTGTCCAGCGTGGCCAGGTCGATGTCGCGCAAGGCTTGGGCCGACCAGAGGTTGAACCCGGCCGTGATGTCCCGGATCCGGGTGCCGAGCACGGTACGGGCGTACCGGTTGGCGAAGCGAGAGAGCAGGACGCGGTGCGCGCCCCAGTCCTCGTCCAGCGAGCCGCCCTCGACGTACCGGCTGCCGATGACCAGCCCCACCCCGTTGGCCAGGGCCGTGCCGAGCATCCGGGGCACGGCCTCGACGGGGTGACTGCCGTCGGCGTCCATCTGGACGACGTACTCGGCGCCCTCGTCGAGCGCGAGGCTCATCCCGGCCGCGTAGGCGCGCCCGAGCCCGTCCTTCTCGGTGCGGTGCAGCACGCTCATCCGGCGCCGCCCCTTGGTGTTGTACTTCTCCGCCAGCTCGTCGGCGATCCTGCCGGTGCCGTCCGGGCTGGAGTCGTCCACGATCTTCAAGTGAAGCCCGTCGAGCGGCAGTTGAAGCACCGCTTCCGCCATTCTCGGCAGGTTGGCCGCCTCGTTGTAGGTCGGCATGACCACGGTGACGGCACTGCCCGCCCCCAGGTTGATCGTCATTCCCCTTCTCCTCCCCATATGTCATCGTAAATTTCCCCCCGGTGAGCGGCCATGTCCGGCACGGCACCCGGAAGGAAAGGTGCTGCGCTCAGCTGTAGATCTTGCGGTGGGCGACGTCTTCCTTCTCGTCCGTAGTCCCGCCCGTGGCCGCCTTGGCGGTCCGCTCGAGCAGAACGAGCGTGAGGCCCTCCAGCTCGCGGGTCTTCACTACGCGGAAGTTGCGCCGGACCGCGGTCGCCGTCGCCTTGGGCATACCGCTGAGCGGCTGTCCTTCGCGCATGGTCGACACCAGCCACAGCCGGTCCGCGTCCGCCAGGCATTTCGCGGGCTGCGGGCACTGCGTGGCGCCGAAGGAGCCCAGCTCCTGCGGGGTGCGGTACATGAGCACGTCCCGCGGGCGGCCCTTGTCGTCGCGCAGCTCGTAGGCCATGGCCCGGCGCTCCGACAGCTTCCCGCTGAACACGATCCCGTCGCCCTTGCGCTGCCCGGCCTCGACAAGGTGCGCGGCGCCGTGGAAGTCGGGCTCCCCGAGCGCGTTCTCACGGGTCTCACGGATGCCCGGCAGCGCCTGCCAGGCGAGCCCGGCGACCACCGCCACGGCGAGCACCCAGCCGAACCCGCGCCGGGCCGCCGCCCCCGTGCCCGTCTTCGCCCCGGCCACCGGCCCGGCGATCCGGCAGACCGCGACCGCCGCGAGCAGCACCCAGGCGGGCGCCGTGAACAGCAGATACCACGGCAGGAAGAGGTGCAGCTGGGACGCGGTGACATACGTCGCCAGCGGCGGCAGCACGATCCACACCGCCAGCGCAGGCGCCCACCGGCCCGCGAAGACCATGCCCAGCGCGCCGAGCGCCATCACCGGCCCGGCCACCGCCCACGACCCGAAGAGGTTCTTCGGGAAGTCGACCAGGTCCTTCAGGACCGGGTCGCCCCAGTCGATCTGCCCGCTCTGGCGCGACCCCTGAATGGCCATCGGAGCGACGAAGCACAAGCCAAGGGTGCCGGCCGCCGTGTACGCCCAGCCCACGATCCGGTCCCCCGAACGCCGGGCCCTCAGGACCATCGTGAGATGCGCACCGAGCACCGCGAGCGAGGCCAGCTGGCTCCAGCCGATCATCGGCACGGTGAAGGTGTAACCCACCCACACCTTGAAACTCGGCCGCTCCAGCGCCCTGCCGAGCAGCAGCGTCGACAGGAGCACGGCGGCCACGGCGAAGGCGTACGGCCTGATCTCCTGCCCGTAGCGCGTCACCGTGGGCACCACGGCGAACAGGAAGCCCGCGAGCAGCCCGGTCTGCATGGTGAACAGCCGCCGTCCGAGCAGGGCGAGCAGCCCGGCCGAGGAGGCCATGGCCACGGCCCCCGGGATGCGCATCGCGGTCGGTGAGTCCCCGGCGAGGGAGACCCAGAAGTGCATCAGCACGTAGTACGGCGCGAGCACCACGTCGCTGGAGCGGATCAGCCGGCTCAGGTCGTGGAGGGAGAGCGACGCCGCCCACCAGGTCGCGTGCTCGTCGCGCCACAGCTCCCGGTGGCCGATCCCACGCAGGATCAGCGCCAGCGCGGCGGCAGAGGGCAGCAGGAAGGCGAGGAGGGCGGCGAGTCGCCCGCCGCCGTCACGCGTCTGCTGCTCGGCCTCACGCCGGGCCCGCCGCCCACCGGAAGCGGCGGGCGCCTCGGAGACCGGCGTGTACCCGGCCGTCGCGCCACCGGCCGTCGTCGTGCCGCTCATCGCTTGACCCAGATCCGGTAGGCGTTCTCACCGTTGCTCGTCATGTACGGGAAAACGGCGGCCAGACGGTAGTGCGTATTGCCCTCGAGCCCCTTCTTGACCGCCTCGTACGTCGCCGGGGTCACCGCGCCGTGCATCACGATCACGTCGAAGCGCCCGTCGCGCACCGCCTGCTCGAAGGCGTCGGGGCCGGTGAGCTGCTTGCCGTCCTTGCCTTGGTAGTCCATGTAGTAGGTGCTCTGCCACTGGTTCCACCCGGTGACGTCCCGCAGGTAGTACGCGGGCACCTCCTGCTCCTCGGCCAGGTAGGAGCCCTTCTTGTCGACGTGGACCACCGTACGGAGATAGGACACCATCGGCGCGGCGTCCGGGAAGCTGTACACCCGCTGCGCCTGCACCATGCCGAACACCAGCGCGAGGACGTAGACCAAGATCCCGAGCTGCGGATGTCGAAAGTGCGGGCCGACGAGCCGGGCCATGCCGAGGCCCGCCATGGGCGCGGCGAAGAGCAGGCCGAAGCCGACGTGCTTGTGGAGTGAGACCCCAGTCTGCAGATGGATCTGGTATGCCGGTGCCAGCAGCGCGGTGCCGGTGAGCACCAGGCCGAGCGCGGCGCGCCGCACCCGCCCGGCGGTCGCCCCCTCGATCCACGGCATCTCGCCCATCCGCCCGCGCAGCGTGTACGCCACCGAGCCGAAGATCGCCGCGACGAAGACCAGGCCGCCCCACTCGGCGCTGCGCTCCAGCAGCGTCATGGCGGAGTCGGCGCCCTTGGCCCGGTTGGTGGTGGTGGAGCTGATGCCGCCGAGCGGCCCGGAGAGGACGTACCCGGCGGCGAGCAGCGCCCCGATGCCCGCTCCCAGGAACACACCGCGGCCCAGGGCCTTCACCCCGCGGTGCCGGTGCGCGGTGACCACCGCGAGCAGCACCAGCGTCGGCAGATACAGGCCGGAGGCGTACTTCACCCCGAAGGCCAGGGCGGCCGGGGGCGCGGCGAGCAGGACGGCCGCCGAGCGCATCCGGTCGGTGCGGACGACGGCGTACATCGACAGGGCGAGCAGGAAGATCGCGGCGGCGTCGTAGGTGGCGAAGTTGCCGAGCACCGTCGTCGACTGCAGGACGGAGAAGAGCGCGGCCGCGCCGATAGCCGCCCGCAGGTTGAACAGGCGCCGGGTCACCGCGTACAGCAGCCCGGTGGCGGCCAGCATGAACAGCAGGCTGACGACGCGAACGCCGGTGAGTCCGAAGTACGAGTCCACGGCGGCGGCGAGCACCGGGTACAGCTTCGGGTGGCCCGAGAAGTAGGCCGCGAAGTCGACCGGCAGCTTGGTGCCGTGCAGCAGGTTGTTCAGCTCGTAGTGGCCGGACGCGACGTAGAGCGCCTCGTCCTCGAAGGCCGTCCCGCGCAACCGCAGCGAGAGCCCGGCCTGCACCAGAAGCAGGCAGCCCAGCACTCCGCGTCCGAGCAGCTTGCCGCGCCGGTTGTCCACGGCCCAGGAGGACTCGGGGACGGCGGGCAGGGTGTAGCCGGGGTCGGCCTCGGGCTCGGGTGCGGGCTCCGGCTCGGGCGCGCGAACCGGCGTTTCCGGCGGGGCTTCCGCGTACGGGTCGTACGTCTCGTAGTACGGCGGATATGTCTGCTGCTGAGGCGGCCAGGCGTACGAGTCCTGCCCGTACGACTCCTGCTGGTATTCCTGGTACTGCTGCTGGTAGTCCCGATCGGCCCACGTGGGCTGCTGGGGCGGCGGCTGTCTGCTGCTCATGGTGTGGTCACGTCGAATCCGAAGCGGGGGTCGGCGGCCTGCTCGCGGAAGGTGCGGGCGGAGGCCGGACCGCTGGTGATGCGCCAGTCCGCTTCCTTGTCGATGTCGAACCAGACGAAGCCGATCACGTCGTTGTGCGCGGCCAGCCCCTGGAAGAGGTTGGTGATGTCGGCGGGTTTGCGCTCCCCGGCCTCGGCCGCCGTCTCCGCGATGATCATGGGCTTCTTGGTGAAGGCGCGGATCTGGCTGGCGGTGGGCCCGTAGAGGGTGCGGTAGGTGGAGGGGCCGTAGCGGGCGAAGTAGCCGATGACGCCGACCCAGTCGACGTACTCCTCGCCCGGCCAGTACGGCTTCAGGCGCACGTTCGGCGCCGGGTTGATCACGTTCGGGCTCCACACCCAGATGACCTGGGTGGCGCCCTCCTGGTCGAAGAGGTCGTGGACGTGCCGGTACGCGGCGACGAACTGCGCAGCGGTGGCCTTCTTCGTCCCCCACACGTACCAGAAGCCGTTCATCTCGTGCGCGAAGCTGATCGCCACCGGCAGATTGAGCTCCTTGACGGAGCGCGCGTAGTCACGGATGTACGCGTCCTGGGAGCCGGACGCGATCTGCTTGAGCGTCTTGTCGTAGGGCTCCCAGGCGATGAAGGGCAGCGCCTTGTAGTTCCAGGCGTTCCGCACTGCGGCCGTCTCGTACTGGTCGCCCCAGGCCGAGTAGAACTCCACCATGTTGGGCTTCTTGCCCGCGGCCTTCGCGAAGGCGTCGACGTTCTTCATACTGGCCGGCGCCCCGACGGCGGCGACACCTAGGTACTTCTTCGAGGGCTGCAGCAACGGGCGTACGTCATAAGGGAGGTCGGGCTTGGTCGCCTCGGCGGGCGCCTCGGTGACCCCCAGGCTGGGTTCCGCCGCCTTGCCCTGGGCCCGTCGGTACTCGTCCCGGCCCTGCTCGGAGAACGTGCTGCAGCCGGCGAGGAGTGCGCCGGCGAGCAGGACTGCCGCCAGCGCACGAAAACGACTCATCACGCGATCCGCTCCCGGGGCTGGACGAGCACGCGCCCGACGACCATGGCATAGAAGAGGCCGGCGGACAGCATCAGCGCGAAGTCCGGCGGATAGAGCGTGAGCATGCGCCAGGCGGCGACGCCGATCCACAGCACCGCGGTCCCGGCGCTCCACACGATCATTCCGGTCCAGTACCGGCGCATGCCGTTCTTCTTGGCGCCCTGCGAGCCGGTCGGCTTCCAACCCATCGGACGTCCGCGCAGCACGTCCCACACGGCGAAGACATGCGACCACCCGTACATCACGCGAACCGACCAGGCCTCCAGGCGGTACGGCGCCCGGTGCCACAGCGGCAGCACCAGCGTCACGTACGCCACGCTGGGCAGCACCCAGAGCGAGGCCTCGGCGCGCAGCAGATCGGGCCGCAGGATGAGCAGCCCGAGCGGGATCAGCGGGGCGAGAAAGGTCGCGAGGGCGGTCTGCAGGTAGTAGAGGAACCCGGAGACGTAGCACAGCCGCGTCTGGAACTTGAGGTCCATCTCCCAGAACCGCTTGCTGGTCAACAGCGACAACGAGCCCATGCACCAGCGGTACTGCTGATTGTGGAAGGCACCGGCGGTGTCCGGGCACACACCGGCCGACAGCGCGACGGGCACGTAGCGCAGCTTCCAGCCCAGCGCCCGCAGGTCGAAGCCGGTGTACATGTCCTCGGAGTGCTCGATCAGCGTGATGCCGCCGATCTGGGCGAGGGCCGCGCGCCGGTACACCGCGCACGAGCCCACACAGATCGATCCGTCCTTGTCCTCGCGGGAGGTCTGCACGGACCGGTAGAACTGCTCCTGCACCGCTCCCGCGCCGCGCTCGATCCAGTTCTGCCGGTCGGTGATCCGGAAGAACTGCGGCGACTGCACGATCCCGACCCGTTCGTCGGCGTCCATGTAGGGCAGCAGCTCGTCGAGCAGATCGGCACGCGGCGCGAAGTCGGCGTCGAGGATGAGAATGTGGTCCCCGCCGGTGATCCCGAAGGCGTGGTGCAGATTGCCCGCCTTCTTGAACCAGCCCCGGTTGGGCCGCACCACATACCTGAAGTCGAAGTCGTGCGCCATGGCCCCGACCTCGGTGTCCGCCGCGTCGTCGAGGACGTACACGTTCACGACGCCCCGGTAGGTGTCCGCAAGCCGGTTCACATGCACCCAGGTGTTGTGCAGCACCTCCAGGGGCTCACCGCACACCGGCAGGAAGACGTCCACACTCGGGTACGCGGCCGGCTGCCAGTGGCGCACCAGCAGCTTGTGCGCCTTGAGGTCGAAGTCCTTGCTCAGCCCGTCCAGATACAACGAGATCAGGTAGTCCGCGACCACGAAGGCGAGCAGCGGCATCGTCAGCCAGAACCACGGGCTGGACGCCGTGAAAAGGAACTGACTCACCGCCAGACACGCGAAGCTGACCAGCGAGCCGAACGTCAGCATCCACAGATGACGCCGCGCGTACGAGTACTTCTCCGCGTCGTCCGGCGGCTGTGGCAAGAGCCCGTGGCTCTCCGGTTTGTGTCTGCGCCTATGAGGACGCTCAGCGCGCGCCGCAGCACTCACTGCACCATTCATGAACCCCCCCAGGACCTGGAACGGACCTGTGAACCCACCCTGAGCCCGGCTGCCCCAAATTCGAACTTTCAGCCGGACTGCGAAAGCATAACCGGCTCTCCCCTTTATGACTCAACAACCTTGTTACGTGACGGTTTCATCACGGGTCACAGGGGTAGCAGTGGCGCCGCACAGCAGCGAAGCACGCCCCCGCGGTGCACAAAAAGGTCAACTGATGGTAAGAACAACCACTCAGTCTTCACGTTTGCGCCACACCTGCGATCATTCCGGGCGCGAACACTAGGGGGAGGTCCTGATTTGCCCGGGTTTTCCGTGCCCGCACGCGGTGGCCGCCATCGCAACCGGCGGCGCAGACAGCTGTTCGCCACAGTGGCCGTGGCCGCTGCGGCACTGATCGGCACGACGATCAGCCTGGTGGCATCCTCGGCCCAGGCCGACCAAACCACCCAGGGCATCGACAATTTGCGCACCAACTGGGACCAGAACGAGGCCGGGCTCTCCCCGGCAGTCGTCCAGTCGTCCGCCTTCGGCCGGCTCTTCGCCACGAAACTGGACGGGCAGATATACGCCCAGCCCCTGGTGCTGGGCGACCATGTGATCGCGGTCACCGAGAGCAACACCGTGTACGGCCTCGATCGCGCCACCGGTGCGATCGAGTGGAGCAAGAACTACGGACCGGCATGGCCGGCCTCGGCGATCGGCTGCGGGGACCTGACACCCAATGTGGGGGCGACCGCGACTCCCGTCTACGACCCGGCCACCAACGCCCTCTACTTCACCACCAAGGTCGACGACGGTACCTCCACGCACCGCCACCCGACGTGGCTGATGCACGCGGTGGACCCGGCCTCCGGAGCCGAGCGCCCGGGGTGGCCGGTCACCATCGCCGGAAGCCCCGTCAACGACCCGAGCGCCAAGTTCGACGCCTACTACGAACAGCAGCGCCCCGGCCTGCTGTTGATGGACGGCGTCGTCTACGCGGGCTTCGGCGGCCACTGTGACGCGTGGCCGTACCGCGGCTATGTGGTCGGGGTGAGCACCACCGGGCACAGCATCACCTCGATGTGGGCGGCGGTGACCGGTGCCGGCACCGGCGGCTCCGGCATCTGGCAGTCGGGCGGCGGACTGGTCTCGGACGGGTCCGGCCGGATCTTCTTCAGCACCGGGAACGGCATCAGCCCGGCTCCCGGGCCGGGCAAGACCGTTCAGGGAACCCTGGCCGAGTCCGTCGTACGCCTTCAGGTCGGCGCGGACAACACCCTCGGTACGGCCGACTTCTTCAGCCCGAGCGACGCCTCCACCCTGGACCTCAACGACCAGGACATCTCCTCGGGCGCCCCGATGGCGCTGCCGGACGGCTTCGGTACCAGCGAGCACCCGCACCTGCTGATCCAGCAGGGCAAGGACGGGCGGGTGTTCCTGCTCGACCGCGACAACCTCGGCGGCATGGGCCAGGGAGCCCAGGGCGGCGACGCCGCGGTGAGCGTGTCCGGCCCCTACCAGGGCATGTGGGGGCACCCCGCGTTCTGGGGCGGCGACGGCGGCTATGTCTACGTCGTCGGCAACCAGGGTCCGCTGCGCGCTCTCAAGTACGGCGTGCGCAACGGCGGTACGCCCACGCTCACCCTCACCGGCCAGAGCCAGGACACCTTCGGCTACACCAGCGGCTCTCCCCTGGTCACGTCCGACGGCACGGACGAGTCCAGTGCCCTGGTGTGGATGACCTCCGCGAGCAACGCCTCCGGGGCCGACGGCACCCTGCGCGCCTACAGCCCCACTCCCGACGGCAACGGCCTGCTCCAGCTGCTGTGGTCCGCGCCGATCGGCACCGCGACAAAGTTCAGCACGCCGACCGCCGAGGGCGGCAAGGTGTACGTCGGCACCCGGGACGGTGTGCTCTACGGCTTCGGCAGCCCGGCCAGGACGGCTCTGACCGCGGCCTCGCTGGACTTCGGTCAGGTCGGTGTGGGCGACAGCGGCTCCGCCGAGCTGAAACTGACGGCCACGCAGGACGTCAGCGTCACGGGGCTCAAGGCCTCCGGCGCGTTCTCGGTCGACCCGTCCTCCGTACCCACCCCCGAGCAGCCCACGGCGCTGGCGGCGGACGCCACCCTGGACGTACCGGTCACCTTCGCCCCCACCGCCACCGGCGGCATCAACGGCACGCTGACCGCGAACCTGTCGGACGGCCAGAAGCTGGTCTTCGCCCTCCACGGCGTCGGCACCAGGCCCGGTCTCGGGGCGGCACCCGCCGCCCTGGACTTCGGGGAAGTGCCCACCGGCAGCACTTCGACGCTGAATCTTCAGATCACCAACACCGGTACCGAACCGGAGACCATCGACTCGGTCGACTCGCCCGGCGGCGCCTTCTCCGCCTCGGGGCTGCCGAGCGCGGGGACGGTCGTACCGGCCGGTGGCTCGTTCGTGCTCTCGGTCACCTACACCCCGACCGGCGACCATGCCGACAGCGACGCGCTCGTGGTCAGCAGCAGCGGCGGCGGCGCCACACACACGCTGAGCGTGCCGGTCAGCGCGACGGCCATCACGGGGCAGGGACACCTGGAGTTCTCCACGAACTCGCTGGACTTCGGCCAGGTCCCGATCGGCAGCTCCAAGTCGCTGTCGTTCACCATCACCAACACCGGCAACATCCCGGTGACGGTGACCAAGGCCAAGGCGCCGACGGGTGACTTCAACAGCCCGGTACAGCTGTCGGAGGGTCTGATCATCGGTCCTGAGCAGACCGCGGTGCAGAGCGTGACGTTCACTCCGCGCTCGGCTGCGGATCTGAGCGCCTTCTACGAGGTCACCGGCACCGGGACCGACACGAACGGCAACAGTCAGGGCGCCATGTACGTGCCGATCAAGGGCACCGGTACCGGCACCGCCACGACCACCTCGGCCGACGACGGGAAGTGGCAGACCAACGGCTCGGCGGTACCGGCCGACGGCGGCGGGGTCCAGCTGACCCCGGCCACCGGCAATCAGGCGGGCACTGCGGTGTACACCGAGCCGTTGCGCACCGACGGTCTGCGGGCCACCTTCACCACGAAGTTCGGCCCCGGCAGCGGTGGGAAGGGCATGACGCTCACTCTGCTCGACCCGGCCCAGAACTCCGCCTCGGCACTGGGCGGGACCGGTGACAGCCTCGGCATCGCGGGGCGGCCGGGCACGGTGATCGCGCTCGCCACCGGCTGGAACGACACGCTCAAGGCACAGAACTTCGTGGGCGTCGGCCGCAGTGCGGCCGGCTCGTCGGCGATCGACTACCAGTCGGTGGCCACACTCGGCACCTCCCTGCGCCAGGGCACGCACCAGATCGACATCCAGGTGGCCGCCGGCCATCTGTACGTCTGGATCGACGGGGCGCAGGTGATGGACGCGACACCGACGCTGACGTCCACCGCGCTCCTCGCCTTCTCCGGTGCCACCGGCGACAGCTCCGACGTGCAGACGGTGAGCGGCCCGGTCGTCAGCGAGGCGGCGCCTCCGGCCCCGGAGCCGAAAGCGGCGACCTCGCTCCATCTCACCGCCCCGAGCACGGGTGTGCCGGGTCGGAAGTTGACCGTCGACGGCACGTTGACCTCGTCCGTGGCGCTTCCCGCAGGTCAGGTCGCGCACATCACGCGGAACGGAACAGCACTGCGCGATGTGACGACGGCGGCGGACGGCTCCTTCACCTTCAGCGACACCCCGTCGGCAGAGGGCACCTACACCTACGCCGCAAGCTACGCGGGGGACGCAACACACGAGGCGGCGAGCACGGCAAGCCTCGTCCAGGTGTCCAAGCCGGCCACCTCGGTCACTCTGGCGGCCCCGGCCACGGCCACCCGCACGCACAAGCTGACCGTGTCCGGCACGCTCTCCGGCTCGCCCTTCGCCACCGGTGGGGTCGTCACGGTGACGAAGACCGACCTCGCACACCCGTCCGGCGTCGCACTCGCCGACGCGAAGGTCGCCGCGGACGGTTCGTTCACGTTCGCGGACACCCCGCAGATCGGCGGCGCCAACACCTACAAGGTGGCCTACGGCGGCGACATCTCACACAAGCCGGGCAGCCGCAGCGCCACCGTCCAGGTGTCCCGAGTCTCGACGGGCCTGACCATCACCACCGACCACTCGACGTACGCATATGGCCAGTCCGCGAAGGTCACCGCTCACCTCGGTACGACCTACAACAAGCGTACGGTGGCGATCTACGCTCAACCGTTCGGCGGCACATCGGTCCTGGTGAAGTCGGGCACGGTGGACTCCCACGGCAATCTGACAGGGTCCTACAAGCTCGCCCGCAACACCACGTTCAGCGCGGTGTTCGCCGGCGACTACCGGTACGCCCCGAAGACCGTCGCCCGAAGTGCGCAGTCCCATGTGCGGATCTCGGAGAAACTGTCCGGTTACTACACGAGCACGCACTACGGCAGCACTCCCTACCTGGTGTACCACCACACCGCCAAGGAGCAACTCGACGCCACCGTCACACCCAACAAGGCCGGCCAGTGCCTCGTCTTCCACGTGCAGCGGTACTACAGCGGCGCCTGGCACACGCAGACCACCACCCCCTGCTCCTCCCTCGGCTCCACCAGCGCCGGCCGCCACCAGATGTCTCTCACCAAGTCCGTCAACAGCAGGTTCCGCATCGCCGCGGAGTACATCCACAGCAGTAAGGACAACACCAACCTCAGCACCTGGGGCGCCTGGCAGTACTTCACCGTCAGGCAGTAAGCACGACTGCGACCCGGCTGAACAGCCCCGCCCTCGGACAGCGGCCCAGGGCGGGGCTTCGCTTTCCGCGCGGCAGGTCCTCGTGGCCGACCTCCATGCCCCGACTGAGGCCACGACCGGGCGCGTCCATGGCCCGGCCGACGGCCCATGCAGTGGGGCGTGCCACCGCCTTCCGGTCCTCCGCCGGCAGCCGGTTCAGCAGCAGGCCCCCGGCAGCGACCGCCGGTTCCGCGCCTCCTTGTTGCGTGCGGCGAGCAGTTCGTCCGCGGGGTAGCCGACCTCCTCCAGGGTCAGCCCGTGCGGCCGTACGACATGGACGGCCGAGTCCCGTACGCCGGCCGCGAGCACCTTCCCGGCCCAGTCGGGCCCTCGGTGCCCGTCCCCCACGAACAGCAGCGCGCCGACGAGCGAGCGCACCATGTTGTGGCAGAAGGCGTCGGCACGGACCGTGGCGGTGATGACCCCGTCGTCCCCGCGCACCAGGCTCAGCTGCTGGAGCGTACGAATGGTCGTGGCGCCCTCGCGCTTCTTGCAGTACGCGGCGAAGTCGTGCTCGCCCACGAGCCGCTCGGCCGCCTCGTTCATGGCGTCGACGTCCAACGGCCAGTCGTGCCACAGGACGTGCCCCCGCAGCAGGGGGTCCACTCCCCCGGGGTTGTCGGTGACGCGGTAGGCGTACCGCCGCCAGATCGCGGAGAAGCGGGCGTTGAACCCGCTGGGGGCCTCCCTCAGGGACCACACCCGCACGTCCTTGGACAGCCGCCCGGCCAGCCGCTTGAGCAGCTTCTCCTCGTGCTCGGCCCACAGCTCGACGGGCAGATCGACGTGCGCCACCTGCCCGCGCGCGTGCACACCGGCGTCGGTGCGCCCGGCGACGGTCAGCTCGTACGTGGTGTCCCTGGACCGCGTGACGGTCCTGAGGGCGTCCTCGATCTCCCCCTGTACGGTCCGGCGCCCCGAGGCCTGCTTGGCCCACCCGGAGAACTCGGTCCCGTCGTACGACAGATCCAAACGCACCCGTACGAACCCGGGCTGTACTTCGTCACTCACACCTAGATCCTCTCAAGGCCGGCATCTGTGCCGGAAACGCGAAAGCGGGCCCGCCCCCGAAGGGACGGACCCGCTCACAGCCAGGCAGTGCCTCAGGCGTCCTTCGACTCCTCGGCGGGAGCCTCGGCGGCGTCCTCGACCTTGGCGTCCTCGACCTTGGCCGGAGCCTCGGTCTTGACCTCGGCGTCCTTGGCGGCACGCTTGGTGGCCGCCTCGGCCTCACCGGTGGCCTGCTGGGCCACGGTCAGGGCCTCCACCAGCTCGATGACGGCCATGGGCGCGTTGTCGCCACGGCGGTTACCGATCTTGGTGATACGGGTGTAGCCACCCGGGCGGTTCTCGTAGCGCGGGCCGATCTCGGTGAAGAGCGTGTGCACAATGCTCTTGTCCGTGATCACCGAGAGCACCTGACGGCGGTTGTGAAGGTCACCCTTCTTCGCCTTGGTGACCAGACGCTCCGCGTACGGGCGCAGGCGACGGGCCTTCGCCTCGGTGGTGGTGATACGGCCGTGCTCGAAGAGCGACTTCGCGAGGTTCGCGAGGAGCAGCTTCTCGTGCGCGGCGCTGCCGCCCAGACGGGCACCCTTGGCGGGCTTCGGCATGGTGTTTCTCCTAGGTGTCTGCCCCGGCCGTATCAGGTACCGGGGTCAGTGTCCGAGCGGGCGATTGCCCGTCGGAGATCCGGGGCAGCCCCGAAGGGGCGCCCCGGAAGGGGCGCGGGGAACTGCGCGTCAGGCACAGCGCACCCGCACCAGAAAACGGACCGTCTGGCCCGAGCTCTTAGTACTGCTCGGTCTCGACGAACCCGGCGTCCGCGTCGTCGTCGGCACCAAAGGCGTCGGCGGCGGCGGTCGGGTCGAATCCGGGCGGGCTGTCCTTGAGGGCCAGGCCCATGCCGGCCAGCTTCGCCTTGACCTCGTCGATGGACTTCGCACCGAAGTTGCGGATGTCCAGGAGGTCGGCCTCGGAGCGGGCGACGAGCTCACCCACGGAGTGGATGCCCTCACGCTTGAGGCAGTTGTACGAACGAACGGTGAGCTCGAGCTCCTCGATCGGCAGCGCGAGGTCCGCGGCGAGGGCGGCGTCCGTGGGGGACGGGCCCATGTCGATGCCCTCGGCGTCGATGTTGAGCTCGCGAGCCAGGCCGAACAGCTCGACCAGGGTCTTACCGGCCGACGCCATGGCGTCACGCGGACGCATGGCCTGCTTGGTCTCGACGTCGACGATCAGCTTGTCGAAGTCGGTGCGCTGCTCGACACGGGTCGCCTCGACCTTGTACGTGACCTTCAGCACCGGCGAGTAGATCGAGTCGACCGGGATGCGCCCGATCTCCTGACCGACCTGCTTGTTCTGAACGGCGGAGACGTAGCCGCGACCGCGCTCGACGGTCAGCTCCATCTCCAGCTTGCCCTTGCCGTTGAGCGTGGCGAGGACGAGGTCGGGGTTGTGCACCTCGACACCGGCCGGGGGCGCGATGTCGGCGGCGGTGACCAGACCCGGGCCCTGCTTGCGCAGGTACATCACGACGGGCTCGTCGTGCTCCGAGGAGACGACCAGCTGCTTGATGTTGAGGATCAGGTCGGTGACGTCCTCCTTGACGCCCGGCACGGTGGTGAACTCGTGCAGAACGCCGTCGATGCGGATGGACGTGACCGCCGCACCCGGGATCGAGGACAGGAGGGTCCGGCGCAGGGAGTTGCCGAGGGTGTAGCCGAAGCCCGGCTCCAGCGGCTCGATCACGAACCGGGAGCGGAATTCGTCGACGACCTCTTCGGTCAACGAGGGACGCTGAGCAATCAGCATGTTGCGATCCTTCAGTCATGGGCGCCCGCTATTTGACGCCCTGCTGCTACTGCAAGGGTACGGGCGGCACGCCTCCGAAGAGTCGTACCGCCCGGAACCTCAAGACAACCGAGCCTCAGACGCGGCGGCGCTTGGGCGGACGGCAGCCGTTGTGCGGGGTGGGGGTGACGTCCTGGATGGAGCCGACCTCGAGGCCAGTGGCCTGGAGGGAGCGGATCGCGGTCTCGCGACCGGAGCCCGGGCCCTTCACGAAGACGTCAACCTTGCGCATGCCGTGCTCCTGCGCGCGGCGGGCGGCCGACTCGGCGGCCATCTGCGCGGCGAAGGGGGTGGACTTGCGCGAGCCCTTGAAGCCGACGTGGCCGGCGGAGGCCCAGGAGATCACGTTGCCCGCGGGGTCCGTGATCGAGACGATGGTGTTGTTGAACGTGCTCTTGATGTGAGCGTGCCCGTGAGCGACGTTCTTCTTTTCCTTGCGGCGCACCTTCTTGGCAGCGCCCTGACGACCCTTGGGGGGCATCTATTACTCCTACGGGAGGTGGTCGGTCCTACAGCGAAGACCGCTGATAAGCGTCCGCTGAGGACTACTTCTTGCCCGGCTTCTTCTTGCCGGCGATGGCGCGACGCGGGCCCTTGCGGGTACGAGCGTTCGTGCTGGTGCGCTGACCGTGGACGGGCAGGCCACGGCGGTGGCGAATACCCTGGTAGCAGCCGATCTCGATCTTGCGGCGAATGTCGCCCTGGATCTCGCGACGGAGGTCACCCTCGGTCTTGATGTTGGCGTCCACGTACTCGCGGATCTTGACCAGCTCTTCTTCGGAGAGGTCACGAACGCGGGTGTTCGGGTTCACGCCGGTCTCGGCCAGCGTCTGCTGGGAAAGGGTCCGGCCGATGCCGAACACGTAGGTCAGGGCGACCTCCACACGCTTTTCGCGCGGGATGTCAACACCGGAAACGCGTGCCATTCAATGGCTCCAGTTGTCGTTCGGAGGTCTTCCGCAGAACCGGATCCCGCCCGCCGTCCTCTCCTCTTGTCGAAGATTCGGTACGAACCGGGTCCCCGGCCTCCGACCGGGGGTGTCAGGTCTGAAGAGACTCAGTCCTGGATTCTGCGTATGAACATGTACTGCTTGCGTCGCGCGAAGTATCTGCGGATGCAGAAGGTGCGGTCGTGCGTCAGCCCTGGCGCTGCTTGTGGCGCGGGTTTTCGCAGATGACCATGACCCGACCGTGACGGCGGATCACCCTGCACTTGTCGCAGATCTTCTTGACGCTCGGCTTGACCTTCATTGGTGAGGTTCTCCGGGTCAGTGCCACCCCCCGCGCCCCGGAACCGGGAACACGGAGCAAAGGCAAGATCTACTTGTAGCGGTAGACGATCCGGCCACGCGTCAGGTCGTACGGAGACAGCTCCACCACGACCCGGTCGTCAGGGAGGATGCGGATGTAGTGCATACGCATCTTGCCGCTGATGTGTGCCAGAACCTGGTGGCCGTTCTGGAGCTCAACCTTGAACATGGCGTTCGGAAGAGACTCGACGACAGTGCCCTCGATCTCGATGGCACCTTGCTTCTTGGCCACGCTTCGCCCTTCGAATCGACTACCTTGATCGGCTTCGCACGAGCGCATGCAGACATGCGGGTGCACGAGAGCCGACGAGTCAGTCTACGTCAGGCCTCTCGGAAAGACGAATCGAGAAAGAATGCCCCACTACGGAGATCGTTAAGCAACGGGGGTCGTCGACGCGTCGCCGCGAGCCCCTCCGGGTCGGCCCCACGCAGACGTACGGCGATCACACCACCACCCGCCGTAGCCGCCCGGCGCTTCCAGACCAACGGGTCGGGCGCCATCAGACCACGCGGGCCCAGCGCCATCAGACCAAAGGTCCGCCACCGTCAGACCACGCGGGCCCAGCGCCGTCAGGCCAGCGGGTCCGGTGCCGCTGTTATCCCGTGCTCCGCCAGCTTGGCCTTGCCGCCGTCCGGGGCCGTGAGGACCAACGGGCCCTCCTCCGTCAACGCCACCGAGTGCTCCCAGTGCGAGGACCACGTGCCGTCCGTCGTGATGACGGTCCAGTCGTCCAATTCCCCACGCCCCTCTCGCGGGCTCGGCGCCGAGGCGCCTCACAAGCTTCGAGCGGCTGCGCCGGCCTCCGACCGGCGGCCCTGGCGAAGGCCGCCGTCAGGCCAGCGGGTCCGGTGCCGCTGTTATCCCGTGCTCCGCCAGCTTGGCCTTGCCGCCGTCCGGGGCCGTGAGGACCAACGGGCCCTC